>CAZEUD010000001.1:0-132492 GCA_964515455.1 uncultured Sangeribacter sp.
TCAAACCTGCAACCTTCTGATCCGTAGTCAGATGCTCTATTCAATTGAGCTAACGAACCATTCCGCTCACGGGCTTGCCCCGATTTGCGATTGCAAAATTAATGCTTTTTTCCAACACTGCCAAATATTTCTCAACTTTTTTTCCAAAAATATTCCACTCCGCAGTTGCCGATAAGACCCGTCACCGGTGCTTTATCTTTGATTATCTTAACATTAATTTCATCTACCTGCTGCCATCGTGTTGAAATCCTTTCACATATATCTACAGCCACAGTCTCCAAAAGCATTCTTTCCTTTTTCATTTCACAGCGTACCTCTTCATAAAGATCCGCGTATGATATACTGCTTTCAAGAATCTCTTTCTCATAACCGGCTGCATCATAAAAGACGGCAACAGATACAATAAATTCGTTGCCGACAACACGCTCCTGCTCCCCCACTCCTATATAGCTATAGAAATGAAGATCTTCAAGGAAAATGCGAAATCCGGATTCAGACATCAGAGCACCGGCATTTTATCTATCCTGCGCTGATGACGCCCGCCCTCGAATGGAGCCGCAAGGTATGCATCCACAATGTTTTTAGCCATGAAATCCGAAATGAAACGACCCGGAAGCACCAGGAAGTTGGCATTGTTATGACGCTTGGCAAGGTCTGCAAGATCTTCCATCCATGCCAGTCCGGCACGGATACCCTGATGCTTGTTGAGGGTCATCCCTATACCATTACCTGATCCGCAAACTGCGATACCGAACTCACACTCACCCTTTTCCACAGCAACGGCTGCCGGATGTGCATAATCAGAATAGTCACAGGATTCCTCACTGTTTGTGCCGAAGTCCACAGGTTCATAACCCTTCTCCGACATATAATTTTTAAGCATCTCTTTCATCTGATAGCCGGCATGATCGCTGGCAAAAGCTACTTTCTTCATGGTAAAAAAATTATTTTATCAATCATATTTCATCTTGATTCAACACGATTGGCTGCGATTTTGTTCTTTCTGATGCTTCCCTGGAAAATTTTTGCCTTGAATGCATATCTTACAAGGAAGAAATTTATGGGTACGCATATCGCGAGAGCAGGGAGCAAAGCAAGTGTCGGACCCACAATCCCCTTGAATATAGCTACAAATCCTGTTTGCAAACCCATATTTATCAGATGACTCAACGCGAAAGCCAGTCCTTTCTTTGCATTCGGATCGCTCCGGAATGTGAAATAACTTGAAAGGAAGAAGTTTGCCACAAAACTGATGGCATAGCTTATAAGAGTCGATACTACAGCAGTTGTACCGACAGCATGCAAAAACACTACGTATATGCCATACTGAAGCACTGTGGCGAATCCACCTACTGCCATAAAGCGGAATGCCTCCGCCTTCTTGTCGCTACTTTTCAATAATCGTTGCTTGTCTATCATTTCATTTCAAGGTTAGTTTCCGGATTAGATCCCTATTAAGTATTATCGTCTTCAGATTTCTCTATATTGTTTTCATGATTACTCTCCTTTAATTCCTTATTGATTGAATATATGTAATCAAGAAGCTGCTCTCTTCCGACTCCTTTCTCCGAAGAGGTGACAAATACAGGGGGGAGTTCTTCCCATCTCTTCATTAATTCTTTCTTATAATCATTCACATTCCGCTCTGCAGCTACCGGTCCGAGTTTATCTGCCTTTGTGAACACTATAGCAAACGGAACGCCATTCTCTCCAAGCCAGTCAAGAAATTCCAGATCTATCTTTTGCGGCTCATGTCGGATATCAATCAGCACAAAAAGCGATGTCAGCTGCTCTCTGTCAAGAATATATCCATTGATAATACGCGACAACTTCTCCCGCTGCTCCTTCCCCCGCGCAGCATATCCGTATCCAGGAAGATCTACAATATACCAGTTCCCATCATCCACCTTGAAATGATTGATAAGCAATGTCTTTCCGGGTTTCTGGGAAGTCTTTGCAAGATTCTTGTTCTTGCCAAGCATATTGACAAGAGATGACTTGCCCACATTGCTCCTTCCTATGAACGCATATTCAGGCACACTCGTTGCAGGACATTTACGAGGATTCGCGTTGCTTATCTCATACCTTATATTCTTTATATCCGCCATTGTCTTTAATGATTATCGGTTCCAAACATGAGCGCATGGCAAATTCGCAATGCATCCTTCACCCTTTCGCTATCAACCACCACAGCCACTGTGGTGTCAGAAGCACCGTCTGAAATCGCCTTTACGTCCACGCCTTCTTCTCCAAGAGCCTTCACCACTTTCTCACCAAGCCCTTTAGCCTGCTTGATTCCCTCTCCTACTATTGCAATTACGGAAAGATTGTCGGTTTTGCGGATTTCCGTCAGTTCTCCGGAGTTAAGTTCGGGAGAAAACTCTATTCTCAATTGCTCCAGTGCCTTGTCTCCATCAGCACCGGGCAAGGTTACCGCAAACGCATTTTTTTCAGATGGTTGAGCCACAAGCAACACGCTGATACCATTTCGAGCCATAGCATTATAAGCTCTCGAATTTATCTCGGCCACGTTGGAAGTAAGTTTCCCCGTTATGGTAATCACAGTAATATTGCTCATTGATGATACGCCTCTCGCTTTCCCTTTTGATGGGTCGGCATCGGAAATGTATGTACCCGGGGCAGAAGGATTGAATGTATTGAGAATTTTTATGGGAATATTTTTGTGGAACACGGGATATATCGTGGGAGGATAAATCACCTTGGCTCCGAATGAACACAGCTCCATACTTTCCACAAACGACATCTCCGGCACAATCTTGGCATCCTTGATAATCCTTGGATCGGCTGTTAGGAAACCATCCACATCTGTCCAAATCTCAAGCAATTCGGCATCCAGAGCAGCTGCGAGTAGAGCTGCCGTATAGTCGCTGCCTCCTCTTCCAAGATTGGTGATCTCACCAGTGTCGCGGTCGGTGGATATGAAACCACCGACCACGGCATGCTGTGACATGGGAAAAACGAACTCATTGCGTATGAGTTTGTCTGTAAGTTGACGGTCAGCAATATTGCGACCAAACCATTTCTCTGTCTTGATATATTTTAAAGAGTCATGATGCGAAGCATCTTTCAGCATACCGGCCACGATGATTGACGACATCCTTTCTCCAAAACTCACAATTTCCGCCAATGTGCGCTCCGGCAGAATTCGTATCAGGTAAAGACCATGATACCTGTCTTCAAGCATACCGAGCAATTCATCAACCTTGGCGATGACATCAGCCTTGCGGTCTTCAGGAATCAGAGTGTCGATAATATCATGATGACGTTTGCGGATTGCCAACATCTCCGATTCATAATCTCTGCTCCCTCCGGCTGCGGAATTGGCAGTGGCTATAAGTTTGTCGGTAAGTCCGCCGAGTGCGGAAACAACAACTATCGCAGGGGAGTCAAGACCCTCCACGATACTCTTTACATTTCGAAGGCTTTCTACTGTACCGACGGACGTGCCGCCAAATTTCAATACTTTCAACATCTTTACTCTTTAAAACCCAAATCCCTTATGATCATTTATCACTGAAACCTGCCCCAAATGACAAACCTCTATCTTCCGCTATACATCTCCTCGTAATAGCGTTCATAGTCGCCGGATGTGATATTGTCCATCCACTCCTGATTGTCAAGATACCATTTGACGGTTTTCTCAATACCTTCCTCAAACTGAAGCGATGGTTCCCACCCGAGCTCCTTTTGCAATTTGCGGGAATCAATGGCATAACGCATATCATGACCCAAGCGATCAGTTACATAAGTGATCAATTCATCGCTATATCCTTCGGGATTTCCGAGCAGACGATCCACTGTTTTGATAACAACCTTGACAATATCAATGTTTTTCCATTCATTGAAGCCACCGATATTATAGGTTTCGGCAACCCTGCCGTTGTGAAAGATTGTATCTATGGCGCGGGCATGATCCTCTACAAACAACCAGTCGCGTACATTCTCACCTTTGCCATATACAGGCAGAGGCTTACGATGACGGATATTATTGATAAACAATGGTATCAACTTCTCTGGAAACTGATATGGTCCGTAATTGTTGGAACAGTTTGTGACGAGGGTTGGCATTCCGTATGTGTCATGGTAGGCTCGCACAAAATGGTCGCTTGAAGCCTTTGAGGCTGAATATGGTGAATGAGGATTATACTTTGTTGTCTCCAGAAAGAACTCGGTGCCGTATGCATGATGATGCTCGGAAGATGCCTTTGTGGTGAAAGGTGATTCCACACCTTCGGGATTGGTAAGCTCAAGGGCACCGTAAACCTCATCTGTAGAAATGTGATAGAAAAGTTTTCCTTCATATTTTTCAGGCAATGACTCCCAGTATTCTTTTGCTGCCTGAAGAAGAGAAAGTGTGCCCATCACATTTGTACGGGCAAATGTGAACGGATCCTTTATGGAACGGTCCACATGACTTTCAGCGGCGAGATGGATAATGCCGGTAATGTTGTTTTCCTTAATTACACGGCGCATTACCTCAATATCAGCAATATCAGCTCTTACAAATTTATAATTCGTTTTATTCTCAATATCTTTGAGATTGGCAAGATTGCCTGCATACGTCAATTTGTCAAGATTGACTATGTTATATTCCGGGTATTTGTTTACAAAAAGGCGCACAACATGAGATCCTATGAATCCTGCTCCTCCCGTGACCAATATATTTTTCATGATTATTTTCTTTTGTTTAAAATGGAGAGCTGATTTCACTTAATTTGGGATGGTGGGCATCTTTCTCGGATAGTATGCGTTCTTCAGGGGCAATCCGCCAGTCTATTCCAAGGGATTCATCATCAAGTGTTATCCCGTCATCAGCCTGGGGAGCATAGTAATTATCGCATTTATACTGGAACACCGCCTCCTCGCTGAGTACGGAGAATCCATGGGCAAAGCCACGCGGAATGAAGAATTGCACATTGTTTTCATCCGACAATTCCACGGCCACATGCTTGCCGAATGTAGGGGAATCACGGCGGATATCCACCGCCACATCAAGCACTTTACCCTTGATACATCTTACAAGTTTTGCCTGAGCAAACGGTGGATGCTGAAAATGAAGTCCGCGCACCACTCCATATCTTGATTTCGATTGGTTGTCCTGCACGAATTCTACAGGATAACCAACGGCTTCGTCAAAATTCTTTTTACTGTAACTTTCAAAGAAATAGCCTCTTGAATCAGTGGAAATTTTAGGGTGCAGTATGAGCAGCCCCTCAATTTCAGGTTTGATAATTTCCATCTCTTTAGTGTTTGAACTTCAATTATAGACTGTTTTATAAAACTTTCAAACGCAAAATTAATAAAATTTTTGTAATTTTGTAGTCAGGTGTTCAAGAATACATAACTTAATATGATAGATGTAGAGGTAGAAAAATTAAGCCACTGTGAAATCAGAGAAGTGGTAAATCTTGCAAATGAAATCAATTCCCGTCTTATTCCACATCTAAACGAGGATGAGCGTACCCGTTTTCATGCACAATTGCTTGATGGTATGCGCCGGAGCCGTAAAGCCCATTCTTCACAAGGCATCTCTCACGCAATCCTCGCATTGCAGACAGCATGCACTTTTGCAGATATGGTGGATCCCGACCATAATATTCTTATTGCCATCCTTCTTTACCCTGTTTATCATGAGGGTCTTCTTTCAATTTCACAGATTGAGAAAGATTGGGGCGACGATATTGCCGGACTTCTCCAGGGCATAGACAATGTGTCAAGATTCAGCAATCGTAACTCTGCCCATAATCAGGAAAATTTCCGGGGGCTGATGCTCGCTCTTGCTCATGACATAAGGGTGATTATCATAATGATTGTAGAGAACCTGGTGCTTATGCGCACAATTAATCACCATCCTGATGAGGAATGGGTGCGTAATGTAGCTTTCGAGGCCAACTGTCTTTATGCACAGCTTGCCCACAGACTTGGTCTTTATAAAATCAAGGGTGAACTGGAGGATCTGTCATTGAAATATACCAACCGCGAGATATATACACAGATTGCAAAAAAACTCAATGAGACAAAACGCTCCAGAGATCAGTATATCAGCGAATTCATTGCTCCTGTAAAGCAAAGGCTTCTTGAGGCCGGATTGAAATTCTCTATAAAGGGCCGCACTAAATCCATTTCCTCCATATGGAACAAGATGAAGAAACAAAAAGTGGATCTCCCCGGCATTTACGACCTTTTTGCCATCCGTGTAATCATAGACACACCTCGCGAACGGGAGAAGCAGGACTGCTGGCTTGCATATTCAATATTGGCTGATATGTATACGGCTAACCCTGCAAGGATGAAAGACTGGATAACATTGCCCAAGAGCAATGGTTATGAAAGTCTGCATGCCACGGTGATGGGACCGGGGCAGAAATGGGTGGAGGTGCAATTCCGCACTGAAAGGATGGATCTTGTTGCTGAAAAGGGTCTTGCCGCCCATTGGCGATATAAGGGAGGCAAAGGAGACAGTTCGGACAAATGGATGAATAATATCCGCGATATTCTTGAAACTGCCGAGGCCGGTCCTATGCAGTTGATGAAGAATATAAAGGCTGATGCGTTCGGTCAGGAAGTGTTTGCATTCACTCCCAAAGGTGATCTTTTCAGAATGGCAGCAGGAGCAACAGTGCTTGATTTTGCATTCCATATCCATACTAACGTTGGTGCGCATTGCACCGGTGCTGTCGTGAACGGAGCACACAAACGCCTCAATTATAAAGTGCAGAATGGTGACACTATCGAAATCCTTACTGCTGCAAACCAATCCCCCCGCCAGGAATGGCTCAATATTGTAACCACGTCCAAAGCCCGGACCAAAATCAAACAGAGCCTGAACGAAGAGAAGCAACGCCTTGCTGATATTGGTAAAGAGTCTTTCACACGCCGGGCCAAGAACCGGAAAGTTGAGATTGATGAGGCGGAATTAATGCGTCTCATCAAAAAAAACGGATATAAATCCGCAATCGAATTTTTCGCAGCAATGGGCGAGAATAAGATTGATGCGGGCAAATTCCTCAACACTTATATAGAATTCACCACCCGTGAAACAGAGACAGAACATGTTTCAGCCGAGGAATTCCAACTCATACAACCAAAAGATGATGAGGTAAAGAATGATGTGCTTGTGATTGGCGATAAAAATATAAATGGTCTGAACTATAAATTCGCTCGCTGCTGTAATCCCATATATGGTGATGAAGTGTTTGGCTTTATATCTTCCGATGGATCAGTAAAGATACACAAAGAGAATTGTCCAAATGCCGTACACATCCGAGAACGATATCCTTACCGCATAATTCGTGCCAACTGGAGCGGAAAGAGCGGAGGTTTGCTCCCCGCTTCCTTACGCGTTATCGGCAATGATGACATTGGAATTGTGGCAAATATCACATCAATTATATCCAAGGAGCCTAATACTATGCTCCGCAATATTTCCATTGATTCCAACGATGGCATATTCCAGGGTTATCTCGTGATTGGAGTCTCCGATAATCGGCAACTAACCTCGATCATTAAAAAGATCAAGACCGTCACAGGAGTCAAGGATGTAGTCAGGATATAATTAGAATCTGTTGTTAATTTTTGTGGAATGGAGCATTAGTGACCACCGCCACCGCCAAAGCCGCCCGGAGGAGGTCCGCCATGACCGCCCGGACGCTCTCCGGGAGGCGGACCGGGACGATCTTCAAAGTCTTCATTATCACGTTTACGTGTCTTGTCCTTCAATGTATTGAAAGTATAAGATATTCCGAACATCACATAGCGAGTCAGATCATTATAACTGCTGTCGGTAATGGTGAATGCACTTACCGAACGGCTTATATCCTCGCTCTTACCGAGTAGATCGTAAGCCCTTACACTCAGCGTCAGACTCTTGTCCTTCAACATGCTGTAGGAGATCTGCGCATTCCAGAGCCATGTCGTGGAATTGAAACCGGATGAATAACCGGAGGTCTTGTCGAAGTTGATATCTGAGTTCAGTTGCAGACCAAAAGGCAGATACAGTGCTGCATCAGCACGGAAACCGTATGCATGTGTATATTGATTTTCCTGTCCGGGCAGCGAATTGTTGGTCATATTGAATGAATAGGTGGGATTAACCGACATCTGGAATACATCGCAGGAGAATGTCATTCCGGCATTGGGAGAGAGACGCAGATTCCCTGTGCGGTTGAAATCTTCGTTTATATATCCCGCACTGGAGGAATAAGTCATGAACGCACGGGCTGAAAAACGCCATTTTCTATTATGTAACGGTTGGTTTAGCATAAACATGCCTGTTCCGTTGAAATTGCCGTTGGCATTGGCATAGGTGGTGGTCCTGACGCCTGTCTCTGCATTTGATGTGGTCTTGTTTACAATCACATTCTGCGAATATTGAAGACGCAGCATTGCATTCATTGCCTGCTGGCTCTCTTGATTGTAATTGTTGAAATGGACACTGGCAGACTGGGTGAATGTCGGTTTCAGATCCGGATTTCCGACTGTGATATGCAGCGGATCGGAAACATCTGCCACTGGTTGCAATTGTGTGAGTGAAGGCTGCGAAGTGCGTGCTCGGTAATCTGCGCGTATGGATTTCGTTTTGCTGTAACGATAACGGAATCTCGCAAAGGGACCGACGTTCCATACCCAGCGAGTAGGAATGTTTCTGGCTGAATTTATAAGGTCGGTGCTTCCGCTGCTTGACGGCGAAAACAACAAGCCGGCTTCAAGATTATATTTACTGTTAACCTTCTTGTATCCTACCTGCAATTCCTGAGTGGTGAAGCGGTTGCGGAATTCATTTGAAAGATCCGTATCAAAGACAGACCCGGCTGGCAACCCCCTGAAATCATCAGGCAAAAAGCCTGTCATATCATCCGGAAGTGGAACATTATATGTATCTTTCTCGGCATCATTGAATCGTAACTCTACGCGGTATGCCACCTGCAGGAAATTACCACGCTTCACATCTCCCAAAGGCTCTGTCCATGTGAGACGCGCTCCTGCCGTATTATTCCACTGATGATTATCCAAAAAGCGATACAACGTCTCATTTTCATCCTCAGGGTTGGAAATCAGATAATATTCAATGTCGCTCCATGATGTGGATTTCTGCTTTGTATCAGAGAATTCATAATTGGTCTGCACACTGAATGAACGCCCCGGATGGGAAGCAAAATTATGATTGAATATCAGTCGTCCGGAAACATTATAGCTCGTGCCATGATTGAATTTGCGGCTGAGATTACTGTTCACAAGATCACCCTCAAAACTATCATTGCGAAGATAGCTGTCGCCGGTTGATTCAGAATCGCGTTTGTTGAAGCTGAACTGCGGTCGGAAATCAAGTGTGTTGCTGTCGTCAATCTTCCACTCCATGCGGAATTGCGCATTGATATTATGCCCTTCGTCTTCAGATGTGGATGTGGATGACTTGTATTCATTCACATCAGGTTGTGTATATTGCGTATTGGTTTTGGAATTTACATTTCTATCGGAATGGGAATAGAAGACATTGCCTCCTACCCTGAACTTTTCTGTCTTTCCAACATTGAAATTGAGACCAAGCTGCTGAGAGGTGAGAATACCGCCCGATGAACCGAAACTTGAGAACCGACCTCTCCCCGAATCCATAAAACCCATGTCATTGGTATTGTTGGCGCCACCTACTATAGATATCTGGTTATTATCGGTAAATGTGGAGACATTGAATTTTCCTTCATATCGTTTGTCTGTGCCATACCCGGCCTCTACCGTGCCAAACCAGCCGTTTTTCATATTCTTCTTGACAGTGAGGTTGATTACCGTCTCCTCCTCGCCATCGTCTACACCGGTGAGACGCGCAAGATCGCTCTTCCTGTCCACAACTTGAACCTTGTCTACAAGATCCGATGGCAGATTCTTGGTGGCCATCTTCGTATCCTCTCCGAAAAATTCCTTGCCATCCACAAGAATCTTGGATACTGTCTTCCCTCCGGAAGTAATAGTTCCATCAGAATCCACTTCAACACCTGGCAGCTTTTTGAGTAGATCCTCCACTGAAGCATTTGCCTGTGTTTTAAAAGAACCGGCATTGAATTCTATGGTATCCTGTTTGGCAACAACGGCTGCTTTCACAGCTGTAACCACTGCATCCTGAAGCATGACAGAAGTCTCTGTCATCTCTATAGAACCAAGATTAATGGTAGTGGTGGTATCGTGCACCTCTATAATTTTGCGCACATCATCCATTCCTACCATGGATAAATTCACCATATAATTCCCTGGATTTATCCCTTTGAATGAAAATTCACCTTTGGCTGTGGTAATCATATATCCCTTCCTTACAGAATCCGGGTATTCGATTATCTGACTAGTTACACCCTGCAAGGGATGTGATGAGGAATCTACCACTTTCCCTTTTATCACAGCCGAATATGCAGTGAAACCTGCAAGCGACAAGACAAGAAGGATTGAAAATATTTTTTTCATCACCTGTATTTTCGCAATATGGTTAGTATGAAATAATAATTACATTACTCTATATGCAATGCAACATTACTATGACACAAACATCCCAATTTAGTTTAATCTTATTTCCAAATATTTTAGCAAATATTGGACTAAAATCATAGATTTTTATGTTATATTTGCAGAAAGATAGAAATTTTAGAGCCTGTCTTATAAAAAATATACCCAAATATGAAATTAGAAGAAATTGACATTGCAACCCTGAGCGAAAAAGGGATTTCTGAAGAAAAACTTCAAGAAGAACTAAATATGCTGAAAGTGGGATTCCCCTTCTTGAAAATCGAAGCTCCTGCCACAATAGGGCATGGAATCACTGCTTTATCTGAAGATATGAAGACTACAGCCATAAAATGCTGGGATGAATTTTTGGCTGACGGCGGAGCTGTGATGAAGATGGTGCCTGCAAGCGGAGCAGCCTCCCGCATGTTTAAGGATGTATTCTCCTTTGTAAATGGCAAAAAAGAGAAGCCCGATAATGATTTCATGAAGAATTTCTTCAAGAATATTGAAAATTTCGCATTCTTCCCCCGTCTCAATTTCGTATGCTTATCGCTTTACGGTAGAAGCATTGATACTTTGCTGAAAGAGAAAAAATTTAAGGATGTGGCGCAAGCTCTCATTTCAAAAGAGGGTCTCAATTATGGCTATCTTCCCAAAGCATTGCTGCAGTTCCACAAAGTGATCGGCACTTCGCGCACTGCTCTTGAAGAGCATCTTGCCGAGGGAGCCATGTATGCAGCAGGTAAAGATAGCAAGGTGAATGTTCATTTCACTGTTTCGGAAGAACATTTGCCGCATGTAAAAGCAAAAGTGGAAGAAGCCGCAGCTCATCTTGGTCATAAGTATGGTGTTACATTCGATGTTACATACAGCGTACAGAAACCTTCCACAGACACTGTTGCTTCCAACCTTGACGGCACTCCTTATCGCGAGAATGGCAAACTCTTCTTCCGCCCCGGTGGTCATGGCGCTTTGATTGAGAATCTCAATGACCTCTCTTCGGATGTGATTTTCATTAAGAATATTGATAACGTTGTGCCTGATGAGAGACGCGAATCAACCGTGGAATATAAGAAAATCATAGGTGGAATTCTCGTGGCCACAAAGCAGAAAATCAATGAATATTGCCGTCGTCTCGACAAAGGCACCCCTTCGGATGAGGAACTTTCAGAAATGCTCCATTTCACACGCAATGTATTATGTATCACCAATGATGGAGCGGATGAGATGGACAACAAGGGTAAGGCGGAATATCTTATGCGTAAACTCAATCGTCCGGTAAGAGTGTGTGGCATGGTGAAGAACGAAGGAGAGCCGGGTGGCGGTCCCTATCTGGCATATAACCCCGATGGCACAGTATCACCTCAGATTCTCGAAGCTTCGCAGATTGACCCCAAAAACAAGGAAGCAATGAAGATGATGAAGACTGCAACGCATTTCAATCCTGTAGATCTTGTTGTGTCAATCCGTAATTACAAGGGTGAGAAATTCAATCTTCCGGAATATGTGGATAAGGCCACCGGCTTTATTTCGCAGAAAAGTCGCGAAGGTGTCGAAATCAAAGCTCTTGAACTTCCCGGACTATGGAATGGAGCAATGAGCGATTGGAATACTATCCTTATTGAAGTGCCTGCCGACACTTTCAATCCCGTAAAGACTGTTAACGACCTTCTGCGCGAAGCTCATCAACCCAAATAGATTTTATACAATCACTCATTATGAAAAGGATAATGATAGCTCTCTTGCCGGCATTGCTGCTCGCGTCATGCGCGGGTGGCAATACCGATAAGAATAAAGCTAAAAATGAATATGCAAAGGCTTTGAATGATTCCATCGAGGCTATTCAAAGAGATATTGACTCTTGCGAAAACCGGCTGCATGCCATGAGCGACAATGTGGACTTATGGATGCGCGATTTCACAGTGGTAGACAATTCCAAGGAAGTGGAGGCATATTATATTTTTAATGGCTGGCAAGATAATTATCCCTTGCAATCCACAGGCATCGTGGCGCGTATTTCAGCAAATGAACGGCTGGAACTTATAGCTTCTCTGAAAGGAGCCACATTTAATGCCGTGATGGTGCAGTCCGGAACTGATTCAGCAACTACAGCCGTAGTGCCGTATGATCAGGCGCTCAATTATCGGCGCGAAGGATTGAATACTGTGATGTTTACCGGCGAGGAAGCTGATGCTGTGGCCAAACTCATTGCTGATAATGAACTGAATACCGTGAAAGTAATATTCCTTGAAAATGGCAATCACCGCTCATCATGGAAAATGCCGGATGATTACAAAAAAATGATTTCCGCCACATGGATGCTCTATTCCTCCCGTCAGGATCAGCTACATCTTGAGGCCCGCATAAATAAGGATCATAAGAAAATTGAGATCCTTAGAGAGCATGTGGCAGAATAAGTCGTTGGCTTTTAGCTTTTAGCTATTAGTTTTAATTGAAATTGTCTCTTTTTTCATAGATATGAGAAAGTTGCTGATACCTATGCTGCTTTTTATAGGAGGTGCGTTTGCCTCAGGAGAATGGCATTTTCCTGAGAAATATACCGGACCGGTATATGCCACAACTGATACCACATGGCATCCGGATATCCTTGAAGGATATGAGGCAAGATATGTAAATCAGGGGGAGGCGTTCGATGGACCCTGCCGCTCAACAATAATACGCAAATTGGCTCCTGAAAAAAGCCATAAGGCATATCTTTATGTGCATGGCTTCAACGATTATTTCTTCCAGAAGGAGATGGGAGAAATTTTCAATGATTCAGGCTATAATTTCTATGCCGTGGATCTAAGACGCTATGGGCGAAGCTGGAAACCATGGCAATACCCTTTCAATGTCAGAAAACAGACGGAGTATTTTGAAGATATCGATTCTGCCCTCGCCCAAATACGCCGCGATGGTAATACTGATATTACCCTTTCCGGTCACAGCACCGGAGGATTGACCGTTGCGTATATGGCGGCAATGAAAGGGGCAAGAGTCGGTGTGAATCGTGTTGTTACCGACAGCCCGTTTTTAGAATGGAATTTCTCGCCGGTAATGCGTAACGTGGGTGCACCGCTTATAGAATTTTTGAGCAAATTTTCAAAAAACAGCAAAATCAAGCAAGGGCATTGCGATGGATATGCCTATTCATTGCTAAAGCAATATGATGGTGAGTGGACTTACAATACGGATTGGAAGATGATTTATTCCCCTCCGGTAACTTTCAGCTGGGTAGGAGCCATCAACCATGCACAGTCGGAACTTATGAAAAAGTCATCGCACATAACAGTACCAATACTCGTGATGCACAGTTCTCGAAAAATTTCCGGTTGCAATTATACACCGGAATTCAAAACGGGAGATGCTGTCCTTGACCCTGCAATGCTCCAGCAACGTGGCATGAAATTAGGTCATGTACGCGAAGTATGCACCATAGACAGCGGTATACACGACCTCATCCTCTCACCTTCTCCTCACCGAGAAGCCGCTTACGACACCATCTTCCGCTTTATCCGAACCCACTGACCACACTGAGAGTCTGTCTCAAAAAAAATTAACAGGATTCTTCAAATGAAGAATCCCGTTGCTTTAAGGGTGAAATGTGGGTCTCGAACCCACGACCTTCGGAACCACAATCCGACGCTCTAACCAACTGAGCTAATCTCACCGTGTGCTTTCTCTCAAAAGCGTTGCAAAGTTATTACTTTTTTTTCATCCCTCCAAATTTTTTCTTCAATTTCTGTAAAATTTCTTTCCGCTAAAGTGTCCTCTCGGAAGTGCGGAGGCAGATTTTATATGCAACCCGGATTTTTTGAAAAAATTTCTTTACATGTATAAAACTTTTTATAATGTTATGTTGTTGTATAATTACGATTATTGTATTTGCACTGTGTTTTATTCATGGTATTAGAAAGAAATTTTTAATGCTAAAGCTAAGTCGGAATTGTGAAATCCTGACTTAGTTTTGTTTTATAAGGCGTTATTTCTGAATATTTGGGTAATTTTTACTAATTTTGCCTTATGAATTTGAAAAAACTTTTCTTGATATATTTAATGATTGCAATGGCGGGGATTATCTCCGCCCAACAACGCCTGAACTCCTCCGGGGCAAAAAATTCCGGTAAAGGGCCGGGTGACGAAACCGAGACGACATACAAACCCGGGAGCGCATGGACATTGTCTTACCCGCTCGGCACCCATGAAGAATCCACAATCGACACTCTTCTATACAATTATCAACGCCAGTTTGTGCCATCCATGAATTCAGATGCGTGGGCCACTACCGGTTCTTTCGCTGCAGAGGGTATAAATATGCTGTATTTCCAGCGTCCCGAACCTTCTTCGTTCATGTTTGAAGATGCCCTTGAATATTGGTTGCCTGCATACAACAAGGAGAAATTCTACAACGTTTTCATCCCAATGACATTGCTATCGTATAATTTCGGTGGCAATCGCGACAATCATACCGACCGTCTCAAAGGTATATTCGCAGGAAATGTTAACCGTAAGATCGGGTTAGGCGCCAATATAGATTATCTGTATACAAAAGGAGCTTACAACAGCGATGCTGCCAAAAACCTGATATATGGTCTGCAAGGATATTATACCGGCGACCACTACGAAATGCAGGCATTCTTCAACCATTATAATTCCCAGAATCAGGAGAATGGCGGTATCACTGACGATCTGTATATTACCGACCCGGCCGTGCTGCAAGGAGGCGTTGACAATATCGAGCCCAAAAGTATACCGACACAATTGAATGGTGCTCAAAACAGACTTGCCGGTGCCGAATTCTACATGTCGCACGCTTATAAGATCGGTTTCTGGCGCGATGATACGCAAGAGGGTGACACTATAGAAAGACGCACCCTCGTGCCTGTAACAAAATTCATATATTCCTTCAATTACAAATATAACCACCACGTCTTCAAAAACACTGTGGCGAGTGAGGACAAGTCTTTCTGGGAGAATACTTATTTCACTCCCTCCTCCACAAGAGACGAAACCTATTACTGGTCGTTCTCCAATACGGTGGGCATCTCTATGATTGAAGGCTTTCAGACCTGGGCGAAATTCGGACTCTCCGCTTATGCCACTTATGAATATGACCGATTCAAGCAAGAATATCTCGAACCGGATATACAGACATCTGAAACAGACAGTTCTGATACAGGCGTCACCGCTCTCCCTGAGGGTTTCATAATAAATCCGGAGAAAAAACGTAACAGACTCTGGATAGGCGGACGCCTTGAAAAGATGAAGGGGACCTTGTTGCGATATGCTGCCAATGCCAAGTTCGGTCTGATGGGAGATGCGGCCGGAGATCTTGACGTTGACGGATACGTAGAGACTCGTTTTAAACTCGGTAAAGACACTGTCAGAATATCAGCAGATGGCTTTTTCCGCAACCAGACTCCATCATATCTGCTCAGATACTATGTATCAAATCATTTCGTATGGGATAATGATTTCGGAAAAACGCGCTCATTCCGCGTAGGAGGTCACCTGCATATACCATGGACGCGTACCGATCTGCGTGCCGGGGTTGAGAATATTCAGAATTGCGTGTTTTTCAACTCATCCTCCGTTCCTGAACAATATGGAGGAAGCGTGCAGGTCTTCTCTGCATCCATTGAGCAAAAATTGAAATTCGGCATTTGGAACTGGGACAATACTGTAACATATCAGACCACTTCCAATCGTGACGTTATTCCTCTGCCTGCATTGAGTGTTTACAGCAATATGTATATAAGATTCAAGGCTTTCAAGGTGCTTGAAGCCCAGATCGGCATAGACTGCGACTATTATACAAAATACCGCAGCTATGATTATCAGCCCGCCACCATGAGTTTCCATATACAAGGTGATGATGCAATTTGGGTAGGCAATTTTGCTGTGGCCAACGCTTATCTTACCGCGAAGATCCAGAAAACAAGATTTTTCGTATTGTGGAGTCATGTTAACCAGGGATTGTTCGGCAGTAATTATTTCTCTCTTCCCCACTACCCTGTCAATCCACGTCAGCTCCGCTTCGGCGTCTCTATCGACTTCGCAAACTGATATACATATAAATAAATTCAGGGCTGCAATTTGAAATTGCAGCCCTGAATTTATTTATGATTGTCAATTATTTGAGCACTCCAAGTTTCTTACCTACTTTTACGAATGCTGCAATCGCCTTGTCAAGCTGTTCGCGTGTATGGGCTGCTGACAATTGCACTCGGATTCTTGCCTGATCTTTAGGCACTACCGGATAGTAGAAACCAGTTACATAGATACCCTCTTTCTGCATCTCCGCTGCAAAATCCTGCGAGAGCTTGGCGTCATAAAGCATCACTGCACAAATGGCACTCTGAGTAGGTTTGATATCAAATCCAGCCTCAAGCATTTTGCCACGGAAATACTCTACATTTTCCATCAAAGTGGTGTGCAATGCATCAGACTCTTTTAGCATCTTGAACATCTCTATACTTGCACCTACAATCGAAGGAGCAACCGAATTGGAGAAGAGATATGGACGTGAGCGCTGGCGGAGCATGTCTATGACCTCCTTGCGACCGGTGGTAAATCCACCCATAGCACCACCGAAAGATTTGCCTAATGTTCCTGTAAAAATATCAATCTTGCCATAGCAATTGAATTTTTCAGCCACTCCATGACCCGTTTCGCCCACGACACCTGCTGAATGGCTTTCATCTACCATCACAAGAGCATCATATTTCTCAGCTAATTCACATATCTTATCCATGGGTGCTACATTGCCATCCATGGAAAAGACTCCGTCAGTGGCAATAATCTTGAATTTGCAATCCTTTGCCTTCTGAAGACAGCGTTCGAGGTCTGCCATATCGGCATTCTTATATCTGAAACGCTGTGCCTTGCATAAACGGACTCCATCAATGATAGATGCATGATTCAATGAATCGGAGATAATGGCATCCTCTTCGGTAAACAAAGGTTCGAACAAACCACCGTTGGCATCAAAACATGCGGCATAAAGTATGGTATCCTCCGTCTTGAAATAGTCGCTGATTGCTGCCTCAAGTTCCTTGTGCATATCCTGGGTGCCGCAGATGAAACGCACTGACGACATTCCATATCCTCTGCGATCCATTGCTTTCTTGGCTGATTCTATCAAGCGGCTGTTGTCGGCAAGACCGAGATAATTGTTGGCACAGAAATTTAAAACTTCCCCCTCAACATTCTCAACCTCAATATCTGAACTCTGGGGAGTGACGATGACGCGCTCATTTTTATAAAGACCTGCGTCCTTGATGTCCTGCAATTCTTTTTGCAGGTGCTGTTGGAATTTGTTGTACATGGTATTCTATTCTAAAAATATATTTTTTCAAAGTTAACGAATATTTATGAAATATTCCTAAATTTGCACTCGAAATAATAACCTTAATTAGATATTTCTTTATCTGTCATGAAAAATATTCTTATAATCGGAGCAACCGGTCAGATTGGTTCAGAACTAACAATGCGTCTTCGCAAAGAATACCCCAATGGTAACGTTGTAGCCGGATACATACCGGGAGCCGAGCCTCATGGTGAACTTGCAGAGAGCGGTCCTTCGGAAATTGTGGATATCACCAATCCCGACCAGATTGCCGCTGCCGTTGACAAATATAATGTAGATACTATATATAATCTCGCTGCCTTACTATCTGCAGTGGCAGAAGCCAAACCGCAACTGGCATGGAAAATAGGTGTCGGCGGTCTTTACAACTGTCTTGAGATTTCACGCGAGAAAGGGTGCGCACTCTTCACCCCGAGCAGCATTGGTTCCTTCGGTCAGGATACTCCGCATGTGAAGACTCCGCAAGATACCATACAACGTCCGCAAACCATTTACGGAGTAACCAAAGTTACCGGCGAGATGCTCTCCGACTATTATGCACTCCGATTCGGAGTTGACACTCGCTCCGTCCGTTTTCCCGGACTCATCTCTTATGTGACGCCTCCCGGTGGTGGCACCACAGACTATGCCGTAGACATTTACTATTCAGCTGTGAAGGGAGAAGTTTTCAAATGCCCTCTGAAACCCGGCACTTTCATGGACATGATGTATATGCCGGATGCACTTCGTGCAGCCATTGAAATCATGGAAGCTGATCCCAATAAATTCCGTCATCGTAATTCTTTCAATATAGCATCCATGAGTTTCGATCCGGAGATTATATATAATAAAATCAAGGAATACCGTCCCGAATTCAAGATGGTTTACGAACTCGACCCACTTCGCCAAAAGATTGCAGACTCATGGCCCGACAGCCTTGACGACACATGCGCCCGCGAGGAATGGGGCTGGAAACCGGAATACGACCTCGACGCCATGACCCGCGACATGCTCTCCCACCTTGAGAAGAAGCTGAAACCAGCCATCGCTGCAACAAATTGACATTGCTTAACTGGTAGCACTCCAGTAAAATATTTTCAAAAAAACTGAAAACTATTTTTGAGTTTTCAGTTTTTTTGTTATAACTTTGCAACCGGTTTCTACAAACACCTTATTTCCAATGGAACAAAATACATTCAATACAAGAGCCGACGACAAACTGTTGGCGGAAATATTACCGTTCGTTCTTCGCAATGGATTGAAAGCTACCACCATGGACAAGGTGGCAAACTTTCTGTCCATTTCCAAAAGAACATTATACGAAATTTTCGAAAACAAGGAGGATATGATCAAGGCTATCCTCAACTATATGCACAGAACGCAAACCGCCTTGATTGAAGAAAAATTCAAATCCTCCGCAACTGTAATCGAAGCATTCTACCATATCTTCAAATCTTATCAGGAGCTGATGGATATTGCAAGTGCGGATTTCTTCCGTGATATGGACGTAATGTATTCAAAAATCCGAAATGTATATGATGCCCAGACGTGCACACGGCAAAACAATATGCTTCGCGCAATATCTACCGGACAACAACAAGGTGTATTCCGGACAGATGTCAACTATCCTGTAATAATGCGGATGTTCCGAATCCAGATGGAATCACTCAAACGCATGGAGGAATCCCTTCCGGAGGATGTTACCATTTCAGAAGTATTCAAAGTGGTGAGCATGAGTTTTTTGAGAAGCATAGCATCTCCAAAAGGAATGGAAATACTCGAAGAAGCATATAATAAAGATAAATTAAAACAGAATTAATCAAATCAATTTATTCATAACTTAGCATGACACTTATTAAATCAGTATTGGGAGCCATTGCGCTCCTGTTGCCGCTGACCGCTGCCGCACAGACCGCTGCCGGCGACACGCTGAGACTCTCGCGCGAACAATGTATTTCTATCGCGCTGCAGGACAATCCCACAATTCAGGTGGCTGATCTGGAAGTGAAACGCATGGACTATTCCAAAAAGGAAGTGCTTGCAAGCCTGTTCCCTTCTATCGATTTCTCCGGTGCATACCAGAGGTCGATTGAACTCCAGACACTCAACATGAACATGGGAGGACAATCCACCAAAATCAAAATGGGGTCTGACAATTCATGGAACTTCGGATTCTCGGCTGCGATGCCCCTTGTAAACGCTGCCCTGTGGAAATCCATCAAGATTTCTGACACCCAGATTCTTTCCACTCTGGAATCTGCCAGAGCTTCCCGGCTCGATATGGTCAACAATGTGAACCAGGCCTATTATAGTCTTTTGCTTGCCATTGCCTCCCGCGATGTGATAAAACAAAACTATGATATTGCCAAACTGAATGCCGATGTGTATCAGAAGCAATTTGAACAAGGCACCGCTTCAGAATATGATGTGCTCCGCAGTTCTGTTGAAGTAACTAACAACGAACCTGAACTGCTCGAGGCAGATATCGCTGTCAGACAATGCCAATTGCAACTTAAAGTGCTGATGGGCATGGATGCTGCCGTAGAAATAATGCCGGATGTGACTTTGAAACAGATGCAGAGCGACATGTTCGGATATACTGCAGCCCTCAACCGCTCTCTGAGCGACAACACTTCTCTACGTTCACTCGATATCCAGACTGACCTTGCCCGCGAGAACGTAACTTTGAAGAAGTTTGCATGGATTCCTACTCTCTCGCTTTCTTATAACATCAACTGGAATGCACTTAGCAACGGAAACGCTCTTAAAAATCAGGATTTCAATCCATACTCCACCGTTGCCCTGGCTCTTCAGGTACCAATTTTCTCAGGTGGTTCGAAATATTATGGCGTGAAGCAGGCTGAAGTTCAATTCAAAGAAATGGGATTCCAACGCGAGAACCTCGTGAATTCACTGAATATGCAGGTGGATCTTGCCATCGACAATATCAACAAGCAAGTAAAGCAAATAGCTGCGAGCGAGAAAGGTATGCAGCAGGCTCAGAAAGCTTATGAGATCATGCAGAAGAGTTTCGAAATAGGTGCCGCTACATATCTCAACCTTCGTGATAGCGAATTGGCCAATACTTCGGCTCAACTCGCCTATCTGCAAAGCATATATAATTACCTTATCTCTACAAGTGAGCTTGACATGCTCCTTGGAAAAGACACTTACTCAAATATTTCCCCAGTTTCAAAACGCTAATTCCCCAAAGTCATGAATAAGATATATTTTTCATTATCCGCAATCGCATTGATTTTGCTCGGAGCCTGCTCCGGCTCCGATAAAAAGGATAATACAACTGAAGAGAATGCCCCTGTTGTAAAAACCACATCAGTAAATGACCGCGAAGTAAACCAGATCGGCAACTATACCGCCACTGTTGAACCGGAACTGATCAACAATATTTCCTCTTCAGCCATCAACCGCATCAAGCAGATTCTTGTGGATGAGGGTATGCGTGTATCAGCCGGACAGAAACTCGTGGTGCTTGATGATGTAAACACCACAAGCTATCAACTGCAGGTTGACAATGCCAAGGCGAATCTGAAGAATGTGCAGGTGGATTATGACCGTGCTGTGGAACTATATAAGATAGGTGGCGGCACAAAGCAGCAGGTAGACCAGATGGAGGTGCAGCTTATCAATGCAAAAAATGCCCTCGCATCGGCTGAGCGAACTTTACGCAATGTGCATGAGAACACAGTGCTCACCTCCCCTATTTCAGGAGTTGTCACCGTACGCAACTATGACCCGGGAGATATGACCGGATCCCTTCCTATTCTTACTGTGGCCCGCACACAGCCGGTGAAAATAGTAATCAATGTATCGGAAAGCGAACTTTCCAAGGTGCGCCGGGGAATGCCGGCTTTGGTCACTTTCGACACTTACGGGGATGAAGTGTTCAATGGCACTGTCACTCTCGTTTCGCCTACTGTAGACCAGTCGTCACGCACTTTTGGCGTGGAGGTTACTATCCCCAACTCAGACAACCGTATACTCCCGGGTATGTTCGGCCGCGTGGAATTAAGCCTCGGAACCGCCCGGCGTGTTGTGGTGCCGGACAAGGCTGTAGTGAAGCAGCAAGGCTCCGGCAACCATTACGTATATGTCTACAATCCTGATGGAACAGTAAGCTTTAACAAGGTGGAACTCGGTCAGCGTCTCGGTGACTCATACGAACTTATTAGCGGTGTGGAGCCCGGTTCAACGGTTGTAATCTCCGGACAATCACGTCTTGCCAACGGCATGAAGGTAAAAGTGATGAATGAGGACAATTCCGTAAAGAAAGACTCAACCATATCTGAAAATTGAAAACCATTTTCTGAATATAATAAAACTGAAATCCAATGTCACTATATAGTTCAGCAGTCAAAAGACCGATTATGACCACACTGTGCTTTGTCACAGTAATCATACTGGGTCTGTTCTCCCTGACGAAGCTACCTATCGACCTGTATCCCGATATTGATACCAACACCATAATGGTCATAACCATGTATCCCGGAGCTTCGGCCAAAGATATCGAGCAGAATGTTACTAAACCTCTTGAGAATACACTCAACTCCGTGGAGCATCTGAAGCATATCACCTCCACATCCCGTGAGAATACTTCCGTAATCACTCTTGAGTTTGAATATGGTTATGATATTGATGTCCTTACCAATGATGTCCGTGACAAGCTCGATATGGTGAAATCATCACTTCCGGATGACTCGGAAAACCCCATCATCTTCAAGTTCTCCACCGACATGATTCCTATATGTCTGCTCTCTGTGCAGGCTACGGAAAGTATGCCGGGATTATACAAAATTCTTGATGACGCTGTGGCTAACCCGTTGGCCCGCGTGGATGGTGTGGGATCTGTGTCAATATCCGGAGCTCCCAAGCGAGAGATTCATGTTTATGTGGATCCTAACCGTCTGGAAGCCTATAATCTTTCCGTGGAAGAGATATCCACTGTGATTGGAGCCGAAAACAGAAATGTGCCCGGAGGTTCGTTTGATATCGGTTCAAATACATACGCTTTGCGTGTGCAGGGTGAATTTGACGACAGCTCCCAGCTCGCCAAGATTCCTGTAGGCAGCTTTCAGGGGAAAATCGTTTACCTGAGCGATGTTGCCAAAGTTGTAGACAGCCTTGAGGAGCGTACCCAACAGACATACAACGATGGTAAGGAGGGTGCGATGATTGTAATCCAGAAACAGAGTGGTGCCAACTCCGTGGAAATTTCCAATAAGGTGATGGCTATGCTACCCTCCCTTCAGAAGAACCTCCCTTCGGATGTCAAAATCGGTGTGATTGTAGATACTTCCGATAATATCCGGAACACTATTTCAGCCCTCGTAGAGACAGTGCTTTATGCCCTTCTCTTCGTGATGATAGTCGTATTCCTCTTCCTCGGACGCTGGCGCGCCACAATGATTATTGTCATAACAATCCCGGTATCACTCATAGCCTCGTTCATCTATCTGTTCGCAACTGGTAACACTCTCAACATCATATCCCTCTCGGCACTCTCCATCTCAATCGGTATGGTGGTCGATGATGCCATTGTGGTGCTTGAGAATGTTACTACACATATCGAACGTGGTTCCGATCCGAAACAAGCTGCTGTTCACGGCACAAATGAGGTGGCAATATCGGTTATCGCCTCAACCCTGACCCTTATAGCAGTATTCTTCCCTCTGACTCTTGTTACAGGTATGACAGGTGTCCTCTTCCGCCAGCTTGGATGGATGGTGACTATCATGATGATTATTTCCACCACTTGCGCCCTTTCTCTTACCCCAATGCTCTGCAGCCAGTGGCTGCGCCTCAAGGGGAAAGCTACCGATGGAGGTAAGAAAAACTGGTATTCGTATGTGGAAAGAGCTCTTGACAAGTTTGACAATGGATATGCTTCACTCCTTGGAAAGGTTATCGGTCACCGCTCGCTTACCATCATCATATGCCTCGGCATTTTTATCGGATCTTGCTTCCTTATGAAGTTTGTCGGCACTGAGTTTATGCCTGCCCAGGATAATGCCCGAATCGGTGTAAGTCTTGAACTTCCCATTGGAGCCCGTGTAGAAGAATCTCAGGAAGTAATGGCACGTCTCGATGCCACATGGAGGGAAAAATATCCTGAGATCTCTGTCATGAACTATACAGTGGGTCCCGCAAGTTCTGACAATACTTTCGCATCTCTATCCGATAATGGCGCCCATATCATCTCTATGAATATCCGACTCCTTGACCCGGGTGACCGCAAGCGTGGTATTCAGGAAATTGCCGACATGATGCGTGAGGATATTAACTCGCAATTCCCGGAATTCAAGAAAGTACAGGTGAATGTCGGTGGTGGTCGCGGGTCCGGCTTGGGCGGTCAAAGCACAGTTGACTTCGAGATATATGGTTATGATTTCGATGAAACCGACAAGGTTGCCGCCGAAATGAAACAGATTCTCGAAGGGATTGAGGGGACTGCCGACGTGACTATTTCACGTTCGGACTATCAACCGGAATATCAGGTGGATTTCGACCGCGAGAAGTTGTCGCTTTATGGTATCAACCTTCAGACGGCAGCATATTACCTCAGAAACCGAATCAACGGCTCTACAGCCTCACAATTCCGCGAGGACGGTGAGGAATATGATATCAAGGTAATGTATGCTCCGGAACACCGTACAAGAATTGAGGATATTGAGAACATCATCATATATACAAGCGAAGGGAAAGGCGTTCGCCTTAAAGAGCTCGGCAAGGTAGTGGAACGATTCACACCCCCTACCATCGAGCGTAAAGACCGCGAACGTATAATCACTGTATCGGCTGTAGTTGACGGTGTGCCTATGAGCCAGGTTGTTGAGCAGACCGAGGTTCAGATCGACCGGCTCGACCTTCCTGCGGGGATAAATATACAGATTGCCGGTAGCTATGAGGATCAGCAGGATTCATTCTCCGACCTTCTTACTCTTGGAGTGCTGATCATCATTTTGGTATACATAGTGATGGCTGCCCAGTTTGAATCCCTCACATATCCGGGAATTATCATGACTTCTCTGCTCTTTGCATTCTCCGGAGTATTCATAATTCTTTGGTTATCAGGTCATACTCTGAATGTGATGTCTATGATTGGTGCTATCATGCTTATCGGTATTGTGGTGAAGAATGGTATCGTGCTTATAGACTACATATCCCTCAACAGAGAGAGAGGAATGTCTATACGCCGTGCGGTAATCGATGGTGGACGTTCGCGTCTGCGACCGGTGGTTATGACAACACTCACCACCGTGCTCGGCATGGTGCCTATGGCTGTAGGCTCCGGACAGGGCGCCGAGATGTGGCGTCCGATGGGTACAGCCGTTATCGGTGGTCTGACTTTCTCCACCATCCTTACTTTGCTCTTCGTTCCCGTGCTATATTGCGTATTCGCAGGAAATGGTGTGAAACGCACACGCAAAAAAATAGTCGCCAAATTAAAAAAACAAAACAACTAAAACAATGAAAGCAATCTTCATATCATACGATCAGGCTCATCATGAAGAGATTATAGATGTTTTGACACGCCTGTCCTGCCGAGGGTTCACAGCCTTCGGACAGGTGCAGGGACGTGGCAGCCACACCGGCGACCCTCACTACGGATCACACGCATGGCCGTCGCTGGCATCAGCAATTCTTACATTTGTGGAAGACGACCGCGTAAAGCCGGTGTTGGAGCATCTCAAATCTATTGATGAGGCCAAGCCCAAACTCGGCCTCCGCGCCTTTGTCTGGGACACAATAGATACGATATAGAATGTTCTGGAGAAAAATTTGAAGATATTTGAAGATTTCCCGGTTATATCTGAAATTTCTCACTCATATTTCGTAAATTCGGTTGCAATGTTCACTAATTATTTGTAACTTTGCATCCGAATCAGCGCACGTGGCGTAATTGGTAGCCGCGCTAGACTTAGGATCTAGTGTCTAACGACGTGGGGGTTCGAGTCCCTTCGTGCGCACAAAAAGAGCGATGTTTGCTATTCGGCGAGTATCGCTTTTGTTATTATAAGGTCAGGGGAAACATAATACAGTCGTGGAATTCCTATAGTGGCAAAAAGGTTGTAAACTGTGCGGTCTGTCTGCGCTGAATACGGCAATGTCAAACCGTTATTCTTCCAATATTCCTCAATTGCTTCTGAACCTTCCTCGCGCGAAATCAATACATATTCAACATTGCTGCCGTCAAGAATACTTTGCTCATACTCCTGCTGCAATACCGGGAATTCACGCTGACAATCAGGACATGTGGTATTGAAAAAAACGATAATACTCTCCTTACCCCTTAACGTTTCTGTCGTAATAAAACGTCCGTCATTCATTGTAACAGAGAATTCCGGCAACTTGTCACCTGCCTCAAGCGACCAAACGGCATCCGGCTCATCCTTCACGCATCCGGCAACCAATGCAAGCAACAATGATGAAAATAACAAAACTTTATAATATTTTAATCCTTTAATCTTTCCCATAATTCTTTGAACCTTATTTATAAAATTGCCGCAACTTTCCCTATTCTTTCGAACTCGTATTTAAGTTCATCTACGGTTATAAGCTCATTTTTATCTATAAGATCAAAGAGCACGATATAATCTGTCGTGCCCTTTTTACCTAATCTGAAACTCCTCTTCTCATTTTTTGAGAGAGATCTTACAAGTTCTATTCAGTACTTCGGCTGTGGTCATGGCTGGTAGAGGAAGCGTTTGATGGATCGTTTCGGAGTCTTTTCAAACTCTTCGTTCATTATTTTCAATTTTTTTACCTTGCTGTATGCCGGCAATTCAAGATTCAAAGCATCGAGATTCTCTTCCATCAGCTTCTCTGTCTTCTCCATGTCAATATGCTCTTTGGAAAGCAATTCCATGTCGGGATAAACAAGAGCCTCAAGCTCGCCTTTATTATCAATAATCAAAGATTCAGCCACATAGGGGAAATTATTCAGCTTTGCCTCAATCTCCTCGGGATATATATTCTGTCCCGAAGGACCCAAAATCATTGTTTTGGATCTGCCCATAATAGAGATGAATCCATCCTCATCAATAATACCCATATCGCCTGTGTTCATCCATCCGCTGTTGTCGGGCATTACCTCTTCGGTAGCTTTCTTGTTTTTGTAATACCCCTGCATCACATTCATTCCCTTCACCCATATATTTCCGGGAATATGTGTTGGATCAGGAGAATCTATCTTGCATTCCATCCTGTCCATCAACCTGCCGACAGTATGCGGTTTCGACTCTGAAGCCGGAGCATACGTAAGCAACGGACCACACTCTGTCATGCCATACCCTACGGTTATCGGGAAATTTATCCTGTAAAGGAATTTCTCAACATCAGGATTCAACGGCGCACCTCCTACAATCAGTTCACGCAAATTCCCGCCAAACGCCTCCATTAGATTCTCCTTAACCTTGGCAAGCAGACGGCCGTCCACGTATGGTATCCTCAACAGCACCTTCATCATTGGTTTGTCGAGAAGCGGGAACACTTTTGTCTTGATTATCTTCTCAATAATCAGAGGAACAGTGATGATAAGTTTCGGCTTTACATCTGCAAAGGCTTTCAATATCACCTTCGGCGACGGCAGCTTTGTAAGGAAATTAAGGTGACATCCCTGACAGAAGGGATGCAGCGACTCAATAGTCATGCCATACAAATGAGCGAGAGGAAGCATATTGACAATGCCATCTCCTGAATGCAGATATGTTATTTTGTCAAGACAATACCTGACATTGCTCCATATCGAGCGGTATGGAAGCATCACACCCTTTGACAAACCCGTGGAACCGCTCGTATAGTTTATAACCGCGAGCTGATCCGGCTCAAAATCGGGATATTTTATAGAATCCGGTGTGAAGTCATACGGATACTCCTTGCCAAAATATTCATTGATATTATTGCGGGTTTCCGTCAGCTTCTCACTGCGCGACAACGGCATACCGAATTCACTGATATAAATTGCTGCAATAAGTTCAGGCAAAGCGTGCTCATCAAGATTCTCCCATATAGCCGGATCAACAAAGAGCATCTTCGCACCGCTGTGATTCAGCAAATGAGTAACAGTATCCGCCTTGAACTCATGCAGCACAGGCACAGCCACCACTCCTGAGGTGAGGCACGCGAGAAGCACCACAACCCAGTTGGAAGAATTCTTCCCGCAAATCGCTACTCTGTCTCCTGTTTTTATACCGGCAGCCTTGAACATTATATGCACTTTGGCTACCGCCTCTGCAACATCCTTATACTGGTAATTGATACCCCCCATATCGGAGAGCGCCATACTTTCCCAATTTTTCTTTATAGACTGCTCAATCAGTTGATTGAGACTTTCCTGTTTGTTTTTCATAATAATTCGGGTTACATCATTAAATTTTAACTTCCCTCATCTGTCAGGAGGCTCTCCATGCGTGCGCGGATCTGCTCCACACTCTCACCCCGGCTGACTATAACTCCATCCGGATCTATAAGCATGTGATGAGGTATACCGGAGAATCCATATATATCATAAGGTACTCGCTGTGTGTTGTATATAATAGTCCAGGGGAGCGAATGTTTCTCAACCATGGCTGCTGTGTCTTCAGGTTTATCCCTTACAGCAACTCCTACTATATTCAATCCCTTGTCATGATAATCAGCATAGAGCTGCTGCATATCCGGCAATTCCTTGATGCAATAGGGGCACCAGCTTGCCCAGAAATCCACCAAAGTATATTTCCCCGGCTCCACTGCGGATGAGAATTTTATTACTCTTCCTTTCTCATTCTCACCATTGAAATCTGTATATTTCATTCCTGAAGAAGTGAGGGCCCGGTGTCTTGCAAACTCTTCATAATGTTTCACACGGCGTGTGTCGCGGAATCCTGCCGGTGCGAGGTTAAGAAAACTGTCAACCTTCTGAGGCTCGGCGTATTTTAACCATTCCACTCCAAAATATTCTCCTATCGGAGTGCTCTTGTTTTCATTGTAAGCTTTCTCGGCATAATCAAGATAAAGAGCCATATCATCAAGATTCTCAATGGAATCCAACGTTGAGAGCATTGAGGAAAATTTGTCATTGAGCGGAGTGCCGGAAGGCACACTCATAGAGTCGCATAGTTGCGCTGTGCCCTCTTCCATTATATAATACGCCCGTATTCTGCCATCTACAGCAATCTGCGTGAAAAGGGGGAATCTTATGGAATCATTCTCTTCAGATACAAAAGAAGCTTTGCCGTCAGTGATAACTGCCGAAGCTATAAGAGTGGAATCTCCGAAGCTCATCAATTCCACAGTCTTCCCTTCATACCTTTCAGAGAAAGTCATCTCTACCTTGCTCTGCTTCTGACAGCCGAAAAGCATTATAATCGCCATAGCGGGCACACTCAAAATAGCTGTTATTCTCTTTTTCATGCCTAAATTTCTTAATGTTATAACACCTATCCCCCTCCCTTTTGTTTAAATTACCGTTTCTTACAACTCCTCAACGCATCTATTTTTCCACCATGATGCGCAGCACGAGTTTGTCGGTTTCCTGCATCGCCTCGCGGCCGATGGAGGTGAGGTTATGGATTGTCCTGTCTATGTCATCGCTGATTATCCCCTCTCTTGATGACACACATTTCCCATTCATCGCAAGCATTGCCGACATCACTGCTGTTGATACTCCCGATGAAATCTTCATAGCACACGCCGGCTTGGCGCCGTCGCAAATCATTCCCGTAAGATTCGCCACCATATTCTTTATAGCGGCACAAATCCTGTCAAATCCTCCACCCATAAGATACACAAGCCCGGCAGAAGCCCCGGTGGAAGCCACCACACACCCGCACAATGCCGACAATCTTCCGAGACTCTGCTTGATATAGATGCTCGTCAGATTGCTCAATATCAACGCGCGTATCGTCTGCTCCTCTGTGGCATTGATATCACTGGCATAACTCACCACCGGCATAGTGGCTGTTATCCCCTGATTGCCACTGCCTGAATTCGACATCACCGCTACTGTGGCACCTCCCATCCTCGCATCGCAGGCGGCTGAAGTAAGCGCCATTATATGCTCCAATGGCGAATTCCCAATCATCGTATCGTCATGAATGAGCATGGCTCCAAGCCCGTGACCATACTTACCCTTCAGCCCGAGTTCTGCAGCAGCGCTGTTCAGGCGTTTGGCCTCAAGGATGAAGCGCAACTTCTCAAGCTCAGTCTCCATGGCAAAGCGATAAACCATCTCCGCTGTCAATTCCACGTCATCATTGACCTCCTCATCCCCTGATGCAGCTTCCCTTTTGTCAAGAAGAACCTCTCCGTCATGCTCAAGATATACAAAATTCTGATGCGATTCGGAAATTATCACCCTTGCATTATCCTTGCCCGAAGCCACCTTCACATCAATATACAGATTGGAGGGAGCATCCTGACAATGTGTGATATGTATGTGATTCCCTGCAATATATTCCTTCCCCCTCTCCACTGAAGACTCGTTCACATCCTTCAGCACCTCCAATCCATAATCGGATTTCCCTATGAGAGCACCGAGAGCAACGGCAATCGGCAATCCGATCATGCCTGTGCCGGGAATCCCCACACCCATCGCATTTTTAATAATATTGCCGCTGAGAGATAATTCTATTGACTCCGGCAAAGTGCCGAGCAGTTCGGTACCCTTTGCCACTGCCAGCGCCACAGCAGCCGGCTCGGTGCATCCGATTGCAGGCACCACCTCTCTCTTTATCAAAGCTATTATTGAATCGGTCAGCTTGTTGTCCATCCTCTTATTCTTCAAGATTATTATCCTACATTAACGGAAGCTGACCATTGCGGCTCTGCTCCACCTTCTTATTCCTCCAGCAATTCCTGCATACGGATATATACCGGTCGTTACCTCCTATCTCCACCTGATCACCCTCGGTAATAATCTCGCCTCTGGAATCTATACGGGCATTCACTATGGTCTTCCTTCCGCAATTGCACGTGGATTTGATCTCGTCAATGGTATCCGCAATCTCAAAAAGCCTTCTTGACCCTTCGAAAAGATTGGTGCGGAAATCTGTACGCAAGCCATAGCATATCACGTTGATACCGTAAATATCCACCACCTGCGCAAGCTGATCCACTTGTTCGGCTGAAAGGAATTGTGCCTCATCCACCAGTATCCAGTCAGGGAAACAACCTGTCCCCTCAATCATCTCACGAACAAACGCAAACATATCGGTATCCCGGTAAATCCAGCAACATTCGCGCTCGATACCGATACGGCTGCGTATCACATTCTTCTTCTCCCTTGTATCTATTGAAGGCTTGAAACAGAGGTAAGACATCCCCCGCTCCTCAAAGTTATATGCTGTGGTAAGCAACATGGCTGTTTTTGCCGAGCCCATGGTGCCATACCTGAAATATAATTTTCCTAATCTTTTCATGACAGGCTGATATTCAGTTAACGTGATTCAAATAGCATTCAAAGTGTAAAGCTACGTCACTGCGAATTTACAAAAAAATATTAAAGTATCAAACTTTTTTTCAAATATCAATTGATAATTCACCGCACAGATACAGAATTGGATTTCAGGCGTAAAGAAGAGAGAATGAGCCGCGACGGTTTCCCGTCGCGGCTCGGAAATTATTGTGCTTATTGAGAAGAAAGGGTATGGGAATTTAGAATGGCTTAATTTCTGATTTTCAATGTTTTTATCTCACCGTTGGATTTGCGCGCAACTGCAATTACGATACCATTTGCGTATGGTATCTCTACAGCAAGGTATTCGTTGCCGTTAGCCTCGGCAATCCTGATTCCATTGAGGTCGTAAACCTCAAGCGATACGTATGCTCCATTGGCTGTGACAGTCTTGTCAGCACGGTTGAATGTCAGTTCTTCTGTTTCTGCAGTAACATCTTTAACTCCGGAAGTTGGATCAATAAGGAAATAAATAAGGTTATTTTCCACCGGCATCATTGTCCAACCCTTATCACCATAATAGTACATACTTGCAGCGTATGGAGTGTTTACATCAGCTTCCTGAAAATCCAATGTTCCACTCAAATCGAACGATTGATTTTGATCCAATGCAGGTGTCGGACCCATCACGCAATATGATATATTTCCACCTGACAAGTCTCCATTAAATATCATTGCATATACAATCTTTCCGAAAAATACCCCATTGTTAGTGATATTCGCACTCATTGGTATAGAAGATGCATCATTCGCCACATAAACCGACTGTGTTGTACCTGCCACATCCACCTGCTTGACCGGAGCATCTTTTACTTTCAGCTCATTTACCTTTACATCCGTTGTGGCAGAGAGTATTTTCATTGATACAGATGTACTGTAATTATAATAATTACTTTCATCCGTGGAACTTGTATCCTTTATAAATCTCAGAGTGTAAGGAGTACCGCTAACTCTCGTCGGAGCTGATGCATTAGCCAACAATTCGAACCAAGTGGAAAACTCAATAGTTTTTGTCTCTCCCGGAAGCAGAGTCTCTGTTACTCCCTCACCGAGCATAACCGGATTGGTGCCGCTTAGAAGCACCGGATAGAAAGAACCTGTCATTTCCAATTCCGAAGTATTGGACAATTCGAGTTTTATGCGCGAAGCATTATTGTAATACAGTCCTGAGGCAATCTCTGCAGATGAGATAGTAATTTCAGTTTCAGCCATATTCTCCACACTGTAGCTGCTTCCACTTTTTGTAAGGTAAATATAATTATAAGCGCCTTCTGTGGTGCATACAGGATTCCATGTTGGATTGGAGTCGGCAATGTTCTGATAACATACTGTAACCTTATATTTGCCGTCAGCAAGGTCAGAAGGGACTGTTAAGGATGCTCTGCCCGCAGTATAGCCATATTGAACCTGATTACCACTCACCTGCAAAGCCGCTATTGTTACATTTGACCCAATCGACTGATATACGGTTGTTTCCCCATCCTCAGATTGGAATTCCACTCCAATATTTACTTTTAGTTCTGTAATTCCTGTGTTTATCCAATATCCGGTAGCGTCATTATAATTTGCAGTCAGAGACAGTTTAGTGCCGCTTAATGAGCCGGTGAGAGAACCCCACTGACTAAGATATGCCATAACATTTTCGGATGTCGGTTGTACCCCGATGATTATATCCTGGGTGTTGTTATATCCGCCACCTTCTCCGCCACCTATGCCTACAGCGTCAGGGTTAAGCGCATTCAGTTGGAAATATCCGTCAGAAATTCCGCTCCATCCCCAGTTGAAATGATAATAGCCGTTACCATCATATCCATCGCAAACAAACTCGTGTCCTACCGAAGTGGATTGACCGCCATACATAACAGGGCGTCCTGCAGCCAATTCATTGTAAATGATGTTCTCCCAGTCTGTAGCTCTGAAATATTTACGTTGCAGGTATTGTATGTTGGAATTATAAGAGAAATTTTTTGAGAAAGCCATAGCTGCATTCATGGCCAAAGCTCCGGAACCGCTGAGCGAATAACTCATGTTTGTAGCATAACCGGTAGCTTTCATGAGTGTAGCCACAGCGGTAGCCTGATCTGTGGTATAATTACCGGTATAAGAGTCCAGCATATTATCCCAATCAAATTTTGTTGTGCGCAAATTCATCGTTTGGTCACCCGTAGCTCCGGTTGGCAGTGTGATAGTGCCATATCCTGTGCCATTGGCGGGATAGTTCCAATATTTCATTACTTGGGACATAGCGGTAGCCACGCAGCCCGTAGGGCATGCCGTAGAACTGATCTTGGGACAAAGATTATTATATGGTGCGCTTTGATCCCATTTGGTTTTGACAAGTGGAGATATGGCTTCGCGTGTTTCCGTGCGTGTTGTGTATGCAGCTGAAGAAGATGCGCCGGCAATTTCGTCTGCATACTGAGAGAGCCACCATTCCATCTGCGGAGGTATTTCGGATATCTCAAAACTGCCGTTATCAGCATATCCGAGCATAGGGACGGCTGAGTCATCTGCGCTAAGAATCACATATCCCTTGTCGGTGGTATAGTTGAAAACATACATTGCCGGAATGCCGGATTGGGCAGTCACCGTATGCACAAGTTTTAACAATGCGGCATTGCGGGAAGCCACTTTCAAGGAGGTGTTGCCGTTTAATCGTTGCAACGCCTGATCAGGCGTTAGCGGAGAAGCCATTATGGCTATAGCTGAAGCCATTGCCACAGCCGTTGTAAATACATATTTAATCATAAGCTCAATAATTTCATTTAATGGGTAAAAGCCGCCGCGGCTTTCCGCGGCGGCTTGAGTGTTAATGATTAGGTATTAATCCCTTAAAATTTAGTTGTTATGAATTACTTTGTAAGGGTCATCTGAGTTGCGGTATCATATACGCCGAGCTGGCTTGAGAAATCAGGTGATGCCACATAGAACCAGATCTTGTCAGACGGGGTGAATGTGAATGTCATTGAATCCTTGTCAAATTCAGCAGAATATGATACAGATGCAGTTGTCGGGCTTCCATTTGAACTAGTACCCAGAACCCAGATATAATTTGAGGCATTATACCAAATAATAGGCTCCGGAAGTTCCATTGAAAGATAATACTTACCGTTGAGCTCATTATAACTCAGATAAAGAGAAAGTACGGTAGGATTATTCAGCAGACCCTCCATTTCGAGGTAGCCCTCATTATATTCTTGTGTTCCCTCATCATAACCATAGATTGTTACTGTAGTTGTTGATGGGTCTCCGTAATAATCAAGGCAATTAAATTTCCATGTGCCTTGAATCATGTCGTACACAGGCAATGACTCATTGTCGGAAATAGTAACATACGTAGAATTAAGGCTGCCGATTGAAGCACCTTCACAACTTACGATAGACACTTCGATTGCACGATCGCCTGTCTCGTCAAGGTCATCAATAAGATTTATTTCCACGCTTACAGAAGTTTCACCGGCAGGGATATTCAGAGTCTCGGATGAAACAACATAATTACCGGACCATACTCCGTCTCTCTCTTCATAAGGTTCGGCGGGAATATTTCCGGCACCTTTTACTTCAACTTTAACACTTACAGGGCCATTGGCTTCTCCTGTGACTTTAAGTGGAATTTCAACCAAGCCCCCATTCTCTTTCACTGTCATCTCACTCTGAGCCATCTCCACGGTAACACCTGTCGCTGTGTTGAATTCCTCTTTATCAGAGCATGCAGCGAGCAAAAGAAGGCTGAGCGAAGCAGCAAAAAACTTTACAGACTTCATATTTTATATGTTTGTTTGTTAATACTGAATTAATATCCCGGATTCTGCTGACCGGCGAGTTGCGGGTTTGTTTCCATTTCGCCCGTTGGGATAGGCCACACATAGCGGGTATCATCTTCTATATACTTCACATCCTTACCTGCAGAAAGCAAGATGTCGGGAGTATAGCTGTAAATGGCATTGTCGCCGGTGTAATTCACTTCGCGGCTGAATCCAAGACCCCATCTGCGCAAGTCGCTGATACGATAACCTTCACCGATAAGCTCTTTTGTACGTTCAAGTCTAATCTGCTCAACAAGTGACTGACCGGAGTAGGATGTTTCCTGATAATTGTAGATACGCTCTTTGCGAAGATCATTCAGCATCTTGTTGGCCTTTGAGGCATCAGAGGAAGCAGCTGCTTCTGCCACAATCAGATACATCTCGCTCAGACGGAATGGCTTGGCAAGGTTCTTCAGAGAATTTGTAGATCCTGTATTGAACTCATAATTGCCCGGATATTTCACAAAGTTTGGTGCAGTGACAGTCTCACCGTTTACAACCAGGTCACGCGGTTCGAAAAACCATTCATATCTGACATCATTCTGAGCATCATACATTTCAAGGCAGTTGGAAGTTGCAACATAGTCTGCCTGATCTCCTTTTGCAGTAATCCAATTGGCGCCAATTGTGGATACAGCATCACTCTGGGAATTGTCGGCATACGGCAGGAAAATCAATTCATCTCCGCTGTCATCATACCAAAGGTAGGAATAGTCGGCAATTGTAGTCAGAGTGAAAGGACCTGCTATTACCTCTTCCGCTTTGCTGATAGCAGTTGAGTTGTCACCTTTAAGGAGAGCGATACGAGCCTGCAGGGCAGCCACACCATACGTACTGAGGTAAGGAGCATCATGAACAATCATCTGATCCAAATCGCTCTGATCGGCTGAAGCCTGGAATGTCTTGAGGTCATCATACGCTGTCTTAAGATCGCTGTCAATAAGATCGAAAACTTCTGCCAACGTGCTTCTGCCCGAATATTTGTCGTATTCACCGGAAGGATCATAGCTGGTCAATAGAGGAAGACCCGAAGCAGCCTTGTTTGGATCAATCCTGTTGTATGAATTGCAATAATGGTCGGCAAGGAAATAATATGCATAGGCACGCACAAAATATGCCTCGGCGCGATATCTTTTCAATGTAGCTTCTGAATCGGCATACGCCGGATTAGCCATTACAGCATCCAATTTAGGGATGTAATAATTCACGGCTGCAATCATTGAATAGGGATACGACCATTTAGCCTCAAGGTCGGTAGAGTTTGGAAGGATATTACCAAGGCTCATGAAACCGAGGCGGTTACCATTTCCCTGCACTCCTATAAACATATCAGCCTGCATCTCTGCATAAACGATGCTCGAGCCGGTGCAGAGGGAGCGCAACTGCACATAGAGACCGTTGCGGAATTTCAACGCATCGAGTGGTGATTCGATTGCTGTCTCATCGCTGAGGGATCCTATTGGCTCCTCATCCATGTTGCATGAAGTGAACAGCGATCCTACTATCAAAAGACTTAAAAATATTTTTTTCATAATCTTTTTCCTTTTTTAGAATGAAACCTCAACACCAAACTCATATTGGCGAGTATTGGGGTAAGCGAATTTATATACGTTGGTCAAAGGCTCGGGATCATAGCCTCCGAATTTTGTTACAGTCCATAGGTTGCGACCAGTGAAATGAAGCACAAGATTTGTGAGACCTGCCTTGCCAATCAGATTTTTGGGGAATGAATAAGATACGGTAAGATTTTTCAGACGCATGAATGAAGCATCTTCTATAAAGCGGTCGTCAAACTGTATCGCCTCTGTAGCATTCGGATAGATTGTAACATCACCCGGCTGGGTCCATACATTGAGCATTGCCACGGCCTGATTCTGTCCGTCACCCTGAGCTGCATTATACAGGAAGTAGGCATCGTTGTTAGTCATATACTTCTTGGCTGCCCAGTTGAAGTCAGCTTGCAAAGATATTCCTTTCCAACGAAGGGTTGTGCCGAAACCACCGGTCCATGGAGCATACAGACTTTTGCCCGTCATGACAGCATCCTCATCCTCATTGTAAGTTTTGGTTATGTTGTCGTTCTTGTCGAGCCACATCTGCTTACCATCACGCGGGTCAACACCTATATATCTTACTACATAGAACTCACCGGCTTTCTTGCCAACCTCGTAGCGTTGTCCGGTGTTCGGGATTGTATATGCATCACGACCATTGAAAAGTTCTGTTATCTCATTCTTGTTGTAGTTGAAGTTGCAACGAACTCCCCAATACCAATCCTTGGTCTTGATGATGTCTGCATTTACATTTACATCCACACCGGTATTGGTCATCGAACCGATGTTTCCGTATCCCGAGTCGAATCCGGTGGTGAAACTCCATGGAATTTCCATGAGCATGTCTTTTGTAGTCTTCTTATAGAAATCTACATCACCGGAGAATATGTCGAGGAATTTGAAATGAACACCTGCATCGAAAGAATATACAGTTTCCCAGGTCAGATCCTTGTTGGCCGGGTTTGCAAGACCGGTTGCTGTAGTTATATCATTGGGACCATAACCGGTGCCATAAGTACCTACAGTACCGAAATAGAGGTAATTGTCAATTGACGAGTTACCTGTAGAGCCATAACTTACGCGAACCTGCAGTTCGTTCAGCCATTCAACCGACTGAAGGAATTTCTCATTCTTGGCATTCCACATACCTCCGAATGAGAAGAAATTCGACCAGCGGTGACCGGGTGCAAACTTCGAGCTGCCGTCACGACGGAATGTAGCTTCAAAGAAATAGCGGTTGTCAAAGTCATAATTTGCACGGAAGAAAAATGAATTGAACACTTCGCGGCTGATAGACTGCTGCTGGTTGGCCACAGTGGCTGTCGTTCCCTGTTGCAGAAGGAACTGACGGTTGTCTGATTGTCCGGATGTATATGAGAGGAAACTGTCATATTTAGAGATGATAGACTCTTCGCCGGCAAGCAGCGTAACATTGTGAAGATCATTTACATTGAAATTATACTCCGCCGTATTGGTATATGTGAATGTATAATCCCTTGCAAAATTCTGCTGATTGACACCGGTATTTACAGAACCTATGGCAGCTGAACCTATTTTGTCGCCCATCGGGGTGTAGTATGAATCATAAGAATTCACAACCCTGTCATAGCGGTAGTCATAAGCATCCACCGCCTGTTGAGCGCGTATTATCAGACCCTTTATAGGATTGATCTGTTCAAAAAGATTCACATTTGCAGTGATACGTGTTCTATGGGTATTATACAGCCTGTTATAAAACTCAGGCATGTTATATCCTGAATAATGTGCATAAATTGCCTCTTCTCCGTATTGTATATTCCCGTTGTCATCTATTGTGTAATAACGCGGTGAATCATAAGGGAAAGCCATTCGTGCGAAAACCATCGGGTTATTTACGTAAATGCTACCCGTGTTGTCTACAGTAAGGGCATTCGTTTGATATTTTGTATAACCCAGATTGGTTTGCAAACCTACACGGAACCAGTCGGTGATCTTGGCATTGATATTTGCACGCAATGTCTCACGGCGTATACCGGACTCAGTAATGATACCATCCTGATCGTAATGGTTCAAAGAGATATAATATGAAAGATTGTCACCACCACCGCTCACAGCTGCATCCAATGAATAAGTGGGGGCATGACCATCAAAAATCTCTTTTCTCCAGTCGGTGGAAATTCCATATTTACTAACGAGGTCTTTTACTTCCTGCGATACAGGAGCATTGATTTTCTCGCGGAATTCGATATACTGCTCGGAATTCATCATCTCCATATTATCCTCCACCATCGAAGACCAGCCAACGTTGGCACGGATAGTTACAGTAGGACGTCCACCGAATGCACCTTTCTTTGATGTGATAACAATCACGCCATTGGCGGCACGTGAACCATAGATCGCTACTGCTGAAGCATCTTTGAGCACAGTGATATTCTGAATATCATTGGGGTTCATTGTAGTGAACAGAGTCGAAGAAATAGGAGCACCGTCAAGAATGAACAAAGGCGTAGTGCCGGCATTCAGAGAGTTGACACCACGGATGCTGATAGATGTGTTGGTGGATGAAGGCTCACCTGAATTGGAGTAGATGTTAAGACCGGGCACCTGACCTTGAAGCGCATCAACGAAAGTAGCGGTAGGAATGTTTTCCAACGCTTTCTCTCCAACCACGGCCACAGAACCCACAATAGAGCCAAGTTTCTTGCCGGAACCATAACCGAGCACCACCACGTCATCAAGGCTTGTATCTGTTGTGGATAGTCTGACGGTCATATTGTCGCGCAGGACAACAGTCTGCTCCATGTATCCCACATAACTGACTTTAATTTGATTGACAGATGCGGGAACGTTAAGTGTAAACTTTCCATCGGCATCAGTGGCAACACCTTTACCTCCACCGACAGGCATAATTGTGGCACCAACGAGAGGCTCATTATTAGCTCCGTCGACTACCGTGCCGTGATAGGTGCGCGTCTGGGCCGACAGGCTCCATGTGCACGCCATCAGCGTCATCAAGATTAAAAACAATTTTCTCATACGTAATAATTTAGAGATAAGTTATTATTGTTTGATTTTTATTATTCACTTTATTGTGTTGATTCAGAGTTGTTTGTAGCTGTTTTTCTGTTTCGTAGTGCTTTATATGTTTTAGTTAAACAATATGACACTCCCTTTTCCTCCTTCCGGAAAGGGAAGCCTCGATGATTTGATGAGCTTTTAATAGTTTTAAATTCTAAAATCAGCGTATCGGAGCCGCAAAGGTGTGAATTCCACAACTCCATTATAAGCAATTTAAACAAAATAGACTTTTTTAACGATTTTTGAAATTGTTAAAATTTCTATAACAAACTTAAATTTTTACAAATTTAATTGTGATATTTGATATTTCCAAATTTTATTATGCTTTTTAACACATTTCTCCGCATTTTTTGTTAAAATTTATTAAAATTGCACCAATTTATTCAGTTTGTGCAAAAATCGAAAGATTTTGCATTTTGATAGCAAAATGCAAGAAACAATAGCAAAATGAAATATTAACAAAATATTAAATAAAAATTTATAACCGATTTATATATTTATCAAGCAACGGAATCTCCAACTTTTAAATAAGACTGCCTTTTGTTTTATAGCATCAAGCAATCTATTATTTATCGCTTTATCCATTTGTGGGAACATTTATTTTTGCAAATATAATAAAAATAATATTATTTCAATTAATGTATGTGTTCAATTTTCAGGGCAACCACATCAAAATCCCGGTTTATGTGTGTGCAGCCCTACATCGGTCGAGGAGCTTCTGTTGTATAAACCGGAGTTTGAAGATAGTATTGATGCGGTTGCCCTGGTTCAGTTTAACCATTTTAATTATTTACGCTAATTATGATTATTGCCAAAGATTTGCTTAGAGAGGAGATGAGGGAGGATGGTTATTGCCAGGTTGTGGTTCGTGTAAGCCATAATGATAAATTAAATATTGTAAATACTGCTGTCTTTGCAAAGGAAGAGGATTGGGATGATGAGATTTGCCGTATATGTGATAATGTTAGTGACTGTAAAATGAAAAATGAGCAGATTGATTCCATATACAGGCGTATTGCCGGTCACGTGCAGAGCTTCATAGATTCATTGATACATGACAATTTTGAAGAGATACTTACTCCTTATTATATAGATGACAAAAAACGAGAGCAGAAAAAGCGTTTTTCGGATTTGGTTCAATTAAAAGTTGATTCTTGTGTTTCGCTTAATACGAAACGGGGATACGAGAGCTTCGGAAGGTATATGATGCGCCATAAAGATTTGAATCCCGAATTGAAAGATATCAGCCGGGAATTTACAAATAAATTTGTTGAGACAGTAGATAAAGATTACGGCGACTGCAGTTCTATGCGCAGGTTCATGTTTTCGCGGTTCAATGCAGTAATCAGTTTGGCGAGGGAATGTGGACACATTTCAATGGCTTCAAGAATCTCTCTTCCTCCATATTCTTTATTACCCTCTGCAAGGAATCTCACTGACGAGGAGATTTCCAACATATTTGATGCTTTCAGTGACCGAATGAGGGAAGATCCCCAAATAGAAGACTATACGACATACGCACTTGGGCTTTTCATTCTTGATATTGCATTTCAGGGACTTGCACCTGTGGATTTGGCGAATCTAAAAGTTAAATCATTGAATTTCAAGACAATGCATAATATTGAGAAGAATAATCGGCGGTATAATGATGAGTTCTATAGAAATGAATATGACTCAAACCACAAGAGTTTGGATGTAGTGACTGTGTCTACATCAAGAAAGAAAACCGGAAGACCGGTGGAAATTGTGGCTTCGGTGGCGGGGATAGAGCCATTTATCAGAAAACTGATAAATGGGAAATCTCCTGAAGATTATCTTATTGACTGTTATGAAACAGGCAGGGAATACAATCTCTCGCAGCGTCAGAATCGTCTTGCCAATTATTTCAACAAGATAGCCAGATATTTCAATAGCGGGATTAAGGAATATTACCGCAAGCATGAACTGGGGAAATCGAAGAGAATTACATTCTATTTCGCACGTCATGCATTCTGTAATCTTGTTGATAGTTTCGATATTCCGCGGCATATAATCCAGATGATGGTAGGTCACCGCTCAAGTGTGCTGGAAACAAGCTATCTGCGACCAATCACCCAATGGGAGCAGGCAGAAATATCCCACAAACTCCTCACCAACTTCTTCCCCATACCTGCAGAACAATAGATATTAGAATAAATAAATTAAATCAAGATTAAAAACTTATCTCTAAATTATTACGTATGAGAAAATTGTTTTTAATCTTGATGACGCTGATGGCGTGCACATGGAGCCTGTCGGCCCAGACGCGCACTATCAGGGGTACGGTTGTCGATGCATCGACTTCCGAACCTCTTGTCGGAGCCACCATTATGCCTCTGGGAGGCGGACAGGGTGTAGCCACCGATTCAGAGGGTAAATTCACTCTCAACATCCCTGCAAGTGTTAAGGATCTGCAGGTGTCTTATGTTGGTATGAAGACTGTCAAGGTGCGTATCACTTCCAATAATATGCGCATCGAACTCACCAGCGACTCCAGCAACCTTGACGAGGTGATGGTGGTGGCTTACGGTACAGCCAAGAAATCGGAATATACCGGTGCGGCTTCCGTGGTGAGCACCGAGACCATTGAGGATCGTCTTGTCACCAACATCACCAACGCCCTGACAGGTGCTGTGGCCGGTGTGCAGACACTCAGCAGCAACGGTCAGCCGGGAACAAGCGCCACAGTCCGCATCCGTGGTGTCGGCTCCATCAACGCTGGTATGGATCCTCTCTACGTGCTTGACGGTGTGCCCTACGATGGTGATATCGCAGCCCTCAACCCTAACGACATCGAGTCAATGACAGTGCTTAAGGATGCTGCCGCAGCTGCCCTCTACGGTGCCCGCGGTGCCAATGGTGTCATCCTGCTTACCACAAAACGCGGTAAGATGGGTAAGGCCAAGGTTACCATCGATGCCAAATGGGGTGCCAACAGCCGTGAGGTCACCAACTATGATGTAATCAAGAGTCCGGCTCAGTATTATGAGCTTGCATATATGGCTCAGCGCAACGATGCTCTGTATAACATGGGATACTCACCTGAAGCAGCCCATATCTATGCCAACAACCAAATGATCAAAGCTCTTGGTTATCAGGTGTATACGGTACCTAATGGCGAGACTTTGATTGGAACAGATGGCAAATTGAATCCTAACGCTACTCCTGGTTATAAATACAACGGTTACTATCTGACTCCAGACAATTGGGCTGACGAGACATACCGCAACGGTTTCCGTCAGGAATACAACCTGAGCGTATCAGGAGCCAACGACCGTTTCAACTATTATTTCAACGGTGGCTACACCAGCGATGACGGTGTAATCAAGAACTCAGCTTACCAGCGTATCTCCACCCGTTTGAGCGTTGACTACAACATTACAGACTGGTTGAAGATCGGTACTAACCTCAGCTACGCATACGCAAAGAGTGATTATCCTCGCGACCAGACATCTACAACAAGTAATCGTAACGCATTCTACGCTGCCAATGCAATAGCCCCTATCTATCCTATGTATGTCCGCGATGAGGATGGCAACATCATGTATGATGAATCATACGGATATAAGGTGTATGACTATGGTTCGAACACACCTGTATCTCGTCCTATTGTTACCAATGGCAACCCTGCCGGTTCACTCCTTTATGACTCACGCGAATACCTTACCGACCTTTTCAACGGCAAATGGTATCTGCAGATCAACCCCATCAAGGGTCTGACCCTTACAGGAACCTTGGGTTACTCTCTTGACAACACCCGCTTCCACATGATACTCAACGGCATCTACGGTCAGTTTACAACCCAGGGTGGTAACGCCACACAGGAGCAGGATCGTTATTCAGGCTTCACAATGCAGGGTATCGCCAACTATAACCACACTTTCAATGATGTTCACAACATGCAGTTGATGGTTGGTTATGAGAGCTACGATTACAGAACCGAGTATATAGAAGCAACCGGTATGAATCTCTATAATCCGTTCTCTTGGGCTATCAACAATACTTTGTTTGATGATGGTCGCCGTGGCTATGGAGGAGCTTCTGAATACAGCACACGCGGTATCTTCGCACAGGGTAACTACAACTACGACACAAGATATTTCTTTACAGTGATGTATCGTCGTGATGCTTCTTCACGTTTCGCTCCCGAACACCGCTGGGGTAACTTCTACTCATTCTCAGCTGCATGGGATATCGCCAAGGAGAAATTCATGGAGAGCAGCAACTCATGGCTCAACCAGTTGAAACTCCGCGCAAGTTTCGGTCAGCAGGGTAACGACAATATCGGCAACAATTACGCTTACCTCGACCAGTATTATATTGATGGAACATCAAGCTGGAGTGATGGTGTATTGGCATACAAAGGTAACTACAACCTGACCTGGGAGACTTCCAACTCCTTCAATGTCGGAGTAGACTTCGCATTCCTTAACGGCATGATTACCGGTAACATTGAATACTTCAACCGCCAGACATCCGACATGCTCTACAACCGTCCTGTATCTCCGTCACTCGGCTACTCTTCAATACCGATGAACGTAGGTTCAATGAGAAACAATGGTCTTGAGTTGGAATTTGTTTATACTCCCATTAAGACAAAGAATGTAGACTGGTCTATCAACTTCAACGGAACAATCGTTGACAACAAGATTCTCAAACTTGCTCCCGAACTTAATGGTGAATGGATAGACGGAAGCCGTATCTATCGCGAAGGTGAATCAATGTATCAGTTGTATCTCGTGAAATATGCAGGTGTAGACCCTGCAACCGGTAAGGCTCTCTACTGGGGATTTGATACCGATGACGATGGCAACAAGATTGAAGGTACAGACTTTGTTACTGACCAATACAGCAGCAAGTACCGTCAGGCCACAGGCAATCTTTATCCCAAGTTCTATGGTGGTTTCGGTACTACCCTCAACGCTTACGGCTTTGATCTTTCCATAGCCCTCAGCTATCAGGTTGGTGGTAAGATTTACGACTCCGGTTATTCATCTTTCATGGGTTCCGGTTATTCTTACGACTACGGTCACAACTGGCATACTGATATATTGAAGGCTTGGACTCCGGAGAATCCTTACACCGATGTTCCACGTCTTGATGCATCAGACAACTATACATTCTCCATCTATAACACAGACAGAGGATTGATATCAAGCAATTATCTTGCTTTGAACAATATCACCCTTGGATACACCATCCCGGCGAAAGCTACAAAGAAGATAGGTATCAACAACCTCCGCGTGTATTTCTCCGCAGACAACGTTGCTCTCTGGAGCGCACGCAAGGGTCTTGACCCGCGTCAGAGTTTCACATCTGCCACAACCGCAATCTATACAACCATGCGTTGTATCTCCGGCGGTGTAAAAATTGAATTCTAATCTCAATACGCTATTAAAAAATGAAGACAATATATAAATTACTCCCTGCTTCGGTGGTCTTAGCGTTTATGGGATCATGTAATGATCTTGACACCGAGCCTATGGGAAGCACTATCACTTCCGTTCAGAAAGAGGAGGTCGTAGCAAACGATCCTTCCATGGCTGAGGCAAGTGTAAACGCACTTCCCGCTATGACCAAGCAATATTGCGGAATTTTGGGAAGTTCAAGTTATCAGAGTGACTTCGGCTGGCCGTCATCAATGCTTTTCATGGATCAGAGGACAGCAGATATGCCCTCAACGACAAGTGGATACAACTGGTTTATGTCAGGTCTGGCATACAGCGACAAAACAGATACATCTTATGCCACGCAATATTTCTGGGGTACAAACTATAATATGATTTATTCTTGTAACGCAGTGCTCAAGAGTATTGATGTCAATACAGATAATGAAACGTTGAAATACTACCTTGCACAGGCTCTCGGCTATCGCGCATGGGCATACTTCAACCTTGCACAGATGTATCAGTTCACTTATGTTGGTAATGAAAGCAAACCGTGCGTTCCTATCCTCACTGCTGAAAATGAAGAGGACGCAGCTACAAACGGTGCTCCCCGTGCCACAGTTGAGGAGGTTTACGCCCAAATCCATTCAGACCTTGACAAAGCTATCGACCTTTTGAAAGAGACTGGATATATCTACCCGGCAAACCGTCTTGAGAAACAGTTTATGACAGCTGCCACAGCTACAGGTATTCGTGCGCGTGTGAATCTCGTTCAGAACCGTTGGAGCGAGGCTGCTACCGATGCCCAGTATGTTATTGAGAACAGTCGTTGCACTCCTTACTCAATCTCCGATGTATCCAAACCCTCTTTCTGGGATGCATCCGACAGTTCATGGCTGTTTGCAATTGACATTGAATCAGGTGAGGTTGGTAACCTTATATGCTGGCCCGGTCACTTTGTAACATTCTACCCCGGTGGTTATGCTCAGGTTGGCGTGTTCCGTTTAATCAACAAGGCTCTCTTCGAAGGTATACCCTCAACGGATGTGCGCAAAGGATGGTGGTGCGATGCCACTGGTTACAGTGCAAATGTTGATGCAAGCCATGCAAGCGTGCTATATTCCTACTTCGATTCTCCGGCAGATGCAGCATACGTAAATGTCAAATTTGACAGTTACCAGAGTTTATATTCGGGCATGTGCTATCTGAACGACATACCATTGATGCGTATCGAGGAGATGTATTATATACTTGCAGAGGCTCAGGCCATGGGTGGCAGCGCAAGCACCGGAGTATCTACTCTGACAAGCTTTGTGAAAGCTTACAGAAACCCGAGCTATAGTTTCTCCTCCACTTCTGCTACAGATATTCAGGATGAGATCTGGAATCAGCGCCGTATCGAATTCTGGGGCGAAGGTATCGCATATTATGATATCCAGCGCCTGAAGAAGCCGATGAACCGCGTAGGTGGTGGATATGAAGCAAGCGTTGTATTCAATATCCCGGCAAATGATCCATTGCGTATCTATCTGATACCTCTGACTGAGACGCAAAACAATCCTGCCATTACAGAGAACAATGAATTAGGTGGCAACCCGACTCCTATTGTTGAGTAATATTAAATATAGATTTCTTATGAAAATAACAAATAAAATAGGTATTGCAGCATCGCTCATTGTGACTGCAATGATATCTTCCTGCTCCGATAAGGGATATTGGGATGAGGCGCCTCTTGAGGATGCTGCCTACAGCTTCGCAAGTTCCCAATACACTGAATCTCTATCGCCCGGAGCACAGGAGATCAAGATTACTCTTAACCGAAGCAACAGTTCCGCTCAGGCTTCTGTGAATATCACCTTCACCCCGGCTTCAGATTGTCCGTCAGACATTACAGTGTCAAGTCCGGTTGTGTTCGCTGCCGGAAGCAACTCCACTGATGTTGTGATAAATATCGCGAATGCACAGCCTCCTTATACTTACTCCGGTACTCTCTCATTCGATGGCGAAGTAAGCTACTCAGGCAATGCAACATGTGAGATCAGCCTGCCGGCTGAATATACCTTTACTTCAATTGGTACAGGACAATTCTTAGATGCATGGGTAATGGATAACGCTACGGATTACTACAACGTAGAGATCCTGAAGGCTGAAGGGTTCGAGCGTTACCGCGTAATGAATCCTTACAAGGAGTATTACGAGACAATCGGTCCGGCTTCATGGGAGGATTGGATTGGCTCCACAGGTCCTGAATATATTGAATTCTGGGAGCTTTCCGATGGCACACTCATGTACAACGCATATTACTCAGGATTGAACTATTATGCGGATTCCACAACACCTATCAATATCTATCCTTACAATTACTTCACAAATGGAGTAGCCGGATATGATATATGGTATTCCACGGGATTTGCAGTGCTTTCACCGTTCTACTACGTTCCCGGTGTAGGTGGATGGGGTCAGCAGGCATACGCAATTCAGATCATTCTTCCGTAATATCCCACTCATAAACTTACTACAATAATCAGCGAGCCGCGGCGGATCCTCGTCGCGGCTCCTTTTGATTTGTACCTTTGTATCTTGGTATTTGGGGAATTGGAAATTTTTGATTATTTTTGCAGTCGGTAAAGATTTGCGGAAGATGTTTTCCGGAGATACTTGCTTGAAATTATTGTGCTTATGATGAAATATTTATTTACAGCGGCTGTGGCAATGGCTTCAGCATCCGCCTTATTCGCTACACCCCTGACCCCTGATCAGGCGTTGCAGCGGCTTAGCGGCAACACTTCTTTGAAAGCGGCTTCGCGCAGTGCCGCATCGTTAAAACTCGTGCATACAGTGACCGCCCAATCCGGCACACCGGCAATGTATGTCTTCAACTTTCCCACCGACAAGGGATACGTGATTCTCAGCGCGGATGATGTAGCTGCCCCCATGCTCGGATATGCCGACAACGGCAGTTTTGAACTTTCAGAGATGCCCCCGCAGATGGAATGGTGGCTTTCGCAGTATGCTGACGAAATAGCATACGCATCTTCTTCTGCTGCATACACAACACGCACGGAAACACGCGCGGCTATTGCCCCACTGATGAAAACCACCTGGAACCAGACAGCTCCTTACAACAACCTCTGTCCGGTTTATGGAGGAACAGTATGCCCTACAGGTTGTGTGGCAACAGCTATGGCTCAGGTGATGAAATACTGGAATTATCCCGCAAAAGGAACCGGAACCGGAACTGCCACCCTGCCGACCGGCGCAACCGGGGATGCAACCATGAACCTGAGCACCACCTCTTTCGACTGGACCAATATGCTCAACTCATACGCAGGAACAGATTATACCTCTGATCAGGCTACGGCTGTGGCTACCCTTATGAAGGCAGCAGGATATGCAAGCGGAATGAGCTATACAGCAGACAGCTCCGGCGCGTTGGCTTTGAATGCGGCAAAAGCTTTCTATACCAATTTCAGCTATAACGAAAATATCCAGTATCTGCAACGCAAATATTTCAAGGCATCCGATTGGGAAAGTATCGTCTACAACGAGCTTGCATCAGGACGTCCGGTGATGTATGGCGGTCAATCCCTGACCGTAGGTCATGAGTTTGTATGCGACGGGTATGACGGCAACGGATATTACCATTTCAACTGGGGCTGGGGAGGCTTGTCAGACGGTTACTTCCTGCTGAATGCCTTGAATCCTGATTCTGTAGGCACCGGCGGCGGTGGCGGCGGCGGTTACAATTCCGGTCAGGATATTATCGTTGGTGTGCAGCCTGATGCTGAAAATGTTCCGGTATACGTTACCCAATACGGCTCGCTGTCAGCAGCTCTGTCCGGTGTAAACATTAACCTTACCATTAATTATGGCGGATCCAACGGATATTGGCTGAATACCGGTATTAATGACATGACTGTGAATATTGCAGCCCAATTCCAGCCTGTAGACGGAGGTACGGCCACTTATCAGACCATATCTTCGAATGCAACAGCACAAGGTATGAATATCAATGGAAACCAGGTTGGGTATTACTACTTTGCCCAGTCTCCCATTACAATGATGCTTCCTTCGGATCTGGCAGACGGCAAATACAAGGTTACCATCTGCTCACAAAATGCAAAATATGCTGATTCTGAATGGCTGCCTGTATGCACAACTGAAGGCGCTTACAATTACTTCTATCTGACCAAGAACGGCAGCGATTACTCTGTAGAGAATATGACAGAGGTTGAGCTCACCATCAATTCGGCCCAGATAACCACCAGCCTTTATTATGGGAATGCCTTCAAGATTAAAATGACTGTAACCAACAATTCCGAGCTGGAAATGACGGGTGGATTCTTCCCCGTTCTTCTCAGTGGTTCCAATCCGGTAATGGTGGCAGAGGGTGTTTCCGAGACATTCCAGCCGGGAGAAACAAAAGAGTTAGAATTCTCCTCTGTCTTCGAACTTCTCAGCAGCGCTTCAGCTCCAACAACCACAACTACATATACACTCAGATTCCTTACAGACGCAAGTGGAAGCGCATACTATAATTATGCATCTTCAGCAACTATGAAGATCCTGTCCGACACACCGAGTTTATCAGTTTCAGACTTTACAGTGATCGGTTCCACAGCCAAAACAATGCTTGTTGGCACCAAGATGTATAATGTGAACGTCACATCCAATGCTGCTGAAATACCCTTCACCGCTACAATAAAGAATAATGGCTCATTCTTCGCATATCAGATTTATAATCTTATATTCAATGCAGACCTCGCCGGATATAACCTGACGTTGGTAGAGATGGGACCGACCCCTATTCTCAATGCATTGGAATCAGCAGTGGTGACAGGTACGCTCGATTTCTCAGAGGCTACAATGAACACACCATACGCTGCTGCATTATTCTACTATAATGGCAGCGGATTTACCCAATTCACCAATCCGATATACTTCGCGGTAGATCCTACTACCGGAGTTAATGACATAGAGGCAGAAAGTGAGTATGTGGCTTACGACAAAGCTTCCAATACGGTAACCGCATGCGGAGCATACGTATCGCTTGAGGTTTATGACCTTAATGGCATGAAGCTCGCTGAAACTCAAGGGAACGGCAACGACACCCTGAGCGTTCAAATCAGCGGCTCCAATGGAATAGCAGTAGCTGTGGCACGAAAAGCCAACGGCGAGACAAAGACTCTGAAGGTCACCTTATAATCACCGGCGCATCGGCTCCCAGGCCGATGTAGGGATAAGAAGGATTTTTACGACGGAACTCATCTATGAGTTCCGTCGCTTCTTTTATAGAATCGAAGCTGCCGGCAATAACAACCCATTTGTCGCAGACACCTTGTGCCAGACGAGCATCATACCCCTTTTCACGCAATGCCTCCACGCCGGAGCGTGCATTTGTAGGCATCTTGAACTCTGCCACAGCTACATTCACGTCTTTCAAGGTTTCATACCCTTCGGCAGCCTTGATTGTTTCTGTAAGGAAATAATAATCCTTACCATCTATATTGCGGCTGCGGGGACCATCTGTGGAAACAAGCCCGTCGGCTGCCAAAGAGTCTTCTGCGCTCTGACGTTTGCTAATGGCGGCATCATACGCCGCACGATAATTCTTCTCCGTGGGCTTGCATCCCGCAAGCACAACCGAAGCAAGGGCTATCATAAATATTATTTTCTTCATACCCACTCAGATTTTTAACTTGCCGGCTCTTATTCAAGGGGCTGCAAAATTCTTGTCTCGCGAGGTGCGAATTTATAATTTCCGGATTCTGTAACCGGAGTTATAATCTCACCTGTAAGGATATCGCGATATTCCTTGCCTCGCGGAATAATCTCAAGGTATCTGGTCATATCCACATCATTCTCCCTGTCGTTGCCGTTCATCATTACAATCAGGCTATCATCACCGGCTTTCCTCTCGTAAAGATATATTCCGTTTGAAGGCATGAAATGCTTCATTGTTCCCTCCCCTATCGCTTTGCTCCCCTTCCGCCAGTTGCAGACGGTGGAGATAAAGTCGAACGCCTCGTTTTGTAAATCAGATCTTCCTTCACGGGTGAAAACAGTGGTCTCATCTCCCGGGAATCCACCGGGCATATCCTTTCGCACATTTCCATCGCCACCTTCACGGGTGCCGTGCATAAGAAGCTCCGTGCCGTAATACAGCTGAGGAATGCCGGGAATTGTAAGAAGCACAGTCAATGCCTGTTTCCATTGGTCGAGAGTCTCCGGCTCGGTAAGTATGAAACGCTCTGTGTCATGATTGTCGAGGAAACGCAATACATTCATAGGATTTGGATAAAGATAATCCAGAGCAAGATGGTCGTAAATAACATTCAGTCCATTCCACGGATCTGTCACAGCCTTGAAAGGAGCCATATCCTTGCTCTTTATCATCAGTGGGAAATCCATCACTACCGGAAGGTTGGTATCCGGATTCTTTGCATTTGCCAGAGGCGAGCCTTTCTGCCAGTAGGCCTCGCCACCGGTCTCGCCAAACCAGCATTCCCCTACAATATTGAAATCAGGATATTGAGCCATAACTTCGGCAATCCATTTCCCCATCTCTTTCTCATCGGCATAGGGATAGGTATCCATCCGGATACCATCAATCTGCGCCTCTTCTATCCACCAGATTGAATTCTGCACCAGATATTTCATCAGATGAGGATTGCGCTGGTTAAGGTCAGGCATATCGGCTACAAACCAGCCGTCCTGAGTGAGTTTGCGATCGTAGTCTGTGGCATAAGGGTCGGTGATTGTGGAGAGTCGATAGTTTGTCTGAACATATCCGTCAGGGAAATTGAACCAGTCGGAAGAGGGTCTGTCAGTGAACCATGGATGTCCCGATCCGCAATGATTGAAAATCATATCCATTACGGTTTTGATGCCATTGTCGTGGAGCTTTTCTATGAGAGCTGAATATTGCGCGTTGCTACCGAAACGGGGATCAACCTTGTAATAGTCGGTTGTGGCATAACCATGATAGCTTCCTCCCTCCATATCATTCTCAAGCACCGGGTTGAGCCAGACAGCGGTAATTCCCAATGTGTCAAGATAGTCGACATGATCCGAAATGCCCTGCAGGTCACCTCCGTGGCGAGTGTTGGGGTTTGTGCGGTCCACTGCCACATGATGTCTGAGCGATGCCACATCATTTATTGACTCATCACCATTGGCAAAGCGGTCGGGCATTACCATATAAAGCACATCGGCTGCCGTAAAACCCTGCGCTCCTCTCTGTTCCTTTCTTTGGCGCAATTCATATTCACGGGAAATTTTCTTCTTACCCTCTCTCCATTCAAGTTTCATTTTCCCGGGTTTGGCATCCGGTGAGATTGAGAGGTATATGTATTGCCAGTTGGGGGAACCATCAAGGCGGACTACGGAATCAACTGTCACTCCCGGATAATCCACAGAGAACTCTGCCCCGCGAATATCGTTGCCGTGAATCTGCAGCTGCAATGTCGGATTATGCATACCTGTCCACCAATGCGGGGGATGTATCTCATCCACGCTGAAAGAGGCTGCCGAGGCTGACAACGCTCCGCCAGCCATAAAGCAGAAAAGACCGCGGCATATCCGCTGCGACCTGCTATTGTTTTTACGTTTACTCTTCATCCTAAAATTTCATTAATGAGATTCCTCTTACAACACCTCAAACTCAATCATTAATCAATCTGAATAACCAGATGACTCGTCAGGCTCCAGAATTTTGTCGGATTGGTGATCTGTATGGTCTTGGGACCATCCTTCTCGCCCGTAATCTGATAACTGTCGACCGGCATATTACTCCAGATTTTCACCTTCTTCGAATTTGTAGGAATAGCTGAAAGAGTACGCTTGTCGGCTGATACGAAGTAAGATGTGTCAAAATCACCTTTAAGCACCTTGGTAGCTCCCAGGAATTTCTTCTCAAGCAATCCTCTCTCCTTGAGCACCTTGTTTGTGCCAATGGCATAATAAACGCGGTTGGCTTCATTTTCAGCTGCAACAGCCTGTGCCTGCGCTTCCTCTTTAGCAGCCGTTTCGGCATTGGCAATTTCGCGTGTGCGTGTAACCTGATTTGTAAGGGTATCAATCTGAACACGGGCTGTTGACAGATCCTGCTCAAGCTGGGCAATCTTCTGATCCTGCGAAGCAATGCGCTCCTTTAACTGGGTGATTGTCTTTGCCATCACACTGTTCTCATTTCCCGAAGCCTTTATCTTCTCTTCCATTGAGGTAAGCAGAGCCTTGTTGGCTGCAAGACGAGCCTTGATTGAAGCGAGATTGTGGCGGATTTCAGCACGGCGGTCGGCATTTTCGCCATTACCCATGTTGTAGAGAAGACCTTCCTGCATATTGATGGAATCAAGACCGGTGTAAATATCACCCATGAGGAGCATCAGGGAATCATTTAAAGTAGCCGCCTCCTGATATTCAGCGGTCAAATCAGCAATACGTATCGAATCTTCGTCAATTTTCTTCTGGTTGCCGGAGCAGGAAGCAAATAATAAAGCTCCCAAGCCGAGGAATAAAATACTTTTCTTCATAATTTATAGAGTTTATAGTTTTCGTCCTTCGATGACTATAACAATTTCACCCTTCGCTTGGTTCTCGGAATAGAATTTCAACAACTCTCCGAGAGTACCCCTGTTTATAGTCTCATGGATTTTTGAGATCTCACGGCAAACGGCTGCCGGACGATCCTCGCCAAACCCCTCGACAAGGAGTCCCAACGTTTTGGCAAGACGAACAGGGGATTCATATATTATGACGGTTCGAGTGTCTTCACCAAGCTGGGCAACGCGGGTCTTCTTCCCTTTTTTCATAGGCAGGAAACCTTCGAATACAAATCTGTCGCATGGCAGACCTGAAGCCACAAGAGCCGGCACAAAAGCAGTGGCACCGGGGAGACATTCCACTTCTATTCCTACACGGCAGCAGGCACGCGCAAGCATGAAACCGGGATCGGAGATGCCGGGAGTGCCGGCATCTGAGATAAGCGCCACAACATCTCCATTCAGGATATTGTTGACCAATGCATCGCATGTCTTGTGCTCATTGAATTTATGATGACTGCGCATCGGCACCTTGATTGCGAAATGCTTCAAGAGTTTGCTTGATGTGCGTGTATCCTCGGCAAGGATATAATCCACTTCGCGAAGCACTTTCAACGCCCTGAACGTCATATCTTCGAAATTGCCAATCGGTGTTGGCACAATGTATAGTTTACCACTCATAAGTATGTATTCATTTTAATTTATAAGTATGGTTTCTATCTTTTTTTAATTGAACACATACTTAATCTTCAAATCTGTCACATAAAATTTAACATCAGATTCTTTTCAAAGGGATTCTCTTACTCCTCAAAATATCCCCTGATAATCTCCATGAAGTCACTTACCTCCTGATTTTCGGGATTCCATCCCAACTGACCAATGAAATATTCCTCCGCTTCTTCATAATTATCCATCAAGGCAATGAGATTCATGGCTTCCGAAAATTCAGCATCGGAGTTGGAGAATAACTCCCTGCGGAAACGGAACTTGTCATTCAGGCAGAAAGCCGGCTTCCTTATTTTCTCAGAAGAAGCCGACACTACAGGATTAGTCGATGCTATCGGAGCTTCGGAGGGTTCCGAAAAAATCTCTGAATCATATACCACTGCCTTCTCAGCAGCCTCAGTCGCCCCAGCAGCCTCAGTCGCCCCAGCAGCCTCAGTCGCCCCAGCAGCCTCAGCAGCCCCAGTCGCCTCAGCAGCCCCAGTCGCCTCAGCAGCCCCAGTCGCCTCAGCAGCCTCAGTTCCCCCAGCAGCCCCAGTCGCCTCAGTCGCCTCAATAAGGCCTGAGATGCGCGCTTTGATGAGTGGCTCCAGATCAGAGATCTTGTCTACGCGAATTTCTGCCAACTCCAATAATCCTTCAAGCTCATACACTTTATCCTTGAGCTCTTTAATTTCTGATATAGTCATGATATTTTTTCAATTGTTGGTTTCCAATTTATCCTCAAATATTTCAAGGAGGGCGCGACGCACAGCCTCGCGTGCGGTGGCACGACCCATCTCATTGAGCATCACTACGATTATGTGCGTCGGGACATAATCATCATCAAGTTTATATCCGGCATAACATTGAATGCCGTTCATACTCCCTGTTTTCATAGCCACATATCCTTCAAGAGGGGTGTCTACAAGAAACTTGCGCAACGTTCCCTCTTGCCCGGCAAGGGGAAAGAAGGAGGCATAGTAAGGATTCTCAGCCCTCTCTGAAAGCACATAAGCCATAAACCGGGCAGTAACCCTGTTTTGACGCGAGAGTCCGGAACCATCAACAATTTTTACCCCTTCCATCGGAGCCTTGTGATGTTTCCAATATTTCATTTCACGTTCGGCAGCTTCGGCTGTATTCCCCTTCCCTCCGCACGCCACAGCATATTCTCTTAACAATGCTTCGGCATATTGGTTGTCGCTGCGCATCATGCATGAGCGCATTATCTCATCAAGAGGCACCGACAGATGATCTACCAACAATTCACGCTCCCCTTCCCTCAATGACTCTCCGTTCACTTTTATCCCTTTTCTCACCAAGGCTGCACGGAGTCTTGTATCAAATACAGCCGCGGGATTGGAGACAGAACGGCTGCCGGATGCATTATCCTCGAAATTCAGGGCATGTGAGCCGGTGCCGTATGAATGTGGCAGATCGGCCGACATCCAGGAAGAGGGCACCGAAGGTCCGCTCCATAAATTCTCGTCTGCCACGATACGTCCCTGAACAGCAGTCACCCCAATTGCCGCAAGCGCATCAGCAATCTCGGTGCAAATATCCGAATTCCCCTCAATATGTCTCGAATTGAGCGAGGGGTCACCGCTCCCTTCCACTATTATATTGCCCTTGAGTATATGATCTTCAACAAGTCCTGTTGTATACACTTTGGTATGAAAACGGTCATCCTCCGACATCTTGTCAAGCAGGGTGGCTGTGGTGACACATTTCATTATGGAGGCAGGCACAAGGGGCTTGTCTGCATTCATTTCAGCAATAACTTTGTTGTCGGCAAGATCTATCACCAACAATGCCGAGTTATCGGCACTCAACCCTTTTGAACAGCGGAAATCATCAATGACATCAGCCCTGACAGGGAGCACCGACAGCAGGAGCAGTAGTATTATTGAATATGTTATGTGTATTTTCATACCACAAAATTAACGTTTCTTGCTCCTACTTACAAATCTTTTTACTAATTTTGGCTTATGAATTACAAAAGACAACCATATACCTTTGACCGGGTGGTGCGCATCCTCTTCTCCGTATGCGCAATCCTGATGACTCTATATCTGCTTACTATCCTGAAAGGGGTGCTTTTACCTTTTCTGGTGGCATGTCTGATTGCATATATGCTGGAGCCGGTGGTGAAATGGAACCAGAAATGGATGCATACCCACAACAGGTTTGTACCGGTGATGGTGACACTGATAGAGACTTGCATTGTGATTGGCGGTTTCTGTGCCGCATTCTTCCCTTATCTCATCAATGAGTGCGCCGAGATGACGGAAATGGTGAAGACTTACGCCACCAAACAGATCGACATACCGTTTATATCCGAGAATGTGCACCGTTTCATCCGTGACAATATAGATTTCAACCAGCTCTACAAACTCCTCTCGCAGGAGCAATGGGAGAAAGTTATAAAGACAAGCATATCTTCTTCCTGGTCGTTTGTAAGCTCAAGTGTAGCTTTCCTCCTGGGAGCTGTCAGCTGGCTGATTGTGATTATATACGTCATCTTCATCATGCTGGATTATGAGAAGCTGACTTTGAGCTTCCGTCAATTGGTGCCTCACGAACACCGCCACCGTGTGTTCCGCATTTTCGATGACATAAAAACCGCAATGAACCGCTATTTCCGCGGACAATTCGTGATTGCCGCCATAGTTGGGATTCTGTTTGCCATCTGCTTCGCCATTATAGGGCTCCCTATGGGAGTGGTGTTGGGTTTGTTCATTGGGTTGCTGAATATGGTGCCTTACCTGCAGATTATATCTCTACCTATAACGGCTCTGCTATGTCTGGTATGGACAGTGAGCACCGGCGGCGATTTCTGGCTGATTTTCTGGGAGTCGATGGCTGTGTATGTAGTGGTGCAATGTATACAGGATCTGCTGCTCACTCCCAAAATAATGGGGAAAGTGATGGGACTGAACCCTGCAATCATACTCCTCTCTCTCTCAATATGGGGTAGCCTTCTCGGATTCATGGGACTCATCATCGCCCTCCCTCTCACAACGCTCCTATTGTCGTATTATAACCGGTATGTAATACAAAGAATTCAACAAAAACAAAACAGAAGCAATGATTCAACTACCGATATCGGATGATTATACCCAATTGCCGGAAGCTACGGTAAGCCAGCTTGCACAGGAAGCATCAATGGAAATTAATCCTGATTCGCAAACCGCGACTTCGGATGAGGAGCATACCAACGGACTTATTGCCGACCTTGCGTGGATTCTTCTGCTCGGAGCCATTGTCACCCTGCTGTTCAAGAAACTCAAGCAACCGGTGGTGCTGGGATATATCCTTGCAGGCTTTCTGGCAAGTCCAAAGTTTGAATACCTTCCCTCTATCTCCAATCTGGAGAATATATCGTTCTGGGCAGACCTTGGAATCGTGGTGCTGATGTTTTCCATCGGTCTGGAATTCTCTTTCAAAAAACTGATGAATTCAGGCTCTTCGGCGATTGTGACAGCACTTATCATCATCACCGGAATGACCTTCGCCGGATTCGGCATGGGATGCCTGCTGGGCCTCAACAGCATAAACTGCATCTTCCTGGGTGGAATGATTTCAATGTCGTCAACAACAATCATCATGAAATCCCTTGACGACCTTGGATTAAAACAGAAGAAATTCGCCTCGCTGGTGTTGGCGGTGCTTATTATCGAGGATCTGTTTGCGGTGTTGATGCTGGTGCTCCTGTCCTCTCTTGCAATGGGGAATGTGGAGGGTATGGAACTTCTCTACAGCATCGGAAAACTCGCTTTCTTCATTATCATCTGGTTTCTTGTGGGCGTATATGTCATACCCTCATTCCTCAACAAGATGTATTCATATCTTAATGATGAGACGCTGCTGGTGGTGGCGATGGGGTTATGCTTCTCCATGGCTGTGTTCAGCGTTATATGCGGATTCTCTCTGGAACTCGGAGCATTCGTGATGGGTTCCATTCTCGCCGGAACTGTACTCGCGGAAAGGATGGAGCGTGTGATAGGACCGGTGAAGAATCTTTTCGGATCAATATTCTTTATCTCAGTGGGTATGATGGTGGATCCGCACGTACTCGGACAATACTGGTGGGAAATTCTCTTGCTGGCGGCTGTTGTGATAGTCGGAATGATCATCTTCGGTACGCTGGGTATGCTGGTAACAGGACAAAACCTGAAAGTGGCGGTGGAGAGCGGCTTCACTCTGACACAGGTCGGTGAGTTCTCATTTATCATCGCGTCACTGGGTATGTCGCTCGGAGTGCTTAATCCATCATTATATCCGATCATTGTGGCAGTATCAGTGCTGACCATCTTCACCACACCCTATTTCATACAGATGGCTGACGGTGCTTATGTCATTATAGAACGGCATCTGCCAAAACCTCTGAATTTCCTGATTTCAAGGTATTCAAAGCAGGTTACAGACTCTAATGAAACCAAAGAGTTGTGGATGGCTATTATCAAACGCTATCTGTGGCGCATTCTGCTGTATTCTGTAATCCTGATTGCCGAAATTATTTTCTCCAGAAAATTCCTCTTACCCTTTACGGAAGAATTGTTCCCGAAATGGGGACATCTGATTGCCACAGTGATAACAATCCTTGCCATGCTTCCATTCCTTGTGGCTTTGAGTTTCAGCACCACAAAACCGGATGAAAGGATGAAGCTGCATCAATCGGCAAGTTTCTATGATGTGCCTCTTGTGGCTATGCGTATCGTGCGCTATCTTCTCGCACTTGTATTCATCACATATTTCACCACCCTTGCTTATTCATCCATTACGGGATGGATTGTGGGGGGCGGATGCTTCATTATCATAATGGTTTTCGCCTCGACTAAACTCATGCAGCGCTACAACCGCATGGAAGAGCGATTCATGAACAACCTCAACAGCCGCGAGAACACTCGTCTGGGCACTAACAACAACCTTGTGGACGACATGCACCAGGCTTACATCCAGATTGGTCAGTGCGCCCCGTTTGTTGGTGATAAAATTATAGATTCCGGACTAAGGGATGAATACGGAGTGAGCATTTCAAGTATCCAACGCGGCGAGGATTATATGCCTCTCCCATCACCTATGGCGCGTATCTTCCCCGGAGATATTCTCGGAGTAATCGGATCTGATGACCAGCTGAAGCGCCTTAATGAGGATATTGAATCCTCAGAGCAGGCTTGCAACACTGTCAAGGTTACGCAGCATAAGGTGGAATTAAAGAGCATAAGGCTTTCCGAAAAATCCCCGATAGTGGATATACCGCTCGGAAGAACCAATATCCAGAAAGATTACTATTCGATGATAGTGAAGGTGCAGAGGTCTGAGGATGATTTTCTGCAACCTGACAAGGATACTGTTCTGCTCGCCGGCGACATCATTTGGGTGGTTGGCGATCCGGCATATTTCGAAAAGATGAAATAATCTTTGTTTTTTACAGGAAAAAATATTAATTTTGCAGCGTCTTTGCCGGAGGGCATGACGTGAGATTATTAACATATTTAGGGGTGTTCACCGTAAACTCCTCTTATTCCGCGCTACATGGAGTATGGAAGAGAAAAACAGCGATCTGAGATTATACCCTTTGAACCTGATCCGGATAATACCGGCGTAGAGAAAATCAAGATGAAGAGAATTTATCTTCTATCAGCCGCAGCTGCACTGACAGCTTCGGCTGCCGTGCCTTTGCACGCAGCCTCTGACAACGAGGCGGATTCAGTTATCAACCTTCAGGAAGTCAACATCGTGGCAAACCAGGCCACTGCCAAGACTCCCATCGCCTTCACCAACATGAGCAAGAAAAAATTGCTTCAATCCAACGATGGCAGGGATTTGACTTACCTTATTTCCGCAACACCTTCCGTGATTACCACTTCTGATGCCGGTGCCGGCATGGGATATACCTCCATGCGCATTCGAGGCACTGACGGTTCCCGCATCAACATCACCGCCAACGGTATCCCTATCAATGATGCTGAGAGCCATGTGGTATACTGGGTGAATATGCCCGACCTTGCCTCCTCTCTGCAGAGTGTGCAGATTCAGCGTGGTGCAGGAACATCAACCAATGGCGCCGGAGCTTTCGGAGCGAGCGTGAACATGCTTACAGACGCACCATCCACAGTGCCTTACGCAGAGTTGTCGGGAGCATACGGCATGTATAATACCAACCGCGAGACTCTGCGTGTGGGATCGGGGTTGCTTGGCGGTCACTGGAGCATTGATGCCCGTATCAGCCACATGGGGTCTGACGGATATATTGAAAGAGCTTCTTCCGACTTGTGGAGCTACTTCGGTCAGGTGGCTTACAGCGGTGAAAACACTCTGGTGAGATTGCTCGCTTTCGGCGGGAAGGAGAAAACTTATATGGCGTGGGATTATGCCTCCAAGGAGGAGATGGCTGAGTATGGCCGCCGTTATAATCCTTGCGGTAAATATACTGATGATGAAGGCAATACAGCATATTATCCCAATCAATATGACAATTTTATCCAACATCATTTCCAACTGCATTTGAGCCAGCGTCTCGCTGAGTATTGGAATCTTTCCGCAGCTCTCCATTATACCTCTGACAATGGTTATTACGACCAATACAAGACAAAGCGTACTCTCGCGGAATATGGTCTTGAACCTTATTATGATGAGGATGGAAATCTCGTAAAGAAGAGCGACCTTATCCGGCTCAAACATAACAAGAATGGATTCGGAGGCGGTTTGCTCACCCTCAATTACAATAATAACAAATGGGATGTTACATTGGGAGAAGCCGCCAACTATTTCAAAGGGAATCATTTCGGTCAGGTAAGCTGGGTGCGCAATTATATCGGTCCCATAAATCCGCTTCAGGAGTATTACCGCAATATCGGACGCAAAACGGATGCCAATGTATATCTCCGCGCCAACTATGATATAAACCATCTTTTCTCAGCTTTTGCGGATGTGCAATATCGCTATATACATTATACAATAGACGGAATCTCTGACAATTGGGACTGGAATACGGATGCCCCGGCTGTGCTTGCAGTGAATCGAAAATGGAATTTCTTCAATCCAAAACTCGGCGTGAACTATACAAACGGAGTGCATCGTGCTTTCGCTTCATGGTCTGTGGCACACAAGGAACCGACACGCGACAATTTCACCGACGGGGATATGAATCATCCTCCACGCGCAGAACGCCTGTTTGACTATGAACTCGGATATACGTTCTCCAAGGGTATGTTCACAGCCGGAGTGAATCTTTATTATATGGACTATAAGGATCAGCTCGTCCTTACGGGTCAGCTATCCGACACAGGGAATCCGCTGACAGTAAACACTCCGAAAAGCTACCGTATGGGAGCGGAACTGCAGGCGGGATTCAAGCCTTGCTCCTGGTTTGACTGGCAATTGAATGCAACCCTGTCGCGCAACCGTATCAAGGATTTCGTTCAATACATATATGAAAATGAGGAGAGCAATCCCATCACTGTAAATTGCGGTGACACTCCCATAGCCTACTCGCCCGACTTCATTTTCAACAATGCTTTCAATTTCAATGTTAAAGGTTTTGAGGCAAGCCTTAACACCAAATATGTGAGCAAGCAATATATGGATAATGCGCGTTCCGAATCCTGCACGATCGACGGATATTGCGTAACCGACCTTCATCTGGGCTACACCCTACCTTATATCAAAGCGCTTGGAGCAAAGGAGATTAGAGTAGGTTTCTCCATATATAATCTGTTTGACAAGAAATATTTCAACAACGGCTACTGCGGCACAGGATACTATATAGGAGATAACGGCACTCCGGTAATCTACACATACGCCGGTTATGCAGCACAGGCCACAACAAACGTAATGGCAACACTTACGTTGAAATTCTGATATGAACTGGAGTCTTGTTCTTGAAGTTATTGGTTTCACCATAGGTATTTTATACCTGTGGTGGGAATACCATGCAGACCCTAAAGTGTGGATAGCCACTATCATCAAGCCGGCCATATCCATGTGGATATACCTTTCCAAGGGTATATACGCAGACTTCGCAATGGATATATATTATCTTATAATTGCTGTATACGGGTATTGGGCATGGACTCATCATAAGCCCACCAAGGACTCTAAATCAAAGACTCTTCCGATATCTCATACTCCGGTGAAAGCGTGGGCAGTGATAGCAGCGGCCCTGCTGGTGCTATGGAGTGTGTTGCAATGGATTCTCCGGACTTTCACGAATTCTCTGGTGCCGATGACGGATGCCTTCACCACATCGGTATCCATTATTGCCATGTGCATGATGGCTCGCAAATATGCCGAGCAATGGCTGGCATGGATGGTGGTGGATATTGTGAATATCGGATTATACAGTTATAAGGGGCTGATTTTCTATCCCATACTCTCTTGTGTTTACACGGTGATAGCCATTCTCGGTTATCGCAAATGGGTAAGGATGATACCTAAGAATGACGATATTCTGAAGCAATCCGTTTGACTGCTGACACCATGTCATCATATTGACGCTCCATGCTGCACAGCAGCTTATACTGGGCGTGTGTCCTCCGCAGATTGTGATCCGCATCCTTAATTTTGTAGTATTTATCACCATCAATATAGTCCATAAGGAAACGGAGCACCTGCTCATAGGTGATATACAACGCTGAGAATGCAAGCCATTCTATCTCACTTTCGGAAAGGGTTTCTCCCCTTTCCGAAAGATACCCTTCGGTATAGGCCTCAAACATCGGTAGCGACATCTCCACTTTATCAAGATCTTCATCATCCCCGGCACCGGTATTGGTGTAAGAACGTATGGCATCTCCGAAGTCATTGAGCGCCGGGGATGCCATCACTGTATCAAGATCAATGGCGCATAATACATCACCGGATTTATCAAAGAGGATATTATTGATTTTTGTGTCGTTATGCGTAACGCGAGTAGGTATAACACCATCTTCCACAAGTTTCCAGAACCCCAGCATCTTATCTCTGCGGCTTTCGATCCATTCAATCTCTTTTGCCAATGAGGATTTCCTCCCGGCTTGTATCTCCGCCGGCAGCTTCAACACGCTTGCGGATATGGTCTGTAACTTTCCTGATATTCTCCATCATGGAAGGAACATCTTTAAATACGCGCTTATTCTTCCGCTGAAGCACATAGTCGGGTGTGTCTCCTTCCGTACGCAAAAAGAATGTGTCGTTGATAAATCCCTCTCCTAATGGTTCTATCTTGATGATATTACCCGCTATATCGAATTGTCGGGCAATCTCTTGTTTTCGTCCATGATATTTCTTTTTGAATATTCAGAGTATTTCTCAGAATTGTCTCGGATAAATTACGAGGAGATTATGACGCGTGAAATGTCTGCCAAGAAATACAGGAAGACTTTCAAGATCGGAACTGTAGGATATAGAGCCTTTTCTCGCTGATACCACCACAAGCAGATCTTCCTCCTCAATTTCTGAAGAAAGAAGTATGAAGTCGTCCCATGTGTTCATATTGCGATAGTCATGTCTTACCTCTATTCTCTCCTCCTCTATTACACTCCGTATGAATTCAGCGGTAGCCGGGTATGATATGAATACAAGACGGGCCGCCACTTGTGCACCGAGATTTGCCACGCGCATCACCCAGAGTTTGAAACCTGTCTCAAACTCTGCCTTTTCAGGCACGGTCACTACTATACGGTTGACAGTATCCACAGGGATGAAACAGCGCGACATCATCACCATTTTGTTGGTGGATTTGAGAAGCTGCTCTATCATCGTGCCATAAAAGGTGTCGACTATGTTGGATTTCCTGTGAAGTCCGATTACCATCTCCGTTGCCCGTTCTTCGTGACTGACATTTGTCAACCCTGATACTATGTTAAGGTCAAAACGCTCTACAGGCTTTATCTCCACATCCATGCCGTCTGCCACAGCTACAGCGCTCCTTAATGCGTTCCGCCCCATCTGCACCACGCGCGAATCATCATTATTACGTACAAACAAAGCTGTGATGTAATTATGATTTTCGGGAGCACGCATGAAAAGAGCAAGACGCATGATACCCTCTGACGTAACAGGATTAGCCACTGCTACAATCTGCCGTGCATATTCTCCGGGAGTCAGTTCATCGTGACTTAGTTCCTCCGCTGTGATTCTTATTCTGATCTTCCTTGCCGCCCTTTCTGTGGTTACGGTGGATACGATGCAGCATATCAGGATCATCACCACTGCTCCGTTCATGATATCTTCAGTAAGCAAGCCATATTGAAAACCGATAATGGTTGCAGCAATCGTGGCAGCTGCTTTCCCGGAGGTCAGACCGAACATTAGCTGACGGTCGGAACTGTCAAGACCGAAGAGTTTTGATGCTATAAATGCAGCTATCCATTTTGTAAACAAAGCCACTACAGTCATGTTGATGGCTACCCAGGCTACGTTCCACCCTTTGAAGATAACACCAACATTGATGAGCATCCCCACCCCTATCAGAAAGTAAGGAATGAATATGGCGTTCCCCAGGAATTTGATATTCTTCATCAACCCGGAACGTGTCGGTATCATCGGATTCAGCACCAAACCCGCATAGAATGCACCGAGAATGGCTTCAAGTCCGATAAGCTGCGCAAGGAGGGAGGCTACGAATACCAATGCAAGGATGAAGATATATTGGGTGATTGCGTCATTGTTATGCTCAAACACGCGTCGGGTAAGCCAGGGAAAGGAATAGCTGACAACGAGCATGTATATCACCATGGAAATGCCTAACCGGATAAGCCCGGACACGGCAAAACCTCCATTTACCTTTACCGACACCACTTGCGCAAGGGTGAGCAGGGCAAGCAGAACGGCTACTATGGTGCCGAAGACGGCAATTACCGCTGCCTGCACATTCGACAATCCGAAGCGGCTGACTACAGGGTAGGAAACGAGCGTGTGGGAGGCATACATGGAAGCAATAAGCACCGAAGTGGTCCATCCTACTCCAAAGGCATAATGCGATCCGAAAATACCGGCCGCCATAGGCAATGCAAATGACAACAATCCGAATATCACCCCCTTGCGCGAGGATTTTCGCAAGTGGAACATATCTATCTCCACTGCCGCCAAAAACATTATGTAAAGGATCCCAACCTCACCGAATATCTTGAAACTTGTATCCCTCTCAAGCAGGTTAAGTCCGTATGGACCTATGAGGATGCCCGCAAGTATCATCCCGACTATTGAAGGTATCTTCAATGGTCGGAACACCAGCGGTCCGAGCAGTATCACTATCAATACCACTAAGAATATGACCACGGGTTGCTGAAGCGGGAACGAAAACACGTTTGTCAGGTTTTAGGTTTTAAGTATCATGTATTAGATTCCAGACTTTAGGTTTTGTTCAGGTTGAAGAGGTAGTCGGCATTCCTGTCTGTTATTGTCTCTGTTTCTTCCGGGGAGATACCGAGCGTCTCCGCCACCTTGTCGCGGATAAGCGGTATATATGAACTTTCGTTGCGGCTTCCCCGGTGAGGCACAGGAGCAAGGTATGGAGCATCTGTCTCCAAAACTATTCTTTCTATCCCGATCTCCGGCAATGCCTCGCGCAATTCACGGGCATTCTTGAATGTCACCACCCCATTGATACCAAAATACGGATCGCACACCTCTCGGATCTTGCGCACATCTTCCAATCCGGATGTAAAACTATGGAATATCAAGGGAGGCAGATTCTCGCCGGCACCCTTTATAACCTCCAATGTTTCGTCAACACCCTCGCGGCAATGAATGATTACGGGAAGATTATGGCATTTTGCCCATTCAAGCTGTCGCGCGAATGCTTTCTTCTGAGCATCAACATTAGAGGCATCCCAATGCAGATCTATTCCCACTTCCCCTATGGCAGAAAACACACCTTTTTCGAGTTCACGCTCCATAATATCAAGCGTTGTATCATAGTCTTCACCCAATTCTGTAGGGTGCAATCCTAATGCAACCTTGGTATTTTCCGGGAATCTCTCATGCAGCGCCATCATTGCTTCATGCGATTCGGGGGAGACACCGGGAAAAACCATGCCGGTAACACCCGCAGCTATAGCTCTCTCCACAGCTGCCGACTCCTCGCCGGCAAAGGCATCCATATACAGATGTGTATGGGTATCGGTCATTTCTTGCGTCCGGTTAATTTTTCAAGCAATATGCGGTAAGGTTCTTTCCTCTCTTCAGGAAGATTCACCTTCTTAAGCGCTGACATAGCCCGCGATACATAATGCGATATCTCCTTTTTACATATCTCTGAAACTCCCATCTTCTCATAAATGCGCGTCACAACTTTCACTTTTGTATCGCCTGACGGCAGTTTCACAGCTTCGCGCAAGGCATCCCCGTCAGCACCATTGTCAGTCAATGCAGTAAGCATCAGGAAAGATTTCTTATTGTTGTTGATATCGCCACCTATAGGTTTGCCGAAAGTGGTGGAGTCGCCAAATACGTCGAGCCAATCATCCTGAATCTGGAACGCCACCCCCAACATCATCCCGTATTCATACATTATGGCAGCATCCTCTTCTGAGGCGCCCCCTATCAAAGCTCCTATTCTGGCAGAGGCACCAAGTAATGCACCGGTCTTATCCATTATCATTCGGGTATAGTCATCTATGGTGACATCTTCACGTGTTTCAAAATCCATATCAAGACGCTGACCTTCATAAACCCGAATCGCCATTTCATTGAATGAATCCAAAACTTTGCGGAGCTTGCAATCATCCACTTGCGAGATATATTGAGTGGCAAGAGTAAGCATTGTGTCTCCCGATAATATGGCTGTATTTACATCCCATTTGGCATGCACGGAGGGTCTGCCGCGACGAGTATCGGAATTATCCATCACATCATCATGAAGAAGTGTGAAATTATGGAATGTTTCAATCCCAATTGCCGGCATCACGGCATTTTCAACATTATCACCAAATGCATCTGCCGTCATCATCAGCAATGCAGGACGAAGACGCTTCCCTCCGGCTGAAAGACCGTAGGTTATCGGCTCATATAAAGTGGAAAGTTCGCCTTCCGGAAATTCCAGATTGCGCAATTCCTTCTCTATTAAGGCTGAATATTCTGAAAAAGGTTTCATCTGTATTTATTATAAATCTCTTTTTGCACATCTCTGCCGCTATCCACTTCAAGCACGGTGCGGAAACCCACCATAAAACGTTCATAAAGAGAGGAATCGTTCCCACAGGCTTTTTTGAACGCACTTATCTCTTTGTCAACATCATTGACTGTCATATTCTTCTCCCGAATGGATTGCAGATATTCCAGTCCGAGTTGCAAACCAAGCCCCTGCGGATCCTCAGTGCCTGCCATGGCATACATACGCATTTTGTCGGCAAGAGGGAGCGATGACACGAAATTATCGTATTCCAAGCCGAATGTATCAGCATCCTGAGCCTGATATTTTTCATAGGCATAATTGGTGGCTATGCCGAGATTGTCGATACTTGCATCTTTGATTTGACCTAAAGCGGCACGGCATATAAAACGAGCTACAGAATCGGGTGTTGCGTGTTTCATGACATAAGCCACCCTGGCAGTATCCGGCAAAGCATTGAAATCTGCCGGGAAGGAAGCATCCTGCTCATGCTTACCCCCTTTGCACGATCCGGCAATCAAAACTGCCAACAAAGCAATAAATAATGGATAGATTCTCATTTCGTGAAATTTTAGACAAAAATAATAAAAATTTGACAAAATATTATGCCAATTCAGAGAAAAGCATTAACTTCGCGTTGTGAAAGAGTTTCAGGCTTCACAATAGAATGAGAATTCACATCTTAAAGAGCAATCTTTCCCAATTGGAGTGATGCTCGAGTGGCTGAAGAGGCACGCCTGGAAAGCGTGTATACGCCAAAAGCGTATCCCGAGTTCGAATCTCGGTCACTCCGCAAAAGGATTATCAAGCAAATCAATCATTTACGAATTGATTTCTTGATAATCCTTTTTTCATAAATACCATTTTGACAAATGAAAATTGTTTGTACGAAGATGTGTATAACAAAAAAGCCTCCATCGGGAGGCTCTTTTTTGTTATAGTTAATTTGGGAGATTATTCCCAGGAGAAAGTAATGGCATCCCGGCAGTAGTCATCTTCCCTGAATTTTGTGGAATACTGGTTGCTGTTGAATCCCCAGTTGAATGTCACAGTATCGTATACGTTGAGTGACCCTCCTGATATTTTTCTTCATAGCCCATTGGCAGATTCTTGGTGGATTTTCCAAGAAGACCGGCAAAATAAGCCACACCAAATTCATCCATGTCAACAAATTATAAATTTCTTGAATTTGTTGACTGCAAACAAAAGAATCAAAACAAGTGATAATGCTCCGAGCCATATCAGAATTTTACGCCACCATGGCAGAGGCTTATTGACCTCTTTGACAACTTCTATAGGAACCGGCTTTTCAATATATATGGAATCTATGTGGTTTTTCACTACAGTATCACGCACTTCCCGCAAATGCTCCTTCCATCTTATACGCTCTACCACAACAGAATCCCCTTTGACAAACGTACTTACACTATCCCTAACTGTCAATGTATCTGCTTTCCACAAGGTTCTTACTAATGAATCTTTACTCTGTACTGTATTTTCTACAGGGACATAGATTGTTCTGGAACATGAACTGATAATAATCACTGATGCAATGAGCATCATTTTTCTTGCAATCTTCATCATAATCTGCATTTTTAATCATCACTTAAGTGCAAATCTATATTCATGAATCCGCTTATGAATTTTATCTTTTGAAAATGTTACAGACTGTATAGAGTATGTCTCATAAAAATAAAGGAGCGACCATCCAAGTCACTCCCTTATATTATCAAGCTGCCGTTCAAATTATATCAGAATCCTTTCCAGTTGTCTTTCCAATATTTCTTTCCGAGCTCATCCCATTTATATACTGTTGCGGCAAAGAAATCTCGCGTATAATCGGTAAGCAACGCAGCCGCTTCTTCAGTCTTTCCTGAATTGAGCAAGTCTGAATATTCTTTTTCCAATGCCGGCAATTCCCTTTTCCCTTTGGCAAGGAAATAATCACGTGCCGGCTCCATGCTCTTGCGGGCTTCTCCCCAACGCACGGTTGCCAATCTGTTGGGCTCACGGAAATGCCACAATGCGGCATCCTGACGCGGACGATGCTGTCCGCATATCTTCAGCATATCCGGAACATCGGTACCTCCGGCAAATACCGGAAACCGCGGGGACTGACCGGGATTGTCAAGACATATCCATGCCACTCCTCCAACACCATCGGGCAACCAATCACGGCACTGCAGGATTGTGGAATACGCGCACCATGACACACTAACAGTGCGAATATTATGCATGGTGCTGTCTCCCATGGCTTCATATACAGCTATCTCGTCAGGCCGCATCCATGGATTTGCAAAATTGCTTACCACTGAATCAGGCACATCTGCCGAATCGCCATCTTTCTTGACCGGATTCTTTACTTTCAATTTGCCGCTGAGGTTCAAATCCGTACCTTCATAATATGTGCCAAGTAATTTTGCAACATCCTCCACCGAAACTTTTTTCTCCGCCTTAACACTCAAGGGAAGTTCCTCCATCTTATCATTCAATCCCGCATTCGGTGCAAGTTGCTGCATGATATAAAGCTCCCTCACACTATAATTTTTCGGTTCTTTGAGATAATTTCCACCGCTGTAAACTTTCCAGAAAGAGAATTCCTCTTTGCCGTCCCACAGACCCATTTTTTTGGCAACATCCTTAACATTGTCGGAATACATAAAATTATCCGGATCATTGAAATCAATCTTACCGATACGACTCACATTTGCAGAAACAGCTATATGGTCATCGGGTATACGCGCGGCCGCCCATACTCCCCCTTTCTTCTTTGGCCCTTCACCTAGAACCTCAAATATCCATACTTCCTTGGGGTCGGCAATTGTAAGACATTCACCGGTGTCGCCATAACCATATTTCTTTATGAGTTCTCCCATAAGCTGAATAGCCTCACGAGCTGTGGAACAGCGTTCAAGAGACAATCTCATCAGCTCCTCAATCGTAAACATACCATCAGGATTTTTCAGTTCCTGACGTCCGTAGAAAGTGGCCTCCCCTATTGCAAGCTGCTTTTCGTTGAGACAAGGATACGCAGTGTCCAAAAATCTGAAGGTATGCTTCACTTGCGGTATCTGTCCAAGCTCCTTCATTCCATCAGTGCTTCCGGGATATTCGGTATGCACCCTCTCGCTATATATGCTCATCACAGTATCTCCCGGATAATCTTTCGGAGCTACCGACTGCATCCATGTGCGATACCAGGAATCGCATGTGTGGCTTGTCATAACCGATCCATCGGACGAAGCCTTCTTGCCGACCATAATACTCGTACACGCATATTTGTCGATATCAGCAAACATTGACATCGGCACACTCAGTGCAAGTGCAACTATCAATTTTCCAAATTTCATAATGTATAGGTTTGTACATGTTTAATTTCTGCAAAGGTAATAATTTTCACTGAAATTCACTAACTTTGCATAAAATTATGAACCATTCCGCGGCAAAAAGTGTGTATAGGCCTTCCGGCGGTTTGCTGCTCAAGGAATTGAAGAATATAGAAGGAGCTTGAGTCAATAATTCACCAATAATTTCTTATTTGCCATCAGCGCAGTTGGCAATCGGAGCGCTCATCGGTGAGGAATAGCTGCGTGCATAATATTCATGCAGTTGCTTTTTGAGCTTCTTCACCACCTTTGCATACGCGGGATCATTGGCAAGATTGCGTGTTTCATTCGGATCTTTCTTGTAGTCGAAAAGCTGATAGCCAATCACTTTCCCCTCGTCAAACGGCTGATAGGTCTTGAACCCTTTTGTCCATTCCACAAGACGATATCTCGGGTCGCGCAATGCATATCCGTGTATATCCTCTTCCAGCTCCTTGGCTTTCCCTCTGAGGTCAGTGTCGGTGGAGATGGTATAGTTTTCGGTTGTGGTGCGGCTATACTGACTCATGGAGTAGTCTTTTATCTTTGCTTTCGGATTTTTCAACACCGGAACGAGGCTTGTGCCATCAAGCAGCTGGGGATGCTCGGTAGATGTAAGTTCGCATACGGTGGGGAAAATATCAAGGAATTCAACCATGGAATCTGATTTCACGCCCTTTTTCATTCCGGGGGCGGAAACAATCAGGGGCACATGAGTGGCATTCTCGAAATTGGTCATCTTATTCCACATGCCATGATCACCCAAGTGATATCCATGGTCACCGTAAAGAATAACTATCGTATTGTCTGCCAATCCCTCTTTCTCAATTGCATCAAGCACTTTACCCACCTGAGCATCTGTATAGGATATACATGCGTAATAAGCATGGAGCAATCGTCTCTGGGTGTCTTCATCAAGATGCTTGGTATCCATATAGCTCTCAAACGGTGGAATATCTGAGTATCCTTTCACCTCCAAAGAGTTATGATAAGCATATTCTACATCATCCTCAGCAATTCCCTGGAATTGGGCGAGAGGCATATCCTCCCGGCTATACATATCCCAGTATTTCTTGGGTGCGCAGAAAGGGAGGTGCGGTTTTTTGAAACCGACCCCGAGGAAGAATGGCTTGTCGCCATCTTTCAGCTTGCTGATAGCTTTGACAGCCTCTTCTGCAATGATACCATCCACATAACCATTGTCAGGAACATCAGCACATTCTGTAGCTACACGTCCATTTGCCAGAGCATAGGTGGCTCCTGCGGTCTTTATATATGGAAGGCTCCAGGACTTGGGATCATCCTTTACAGATTTATCTCTAAGAGGATGGTAAACTTTTCCAACGCCTACTGTTTCATATCCATTGTTTTTCAAAGCTTCAGGCATTGTCACAATATCAGGATTGTTTTTACGGAACGAACCCATGAGCCACCATACCCCTGTATGGTCAGGATTCAGACCCGTCATCAGTGACGACCTTGTGGGACCACTCAACGCCACCTGACAATATGCATTGCTGAAAGTAGTGCCCTGTGCTGCCAGTCTGTCCATTGAAGGAGTCTTGGCCAATTGATCATCATAAGGACCTATCCACGGCTTCATATCATCAATAGCAATTAGCACTACGTTTGGACGGGAGTCAGCTTTCTTATTTTCTGTCCCGGCTGCATGTGCAACAGCTGGAGTCAAGGTCAAAGCATTAACCCCACATAATAAATAATTGAATTTTTTTCCGTATATCATGAGCAGGTTTTAAAGTTTTTACTAAATTTGCACAAAGATACATTTTTTCTTCAAAATAAAACAATTTTAACATCATTTTTAACTATGACGAAACTAAAAACGTTTATTTCGACATTGATTTTTGCAATTTCAGCCCCTGTTTTTGCCCAGACTCTCAATACTGAGGCTTTGGCAAGTTTCTCTCCATCCACTCAGCGCGATGTCTTTGAAGTGAGCAGTCTTTGCAAACTTACAGGAGATCAACAGGTGGCGCTCGCAAAAGCAATAGAGAAAGAAAACAAGAAATTTGTAGACTCTATAAAGGAGAATGACGGGGTACTCACAATAAAGGGTCGCAACCAGCTCAACAAAATGCGTGACAATACCCTTGCTTCCATTCTTTCTGATGACCAGCTGCAACAATATTACCGCGGAATTTACGATGCAGCGGCAGATGCCGAAGGGAATGCTCTTGCAAATACGCTGCAAAAGAAATATGACCTTACAGACCAGAACTGGAAATTTATCCGCGTGGCCTGGTATAAATATAATCTGGAATCACGTGTGATCAAAAAGCTGATGGCCGACCAACCCAAAAAGGCTAAGAAACAGATTGATGACCTCCGCGAATACTGGCTGAACACCATTGAGGAGAAGGGTGGAATCCGTGTTAATCCGGATGAAATGACTGTGGTATATACACGCGAATTCAATCCTAACACTCTCCGCAAAGAGTGAAGTCTACGCAGGCGCGATTTTCAATCTGAGGCTTTACAAGAGCCGCAGCTGCCACATGTGACGGATGCTTTGCGTAAACAGCTACATCCTCCATTGTGGGGACAACTGCAGTGAGAACAAGATTCCAGTTCTCGGCAGGATTTTCATTGATTCCCACTTCCATGCTTTGCAAGCATTCTATCTCCTGAGGTAACGCCAAAAGCGCATCGCGAAATTTCAAACAAGCTTCAGCCCGCTGCTCTTCAGTTCCGCTGAACTTGAACATAACTATGTGTTTGACCATATTTAGTAAAAATATTTAAATTAAGGTCATTAAGGTCCTGCGACCTTAATGACCTTAATGATTTTAATGACTTTATTTAAGAAAGGTGAACAAGACACTCATCGGTATTGTTGAAGATCCGATCGGATAATGTACCGCCGGTGGTAACAGGCTCAAATTTTTTGCCTGTAATCTTTTCATACAGCTCGATATATCGCTGACTCACCTCATTGCAATATTCAGGGGTCATCTCCGGTACCTGCTGACCCTCCTTACCCATAAATCCATTTGAAATGAGCCATTGACGCACAAACTCCTTTGACAATTGTTTCTGCTCTTCCCCCTTTTCAAGACGCTCCTCATATCCATCAGCATAGAAATAGCGGGATGAATCGGGCGTGTGAATTTCATCTATCAGAATAACTTTGCCATCCTTCAACCCAAATTCATACTTGGTGTCAACAAGAATCAATCCATGTTCGGATGCTATCTTGCTTCCACGCTCAAAAAGTGCCAAAGCATATTCCTCAACCTGCTCATATATATCTTCAGGCACTATACCCCGGGAAATAATCTCATCGCGAGAGATATTCTCATCATGTCCGGCATCAGCTTTGGTTGTGGGTGTCAGAATCGGAGTATCCAGTTTCTGATTCTCCTTCAGCCCGTCTGGTAACTTCACACCGCAAATCTCTCTTGCTCCGGCTTTGTAGTCGCGCCAGGCTGAACCCGCAATATAACCTCTTACAATCATCTCTATCTTTAATGGTTCGCAGCATAAACCTACGGTTACCATCGGATCCGGACATGCCAATTTCCAGTTGGGCACTATATCGCTTGTAGAATCCAAAAAGAATTCGGCTATCTGGTTCAATACCTGGCCCTTGTAGGGAATACCCTCCGGTAGTACCACATCAAAGGCTGATATACGGTCGGTTGCCACCATCACAAGGTATTTATCCGCTATGTTATATACATCGCGCACTTTACCATGGTACACGCTTTTTTGATCTTTAAAATCGAAGTTTGTCTGTTTTAATACTTCCATAATTTATAAGGGGAATGCTTATTTTGTTTCCTTCTTTTCTTTGCAACAGGTTTTTTCTTCCTTACTGTTAACCTCTTTCTTGCAGCAAGTCTTCACTTCCTGCTTTTTACAACCGCTTCCGCAGCAACCCTTGACCGATGAGCTTTGCTTCTCACATGTCTTTGCACCCTCAGCAGTAGCTTTATATCCGATTTTGCTGAATGCACTTTCTATTTTTGAGGCATCAGTCTTGGTCTTATTATAACTTATTGTGACCTGATCACCGGGAGCTGTGGCCTCAATGGCGGTTACACCCTTCTCAAAACGCAGGTTGCTCTTTATCTTATTCTCGCAATTGGCACACGACATTGCCGGAGATATCTTGAAACAAACCGTAGTGTCGTTATTCTCTTTGGCTGACACTCCGAGCGCAATTACAATTGCTGCAAACAAAAGTAAAATCTTTCTCATAGCTTATAATCTTTATATGTTTATTTAACGAATTAATATTTGGTAAAATTATATCTGAATCCGATATATATTACAGCTCCGTGCAAAGGTCCCCAAATCATTGTAGAATCAAAATTCGGGCCCCACGGATCGGAGGCGCTGATTATCGGGTTCTTCTGTGTATAGCCGGTAAGATTCTCACCACCCAGATAAACGGCCCAATGACGGAAATTTCTTGTAACCTGAGCATTCAGAGTACAATATGTCTTATATGTAGGATTCCATGACGGAGACCCTTCTTCAAAAACATACGGATCCGGCATACGTCCTCCACCATTAACAGCCAGAGTAACATCCGCCTGCCATATCCCCATGCGGGGCGACCAACAGATTGTAAACAACCCTTTATGTCGGGATGTAAGAGGGCGTCGGCGCATACCGGAGCCGTAATCACTTTTTACATCCGTAAGACGATAAGCACCTGTAAGGGTAAGATCCGACAGAATTCTTGCAGTCAATTCTGCCTGAAAAGTATGGCTGCGGGATTTCCCTTTAAGCCCATATATATAGACAGCATGTGGGTCGATGTCAAAATTCAGGCACAGCTGGTGACGGAAATCTGTGAAATAATATTCGGCGGAAATAGTATATTTACCATTCAGAAAACCGGGAGTCCATGTTGCTCCGGCGCCATAATTCCATGCTGATTCCTGAGGAAGGTTTTTCTCAATCTCGACACGTCTTGATGAAGCAAGCAGATAATTGAATTCCGCGAGAGGGTGAGCCGCCCGATATCCACGTCCCGCAGAGGCATTGAATGTCCAGTCGTCCGAAGGATTATATCTAAGATGCAATCTTGGTGTGAACATTGAGCCATATTCAGAACTATAATCATATCTTACGCCACCCATGGCTATAAGTTTGGAATCAAAATCAAGTGTATATTGGGCGTAAGCTCCGCTCACAGCCTCAATTTCCTTTGTACGCAATCTCGTGGCAGTTGCCTCAAGAAGATAACGCTGATGATAATTATCATAATTATAGCTCAGACCGGCGGACAATGCATGTCTTCCCTCAAGCCATTTTCTCTCAAACATCAAAGAAGCATAGATGTTTCCCTGATTCACATCATAGTATTTCACTCCATATAGTGAATTCTGATGATGGTATGAGCCGGAAAGAATCAAAGCCACATTCCCATCATTATCCTTGTCAAAGATATATGCGTTTTTTGTAAACACCTCTCCCCTCTTTGTATCTATGCCGATTTTATATATCGGCATTCCTGCAGACATATTGGAGACATGATGCTCATCCTGCCCACTTTCCCTTCTTTCATCAAGATATTTCAGTGCAAGTTGAAATACGTAATTGTTCGAAAGATATGCCCAACGGTTCATGGCGGATAACTGGCGCACTTTGGGAGTATCCATAAAACCGTCTCCATTCTCATCATGCGATTTGAAACTGTTTTCTCCGTGTAAAAGCAGGCTGCCACTCCATTTGTCTCCAAAATGCAAATTACCCACCGCATTCACCTCCGCTTTCAGCTTATGGTCAAGATATCCATTCACAGCTATCGAAGGTTCAAGCTGAGGCTTTCGCATCTCCACATTTATCTGCCCGCTGATTGACTCATATCCGTTCTTCACCGAGCTGGCACCTTTTGATACAGATATGGACTGCATCCATGGTCCGGGGATATAACCCAAGCCAAACGGAGAGGCTGCGCCGCGAAAATTGGGGACATTCTCAGTCAGAATCTGCACATAAGTACCGGCAAGTCCCAATAATTTGATCTGTCGGGCACCGGTGGCAGCATCACTATAGCTTACGTCTACAGAGGGATTGGTAGTAAAACTCTCACCGAGATTGCAACATGCCGCACGGGTTAGTTCGGCAGCTGTTATTAGTTCCGTATTACCGGCTGTGTATTTCATCTTGCGTATTCCGTCAGACTTCACCACAACCTCCTGAAGCGTTTCTACTGAATCCGGAACCACATTCGAAGCATAAGACTCCTGCATCGACTTTGATTCCTGTCGAGCCAAAGAAAAAGTACTGCATGCAACCACACAAATTATAACAGCACCAAAACGCATCATAACCTAACACCTAACACCTAATACCTAATATCTATACCCTCCTTCGGCAATCATTTTTTTATCATCTTCCACTCCGGCTCCTATTGTAGTGAGCATATCGCCCATTATACTGCCATTCATTCCTATTACGAGAGCTTTCAACTGTGTATCTCTGGAAAGTTTGGCGCGACCGCCTGCAAATCTCAGCGTCACATCAGGATGTATAAATCGGAAAAATGACAATGTATTCAAAACCTCATTCTCGGCAAGTGGCTCCTGATTTTCCAACGGAGTGCCGGGAATAGGGCAAAGTATATTTATTGGGATTGACTGAGGTTCTACACGCAGAAGTTCCAGTGCAAGTTCTATACGTTGTCGCCGGGACTCTCCCATCCCGATAATACCTCCGCTGCAGACCTCCATTCCAATCTCCTTTGCCGCCAATATAGTCTGAATCTTATCCTCCACTGTATGGGTGGTGCATAATTCTCCGAAAAAAGTTGGTGCGGCTTCAAGGTTGCAATGATACCGGGTCACACCGGAGTCATACAGTTTCTGCAGTTCATCTTTCTCAAGAAGTCCCATGGAGGCACACAGCTTGAGTCCTCCTTTCTCTCGCAATTCCCGGTAATAATCGCATACGGTTTCAAGATCTTTCCCGGACATACGGCGTCCACTCGTAACAAGTGAGAATCTTTTTATACCGGCTTTGCGGTTGGCATCAGCCATCTCCATGCAAAGCTGCCTGTCTACCAATGGATATGTATCTATCCTGGTCTTGAAATGAGCAGATTGGGCACACCATTTGCAATTTTCAGGACATTTGCCGGACCGGGCATTGATTATGGAACATGAATCAAACTCCCTGTTTACAAATTTTTCTGATATCTCCTGAGCGGCATCCCACAATGCCTGCTCATCTGATTTCTGAATATTACATAGAGACAAGGCTTCTTCTTTTGTTAATCTTCCGCCCGCCAATATCTTATCCCTTAATTGCTGTATTCTTTCCTTCATTTGACCGCAACCTTTTCTATTGCACATACAAAATTAGCAAATTTCCTTAATTCAGAGAAAATTCGCTATCAATTTTATAATTAATCAGTGACTATGTTTTTAAACCATGTTGTTTTTGCATTATTGGATGGCTGACATGAGTTTTACTGCAGATACATATTGCTCTATACCTTCGGCCACTTTCTTTGCATCACGCATGGCATGTACCACAGTAGCCGGTTGCGCGGTGACATCGCCACCGGCAAAGACACCCGCTCTTGTTGACATGCCGTATGGAACTTCCCGTATCAACACATACCCTTTGTCATCTACTTCTATTCCAGTTGTGGTAGAGACAATACGTGCCGCCGGACCACTACCCACGGCTCCGAGAAGATGATCAGCCGCATATTCTTTTTTAATGCCGTCAGTGTCAATCACTATGGATTCCAACTTATTACCTTTGCCCCCGTTAATTTTCACAACGTTGGAATTCCACATGAATTTCACGCCTTCCTCCACTGCCTCTTCATATTCGGAACGCAAAGCTCGCATCTCGTTGATGGTACGCCTATAAACGACTGTTACCTCTTTGGAGCCAAGACGCACCGCTGTTCTTGCAGAGTCCATAGCTGTGTTGCCACCACCGATAACAAAAACTTTGTCTCCGTTGCCAATAACAACTTCCGACCTGTCAATATGCCCTGAATTATATAATTGCACACGTCGCAGGAATGGCAATGCCTGAATGAATCCCGGATGTTCCATGCCTTCTATCGGCAATTTTCGCGGCAGACCGGCTCCCGTTCCTAAAAAAATAGCATCATACCCCTTGGCAAACAAATCGTCTACTGTCATATCAACTCCGATTGTTACTCCAAGTTGGAAATCCACACCAAGGGCTTCGATACGCCGGATTTCCCTTCTTACCACCTCCTTCGGGAGTCTATACTCCGGTATTCCATAAAGAAGCACTCCTCCCGCTTCCTTCTCCATCTCATATATTATTACTTTGAATCCCTTGCGCGCAAGATCCCCGGCAATTGTCAACCCTGCAGGACCGCTGCCAATTACCGCCACTTTCCCTTTTGTCTTCTCCGGAATCCTGTCATGTTCCAACCCTGCTTCTGAATCGAAGTCAGCTATAAACCTCTCAAGTTTACCGATGTTGATATGTTTACCTGCCTTGTTAAGTACGCAATTACCCTCACACTGACGTTCATGGGCACAAACGCGCCCGCACACAGCCGGAAGATTGCTCTTGCTCCGGATTATATCTATCGCATTACCAAAATTTCCTTTTCTGAGCTGGGCTATCCAGTCGGGTATATCATTGCTTATCGGGCAACCTTTCTTACAACCCGGCACTTTGCAATCAAGGCATCTCTGAGCTTCAATGATTGCCTCCGGCAAAGTATAGTTATGTGAAACCTCTTCAAATTTATCCATAACACATCAAATTAATTAGGGACATTCAAAAAATGCCCCTAATTAATTACGTTATTTAATTAAATTTATTGTACCGGAGTGACTCCCCGCATACGGTCATCCACAGCTGATAGTGCCGCTTTAGCCCCTTCTCCCATAGCTACGACTATTTGCTTGTAAGGAACTGTTGTGATTACGATTTGCGGAGTGCCTCCTCCTCAGGGGTAAGTTCGGGATCTGTGCCCCAATTCTGCTGAGAAAGACGCTTGTAGTTGTTATAACGCCACTGTGCATTAGCTTTGGCTGCGTCAAAGAGTTCCTGAGCCTGCTCCGGATACATCTTCTGTAATGAAGCGAAACGAACCTCTCCTTTCAGGAAATCGTCAAACTTGCTCCAATCCGGCTCTTTACTGTCAAGAGTGAACGGATTCTGTCCGGAATTCTCTATTGCAGGATTGTAACGCCACAATTGCCAGTAGCCACATTCCACAGCTTTTTGCTCTTCATGCTGACTATGCATACCTACCTTGATTCCATGATTGATACATGGTGCGTAAGCTATTATCAGCGATGGACCATCGTATGCTTCCGCCTCGCGTATTGCTTTAAGAGTCTGGGCATTGTCAGCTCCCATAGCAACTTGAGCCACATAGACATAGCCATATGTGGTGGCAATAAGACCGAGATCTTTCTTGCGGATTCTCTTACCGGCAGCTGCAAATTTTGCGATAGCACCGATAGGAGTGGACTTTGAAGATTGTCCGCCGGTATTGGAATAAACCTCTGTATCAAGCACGAGAATATTGACATTTTTGCCGGATGCTATAACATGGTCAAGACCTCCGAAACCTATATCATAACTTGCGCCATCACCTCCGACAATCCATTGGCTGCGTTTTGTCAAGTAGTGGCTCAGATTTACGATAGTGGAGCAATTTTCGCATTTATCAGCGTACTTGGCAGCAACAGCCACGAGAGCATCTCCTGCTTCGCGGGATGTCTTGGCATCGTTTCTGCCTTCATACCATGCTTTTGCAGCATCTTTCAAATCTGCAGGAGCATCGGCATCTGCGTCAATAGCAGTACAAATATCTTCAAGACGCGCACGCATCTTCTCATATCCGAGATGCATACCGAGACCGAATTCACAGAAATCCTCAAACAGCGAGTTGGCCCATGCCGGTCCGTGACCGTCAGCATCCGTAGTATAAGGAGTGGAAGGAACAGAACCGGAATATATGGATGAACATCCTGTTGCGTTTGCCACTTGCTCATGATCTCCGAAAAGCTGGGTTATAAGTTTCAGGTAAGGAGTCTCGCCACAACCGGAGCATGCGCCGGAGAATTCAAACAATGGCTGCGCAAACTGGCTGTTCTTGGCGTTCAGACTTACATCTACAAGGTTGGCTTTGCTCTTCACATTCTTAACAAGCCAGTCCCAATTCTGCTGCTGCGGAAGCTGGCTCTCTTCAGACACCATTGTAAGAGCCTTCTGCCCTTTCTTGCCCGGACATACATCTGCACAGTTGCTGCATCCGAGACAGTCAAGGACATCCACTTGCTGGACAAATCGCATACCGGCAAATGTCTTGCCAATGGCCGGAATTGAATGTTCCTCGCCAAACGGAGCAGCCTGAGCCTCCTCGGGAGTCAGAACAAACGGACGAATACATGCATGAGGACAAACGTAGGAGCATTTGTTACATTGTATACAGTTCTCCGGATTCCATTCCGGAACGAAAGCAGCCACGCCACGCTTCTCGTAAGCGGCAGTGCCCAGCTGCCATGTGCCGTCAGGACTATCAACAAATGTGCTTACCGGAAGAAGGTCGCCATCCTGAGCATTGATAGGACGCACCACATTGGTGATGAATTCGGGTGCCGGTGCCAATGCCGGTGCATCATCCTGAAGACCTGCCCACGCGGGATCCACCTCAAGTTTATGATACTCTCCACCGCGATCAACGGCTGCATAGTTCATATTCACCACGTTTTCACCTTTCTTGCCATAAGACTTCAAAATGAATTTCTTCATCTGCTCGACTGCAAGATCCACCGGAATTACCTCTGTGATACGGAAGAATGCACTTTGGAGAATAGTGTTTGTACGATTACCCAGACCTATCTCCTGTGCTATCTTCGATGCATTTATATAATAGAATGTGATATTGTTTTCCGCAACATAACGTTTCACTTTATTCGGAAGATTCTTCACGAGCTCGTCACCTTCCCATATTGTATTCAATAGAAATGTTCCGTTAGATTGCAATCCACGCAACACATCATACATGTGCAGATAAGCCTGAACATGGCAAGCTACAAAGTTCGGAGTATTCACAAGATATGTGGAACGGATAGGCGTGTCGCCAAATCGCAGATGTGAGCATGTGAAGCCGCCAGATTTCTTGGAATCATAGGAGAAATAGGCCTGGCAATATTTATTGGTGTTATCTCCTATTATTTTTACAGAATTCTTATTGGCACCTACGGTTCCATCTGCTCCAAGTCCATAGAATTTAGCCTGGAACATACCCTTGTCGCCAACATTGATTTCAGGACTAACCGGAAGAGAATGGTATGTGACATCATCTACAATTCCGATTGTGAAATGATTCTTCGGCTCTGCCAGTTTCAAATTTTCATAAACCTCTACAATTTGAGCCGGCGTGGTATCCTTTGAACTCAAACCATAGCGACCACCTACAATAAGCGGGGCATTATCTTTTCCATAGAAACAATCCTTCACATCAAGATATAGCGGCTCACCATTGGCACCGGGCTCTTTTGTGCGGTCGAGCACTGCTATGCGTTTTGCAGTGGCGGGTACGGCAGCGAGGAAATGCTTTGCGGAGAAGGGACGATACAAGTGGACACAAACCACTCCGACTTTTTCACCTTTTGCACGCAAATAGTCTATTGTTTCCTTGATGCACTCAGTGACGCTGCCCATTGCTATAATCACACGCTCAGCCTCAGGATCTCCATAATAGTCGAAAAGACCATATTTACGACCTGTTATCTTATTTATTTCATTTACATAATGCTCTACAATCTCCGGAATAGCATCATAATATTTATTGCTTGCCTCGCGGTGCTGGAAGAAGACATCAGGATTCTCAGCCATTCCACGTGCCACAGGTTTGTCGGGATTCAATGCACGTTTGCGGAATTCTGCAAGAGCTTCACGATCGAGCAGCGGAGCAAGATCCTCTTCGCTAAGGGCTTCAACCTTCTGTATCTCATGTGATGTGCGGAATCCGTCAAAGAAATTGACAAATGGCACTCTCCCTTTTATTGCGGATAAATGTGCTACTGCAGCAAGATCCATCACTTCCTGAACAGAGCCTTCACAGAACATGGCAAAACCTGTCTGGCGCGCAGCCATTACATCCTGGTGATCACCGAATATACTCAACACATGTGATGCCAGAGTACGGGCGGATACATGGAATACACATGGCAGCAATTCGCCGGCGATCTTATACATGTTGGGGATCATGAGCAACAAACCCTGGGATGCCGTGTAGGTCGTAGTCAACGCTCCGGCCTGCAACGAGCCATGAACAGCCCCCGCAGCTCCTCCTTCACTCTGCATTTCCTGAACCAACACTGTCTCACCGAATATATTTTTTCTTCCGGCTGCCGACCAATCATCCACATATTCTGCCATCGTCGACGACGGGGTAATGGGATAAATCGCGGCTACTTCGCTAAACATGTAACTGATATGCGCAGCTGCCTGGTTGCCATCGCACGTCAGAAATTTCTTAGTTTTGCTCATAGTTATAATCGATTAATTTTGAGTTATATATATTACCATTAATTAGTTAAAATCACATTTTACGGACATTTCTTCAAGACTTTGGGCGCTTTTTACATCATTTCCAAAAAAACATCCATCTTTACAAGTTACAAAGTTAACAAATATATTCAATCCCACAAAAGAGAAATCAACCTTTTGCTCCCTTTGATTTTTCTGCCTTTTATACGTCCTAATACTTCTTTTTTATCTTTTTCCGATATTGCAGCAAGCGAATAATGATCGAAGACATCTATCTTACCAATCTCCGATGCCTCAATACCCCCCTCCTTCACAAGAAATCCCACAATATCTCCTTTTGACAACTTCTCCTTCTTCCCTGCCGAAAACCGCAATGTTGCAAATTCCGGAGGTTGTGGTGTACCAGCCATATCGTCAGGATATACAGTGTCATCAAAATCTGTGAATTCCTTCACATCTTCACGAGGTCCTACCAGAATGTAAACATCACCGTCCTTGTCGATACGCGCTGTTCTGCCGTTACGATGGGTGTAAGTTTCTGGGGTCAGAGCCTGGTGATAATGAATGATGGATCGCACATTTTCTATATCAAGACCACGCGCAGCAAGATCTGTTGCCACGAGCAGGGGGCGACTCCCATTATTAAAGGAGGCAACTGCTGTTTCCCTTTCATGCTGATCCAATGCACCATGATAAAGAGCGACAGGAAAGCCCTGCTTCTCAAGATATGACGCTGTACGCTCGGCACTTTCCCTATAGTTTACAAATATAATGGCTCGCTCGTGAGTCCCCCCTTTGGCAAGATGTACGAGCAATACGCGCAGAGAATTAAGCTTGTCGTTAACATCAGAGTCTACACGATGCACTCGTACACGTGTATGCAACTCTTTATTCTCCGCAAGATAATTGATAGTTTCCGGATTATCGAGCTGCAGAAAATCCGGCAACACATCCCCCTTTGTCGCTGAGGTAAGTATCTTTCGACTTACATTTTTCAAATGTCCGACAATACGTTTCATCTCTTTTTCAAACCCGAGTTCCAACGACTTGTCAAACTCGTCAAGCACAAGAACCCGAGTTGGAAGAACATCTGTATTCCTTCGGTTTATATGATCAAGAAGACGCCCTGGAGTAGCGACAATTATATCGGTTCCCGCTGATAAAGAATTCACCTCATCCTCCACTTTATGCCCTCCATACAGCTGCGTAACTTTATACCCGGATGCTATGCGGCCGAGTATGCCGGATATTTGTATCACGAGCTCTCTTGATGGAGCCACTATCACAGCCTGAACCCTTCCGGTGGTCGGTTTCAAAATTTTCAATAGAGGCAATATGAAAGCCAGTGTCTTGCCACTACCTGTTGGTGACAACAGAATAATGTCCTTGGACTCCGATGCCATAGCCATCATTCGCTTCTGCATCGGATTAAGCTCTTGTATTTCCAATTTTTCCTTTACCAAAGGAAGGAATTCTTTTTCTCTCATCTATCAAAATATAAAACCTAACTAATCTGCGACCACTCAAATGTCTTGGCAAATCTTGCTTTAAGCTCTTTTCTTATCAACTCCACCGAAACCGGCAACATCTGCATCTTTTCTCCTTCATAACACTCATTTCCCGAGCCCGGTGCTTCCACCAGTTCCGGATGGGCATTCAACACAGCTTCCGCACATCTTCTCGCCAATGTCAGAATCTGACCATCGCTTGCAAGATTAGCTATCTTTAGATTAAACGCCATTCCACTCTGTTGGGTTCCCTCCATATCGCCCGGACCCCTCATTTTCATGTCAGCTTCGGAAATCAGAAAGCCATCTGAAGTCTCTGTCATTATTGAAAGCCGCTTGCGGGTATCACCGGAAATATTGTGCTTACTCATCAATATGCAGTAGCTGTGGCCGGCACCTCGTCCAACCCTGCCTCTCAACTGATGGAGCTGGGACAAACCAAACCGTTCGGCATTCTCTATAAGCATAACCGAAGCATTTGGCACATTGACACCCACTTCTATCACTGTCGTAGCCACCAATATTCTTGCCTCACCACTAACAAACTGCTCCATCTGCACATCCTTGGCCGCAGGCTTCATCTGACCATGTACCATGCATACCTTTACGTCCGGAAACAAGCCCCTTATACGCTCCACCCCTTCTGTAACGCTTTTCAATTCCAATTTGGGATTCTCTTTTACAAGCGGGTAGACTATATAAATCTGACGTCCTGCTTTCAATTCCCTGCTGATAAGATTATTTACCTCCATACGGGAGTTGTCGAATTTTAGAAACGTCTGTATCGGCTTGCGACCCGGAGGGAGCTCATCTATCACAGAAACATCAAGATCGCCATAAACTGTCATGGCCAGGGTCCGCGGTATCGGAGTTGCGGTCATCACAAGCACATGTGGTGCCACCTCACTTTTTTTCCACATTCTGGCCCGCTGAGCCACTCCAAACCTGTGTTGCTCATCGATCACGGTAAGACCGAGATTGCGGAATTGCACCTTATCCTCTATCAATGCATGAGTGCCTACTATTATATTTATGTCTCCGGAAAGCAATCCCTCATTAATCTCACGCCTCGCCTTGGTGCGGGTACTTCCGGTTAACAGCTCTACCCTGATCCCTATTTTATCACCCCACTGACGAAGCGTCTCATAATGCTGGGTTGCGAGTATTTCTGTCGGAGCCATGATTGCCGATTGGAATCCATTGTCAGCAGCCATAAGCATCGTCATGAAAGCCACCATTGTCTTTCCGCTGCCCACATCCCCCTGCAGAAGACGATTCATCTGTCTTCCGGTACGCATGTCATTGCGTATCTCTCGTAGCACCCGCTTTTGAGCCCCGGTAAGTTCAAACGGTATATGTTCGCTATAATAAGTATTGAAATATTTACCAATCTTTGGGAATATATGTCCACGTATTCTTCTCCCCCTTTCACGTGAATACCGTAATATGTGAAGCTGAAGATACAGCAACTCCTCAAATTTCATCCTCTCCTTAGCTTTCTGAAGCAGCGCGGGACTTTGGGGGAAATGCAGATTCATCAAAGCCTCTGCAAGAGGCATAAGTGAATACCTCCTGACTATCTCATCGGGCAAAGTTTCCTGAAGCTCCTGAATGCGCGCATTTGCAAACAAATTTTTTGCAAGATCACAAAGCAGTCGTGTTGAATATCCCCTTTTCCGCATTTTTTCAGGAATGGAGTAAACACCCCTGTATCCTTCGGGCGGTTTTGCGGCATCATAAGCACTCACTTCCGGATGCGACATCTGCCAGACATCTCTGTACAAAGTAGGTTTTCCAAACAATATATATTCCACACCCGGCTGATATGCAGTCTTAAAGAAATTAATCTTAGAAAACCATACAATCTCCATAAACCGGCTGCCATCGTAGAATGAACCTTTGAGCCTTTGCTTCAATCCTCCCCCCTCTACAGTAAAACCAGTAAACCTTCCCAGCACCTGAACAGATGGCATGTCTCCTTGAAATTCGGAGATCTTGAAAAATCGGCTGGTATCAACATATCTGTAGGGGAAAGTATATAACAAATCGCCAAACGTTGAAATCTCAAGTTCGGTCTCAAGCATCCTGGCTCTTTTATCGCCTACACCTTTCAGATACTTTATATCAGTGTCAAGAAATGAATTCAATGAGCGCTTCTGCTATTTTGAAATCAAGTGGATTTGTTATTTTAATATTATACGGAGACCCGTAATATAGAGCTATCGTGTGTCCTGAGGCTTCAACCACTGAGGCATCATCGGTCATAATCCCCTTTATCGGTTTTGAATACACCGACTTCAGAAGTTTGGCAGAAAACACCTGAGGGGTCTGAACTTTTACAAAATCTTTGCGAGCAACAGATATACTTCCTCCGTTCTCCAATCTTCGGATGGAATCCGCCATATCCACAACAGGCACAGCAGCTCCGTATTTCTCAGCCTCTTCCCAACCTTTTGCTATTACTTCTTTGCCAACGAGCGGGCGCGCTGCATCATGAACCGCAACCAACGCTTCTTCGGAATCATCAACAGATAACAAACCATTCTGCACAGATTCCAACCGCGTTCTTCCTCCGCAACTGATATGTAATTCAATAAGCTTATCTTCTTCCGGCAATTCAGAATACAAAATATCCCACTCATCTAAAAATCCGGGATGCAACACAAGAATTATCTTCGTGTTCGCATCCTGCGCATGAAAAGCACGCACAGACCACCAAAGCATCGGAACTCCTCCTATCTTTTGGAATTGCTTGGGAACAGAGCCGCCGGCGCGGTTTCCCTCCCCGCCGGCGACAATAACTGCATATTTTTTCATCTCTGTGACGATTACATATTCATACCGCCATCTACCTGAATAACCTGTCCGGTGACATATCCCGCCATATCTGAAGCAAGGAAGGTTGCAACATTCGCGATATCCTCAACCTTTCCACCTCGACGCAACGGAATTTTCTTGCACCATTCCTCGCGCACCTCTGCCGGAAGAGCCTCGGTCATGGCTGTCTCGATAAATCCGGGGGCTATGGCATTGGCACGGATTCCTCTTGAACCGACCTCTTGTGCTATACTCTTTGCCAAAGCTATGAGTCCGGCCTTGGATGCAGCATAATTTGATTGTCCGGCATTACCATGAACACCAACTACAGATGCCATGTTGATGATGGAACCTGCTTTCTGGCGCATCATGATAGGAAGAACGGCATGAATGTAATTGAATGCAGACTTCAAATTCACTGCAATCACAGCATCCCATTGCTGCTCGGTCATTCGGAGCATCAATCCATCTTTAGTGATTCCTGCATTGTTAACAAGGATATCTATACGGCCGAAATCAGCCTTAATATCTTCAACAGTTTTTTCTGTAGCAGCGAAATCAGCTGCATTGGATGCATACCCTTTGCATTTAACTCCATACGCTGCAATCTCCTCTTCTGTTTTCTTTCCATTCTCATCGATTACAAGATCGGTAAATGCAATATTACATCCTTCAGATGCATACTTCAGAGCAATCTCTTTCCCAATTCCTCTGGCAGCGCCTGTTACTATCGCTGTCTTTCCTTCAAGAAGTTTCATAATTATCTTTTTAAAATTATTTTTCCACAATAAAACATCCACATGAGTATCCGCCTCCAAACACCATCAAAGCTACCTTATCCCCTGCATTAATGGAATTTATATTCTGAGCAAGCACCAGAGGGGCGGAAGCCGAACCTGTATTCCCCAATTCCTCAATATTATTGATAAAGCTATCCATGCCGAGGTCAAGCTGATGAGCAACTTGTGCCACAATCCTTTTATTGGCTTGATGACATATATATTTAGCAATATCTTCACGTTCCAATCCGGAATTACACAATGCCTTGTTGAGCGCATGAATCATATATCGGCATGCATGAATAAAGACATCCCTGCCATCTGGCATTGTGATACCATCTTCTTTTGGACGCAACCTGACTCCGGCAGGTCCCTTCCCCAAATTTCCGAGACCCTCTGTATAGATCTCGAGAATTTTCAGATCCGAATCGCTCTGTCTCTCTTTAGAAACAAAATATGCGACTGCTGCATCACCCCATAAATGACCGCTTTTGGGATCTGACTCGTTGGAATAATATGTATTATGTTCGCTGCAAATGAGCAACGCCTTTTCAGCCTTACCCATTGCAAAATATCCTTGTATTATCTCAAGCCCGTTGATAAAAGAGGAGCACGCTGACGAGGCATATACCACTTTTGCTCCTTGAATATCAAAATGTCGCTGGGCTTTATGCGCTACAGTGGCGACCGTATCATAAGCACAATAATGAGCTGAAACGATAAGATCAACATCCTTTACATTATATGGCAGTCCCGATAAAGCATCCTCTACTGCGGCAATGCCCATAGTGTCAACATTCTCCCCCTCGGCCGCTTTTGAGCGGGTCTTTATCCCGGTGCGCTGTTCTATCCATTCGGAGGTGAGTCCATTGACATTTAAAAAGTGGGCATTGTCAACTCTTCCTTCCGGCACATAAAAGCCCATTGAATTAATATACATATATCGAAACTTTATCTATTCATTATTCATTGTCACCTTTTCAATATTCCATTAAGAATCAGATTGGAAATAATACTCTTTATCCGGTCATCGCCAAGTCCGTATTGGGAAAGACTCTCACGAATATACGGCACATCAAGTCCGTGAATGGCATTTACAATCACCAAAGCACACTGCTTCACATTCTGAATCTTAAAATCCCCTGACTCATTCCCTTCATGAAGAATCTCCATCAAAAGAGCTGCCTCCTTGCGGGTGATTATTGCACGGGCACGATCCACTTTCCTTACATCCCTGAAGAAACCGGCACGTAAAGAGCCATTGCGCGAGACGATCTCACGCATTGTCTGAAGCCGACAATCCACGTATGCCCTCAATTTCTCTTCAGGAGGTATCTGTTGGGCAAGAATTCTACGCAGTTTTGACAGTAGCTCTTCAGATTCATTGTCAATCACGGCGTTGAATATCTCACGCTTGCTTTTGAAATACGTATAGATTGTGCGTCTGCCTTTATCGGAGGCGGAGGCAATATCGTTCATCGTAGTGTTCTCAACGCCTTTTCGTGCAAACAACTGACGTGCTACTTCTATGAATTTCTCTCTTGTTTTCTTCACCATGCGGATTTCTATCGTATAAAGGATTGGTGCTGAATTTGCACACTTTTCCTATTATTGAGCAAATATAGCAATTATTCTCCAATTTACAGCCATTATTGCCTCCTAAATTAGTGGTAAAATATACTTTTGTCTATTTTTTATGTCGTTTAACATAATTTTACCAAATTTTATCAGCAAAAATTTGCACGACCCGATTATTTGTTGTAATTTTGCATTCGTAAATAACACCGCGGGGTGGAGCAGTGGTAGCTCGTTGGGCTCATAACCCAAAGGTCGTAGGTTCGAGTCCTGCCCCCGCTACTAAATAAAACGCCGGCTATTCAGTCGGCGTTTTTAATTAAGACTCTAATGAAATTGGTCTACGAAGATAATCACATCATTGTCGTTGACAAGATGGCCGGTGAAATTGTTCAAGGAGACAAAACCGGCGATACTCCCCTCTCTGAAGAAATTAAAAAATATCTCAAAGAGAAATATAATAAACCCGGGAATGTGTTTTGTGGAGTGGTTCACAGAATTGATCGTCCTGTGTCCGGACTGGTAATCTTTGCCAAGACTTCCAAAGCTCTTGAAAGACTCAACAAAATGCTTCGCGATGGAGAAATCCACAAAACTTATTGGGCGCTTGTTGAAGGGAAACCGGAGTTGCCGGAAGCCACTCTGGAGAATTTCCTTGTTTCTAATGGACGCATAAACAAAACGTTCGTTTCATCTCCCTCAAATCCTGAAGCAAAAAAATCAGTTTTAAAATATCGCACTCTTAAAGAAGGAAACAAATACACACTTCTTGAGATTAACTTGCTTACAGGCCGCAAGCATCAGATACGGGCACAACTATCTGCAATCGGACATCCTATAAAAGGAGATCTCAAATATGGCGCACGACGAAGCAACCCCGATGGTGGGATCTCTCTTCAGGCACATCGTATAGAATTTATCCACCCTGTTTCAAAACTCCCCATCTCTTTAGAAATACCATTTACTATGTGTAATTTTTAAGGAGCTGTTCAAATTAAATGCATACTAAATGCGCAAGGTTTTCATAATTTTTTATAGTATCGTTTTAATTTGAACAGCTACTTAACAGCTACTTAAACATAAAAAAGGCTCGCCAAAGCGAGCCTTTTCTGTTTCTTAAAACGCTTGATTAGTCAGCAAGCTTGATTGTTACGGCACGATCCAGGGGAGCACCCTTTACACCGAAGTCTGTCAAGTTGTTGGCATCAATACGAGCCTCAAGCTGATCAGCGTTAACACCACACTCAACGAGGTAATCCTTAACACCATTTACACGCTGATTGCGGAGACGTGTGTTGATTTCATCGTTACCTGTGTAGTTGTCTGCCCAACCGGTAAGGATATATTTCTGGTTAGGAGTCTCCTTCATAACCTCAGCCATTGATGAGAGGATAGTTTTCTCACGGCTTGAGAGGCTGTACTGGTTGATAGGATAGTAAACAGTAGCGAGACCTTCGCAGCTTACTTTCTCAACCGGACGTTTCAGGCACTCATCGAGTTGTTTCTGAAGGCTTGCAATCTTTGCATCAGCCTGAGCAAGACGAGCTACAAGAGCATCACCCTCAGCATCTGTATATTTCCATGTCGGGCATACAGCAGTTACAGGGCAATTCCAGTCTTTCTTACCGAAGTTGATGTTAAGACCGGCCATGAGCTTGAGATCCTGGGCATAGTGAGGATTGTATGAGCCACCTTCTTTGAAGAGCATATACTCAACATCAAGGAAGAGGTCTACAACTTTGCTTACTGCGAAGTTGTTCTGCAAACCTACAGAGATGAACAGAGGAGTGCTGTGGGCACTACGCCATGCAATCTCGTTGTTCTTGTATGCGCGACGGAATGTGAACATTGCACCGCCACCTCCGTGGAGAACTGCATTGTAAACACGACCGGGACGATAACCACACCACCAGTTGGTAAGGTTGATCAACACGTCAAATTCAGGAGATACAGCCTGCATTTTCTCAGGATAATATCCGTTGGCGAGCTGAGCAGCATTCTGTTTGCGGAACATACCATTGTACTGGGTTGCACCTTTGGTCATAAGATACTGACCACCGAAACGGAATCCGAATGTCGGAGTTACCCATTTACCGAAGTAAAGAGCGGCATTGCCACCGAAACGATTTTTCAACTCAGCGTGGATGTCATCCTTTGCGAAAAGGATGTTTGAACCGCCTTCAACTGTCATGAACCAGTTGTCTTTGGCTTTGTTCATCAGGTAGCCCTGCGAGCAATCCTCAACATAGGTTACCTCCTGCGCATTGGCGCTGAAAGCACCAGCAGCAAGAACCGCGAGGGAAAATAATACACTTTTCTTCATAAAACAACAAATTAATTAATGTAATTGTCTTTAGTTTTTGTTTTTATAGTGGAATCTAACTTTGCTTTAATTTTAAATTATGTTAATTTTTACATTTACAATGTTAAATTCAAAATGCAAAGTTAGCACTTTTTTACATATAAACACTATTTTTCCAAAAATTGTTTAATATTTTTTAAAACATTTTCTGTGGTATAGCCGAATTTCTCATCCAACACCTTTGCTGGTGCCGATGCACCGAACCTCTCCATACCCATAAAATGGTACTTGCCGCCATTTAACAAAGGATATAGAGTAGCCGGCAAACCGGATGTCAAACCAAACAGCTTCACACCTGCAGGAATAACACTTTGACGATATTCTCCACTCTGGCTGTTGAATAATCCTATCGATGGAACGGAAACGACCTGTGCTTTCACTCCTTCTTTCTTCAATTCCTCTGCCGCATGCACAAGGAGAGCCACATCGCTACCATTACCAACAAGCACAACATCCGGATTCTCAGCTTTTATAAGAACATATCCACCTTTGGATGCCTGTTTTGCCTCCTCTCTTCTATTCTCTCCCGGCAGATCTTCAAGATTCTGACGTGAGAAGATCAATACTGTGGGTGTATGTACATTTTCCATTGCCAGTTTATAAGCCTCCACAGTCTCTGCAGAATCAGCAGGACGAATTACCAATACCGAGGGACGCCCGCTGAAATTGCTTATCTGCTCCATAAGCCGGATCTGGGCCTCCTGCTCTATCGGCTCGTGAGTCGGACCATCTTCTCCCACCCGGAATGAGTCGTGAGTGTAGATGAATTTAACAGGAAGCTGCATCAAAGCCGACATTCTGATAGAGGGCTTCATATAGTCTGAGAACACAAAGAATGTTGCACATGCGCCGAACACACCTCCGTGCAAGGCAATTCCGTTAATGATGCAAGCCATTGTCAACTCTGCAACTCCCGCCTGCAGGAATCCGCCGGAGAAATCATCCTTGCATAAGACAGTGGTCTTTTTCAAAAATCCGTCAGTCTTATCGGAATTGGCAAGGTCGGCACTTGATACTATCATGTTGCCAACATGTTCCGCCAAAAATCCGAGCACAGATGCTGATGCTGCGCGACTTGCCATATTAGGCTTCAGTTCTATAGAATCCCATGGCAGAGCCGGAAGTTTCAAATCTATGTAATCCTGCAATTCCTTTGCTTTGTCGGGATTTTCAGTTGCCCATTCATTATATCTCTGCTTACGTGCAGCCACAATTTTCTTCAATTCCTCAGCACGATCCGCATACAGCTTCTTTACATCTTCACGTATCACCCATGCATTTTCAGGGTCTCCTCCGAGATTTTCAACCGTCTTTGCAATATCTGCACCTGCAGCCGACAATGGTTGTCCGTGGGTTGCGATCGCCCCTTCAAGAGAATTTCCTTGGGCATCGACAGTACCACGAGCCATAACTGTATGTCCTATAATCAGGGTAGGACGTTTCTCTTCTTCGATACCTTCCTGCAATGCAGCTGCCATTGCCACAGGGTCTGTGCCGTCAACCTCAATTACATTCCAATGCCATGCACGATATTTGGCAGCAGTGTCCTCATTTGTAACATCCTCAACATGGGTGGAGAGTTGAACCTTATTGGAATCATAAAACATTATAAGGTTGTTCAACCCGAGTTTGCCGGCTATCCTTCCGGCACCCTGGGAAATCTCCTCCTGAATACCGCCATCTGAAATGAATGCGTATGTCTTATGGCTTACCACATCACCGAAACGAGAAGTGAGGAAGCGCTCGGCAATTGCCGAGCCCACAGCCATTACATGCCCCTGACCCAATGGCCCGGAAGTATTCTCAATACCCCTTTCAACATCCACCTCCGGATGACCCGGAGTTACACTTCCCCATTGGCGGAAACTCTTAAGCTCCTCTATGCTGAATTTTCCGGTCAAAGCCAGGACGCTATATAACATAGGCGACATGTGACCTGGATCAAGGAAGAAACGATCACGGGCAAACCACTTTGGGTTTTCCGGATCATATACTAAGAAACTTGAATATAATACGTTGATAAAATCAGCACCTCCCATGGCGCCACCGGGATGACCGGATTTTGACTTTTCCACCATCTCCGCAATAAGCACACGAAGATTATTGGCGGCGTCGTTCATAGCTTTCACATTCATATTTAAGGTCATATATTAGTAAATGAATTGTCTGCTTGCCAAAGCATGCACACATATTTTTTTAATAATGCTGATTACACAAATAAAGTTGACAGCTCCGGCAGAATCTTTACTTATATTCTTCCGGAGCTGTTATAAATTATCAGAGGTCTTTGAGATCGAAAGGTTCTTCATCTACAGGAATGTTCTTGTTCACATTCTTCGAACCGATAACCGAATAATACAGTATATATGCGAGCATTGCCACTACGAGCCAATAGCTGTTGATATATCCGGCTGTACGACCAATCCAATCCTGAATATATGGCATGATACCACCGCCGACCACCATTGTCATGAAGATACCGGAAGCCTTTGCTGTGTATTTGCCAAGACCTTCAGTGGCAAGATTGAATATACCGCCCCACATCACGGAAGTGCACAAACCGCAAAGGAAAAGGAAGAGGCATTTCAATGGAACTTCACCACTCTTTATTTTAAGAGCATCGATCGCGGGAGATTTGAATGTAATACTTTCAGGGAGGAAAATCGCAATAAGTATAAGAACGATTGCTACAGTGGAAACAGTTATCATCTGCGTCCGGCTCGAAACCTTACCACTTATCATTGAGCTCAGGAAACGTCCTATAAGCATCATCAACCAATACAAGGCTGCCAACGATCCCGCTACAGCAGCTGCTCCTTCAAAGTTTTCACGGCTTATCCATGCATTGAGCTCACCGGGGATACCAATCTCGATACCCACATAGAAGAAGATAGCGATCACTCCCAACAGGCAATGACGGAATGCCAGCGGGCTATGCTCATATTTAACTTTCTTTAGATTCCCTTGTGGCTCTATAATCTTCACAAATGAAATGATTATGAATGCGAGCAAAAATATTGCGATACCTGTTATCACCAATGGTGCCACAGCTGACATTGTGGTCTCTTTAGTCAATGTTCCAACAAGCATACCGACAAGAAGCGGAGTCAACGTTCCGGCAAGAGAATTCAATGTGCCTCCCATCTGAATAAGCTGGTTACCTTTGTTTCCACCTCCACCGAGCAGGTTAAGCATCGGGTTAACAACTGTGTTGAGCATACATACGCAGAAGCCACAGACAAGAGCTCCAAGAAGATAAATGAAAAGATTCAGACAAGTAGGTGTCTCTCCTCCTATTATCACGACATCAGCACCTGCCACACTTGACAGCAACTGAATTGCAAGACCGATGGCTCCTACTGCAAGCGCAATCAGTGTGGTCTTCTTATAACCATAGCGGATAAGCATATTACCCGCCGGGACACCCATGAACAGATAAGCCAGAAAGTTCATCAGGTTACCTGCCATTCCGGCCCATTCATATTTAAATCCCCAAATATTGCCGAAGGGGGCGGCCATGTTGGTCACAAATGATATCATCGCAAAGATGAAAAACATCGTGATAATAGCGACCAATGGTCGCTTCTGTGCCGTTTGTGTCATATTTATTTTTTTTATTTATAATTCCCTTTTTATTTTATAAACTCATATTCACAGTATCCGGATTCCTCAATATTGACGTTCTCCAAATATTCTCGTACCTACCCGTACAATATTAGCACCCTCCTGCACAGCTATGGGCCAATCGTGACTCATACCCATTGAAAGGGTATCAAAACCTCTGAGACCCAAAGATTCGTCCGATTTAATCTTATTATACACATCAGCTATTGATTTAAAATCTTCACGGACACGCTGCATATCATTAGTATTGGAAGCCATACCCATAACTCCTGAGATATGCGTATTGGTCAATTGCTCAAATTTTCTATCACGAAAATATGAAATAAGCTCATCCGGTAAAAATCCGAATTTAGTCTCCTCCTTAGCTACATGCACCTGCATAAGGACTTTGGTAACAACTCTCGCCTTCCTTGATTCAGTGTCAATCAGATTAAGTAATTTCTCAGAATCTACGCTCTCTATCAATGCTGTCTTGCCAATTAGAGAGCGCACCTTGTTAGTTTGCAAATGTCCTATAAAATGCCATTCTATATCCGCCGGAAGTTGTGGTATCTTATCAAGCAACTCCTGCACCCGGCTTTCCCCGAAACGTTTATGACCGGCATTATAAGCCTCCATAATCATATTCACAGGGTGAAATTTGGAAACAGCCACAAGCTTCACCCCTTGGGGAAGTTCATCCCTCAACTTTTCAATTTCTTCGGCTACCATTTCCCTTTCAAGATTGGGTTATTTATCTCCACCGAGATTAGCTGGAAATACATCCATCAATTGCGTCTCCACTATGGAAGCGATCTCAAAATCTCCCATCGTGCCTTTCATCCCTTCCTGAAAATTTTTCAAGGCATCCTCAAAATCGGAAGCTTGAACAAGAATCAGTGTGGCGGATTTCTTTTCAGCTCCTGTTTTTTCATCAAGCATTATGAAATTCACTTTCACCTGATAGTAGCGGTCGCCACCTTCGTTAAAAAATATTTCAGAGATTTTTGTCTTCTTTTCAGATGATATGGAGTATTCGCCGGAGATAAAGGGTTTCATTTCCTCAACTATGCGGACCTCCGCCTCTGTGAAAGTCAGGGCATCTACAAGGTATGGCTCATTTACTTTCTTCACCACACCATTCTCCTGCATTTTATCGTATCTTACTTTGCATTCAAACCAAAGTGCCATCTACGTCTTGAATTTTGTAGTTATATCTGAATTTATATAAATTGAGATTACGGAAAACAAATGCCGCTTCTCATTGCAAAGTTAATGAAAAATATTAATGTTTTTCCTTTTTTAAATTAAATTTTTGCTAAATTTGTCGCACGATGAATATACATCCGCTATATAGCTAACTGACAAGTATGACCCGGACCTTAATTAAAACATTTGGAAATGCTTTGAGAAACTTATGGATGTTCTATTATACGGGTTTCAAAGAGATGACCATAGGGAAAACTTTATGGATGATAATTCTAATAAAGTTGTTTATTTTTTTCGTGGTGATGAAGTTATTCTTCTTCCCCAATTTCTTGTCGTCTAATTTTGACAGCGATGAAGCAAAAGCCGAACATGTAAGGCATGAACTCACCTCAAGATAACCCAATATTGAAATTTAACACTGAAAACTAATAAACTATGCAAGACTTAACTACCGTTGTTGATTGGTCGAGGCTTCAATTTGCCATTACGGCCATCTATCATTGGCTCTTTGTGCCACTGACACTCGGATTGTCGGTATTAGTGGCCATCATGGAGAGCATCTATCTCAAAACAAAATCAGAAAAATGGCTTGAGGCCACCAAATTCTGGATGCGTCTGTTCGGAATCAATTTCGCTATAGGAGTTGCCACCGGCATTATCCTTGAATTTGAATTCGGCACAAACTGGAGCAATTACTCCTGGTTTGTAGGTGATATTTTCGGAGCCCCTCTTGCCATAGAAGGTATTCTCGCCTTCTTCATGGAATCCACGTTTGTGGCAGTAATGTTTTTTGGATGGAATAAAGTTGGACCACGTTTCCACCTCGCATCCACATGGCTGACCGCTTTAGGTGCTTCAATATCCGCATTATGGATCCTTGTGGCCAATGCTTGGATGCAATATCCTGTGGGTATGGAGTTTGATCCTGAACAGATGAGAAACGTCATGACCAATTTCTGGGCTCTTTTCTCAAGTATTGCCATAAATAAATTTTTTCACGCTGTATTAAGCGGATGGGCATTGTCAGGAGTCTTTGTTATCGGGGTCAGTTGCTGGATGCTTTGGAAAAAACGCAATGTTGAGTTCGCATTACGTTCAATCAAAGCCGGAGCTTGGTTCGGACTTGTCGGTATGCTCCTTACAATGTACACTGGAGACGGATCAGCAGTGGAAGTAACAAAGCACCAACCAATGAAGCTCGCGGCAATGGAAGGGCTCTACCATGGTCACGAAGGTCAGAGTCTTGCTGCTGTTGCAGTGCTCAACCCTGAAAAACAATGGGACAACGATGAAGATGAATACTTGTTTGAAATTGCTATTCCGCGAGGCTTGTCTATTCTTGGGCGACATGACATGAATGCCTTTATTCCGGGAATTTCCGATATTATAGAAGGTGTGGATATCAACGCTGAAGGAGACACTGTAAACACGGTTTCTTATCAGGAACGAATTGAACGAGGCAAACTTGCACAAGAGGCTCTAAAGATATACGGCAACGCCAGGGAGAATGGCGATTCAGCAGCAATGACGGAATCTTTAACAACACTGCGTGAGAACTATCCATATTTCGGTTATGGATATTTCAAATCGGTTGACGAAGCAATTCCTCCTGTAGGCTTGACATTCGTGATGTTCAGGGTTATGGTTATACTCGGCTCATATTTCCTCGCATTCTTTATCATTGTGCTATTCCTTGCCTATCGTACACAATTGCTTCAGAGCAAAACGTGGATTCAGTGGATTGCCATGGTGTCCGTTCCATTCATGTGGATATGTTCCGAAGCAGGATGGGCTGTGGCAGAGGTAGGACGGCAGCCTTGGACTGTGCAGGATCTTTTGCCGACAATAGCATCTGTTTCTGCAATACCCGCTTCCTCTGTAATCCTTACATTCTGGCTGTTTGCCCTTATTTTCACGGTGCTTCTTGTGGCTGAAGTCAGCATTATGTGCCGCCAGATCGACAAACATTCCAATGACAAGCTTTAAGCAATTAGTTAAAAATTAAACATTATATAAAATGTTAGAAAATCTTCAAAATTATTGGTGGCTGCTGGTTTCCGTATTAGGCGGGCTCCTTGTGTTCCTGTTATTTGTACAAGGAGGGCAGTCAATGATTCTAAGTGTAAAAGATAAAACCCGCCGGAACCTGATTTTAAATTCCACAGGCAGCAAATGGGAATTGACATTTACTACTCTTGTAACATTCGGAGGAGCAGCTTTCGCATCATTTCCATTGTTTTACTCAACAAGCTTCGGAGGAGCATACTGGCTTTGGATTCTCATTCTCTTCAGCTTCATTGTGCAGGCAGTAAGCTATGAATACCGGCGAAAGAAAGGGAACGTATATGGCACTGCTACTTATGATGTCTTCTTATTCATCAATGGTTGTGTAGGATGTGTTCTCTTAGGTGTTGCAGTATCTATGTTCTTTTTTGGTGGGGAATTTACGGTAAACCGTAGCAACCTTCTTGATCCCGGAGCACCTGTCATATCCCAATGGGCACCGACACATGGTCTTGAAGCCATTTTCTGCTGGAAAAATCTTGTGCTTGGTATTGCCGTTCTATTTCTGGCACGCACACAAGCTTGTCTATATTTGATGAATAATATTGTAGATGATGAAGACTTATTTAAGACATTAAAAGTTAAAGCTTTAATCAACGGAGGTATTTTCCTTGTATTCTTCCTGTGGTTTCTGGGATTACTACTTACGGCAAATGGATATACGGTTATTTCCGAAGGCACTCATACAGTGGACATCTATGAAACTCCGTATAAATATCTTCACAATTACATAAATCTATGGTGGGCAGCATGTGCTTTGCTCATAGGGGTGGTTCTTGTATTATTCGGATGGCTGAAATCGTGCCTTGCAAAGCATTTCACAAAAGGTATATGGTTTACCGGCATCGGCACTTTCCTTGTTGTGGCATCACTATTCTGGGTTGCGGGATATGGCGATACAGCTTTCTATCCTTCATTGCTTAATCCGGCTGATTCATTAACAATCCGCAATGCTTCATCCTCTGAGTTTACGTTGAAGGCGATGAGTTATGTATCAATCCTAATACCTTTTGTCCTCGGATACATCGCTTATGTCTGGTATGCCATGGATCGCAAAAAACTCACCACCGGCTCGCTTGACAACATGGACCACAAATACTAAGTGGAAACAATCTGACATAAAAAAGACAGCGTGACAATCTGCCACGCTGTCTTTTTTACCTTATAAACATATTATCTCTATTAATTCCCCTGTTTCGTAGATTTTGCGGGCTTTGCTGTTTTTGCAGTTTTCGCAGCTTTAACGGTCTTTTCCGCCTTGCGTTTTCTATCCGGTTTGGGAGTAAGTTGAGATTCTGTAACGGGGAGTTCATCGCGGTTCTCAAGATCGGTACGCAAAGATGTAACCTCCTTTTTCAACGATGTAATCTCAGATGCCTGATTTCTAATGGTCAGAAGCAGCGAATTCAACTCCTCATTATCAATTGATTCCGGATATTGCTCTTCTACACGAACCAGGAAGTCTGCCAAAACATTCATATAGTTGGTAAATGCTGCAAACGGAGAATCATAAGGGCTGAACGCAGCATGGGAAGCCCCGTCAGCAAGATTCTTCGTACTCATATAATAGAAATGATCACTGCTCTGCAAGTATTCCCAATCTTGTTTGAGACGGCGGTCATCACAGAGACTTACGCGCTCTGCCACTGCATAAAGTTTGCTTAATGCCTCTCTTTGAAGTTCATTACCCTTCCAGGCAGAGACATCGCGAGCCTCATCTATGCCGGAAATAGGATATGGTATTGAGAGTTCATCAACGGGTTTCAACTTGGCTACAGCCTCGGAAGGAGTTGTAAATTTCAAACCTTTCTCTTTGGCAAATACAGGAAGAGCTTTCATGAATTCAAAAATTCCGGTGCCTGCGGGAAGGAAAGACCCGAATGTGTCCATGCTTAGGAGAAGATTCACCACTTGTTCTTCCTCAGGCAAAGATGCAATCCAATTCACATATTTGTCAGCTGTCAGAGGATACTCATCCCATTCCGGATTATTGAAGTTCATGGCTATATCATCGGCGAGTTTGTCGTTGGTAAGCAAAAGCTTGAGATCAGGAGCTGTGCATGCACGGTAAACATAATTCGGAGACTTCCAACCCAAAATATGTTTTGCACCATCTGTCAATGCAGTTTTAAATCCCATAGAGTTTACGAGCAAGGCAATCTCATCATCGTAGATAAGCTCTGTATTGGCGAATACTTTTGGTTTTTGACCGAAAAGACGATAAATCAATTCATCATGGAATTTAACTTCACGAATGAATTCCTCGGAATCTTCAAGGGAAGCCAAAGAATGGGCATAAGTTCCTGATAGAAACTCCACACATCCGGTATCAGCAAGCTGACGGAGCTTGTCGATGTATTCAGGAACATAAATCTGCAGCTGCTCAATTGCAGTTCCCGAAATGGATATGGCACATTTAAACTCTCCATTGCTGTTCTTAATCATCTCAAGCAATGTATCAGCCATAGGGATGTAGGAATTATGGGCTACTCGCGAAATAATATCGTCATCAGCAAAGTCATCATAGTAATAATGATCGTTACCGATATCAAAGAAACGATAGCGTTTCAAGCGGTAAGGCTGATGTATCTTGAAATAGAAGCAAACTGACTTCATACTTTATATTTTTTTAATGTTAATTTAATAATTAATAATTCTCACGACTCATAATTTTTAATTATTGAGTAGTTCAGTGTCTGTTGGCTATGACGTTTTTGTATATATCAATAACCTTCTTTCCGGCCTTCTCCCATGTGATCTGATGAATCTCTTCAATTCCTTTCTCACGCAATTCATTATGCAACGCCGGATATGACACTAAAGCATGCATGGCATCGGCCATAGCATCAATATCCCAGTAATCCGTCTTTATCACATTGTCAAGAATCTCTGCGCAACCACTTTGCTTTGATATGATAGATGGCACTCCCATTTCCATAGCTTCAAGAGGAGAGATTCCAAACGGTTCTGAAACAGATGGCATTACATATACATCGGAATCCCTGAACATCTGGTATACATCTTTGCCACGTAAAAATCCGGTGAAATGAAACCTGTCTGCAATATTGCGTTTAGCTGCAAGTCTGATCATCGCATCCTCCATATCACCGCCACCGGCCATTACAAATCTAACGTTCTTGTTTTTTTGAAGCACCTTGGCAGCCGCCTCTACGAAATATTCAGGTCCTTTCTGCATAGTGATTCGACCGAGGAAAGTAATCACTTTGTCTTTCCCTTCACGACGTTTTAAATTAAGAAGTTCATCGCTTAAGGGAATCACAGCGTTATGCACTGTTGTAACCTTTGCCGGATCTATGCCATATTTCTCTATCACGGTCTTTCGTGTAAGATCAGACACAGTGATTATATGGTCGGCATTATTCATACCATCTTTCTCAATACCGAATACTGTAGGATTCGGCTTTCCTCTTGAACGGTCGAATTCAGAAGCGTGCACATGAATTACCAATGGCTTGCCTGTTACGTTCTTGGCGTGTATTCCTGCAGGATAAGTCAACCAGTCGTGAGAGTGTATTATATCGCAAGGCACTGTCCTCGCTATAACGCCTGCAACTATCGAATAATTGTTGATTTCCTCAAGAATATTATCCGGATAACGACCTGAAAATTCAATACAACCAAGATCGTTAAGTCTCATATAATTGAAATCGGCATATATATGGTCGCGCAAATCGAAGTAGAGTTGTGGATCCATAACATTCCCAATACGGGACTGCACATAGTCCCAACTTACGTCACGCCATGCCACCGGAGTGTTGCATGCACCTATGATATTGGCGAATCCCTTCTCCTCATCTCCCCATGGCTTTGGAATAACGAAAGAAATCTCCATGTCGCCGTTGGCATGCATTCCTTTGGTCAGACCATAGCTCGCGGTGCCGAGTCCTCCAAGTATATGAGGGGGAAACTCCCATCCAAACATTAATGCTTTCATCTGATATTAATTTATTCGCCTTTGGCGGTTAGAAGTTTAGTCATCTGTTTCACTGTCTTCATAGTGCGCAGTATCTCGCCTACGTTCTTTGCTGTGCTGACTGCACCTCTTCCCGTATATGGGGGGTTACCGTCATACATTTCCGATAACGAGCCTATACAGCCTTCTGTCATCTCATCTTCATACCCTATCAGCATTCTTTCGATAAATGACAGACCTGATAATCCGAATACCTTGAAGTAGGCATCTGCATAAAATCCGAAAAGCCATGGACGGGCAGGTCCCTGATGCACAGCATTTTCCCTTTCAGTAGGATTCCCGACGTATGTCGGGTTATATGCGAAACTTTTCGGACTCAAAGAGCGCAAGCCCTTTGGAGTAAGCAATTCACGGGTGCACAAGTCAAGCACACTCTTGCGCTGTCTGCGGTCGAGCGGAGAATATTCAAGACCTATTGCTATGGCAAGATTCGGCCGCACTTCCAAATCCGTATAGCTTCCATTAACATAATCATAAAGATATCCGAAATCATTGAGGAATATTCCCAAAAACGAACTCTTTATTTTCTCTGAAAGTTCAGACAACTCCTCTATATATTTCTCTTCTCCTTTCTGATTCTCATAAAGCGAGATAAGGAATTTAACGGCATTGTACCAAAGGGCGTTGAACTCCAGAATATATCCTGTACGCGGGATTATAGGTTTGCCGTTGATTGAAGCCGACAACCATGTTACAGGTGTATTCTGCCCGTTGGAGGATACGAGTCCGTTGGGATTAAGTTTAAGATTGCGTATGCGCTCCCCTCTTACATCCTCCACTATGCGGCGCACTGCATCTCCATATTTCTTCCGGCACTCATTGGAATCAGAATGGCGCCGGTACTGCTGAATAGCCCAAACCGTCCATAATGGTATATCAGGGAGATCTATCTCTCCAATTGTGGGATCTTTTTCTCCTTTGTCGATATATTTAAACAGAGCTTCGAGGAATGTGTCAAGAATCTCAAAATAATCCTGCTCATGATTAATGGCAAGTGTACATCCCGGTAAAGCCATTATTTCATCTCTGGCACGCACTTTATACCAGGGATAACCGGCCATAATATAAGTGCCATATTTATTTTTCAGATAGAATTGTTTGGCTGAGTTCTTCAAACAGTTGAAGAAACTTGTGCGGCAAGTACGCGTTTTCAATTCATCCTCATAAGTTATTTCAAATTTATTAGGATTGCACTCGTAAGTAGAGGCGGAAAATATTATTGACTCCCCCTTCTTTATCGGGAGTTCAAAATATCCCGGCACCCAAAGGTCTTCTTTATATGGAATTCCTCTTACCTTGTCTTTATTGTATTCAATACCTTTATACCAATGGCCATCGTTTACCCATTCTGCAGGCTTGTTAAACTGCATAAACAGTTCCGGATATCCCTCATACAGGCAAGTGGATATTCCATTCTTGATGGTTTTAATTTCTTTATTTATTGCTGTGTTTTCTATGCAAAGATCATTGGCATTGCGGAATGCCAGCATTGGCCGGAAACGCATTGTGGTTGCGGAATGTGCTTCCACGAGTGTGTATTTGATGAGAATTCGATTTTCATGAGATATGAAAACCTTCTCCTTGGTCAGCACGACCCCGCCAACACGGAATGTCATTACCGGCACATTTTCGCAATTAAATTCTCTGATATATTTGTGACCATTAGGACTGAAAACATGGTCACCATATTGATGCAAACCTAAATTGAAGGAAGCTCCATGCTGGATCACCGTTTCATCAAGGGAGGATAAAAGCACATGTGCCTTATCATCCATCTCCGGAATAGGGATCACGAGCAGACCATGCTGCTTGCGGGTGTTGCAACCTACAATGGTCGTGCAATGATAAGCCCCCGACTTGTTTGTGCGCAACATCTCCTTGGGTAGACTTTGCTCCAAATTGATCATCAGGTTCTTGTCAAATTTAAGATAGCTCATGACTTGAATTGATTATGTGGTTTATATTTTATACAGTTGGGTTATACTTAAAGTGTGGCGGTTTTGCTAAATTTACATTGCGATTTATCTGAATGCAAGAGGAGAATCGCATTGATAAACGCTACCCGGCGTTTTTGTATCGATTTTAACGTTTTTCTACAAAGTTAACTTATACTTATAACAATTGCAACTTAATTTTGTATGTTATAAAATATAATTTCTTAACGCAATCGTTTTCACGTGGAAATTTGCTACAATGGAATATCTATACGCGAATGCGACCGATTTCACAACCGACCGCATTCTCGTGTTTTCCATAATACTAATTTCGAACTAACCTAACATCATGAAACGATTCTTTTTACATCAATATAACACCACCATCCCAAAAATTGTTTATTTCAATTGAAAATATTTTTAAAAAAATTTGCAGCCACTTATCTATGTCTGCAAATCTAATTTTTTATGCTGATTAAGGAGCTCCGGCTCCTTTCTGTTTATCCTATCACTGCCTTAACGCAATATTCGTATATATAAGGCACGATACCGGCAAATACAATACCTGCCACGCATATCCAGAGTGCAATCTTCTCTCCACATGCACTTTGGAAACCTTCTATTTTGGCTTCTCCCGGTTTGATCCATATTGCTTTTACCACGAGAAGATAATAATACAAGGATATGATTGTATTTATCAGAGCAACCAACACGAGCATATATAAAGCCATTGAACCGGTGGAAGCCACAGCTGTAAACATCAATATCTTGCTGAAGAATCCTGCAAACGGAGGAATTCCGGCGAGTGAGAACATTGCAAGTGTCATGGCAAATGACAGCCATGGATTGGTTTTGTGAAGACCATCATAATCGTCCATCGACAGTTTGCCTGTATTGTTTTCAATACTTGAAATCACGGCAAATGCACCAAGGTTGCTTACTAAATAGATAAATATATAGAACATTATTGAAGCAAGGCCAATGCCATCAGCCATCACACCGAGCATAATATATCCTGCTTGAGATATTGAGGAGAATGCCATGAAGCGCTTCATGTTCTTCTGACGTATGGCAAAAAGGTTACCAATTGTAATGGTTGCAATTATTACTCCATACATCATCCATTCCCACATATTACTGAACAACGGTCCGAATGCCTGCACGAATATCACAAAGAAAGCAAACGCTGCCGCCCCCTTGGATATTACTGACAGGTAACTGGTGATTGCAGTGGGAGCACCTTGATATACATCCGCTGTCCATAGATGGAAAGGCACAAGCGACAATTTGAAACCAATACCCGCTATCATGAAAGCAATCGCAGCGATAAGCAGACCGCTATGTTGACCTGAAACGACATTGTATCTTATATCATCGAAATAGAGCGACCCTCCGGAGAAGGCATATACCAGCGATAACCCCATAAGAAGAATTGCTGATGAGAACACCGCTGTAAGTATATATTTGGCTGCTGCCTCATGACTTTCATAATGTTTCTTATTGAAAGCGACAAGGGCTGCCAAAGGAAGAGACGCGGATTCGAGACCGATGATAAACAATAGGAAATGACGCGCTGATATCATCAGATACATTCCGAAGAGTGTGACAAGTATCAACTCATAGAATTCTCCCTTGCGAATGGCAACTTCATCACTCTCTACCCATTTTGCCGATTGAAGAAACACTATAAACACACCTATGTTCAAGATAGCCTTCATAGCCTTGCATGCAGAATCATCTGTATACATTCCTCCGAATGCCAACGTATCGCAGGAGGGTATTAACCAGATTGCTACAGTTGCAAGTCCGAACAGCGTAGTTGTCAACGGAGTCAGAAAGCGCTTGGAGCCATCTGAAGTAAAGGTGTCAAAAAGAAACACCAGTAGAAAAACTCCGAGAATTATTAGTTCGGGCAACATTGCCCCAAATTGTGAATAATCCATTGTTATTATTGTGCTTTACTCTTGTTCTGAAAGTATTGTTGTTCTCTTACCCATTACAAAGCATTTTGCAATGCATTGATTATCGGAGCGAAACTGTGTTGAATTGTCTCATTTATCCAATTGGGAAAGAATCCTATTCCGGCAAGGCATACGATAAGAGTGACTGTGGATAGCCTTTCCCACCATGATGCATCTGTAAGTGACAGATGATGCTCATCTTGTACCGGACCTAATACGAGTTTACCAACCACACGCAGGATATAGACAGCTGTAATTACTATTGAAGTAGTTGCAGCGATCACAAAAATACGGTGGAACAGGTCACCATTCTCAAAAGCTCCAAAGAAGATTGTCATCTCGGCTACGAAACCGGACATACCAGGAAGACCCAGTGATGCAAATCCGGCAATCATATAGCAAACCCCAAGATAAGGCATAATCTTCATGAGACCTCCCATCTGACGTATATCACGTGTATGCGTTCTTCCATAAATCATACCGATAAGCGCAAAGAAGAGAGCCGTCATAAGACCATGTGAAAGCATCTGGAGTATACCTCCGGTCATTGCAGTGGTATTAAGCATCAGGATAGCTAACAATACCATACCGCAGTGTGACACAGATGAGTATGCGTTGATATATTTCAAGTCAGTCTGAACACATGCTGAGAATGCACCGTAAACGACACTTATACCCGTGAGAATTATAAAAATCCAAGCCAATTCCTGAGCAGCTTGGGGACAGAGGAATATAGCTATACGGAAACATCCGTATCCACCAAGTTTCATCAGCACTCCGGCATGAAGCATGGATACCGCAGTAGGTGCACAAGCATGACCATCCGGGCTCCATGTATGGAACGGGAACATTGCACCCAGCACTCCGAATCCTACAAATGTGAAGCAGAAGAGCAACCTTTGCCAGCTCGGATCAATACATGCATTATGCGATATTTCAAGGATATTCCATGTCAGCTGGTTATCCGGAGCACCATGCCAGAATATACCGATAAGACCAAGCATAAGGAAAGCGGAACCACCCATGAGCATCAGTGTAAGCTTCATGGCCGAATACTCTTTGCGTCCGGTACCCCATACTCCGATGAGAAGATACATTGGAATCAACGCCACCTCATAGAACATGAACATTGTGAACATGTCAATTGAGATAAAGAATCCGAATACTCCGGTGGAGAGCAAACAAAACCAGAGGAAGAAATTCATCGGCAGCGGATCTATTTTCCAAGATGCAAAAGTGCCGGCAAATACAATTATTGCTGATAGAAGCAACATTAACACCGAGATACCATCCACTCCAACTGCCAGATGAATGTTGAGGGGGGCATACCAGAGCCAGCTGCCTGTATAAAGCATTTCAGATGTGTCGCCTGCGGCACGCAGCTGCAGAAAATCCACAACCAACCAAATGGCCATTGCCAGCAGAGCAGTCGATCCTGCCGCCATCACCGCACGGATTCCCTTCATATTGCTATTGCCGCAACATGCCAATCCTGCCATCATGATGACCGGGACGATTACAAACCAGATTAAGATATTTCCAAACATGATTCCATTAATATTTGCAATGCGATATGAAGTTAATTATAAAAGACACAACCAGGTGATTGCAGCCAACAACAATGCTCCGAAGAAATACCATATGACGTAAGTCTGAACATTACCATTCTGCATACCTTTAATTTTCAACGAGCAATACTGGGTTACCGCTGCGAAAGCATTCATCGTGCCATCAATAATATGACGGTCAAACCATGCAATACCACGGCATATACCATTAAAGATTATCTTATGTGTGACAAACATATACATCTCATCCCAGTAGAAGCGACGGTTGGCAGCTTTCCAGAGTCCCGGAAGGGCAGCTTTCATTCGTGCGGGCTTGTCGTTTTTCTTGGCATACAACCATGCTGCAATACAAATGGCACAAATAGCAACAACCATGCTTGTAACAGCCACCTGCATCTCTATATGGATATGATACGGCTCACGATTCCATGTCACAAACTCTCCGAATGGAATAAGACCAGCCACAATGCTTACCAATGCAAGGAAAATAAGAGGCACAGACATCTGCCACGGGGCATCATGCGGTCGATGCTCCTTATAGTGGGGATTCTCCTCCCACCAGAACACCATGAAATACATGCGGAACATATAGAAAGCCGTAAGACCGGCAACCATTGTCATCCAGGCTCCCCACAAAGTATTGTTTGCAAACATTGCTGACAACATCTCATCCTTTGACCAGAAGCCGGAGAAGGGGAAAATTCCTGCAATGGCGAGACATCCAATCAAAAATGTCCAGTGAGTAATCGGCATATATTTGCGCATTCCACCCATCTCTGTGTAATTGTTACTGTGAACGGCATGAATCAAGGCACCGGCACCAAGGAACAACAAAGCCTTGAACATAGCGTGGGTGAATAGATGGAACATTGAAGCCATGTAACCAAGACCGTCATGAAGTTCTGGACGAGCAACACCCAATGATACCATCATGAATGCAATCTGAGAGATGGTGGAGAAAGCAAGAATTCTCTTGATATCTATCTGGCAACAAGCTACTACTGCTGCATAGAATGCCGTGATAGCACCTACTACTGTGATGAATGTCAGAGAATCCGGCACAATAAGATACAATGGGAAGAAACGTGCCACCAGATATACACCGGCTACAACCATCGTAGCTGCATGAATCAACGCTGACACCGGTGTCGGACCTTCCATAGCATCCGGAAGCCAGATATGCAGAGGCATCATTGCCGATTTACCCATACCTCCTACAAAAATCAGAATCATTGCCCATGTCAGCACTGAAGCTCCGAGGAATGTGGTTCCTAAAGTAGAGGCCAGCACATTAGTAGGCTGTGAATTCAGCATGAGGAAATTGAAAGCAGAAGATCCGCCGAGAGGTCCATCCATTGGTGTTTGGGCTACATAATAAGAAAGTACCAGTATACCGATGAGCATGAACAAATCTGCAAATCTCGTTACAATAAATGCCTTCTTTGAAGCGGAGACAGCTGATGGGAGTTTGTAGAAGAATCCAATCAGCAGGTACGAAGACACACCCACAAGCTCCCAGAAGATATACATCTGGAAGATATTGGTAGCAACTACAAGACCAAGCATGGAGAATGTGAAGAGCGACAAAAACGCATAATAGCGTTGGAATCCCGGTTCATGCTCCATATAGCCCCAACTGTAAAGGTGTACCATGAAAGAGATTGTGGTAATCACAATCAGCATCATGGCACTGATGGGATCAAGCAGAAATCCTATATTGACAACCATACGTTCGGTAAAGGCAAGCCAGGTAACATCAAATACCTGCAATTGCTGGCGAACGCCATCAACTATAAAATCAGGATTTCCACTGAAGAAATAGGTGAACGCTACTGTATATGCAATAGCCAGCAACGCACCATTGGCACATATGCCCAACACCCCGGCCACTTTCCGAGGCATCGTGACTCCACCGATTCCCAAGATAAGGAACATCGTGAAAGGCAAAGCCAGAATCAGAATTGGAAGTGCAATGTCCATATCTTAGTGTTTCATTTTTGAAATGCTGTTGATGTCTGAATTACCTACAGCACGATAAATATTCACAATAATAGCGATGGCAACAGCCGTCTCTGCCGCAGCAATAGCGATGGCAAACATAGTAAACACCATACCCTCCATCTGGTCAGGGAAAAGATAGCGGTTGAACACCACGAAATTCAGATCCGCTGCATTGAGCATAAGCTCCAATGAAATCAGCAGCGCAATCATGTTTTTGCGGGTTACAAACCCGTAGACACCGGCGGCAAACATTATGACGCTCGGCACCAAATACCATAACATGCTTAATTCCATATTCGTTTATCTTTTGCGGGCCACTACAACGCCACCGATTATACATGCGAGTAATAATACACTTACAGCCTCAAACGGCAACAGATACTGGAACCTGTCTGAACCCAACAAGGTATGTCCGATATCATGCATTGTAATCTGAGTTCCGGCCTGAAGGGCTTCAAGCAAAGAAGTTCCATTTACAAGAGGCATATTGAAGAGAGCAAGCAGCAGAAGCACACATCCGGCAACCGAGATGCAAATACCCAAGGCACGGCGATGCGATTCCAGAGGAGCTGCCATATCTCCCGGCTTTCTTGTAAGAAGAATCGCAAACACAAACAACACCATAATACCACCGGCATATACTGCAATCTGAACAGCACCGAGAAATTGATATCCCAGCTGGAAATAAATCACTGCAGTGCTGATTAATACAAATAGCAGATATGTGGCGGCGCGGAGTATTCTGCGCGACGTGACAGCCATCACCGAAAATACGGTAATCGAAATGGCTACCACGAAATACAAAATTATATTTGCAACTGAATCCATTTATTGTGAGTTTTATTATTCATTAGTCTTTTGGGGAGTCGGGTCAGCCGGTTCCGGACGATAATTAAGCTGTTTCACCAGTGCATCGCGAGTAAATACAGCCTGCTCGAAATCGTTGGAAAACTCAAGTGCGTTTTGCGGACACGTTGTTACGCAAAGCATACAGAATGTGCAGCTTCCGAGATCATACAAATACTTGTCAAGCTTACGCTTTTTCTTGCCGTCCGGAAGCTCTACCATCTTGGTGTCAAGATGGATTGTTCCATTCGGGCAATTCATCTGACAGATGCCACACGCTATGCAACGGTGGCGTCCCTCATCATCATATTTCAAAGTGAGCTCGGCTCTGAATCTGTCGGCAATCTTCAGAGTAGCGCGATTTTCAGGATATTGTTCCGTAATCTTGGGCGTTACAAACTCCTTGCCTGTAACTCCCATTCCTACAAGAAGACTCTTGACACCTTGCCCTACTGATGTGAAATATTCTTTTATACTGCCCATGTAGCTATAAGGTTAGTTCTTTTTATCTTTTACAGTTATATCTTTCTGAATTCGGTTATCTTTCCACCTGACCTCCCAGAATGTCCAGAAGTTCGGTGGTGATACTTTGCTGACGAAGCTTGTTATATTCAAGCTGAAGCTGGTCGAACAAATTCTTGGCGTTATCATTGGCACTTTGCATTGCCATAACACGCGCTGCTTGCTCTGAAGCGCGATTCTGAACTGTGATCTCTTGCATTGTTGACATCACAAACATCGGAAGCACTTCATTGAATATACTGTTCGCATCAGGCTCAAAAATATATAGCTGATTATCATCATGCGTTTCCTCACCCGCAGACAGCATCTTCTCCGTCACCGGGAACAACTGTTCTATTTCAAGAGTCTGACGACTCATTGATTTGAAACCCATGTAGACTGTTTCAACCAAATCAAGCTGACCTCCCATAAAGGAATCCCTGAGACCTTTTGTGAATTCAGTTACAACATCTCCTTGCATCTTTGAATTCACAATGGGATTTTCTATAATGGCAATACCGTTACCCTCCAGATGTCGGGTAGCTTTCACCATTTTTTTACCTACCGGATACAGCTCGATCTCAACATCATCAGCATAGATTTTCTTGAGACGATTGATCTCGACAAGCAGACCCTTGAATATATTAATATTATAAGCTCCGCAAAGACCATCGTCAGAACCATATACCACTATCCCGATACGTTTAACATCCCGAGGTTCAATAAGAGGTGAGTTAAAAGTCTCTCCGGTAGACAATATATGTCCCATGATTGATTTGATTTGATCCTTGAAAGGTTTCAGGCGGCGCAGACTTTGCTCCTCCTTGTGCACCTTTGCGGATGAAATCATTTTCATGGCACCGGTGATTTTCTCACTCGACGCTACTGAACTGATGCGAATCTTTAATTCCTTTAAGGTTGCCATGCTTGGTCAGGTTATTATTATTTCAATGCACTCAAAGAGTCAGCTACCTCTTTTGCGCAATCTGTTAGCTTAACTGAAATCTCATCCGTAAGTTTTCCAACATGCAATTCATCGAGCACATCTTTCTGATGTTTCATCTGAAGCATCTGGATGAACTGAGTCTGGAAATCCTTTACCTTGTCAATCGGCACATTCTCCAACAGACCATTCACACCGCAGAATATGACAGCAATCTCATTTTCTACAGGCCATGGATGATACTGGGGCTGGATAAGAAGTTGCTGGTTTTTACGTCCTGTATCAATCACTTTTGCAGTTACAGGATCAACATCACCGCCAAATTTTGTAAATGACTCAAGCTCACGATACTGAGCCTGAGCAATTTTCAAAGTTCCGGCAACCTTTTTCATAGCCTTAACCTGAGCATTACCACCTACACGTGACACAGAGATACCTACGTTGATAGCAGGACGGATACCTTGGTTGAAAAGTCCTGTCTCAAGGAATATCTGTCCATCAGTGATGGAAATAACATTGGTTGGGATATAGGCAGATACGTCTCCGGCCTGGGTTTCAATAATCGGAAGTGCTGTCAATGAACCGCCACCTTTAACCAATGGTTTCATCACTTCCGGAAGGTCGTTCATATTCTCAACGACTTTCTGGTCACCGATAATCTTTGCAGCACGTTCCAACAGACGTGAATGGAGATAGAATATATCTCCCGGATATGCCTCACGTCCGGAAGGACGTTTCAGAATCAGAGAAATCTCACGATAAGCAACCGCCTGTTTTGACAAGTCATCATATACAATCAATGCATCGCGACCTGAGTCACGGAAATATTCACCGATTGCAACTCCGGCAAATGGAGCATAATAACGCATGGAGGCAGAATCAGAAGCATTGGCAGCCACGACAACTGTATAAGGCATCGCACCATATTTGGTCAAAGTATTCACAATGGAAGCCACAGTTGAAGCTTTTTGACCAATGGCAACATATATACAGTATACGGGCTTGCCGGCCTCATAATTTTCCTTCTGATTGATGATTGTATCGATGGCAATTGCCGTCTTGCCAACCTGACGGTCACCGATGATTAGCTCGCGCTGGCCACGACCGATAGGAATCATTGAGTCAACAGCCTTGATACCGGTCTGCAGCGGCTGAGCCACCGGCTGACGGAAAATCACACCGGGAGCCTTACGCTCAAGCGGAAGTGGTATCAGTTTGCCATCGATGGGTCCTTTGCCATCGATAGGCTCACCGAGCATATTTATTACGCGTCCGAGAAGACCCTCTCCCACCTGGATTGATGCAATCTCACCGGTGCGTCTAACAGACATATTCTCGGTTATTGAATTCACTTTATCGAGAAGCACTACTCCGACATTGCTCTCTTCAAGGTTAAGAGCCACGCCTTTAGCACCATTCTCGAACTCCACGAGCTCATTACTTCTCACATTCTCAAGTCCATAGACATGAGCCACGCCGTCGCCGACGCTTAACACAGTGCCTACTTCTTCAAACTTGACTTTAGAATTGATATTCTCAAGCTCTTGTTTTAAAACATCTGATATTTCGCTGGGATTGAGCATCTCTTTAATTGCTACTTAAAAGATTTTGACGTAATTGTGCAAGCTCGCCGCTTACAGAAGCATCCATTCTTGTGGAATCCACATCAATCACAAATCCACCAATAATCTGAGGATCTATTGCAGTTGTGAATTCGAATGTCGTGTCTTTGAAAGATTTTTCCACCACCTCACGAAGCTTTTTCATCTCAGCCTCCGGCAATCCGGCAGCTGTGATAATCTTCACCTGCGAGATATTATTCTCGCTGCGATAGATGTCGCGGTAAGCGAGTGCCATCAGGTAGGCGAATTCCTCCCTTTTGTGGTCGAGGATAAGTTTGACAAAACGGCGGTAGTCATCTCCGGGCTTCTCCCCGGCTGCAGCAAGAAGCACATTCTCTTTGTCGGAAGCATCCACATATGGATTCGACAATACTTTCTCCAAATAAGCATTCTGCTGAAAAGATTCAACCACACGCTTAATCTCTTCATACACACTGCCGGTGGAATTGCTTTCCAAAGCAAATTTATACAAAGCTTTGGCATAGCGATGAGGTATAAGTCCGGAAACCATCTACTTTCAGTTTTTCTCTATTTCGTCCAATAATTTATTGACAAGTTCTGTCTGTGCCTTATCGCTTTTTAATTGGGTTCTCACCATTTTCTCAGCGATATCGATAGAGAATTTGCCAACTTCATTTCTAAATTGCAGCTCGGCTTCCTTGCGGGCTTGCCCAATAGCTGCCTTGGCTGCATCCATTTCTTTCCGGGCGGCATCGGCGGCCTCATTTTTGGCTTGCTCGATGATCTCGGACTTCATGCGTGCAGCATCGCGAAGCATTTCTGCCTGACGCGCCTGAGCCTCCACTACAAATTTCTTTGCTTCCTCGCGCGCATTGTCAAGCTGTTCCTTGGCCTGCTTGGCGTCTTCCACGCCCTGGTCGATGGTAGCTGCCCTCTTATCCATCATTTTGATGATTACAGGCCAACCCCATTTAGCCAACACAAGGAATAGCAGGATGAACGCAACGAACATCCAGAAGACCAGGCCAAAATCGGGCGTGAATAATTCCATTATCCTTTATTATTTGATAAACAATGCCAATGCAGATACAATCACGGCAAACAAAGCAACACCCTCAATAAGAGCTGCGATCACAATCATGTTGCTTCGGATATCACCAGCTGCCTCGGGTTGACGGGCAATTGCCTCCATAGCTGACGAACCAATTTTACCAATACCGATACCGGCACCAATTGCTGCTAATGCCGCTCCGAGAGCTGCTCCAAGTCCTGCGATAGGCTGCAGAGAAAGTTCTGCTAAAATTGTTGATAACATAATTCAGATTTTTTAGTTGTTATTTAATTTTAATTTCTTTAATATTTATAATACTTTTGGTCCTGACTGCAATTTGTATATTAAATTTTATCAGTTTCGACCGCAAGTTTGCGAAGTCTGGATTCCTCCTCTGCTATCTCCTCCTTGTCATGGCGTTCAAGTTCGGGATAAGTCTCATCCTTCTTTGCCTCATGCTCCTCTTCCTTAACCACAGCCATTGATATAAACAATGCCGAGAGCATTGTGAATACATATGCCTGGATAAAGCTTACAAGCACATCAAGCAACAACATGAATACGGAGAACAATACAGAAATAACGGTAGCTCCGCCGGCAACTGCCGTGCCAAATGCCGCAAAGATGAAAATCAGCAACGTCAGTGTGATCACTATCATGTGTCCACCCATCATATTGGCAAAAAGACGAACACAAAGCGCTGCCGGCTTGGTGAAGATTCCGAAAATTTCTATTACCTGCATGATAGGCAGAGGACACTTCAGGAACATCGGAACATCCGGCCAGAATATTTCCTTCCAATAATGCTTCGTGCCGCAAATGTTGGTCACAACAAATGTCATTACGGCAAGGACAAGCGTAACTGCGATATTACCGGTAAGATTGGCACCACCGGGGAAAATCACAATAAGACCGCAAATGTTCATTGTGAAAATGAAGAAGAAGCATGTAAGAAGATAATAAGCGAAACGACCTGTATTCTCGCCCAAGGTGCTTTTTATGGTGTCATAATAAACGAAAGATACGATCATTTCAAAAAATCCCATACCTTTTCTTGGAGCTTTCAGACCATTTCTGCGATAATATCCTATAAGACCGAATACCATTGCCATTACAAGAACAACAGAGATAAACAGAGCTGCAACATTCTTCGTAATCGAAAAATCCCAAGGCTTGTATTCTCTGTACAAAACGCCATTATCCTCAATATAGTCCGCTTTATTATCCTGTTCATTATCCGTGGAGACATTCACCTCGGCACGTTCCTGCTCAGACATAGGAAACAGTTCGACCACCTTATCCTTATGCGAGCCCTCGATAGCCAACATAAAGCGATAAGTCTTTCCATTCCTGACGATTGTTTTCATCAACGGCACCAAATGACCAGCCTCTTTCCCAGTCTCCTTGTCAACATGGTTTTCAACCTTGGTCAAATCCGCAGAAGAGAAGCAGAACCAATTTCCATCTTCAGCCCTTACAATGACAGGAAGAGGTATTCTCTTTGTATGGGAGAAAGGCACTTCCCATCCATATCCATCGCCGAGATGTTCGAAAATAATCTCCTTGACATCAAGTTCGGCCTCCTTGGTCTCTTCCGAAGCATACACGCCTGAAGGCATTGCGACGAGGAAGGTCAACAACAAAGCCAATATGGATATTCTTTTCGACATACGATTAAATATTGCTAATAGACGCATACGGAAATCACGTTATTATTGACATCTGCGATGCCACCATCAATTTCCAGCGAATCCTCGGTTCCTTCGGGAGTGGTGAATTTTACACTACCTTTTACAAGCACGGAAATCAACGCGGCATGATTTTTCAATACCGTAAAAGAGCCGAGCTGTCCGGGAAGTGTTACAGAAACCACTTCCCCCTTAAAGGTTACTTCGTGAGCTGATATGATTTCGAGTGTCATCCATTTATTAATTTATAAATTCAAAATTGAGGCTGATATTTATTACTTCACATCCTCAAGCATCTTCTTACCCTTGGCGATAGCCTCGTCTATTGTACCGACATTGAGGAATGCCTGTTCGGGAAGGTCATCAAGTTCACCGGAAAGAATCATCTTGAAGCCACGAATTGTCTCAGCCAAAGGCACCATCACACCCTTCAGACCCGTGAACTGCTCCGCAACATGGAATGGTTGTGACAGATAACGTTGTGCTCGACGCGCACGAGCCACAACCAATTTATCCTCATCGCTCAACTCATCCACACCGAGAATTGCGATGATATCCTGAAGTTCATTATATTTTTGAAGAAGTTGCTTTACTGACTGAGCCACATTGTAATGCTCTTCTCCTATAATATTCGGATCAAGTATTCGGGATGTAGAATCCAGAGGATCGACGGCGGGATATATACCAAGCTCGGCAATCTTACGACTCAACACGGTAGTTGCGTCAAGGAAGCTGAAGGTAGTGGCCGGCGCCGGGTCAGTCAAGTCATCAGCAGGCACATAAATAGCTTGTACAGATGTGATACTTCCCTGTTTTGTTGATGTGATACGCTCCTGAAGAGCACCCATTTCCGATGACAGAGTCGGTTGATAACCTACAGCAGACGGCATACGTCCCAACAATGCGGATACCTCGGAACCTGCCTGAGTGAAACGGAAAATATTGTCAATGAAGAGAAGCACCTCTTTACCGCCGCCTTCACTGTCACGGAACTGCTCTGCAACAGTAAGACCTGACAAGGCTACACGAAGACGTGCGCCCGGCGGCTCATTCATCTGACCGAACACAAGTGTTGTCTGTGAATTCTTAAGCTCGTTTTCATCTACATCGGAAAGGTTCCATTCCCCTTTCTCCATGCCTTCCTCAAACTTTTTGCCGTATTTGATAATACCGCTTTCTATCATTTCACGAAGGAGGTCGTTACCTTCCCTGGTGCGCTCTCCTACACCGGTGAACACTGAGAATCCGTCATGACCTTTTGCGATATTGTTGATAAGTTCCTGAATAAGCACGGTCTTACCTACACCGGCACCTCCGAACAAACCGATTTTACCACCTTTTGAATATGGTTCAAGAAGGTCAATAACCTTGATACCGGTGTAAAGGATCTCCTGAGAAATCGCAAGATCATCAAATGCCGGTGCCGGCTGATGAATAGGACGGAGTTCATCACGTTTAAGCGGGCTGAGCATATCGATAGCTTCACCTACAACATTCATCAGCCTTCCTTTCACCTGAGCTCCGGTAGGCACAGCGATTGAATGCTCAAGATTTTCAACTTTCACACCGCGACGCACACCATCGGTGCTCTCCATTGCTACGCATCTTACAGTATCCTCACCGATGTGCTGCTCAACTTCGAGAATCAATTCCTCACCATTCTCGCGCTCCACCTTCAAGGCTGTATAAATCGGGGGTATATTCTCTTTACCACCCTCAAACGAGACATCTATTACAGGTCCGATTACCTGAGTCACTTTGCCATAATTTGCGCTCATATATTATCTCAGTTTTCTATTTTTATCTATACCTATTTTTTCTATCTTGAACCGTATATTTTTAAATTCCGGTTATCAGAAGTGCCAGCCGTATGCCACAAACACAGCCATCAATATCAGATTGGCAATTGAGAATGGCATAAGATATTTCCACTCAAATGCGAGCAACTGGTCAATGCGCACACGAGGGAACGTCCATTTAAACCATATTATCACGAACGAGATGAAGAAGGCTTTTAGCAGAAACCATACTATTGACGGGATATAGTTCATAACAGCGTTAAAGCCGTCCCAACCGGGAATATGCAGTGGCATCCATCCTCCAAGGAACATCATGCTTGCAATACCGGAAACTATAAACAAGTTGAGATACTCTGCAAGATAGAAGAAACCGAAATGGATACCGGAATATTCTGTATGGTAACCTGCAGTCAACTCATGTTCAGCCTCTGGCAAGTCAAAAGGACCACGATTGGTTTCGGCAGTTGCAGCAATCACATAGATGATGAATGCTATAATTGCCGATATATGTCCGCGGAAAAGGAACCATGTACTTTCCTGCTGGGCTATGAGTTCAGAAATATTCATTGTTCCAGCAAGGACACAGATAGTCATCAGAGAAATGCCTAGAGACAATTCATAACTAATCATCTGCGCTCCACTTCGCATTGCGCCGATAAGGGTATATTTATTATTAGAGGCCCAACCTGCGAGAAGAATGCCGAGAACACCGACTGAAGAAACAGCCAGAATGAAGAATATACCTATATTCCAATCTATGATCTGCAATCCGTTACCCCATGACAGACATGCAAGCATTGTCACGGAAGAAGTGATTACAATATAGGGAGCCAACTTAAACAGGAAACGGTCTGTGCCCTTAAGACAGATAAGCTCCTTTATAAGAATCTTGAACATGTCTGCAAACACCTGAAGCAATCCCCACTTACCCACACGCATCGGACCAAGTCGGCATTGAAACCATGCACACAGCTTTCTTTCATACAAAATGTAAAAGAGAGCGAGCACTGTATATGTAAGCAGCACGAGGACTCCTATGATAACACATTCAATCACAATGGCAAGCCAGTCGGCCATACCGGTACCCAGAAAGAGACTGTTGAATGCTGATGTCCATTTTCCAAAATCAAACATATCGGTTAATCTCAGGTTTTTTGATTATACGATTATTGTATTTTCTATCTTTAATTCAATTTCAACATCCATTATCTGTCAATATCCGGGATGACGAAGTCAAGAGCTGCACCTATTGTAATAAGGTCGGCAATCATATATCCCGAACAGCACAAATCCATAACACCTACGAGGTTGAAACATGGGCTTTGGAAATGTACACGGTAAGGTGTCTTTTCACCGGTAGACTCAATGTAAACACCGAATGTGCCACGGCTTGCCTCCACCTGCTGATACCATCTTCCCGCAGGCAATTTTATAATCTTCGGCACCTGGGCTCGGATGTCGCCTTCCGGAATACGATCCACAAGTTGCGACAATATGCGGCAACTTTGTTCTATTTCTTTCATTCTCACCATATAGCGGGAATAAGAATCGCAACCGTCAAGAAGCACCTCATCAAACTCCACCTCATCATAAACTGCATACGGATGTTTCTTACGGCAGTCGCAACTCCAATTGGATCCACGACCACTCGGGCCCGTGATTGCATAATTTATTGCATCCTCTTTCTTAAGCATACCAACACCGACAAGACGGTTTTTGGCTATAAGGTTGCCGGAGAATACCCTGTGATACTCTTTCAATCTATCAGGCATGATATCCAACAGATGCTTCACATCTTTAACGAAATCAGGATGCAAATCGGCAATTACTCCACCAATGACATTATAATTCATTGACATTCGGGCGCCGCAGGTCTTCTCGAAAATATCGAGCACTATCTCTCGTTCACGGAAACCATAGAAGAATGCCGTGGTTGCACCTAAATCCATAGCGGTACAACCGAATGACAGCAGGTGGGAACTTATACGCATGAGTTCATCCATCATTGTGCGGATTACCTGAGCCCTCTTTGGTACTTCAATACCGAGGGCTTTTTCTATACACATACAGAGACAATGACGGTTTTGATGTGCCGACATGTAATCCATACGGTCTGTGAAATGAAGAATCTGGGGATAAGTCAGACCCTCACTCAGTTTTTCTATTCCACGATGGATATATCCGGAAACAACGTCCACCTTCTTTACCATCTCGCCGTCAAGAGAAGCGCGGAAACGCATCACTCCGTGTGTAGACGGATGCTGGGGACCGATATTCACTACATAATCATCTTTTTCGAAAACCTTAGTGGGCTTCTCAATAATCTTCCCATCTTCATCCTCCGCAAAAATACGCGAATCATCCTCATTAACCTCGTCTTCAAGACGAATGGGGTTTAACTCGGGATTCGCATCATAATCTTTTCTCAGAGGGTGACCCACCCAATCATTACGAAGGAAGAAGCGACGCATATCTGGATGGTTCACGAATTTGATGCCATACATATCATATACTTCACGCTCCTGGAAATTAGCAACTTTCCAGAGATCGCTGACGCTATGAATATAAGCATCATCTCTATTTTCGGCCACGACTTTCACAGCCACCATCCCCCAGTTATGAGAAGTAGATGTAAGATAATATATCACTCCTGTAGTCTCTTTCCAGTCCATTCCAACCACGGCACTCAACACATCAAAGTCAAGTTCCTTATTCTCCTTCAGATTTTTAGCCAAAGGATACCATTCTTTCTCCGGAACGGACACCAACAGACATTCTCCTTCTTCGAATGTTGCTGAGGGACAAAGTTTTCCGATAATATCTTTTATATCGCTCATGGTTAAGTTATTCCTTTTTAATACTGTGCCTTATCCTATCTCTCCCCTCTCTTCAGGATGGGCTGCAAAAAATTCCTCAATCTTCTCCTTGCGGTTGGTGCCTCCGAAGAATTTCTGAACCTTGATCTTGCGCTGTAGCTGCATGAGACCATAGAACATAGCCTCGGGGCGCGGAGGGCAACCGGGTATATATACATCCACCGGCAAAATCTTATCTACTCCGGGAACCACACAATAGGAGTTCTTGAAAGGACCTCCGGATACGGCACATCCTCCACAGGCTATTACATATTTCGGTTCAGCAAGCTGCTCATACAGGCGGCGCATTACCGGAGCCATACGATGCACAATTGTTCCCTGCACCATAACATAGTCAGCCTGGCGCGGAGAATTTCTTGCCACTTCAAAACCGAATCGAGCCATATCGTAACGTGCGGCACCCAGACACATGAACTCTATAGCGCAGCAACTTGTACCAAAGCACAAAGGCCACAAAGAGTTGGAGATACCCCAATTGATAAGTTCATCCATTTTGCCAACCACTACGTTGGCTCCTGTTGCATTGAGTTCATCTACAAGTTTATCGATATATTCGTTATCCTTGAAGTCCTCACGCTTCATGCTTTTGATGCTGTCTACTCCCATTTCAATGCTCCTTTCTTCCAGGCGTATGCCAGACCCATTATCAAGACAAACATAAATATAGCGATGCAAAGCAGGCCTTGCGGACCAAGTCCTTTCATCACTACCGACCATGGCCATAGAAACACTGTCTCTACATCGAAGATAAGAAACAAGATGGCGAAAATGTAATACCCCACCTTGAACTGAATCATGGATTCACCTCTTGTCGGAATACCACACTCATACGGTTCTGACTTTTTGACAGAGAAAGATCTCGGAGAAACCAAACCGGCTATAAGAAGCGCAGCAAACACCAGCAGGATTCCCGTGAGAACCGCGGTTACTGAAAGAGCGCCGTTGCCTATCTCCAGCAATAGATTCATATCTTATTATAGTTTTAACAGTTAGTCTGAGTTTTCAAAATTTATTATTACTTCACCATAAAGGATGACCTTAACAACAGCGCAAAGATATAAAAAATTTCCTAATCAAACAAAAGAATTATGCGCAAATTACTAATAAGTGTGAATTTTTACACATGAAAAGCGCCTCTTCAAAAGAGACGCTTTGACATTTTGCTACTGTTATTTTAGTTTTGTTTAATTAAGGTCGGATAATTGCAGAATATAGCTTCCATTAAAGTTTCCAACATACACATCGGCCACCGTATATGATATTGATGAAGATGTGAGATCACCATCGGAACGAAGAGTAAAATTATTAAAAATAAACTTTGTATTAGGTGTGGCGACTCCAGCTTCGTACTGTTCAGGCACCACATTCTCACCGCTGATTGTGTATCCTGAATTATCGAATTTAAGATCCAGATCCTTCAACATAATGTTGGAAATATTATCGGGCATTTCCTCTGCCAGTTTCACATTATAAATAACAGCAGTTGCTTTCTTATTTTCGGTATCCATGATAATCCTGTAGAGCACATCTTTGTTGGTATAGGTCTTGTTCTCTCCCTGATACGGGTATCTCGTTGTAGTGCTTCCCTTAAAGGTAACATCTGTCCAGAAGGTACGCACGGAATACTGATCGCCAAGATTATACGACATTACAGCATACTCATATCCATAAGGACATGTAACAGACTGAATACCTGTTATTGCAGGAGGTATATAAGCAAAGGGCGTAAGCATACAGTTGAAATCGGTTACAGCGAGCGAGGTATTGGTCGTTCCTGCTTCATCAGCCTTCAAACTGATAATCTCACCTGACGAAATAAGCACATCCTCGGATGCCTCCTCTGTAAGCTGATACAGACCGGCTGTGTATCCAATATTTCCCGAAGTGAAGGTTGTGGTACCGGAAGTAGACAAAGTCAATTCACCCCCAATATTCACAGTCTGTGCAACCAAGTCATAGTTAAATGTATATCGCGGTGAATTTACGATAGGATCCGCATCCGTATTATTTGAAACTACGAGATTATATGTTATGACCGGATAGTTCATAGTGGATGTGGCGGTAGTTCCGTCACATGAATTCAGAGTAAGCAGAGACAAAGCTGCTATGCCTAAGATAATTTTCTTCATTTGCCTTATATCATTATTATAAATTATACAAATTATCAAATCGGCTATTAAACCACTAATTATAGTAACGCCACTTATGTTGTGTTATTATATCATTTCACATTTTTTGGGGAATGTTAAATCGGATGGTGGCGCCAATCTGCCAGGGTCTTCCTCGCTGAAGAAATTCATTACCCATCGACATGAAATAAAATGTATTGTATTTTGTCCCTGTAAGGTTCTTACCCCACAACTGCAGGCTCCAGTCCTCACCTTCTGCCATAATGGAAGCGCCAAGTTGCGTATAAAATTTCTGCCACCTTGTATTTGACTCATTCCAATATATCTTCCCCGTGCCTCTGACATTCAAATCAAATACAAGGTGCTTTACAATCCCTTTCCGTACAAAAACATTGAAAAGCGACTGCAGGAAAAGTGTATTGCGAGGCGCATAAGGAATAACTTTCCCCTTATAATCTTCCTGCCCGTTATTGAACTCTCTGAATCGTGCATCCGTGAATCCATAACTGCCGTTCAAAGTAACGAACGATGCCGGGGTGTAAGCAATGGATATTTCCGCACCCATACTCCTTGTTTTTCCCGCATTGGTCATTACCCTGCCGGTGGTGGAGCCTGATGGGAACATTGTGAGTTGCTGATTTCTACAATCTATATAAAACAATGAAACATCAGCAGTCAATTTGCCATTAGCAAAATCAAGATGTGACCCTATTTCATAATTCCAGCTGTACTCCGGTTTGTAGCCAACAATAGAATTTACATCAAATTCCTTTCCGAGTCCCATTATGCGCATCAATTTTTGCTGAAGCACTTCACTGAACATCTGCGTATTAAAGCCTCCCGACTTATAACCTTTTGTTACAGTGGCATATACATTACCATAGCCCGAGGACAGATCATACAGCACGCTGATTTTAGGCATCCATGTAAAATAATGTCGAATCAGATCTCCGGTTTCATCTATTTTTATATCGGCATGGTTAAAATATACCAACTCCCCGTCAGAGAGTCTATGTAGAATCTCATAGCCGGTATCACAATAACTGCGATAATCGAGCGCTGCCTGTTCAAAATCCAGACGTAAACCCGCGGTAAAATGCCATTTATCTAAATCATATTTTGATTCATGATATAGAGCGAGTCCGAATGTAGGGATACGAAAATCGCTGTTGAGAGGGAAACTCCTTGAATCCCAACGTATCGGATATTCGGGATTTGCATCATTCCTGTGGGATTCAATAAGAGAGGCAATTCCGGTATCTTTAAAAGTTACAGGAGCTTGCATGTCCATATCTTTGTAGAAACCAAAAAATCCGGACAACCATCTGTACTTCCCATCGGCACGTGACCCCTTAAATACCAGATCCTCCGTAACTGCCGTCTCCTTTTGCTTTTGTGTCAGAGTAAAATATGGCAGAGGCAAGAAATCCTGGTCAAGAGTCATATTGTCATTTATATGCTGCAGTGTAGTTATTGAGACGAGTTCCCAGCCATCGCCTCTGTAGCTTACAGACAAGCCATCGTTTACTGTGAATCTCCTGTAAAAACAGGTATCATTATAGTTGATTTCCCCGGTATTTATATATTCATATGGGTATCCACCTTGCCGGAGCATGGATGCAGCAAGCACATTATGTATATATAGCTCTTCGGAAATTCGCCAGTTCGCTTTCCATCTTAAAGCTCCACTAATCTCTTTATCAAGTTTCCTTCCTGTATACAAATTGCGAAAAAATCCACCCAGATACGAGAAATTTCCGGTTAGAGAACTTCCGAAATCATCAGAAAATTTATGATACCATCCTGCAGAAAATTTATAATCATTCCCCCTTCCGCCTTCAGCCATAAACCGCCAGCCTTGCCAGCGCATTGGTGAGAGCGTTCGTATATTTATAAGCCCACCCATGGTGTTTCGACCATATAACGCTGACTGTGGACCTCGAAGCATCTCCACCGATTCTATATCGGCAAGATCAAAATCATAAGCATTCTTGTTAAGGTATGGAACATTATCCACATTCAAACCTACGGCAGGGTGATCCATCCTTGCACCAAGACCACGCACATATATCGAACTTGTAATTCTTGAACCATAATCAGGGATGAACAGGTTGGGAACAACATCTGAAATACCTTTTATGGTTACTGTGTTCAGCTCATCAAGTTCCGCTTTCCCTATCAAAGTGGCGGAAACAGCATCCCTGCGTAATTGAGAATTCTGTTTCAAAGCCACAACATTCAGATCCTCAAGATTATATCCTGTTGAATCTGCCGGTGCCTTCTCAACAACATACGGCATCCCTTCCGCATATGATGGAAGGGATACCGCAAATATCGCAATTGTCATGATTAATCCGTTGAACTTCATAAGTTTGAAATTTTCTGCAAAATTAACCATTTATCATTATCCGGCAATAAATTTAAAGTCTGCCGCAGGATTTTTTAATGTCCCTGTTTGAGTCACTCTGCAGTTGGATCGAAATCTGTCGGATTAATCCAACCTGCAGGCACATCTTCTCCGGATTTCATTCTGTTCCAGTACATGTGTGACTTACTCATATTCGGATATTTATCAAATATGTCACCATTGCCGAACATACGGGGATCTCCTTGCTCTTTGAGCCTGTTTTCCATCTCGGTGCGCAACGCATCAGCCACAGGACGCAGCTCCTCATTCCCTATAAGGTTTGTCATGCACAAAGCATCCTTGCTGATATCGTAAAGTTCCTCCTCACCGCGTTTTCCCATCGAAAGATCCCAAAAATATTTTGTATCAGGATTATGACGTGCCTTGATAATTTCAGTTTTTGTAGGACTTCCGTCAATATTCATATACCCTGTTTCGGGATTTCCTGCAGGCCATCTGTCGATAGCATAATTGTGAATATACAGGTAATTGCCTCTTAAAATTGCACGTATCGGATAACCCTGATCATCCGGGCGTCCCACATCGTGGCGCTCTTTGCCCATCATCATGTAAGAGCGGTCAATTGAAGGATTTGTGTTGTCTGCGAGGATATCCATGAAACTATGTCCCTCTATAGGCTGCATGCCTCCTTTCTCTGCATCAACCCCTGCTGCTTCCAGTATCGTAGGTGCAAAATCAATAATACTTACCAATTCTTCTGCCCTTCTGCCCGGATTTTTTATATTATCACCCCACATCACAGCCATTGGGATATGATTTGACCAGTAATAATCCTGACCTTTGACTCTTGGGAAAGGCATTCCGTGGTCGGAAGTTACAATCACCAGAGTATTTTCAAGTTCACCTATGGAATCGAGTTGCGCAAGTATTTTCCCGAGTTGTGTGTCGAAATGCTCTATTTCCAAAGCATAATCGAGCATATCAGTGCGCACTATCTCATTATCAGGCCAAAATGCGGGCACAGAATCTATATCACTTGTTTTCTTACCTGCTCTGATTGAGGAAGCATATTCATAACCTCTGTGGGGTTCCTTTGCTCCATACCAGAAGCAGAATGGTTTCGAAGGATCCCTGTCGGCAAGGAATTGGGAAAAATTGGCAGCATAATCAATGGGGCATATTGCTGTTGTAGGAGGAGTATGTCTGATTTTATTATAGGCTTTACCTGTCAGTTTACGCTCTGAGCCATCTGCATTCTTGGCAATACCGGGACCCCACCCTTTGCCTGTATAACCGGTCTGGTAACCATTTTTCTTCAGCACTTCGGGGAAGCTCACAAATTTCTGCGGGAATTCACACCAATGGTTGGCCGCCTCTTCAAGCTGCCATGAGTTCCTTCCGGTAATCATGCAAGCTCGCGATGGTGCCGACTTTGAATTGCAGGTGAACGCATTATCAAAAAGCACTCCCTTTCGAGCCACACTGTCAAAATTAGGTGTGCTGACCCATTTATGACCATAAGCGCCATAGTGTCCGGCATCGTCAGCCACACAAAACAATATATTCGGTCTCTTCGCCGTATTTTCCTTTTTATTATTTTCCCCTTTTTCTTTATTCTCAGAATGATTGTCTGCCACCTTATCGGCATAAGCATTAAAGGGTAAAAACATACTTACAACAGCAATCTTTAAAATTGAATTGCGCCCTATTGTTGCACTCAATAAATTCTTCATTTTAATTATTGTTGTTTTCGATAATATAGGAGTTTGGCTATGTTTAATTTAGAGTCTGCCTCATAATTTGTGACAAAGGTAATAAATCTTCGTTTAATGGAGATACGGTCATACTGATGTTTTTTTGACATGATAGAACACATTGACGTATAGCCGATCCTTATCGCCGACTTCTGATTCATCTTTAGTTTCTAAAGCATCATTCAGAACCTGAAATGTCAGAACTTCCCCCTTTCCCTGTAATTTGCATTCCACTTTGTTTAATGTTTGCAGAATCCCAGCCGGGATCACATCATCGAGTTGAAGTTCGCCGGCAAGAATCATATCCGCGATATGGTGTGCAATCGTAGTTTTAGCCAACTGGCGGGTGGTTGCTATCTCATCCATGGAGTTCCCATCCAGAAACATTCTCAAAGTTATCCTCTGCGAATACCCCTTTGGTTTCTTCCCCTTTTTAGGCAGCTTTTCACGTTTGGCCTTTACCGGTCGGAATTTATCTTTACGTTCCTCTTTATCCTTTATATTTACATTTGAAACCGTATCATCCCCCGAAGTCAACACAGCTTCTGCTTTTAGCCGCATATATATTGCGGGTGTGAAATCTTCAGTGAGCAACCCTTTAAACACCGTCTTTTTCAAATGCATCTCAAACCATAAAATATCGGCTGCATTTCTCAAGCGTTTCTCATACCCGGCATTTTCAAGTTCAACAGGCGTATTATTGAGCAATTCACACAAGGGGATAAACTTCTCAAGGAAATATTGGCAGCCTGCCTTTATTTTCTGCCGGAATGATTCATTTTTTACAGCAACTTCCGAGTCTATCCTCCCCGAAGCGTACAATGATATGAACCGGTTGCCAACATTTTCTATATTATCTTTGAAATATCTTGAGGCATTGCGATACTTATCGAAAAGCTCTGTCTCAATCGGTGCCACATATTCAAGCACATACCTGCTGAACTCATCGAAGGCCACAGCCATCGTCCTGAAATTGAATAATTCAGCGAGCAAAGTCCGAAAGTATTCATTTCTTAATTCTGCGAGTTTGTTTTCATCAGGAGAATTCTGCCTTGAATTGTTGATAAAGGTGTTGACATTATTATCAATAATAACGGCTGACGGTGTGATTCTCGTTTCCAACCTCATTCCTTGCATGGAGCGGCAACGGCTCAATGCTACATACAACTGTCCGGGAGCAAAAGACTGGCTCGCATCAATAACAGCCCTGTCGAAGGTCAATCCCTGGCTTTTATGTATGGTTATTGCCCATGCCAGACGCAGAGGGATCTGCGAATATGTACCGTCTACACGTTGCACTACCTCCTTCGATTCTTCATCTATGCTGTAACTTATATTCTCCCAAATTACTCGTCCAACCTCTATCTCGTTCATTGCGTCATCATCAGGAAGGACGCATACAGTATCTTCAGTCATTCCGATAACAGTGCCAATCAACCCGTTGTAATATTGTCGGTCAGCACCTGTATCATTCTTTATAAACATCACCCTCGCGCCTGTTTTAAGCGTAAGGAAACGGTCGGCAGGGAACGAGGATTCGGGAAATTTTCCTTTTATATCTGCTTCAAACACACAAGGCTCGGCATCAAGTAATGCAAGATTACGAGCGTTCGTGTAATCAGCAATCCTGTTGTGGGTGGTAAGACGAATTGTTCTGTCAAGCTCCTCTACTCCATACGCAGGGCGGCACAGACGGTTAAGGGTTGACAGCACTCCGGCATCGGCTTTGCCGTCCCTGACAGCATTAAGCAGACCGATAAACTCCGGATCTTGCTGACGGTAGATGGCTTTCAACTCTATCGTCAGAAAGCCAACTTCTCTCAGTGCATGGCTTTCAAAAAAATATGGAGAATTATAGAAACCTCGCAACATATCCCATTCATCCGGGCGCACCACAGGAGCCAGCTGCCTTAAATCCCCGATCAGCAGCAGTTGCACTCCCCCAAAGGGACGGTCGATACCCCTAAGCCTTCTTAGGAGGGTATCTATTCCGTCAAGGGTATCGGGTCTCACCATAGATATTTCATCTATAACAATGAGATCAAGACTTGCAATCAGCCTGCGTTTGTCTCTTCCGAAGCGATAATATTTTTTCTCCTCTCCTATAAAGCCTTTTCCGGGAATGAATACGGAGAATGGCAATTGAAAAAAGGAATGAAGGGTCATACCTCCGGCATTGATTGCAGCGACACCGGTTGGGGCGAGTACCACCATGCGCTTGCCTGTGGTCTCAACCAAGCGTTTCAGAAAAGTTGTTTTACCTGTACCTGCTTTCCCTGTAAGAAACAGATTGGCACCTGTTTCCTCAATCACTCTGCGTGCAAGCTCAAGCTCGCGGTTTATTTGCATTACAACTTCCGGTTCTGTTGCAAAATCAAAGCCGTTTTCCTCCTCCAGATAATTCATTCCTTTCTACTTTTGCGGGAAAAGATTCTTTATCGCTCCTACGCTTGAAAGCACTGACGATGCTTCATAAGGCATATATACAGTCTTTGTTTTATCTCCCTGGGTCATTGTCTGCAGTGTCTCTATATACTTTGTTGCCAAAAGATATGTGGCAGGATCCGTTGCCGTAGCTCTGACTGCTTCTGCAACATTGCGTATGGCCTGCGCCTCTGCTTCTGCCTGCAATACCTTCGCCTTGGCTTCACCTTCAGCCCTGAGAATCTCCGACTGGCGGACCGCCTCAGCGCGGTTGATTGCCGACTGCTTCTCTCCTTCAGAGCGAAGAATAGCCGACTGTTTCTCTCCCTCCGCATTCAGAATCTCTGCACGGCGATTGCGCTCTGCCTGCATCTGCTTCTCCATCGCTATCCTTACTGTTTCCGGCGGCTTAATATCCTGAAGCTCCACCCGATTAACCTTAACACCCCATTTGTTGGTGGCATCGTCAAGAATCACCTGCAATTTGGAGTTTATCGTATCGCGTGATGTCAGCGTCTCATCAAGTTCAAGCTCACCAATTACGTTTCGCAAGGATGTCTGTGTCAGTTTTTCTATCGCATTTGGAAGATTATCAATCTGATACACAGCCTTCTTCGGATCAACAATCTGGAAATATAGGAGGGCATTGATTTCAGTAGTCACATTATCGCGGGTAATAACCTGTTGCGATGGAAAGTCATATACTTGCTCCCTCAGGTCTATGTTGGATGTTGTGGTCATTGTCACATACTTGCGACCACCCGACACAACCTCCTGACGGGAGAATATAAGTTTGGGACGATCCACAAAGGGCAAAATAAGATTAAGACCCGGATTAAGAACACTATGGAAGCGTCCGAGACGCTCTATTACTTTTGTCTCCGATTGAGGTACTACCTTTACCGAAGCTGCAATCACAGCAATAGCCAATAAAACTATAACTGCTGCCAATATTAATGTTAAGACCATATTGTTGAGTATTAGGTTAGGTTATCTATCTCTGGGGATCAAGAGGGTTGTCGGAGGACACTCCTCTTCTTATCAGGTTTGCTATAAGCACTATGCTGTCATGACCTACTATTTCAATCTCGTCATTGCGCCTCAGCTTTTCATGATTCTGAAGCATCACTTGCCAATTGTCTCCATCTATGCGCACACGTGCGTGCTGATGTTCAGTAGTGGATTCCACAACCAGCGCGCGTCGCCCCTTGAGGGAATCCATGTTTGAATTGAACATATCTCCGTGTCGTGAATGGCGGCGTTCATGCCATTTTTGAAGCATTTTGCCGAAACAGAGAAAGAAAACTACTGCTCCGATTGCAATAATAATGATCTGCACGGCAAGCGAGAATCCCATGGCGGCTGCTACGGCGGCAAGCAACGCTCCGGCGGCTATACATATACTCCATATCCATAGAGTGAGCACTTCAACAAGCGTCAACACCACAGCTATTATTGTCCATACAAGTGGCATCATACATCTATTGATTATTGTTTCAGACTCCAAAGATAATATTTCTGCATTAATTCTGCAAATTCATAGTGCGCCAAACACAAAAAAATTGATTGTCATCCCGACAACCAATCTTACGTTAACCTTAAAATCTAATACCATGAAAAACTCATTGCAAAGTTATAAATAATTTTTGAAACATGCTAAAAAACATATTGAAAAATTTGCAATTTAACAAACTTTAGCATCACACCCTCCGGTTGAGCTGATTTTGTTAATTTATGTAAACAAATAAGGAATCGACTAATCGATTCCTTATTCGCGCTTCAGGATGGGCTTGAACCAACGACCCCCTGATTAACAGTCAGGTGCT
>CAZEUD010000002.1:0-2208 GCA_964515455.1 uncultured Sangeribacter sp.
GCGATTATCGCATTTTCGAGGATTATGCGAAGTTTATGATTGCTGAGGCACGCAATGTTTTTTTCTTGTTCATATATTGAGAGAGTTTATTGATGTAACTCTCTAAATATAATACACTTTTATCTATTCCCTTTCGAACGGTTATGAGTTTTACAAAGCATTTCGCAGTTTTCTATGCTGGTTACCCCTCCTTTGCTCCATGCCGTCACGTGGTCGGCATCCATTTCCGACAACTTGTAGATACGGGTTCTATTGGCATTGTCTCCCAAAGCACAGAGCGGACAGTTGGAAATGCCCTTTTTCTCAGCTTGTTCTGTCTGTCGTTTGTAAGCGGTTCTTTTGGCCGATTCTTCAAAGATGCGGATGTCGAGCAGCTTCTTGTCAGTTTCCCCACCTAATACATATTCGTAGATGTTGCGAGGGCAGCGCACGCTTTCGTCTGCCTGCAAAGCTTTTACTCGTTCTGTAATATGGTCAATGCTATAAGGAACAGTATGATACATTTCATATAGTCGTCCCCATTCCAAACCGCACATATCTCGTTCTACCATGATGAATGTAGTAGTAACCCAGTCTATTACAGAACGGAAATAGTTTTCAAGTTCTCTGATAGAGCTGTCATGGCGATGCAGGCTCATATAAGCATCTATGCTCATTTGTTTGTCATTGCAGACCCATTCCAATGCTTTGGCAAGGTAATCTTGTCTTTTAACATCCCCCTTTATATAGTGGCTCCATTTCTGAACTTCTGCATTTTGGGAATTGCTGAACACACGTTTGGCTGCATTCACGAATTCACCCGAATAGATGGCATTGAGTTTTTCTTGTTCATTAAGCGGAACGCCTGTAATGTTGATAGTCTTGAACCATTCTTTTATTTCGCGTTCTTCACCTTCGCATTCATATACGAGCAATTTTGTTTGCAAAATCCTTTGCCTTTCTTCCTCTGGCAGTCCGCTGAAGTATTCATTGCGTCCGGCATATTCTATGGCAAACTTACCTGTAACAAACCGTCCGAAAGAGGTGATGCGCTGTTGCCCGTCAAGAACTTCAAACCGTCCATCACTTGTACGATTGAAGTATATCAGCCCAATGGGGTATTTTTTCAACAAAGATTCTATTACAGCCACGTCCCGTTTTCCGTCATTATAGATGTAATGGCGCTGATACTCGGGCTGGATAGTGAGCCGTCCGTCCAACCCGAATAAACCTTTGCCCTCAAGTTCATTGTAGGTAAAACCTTTGCAGACATCTGCAACCGTCCATTCTGTATGTAATATTGGTATCATATATAATAGGTATTTTATGGTTACTGTTTATTCTCTTCACTCTCTTGTGGTGGATTAAGAGCAATGCCTGTCTTGGCATTCAGCGGACTGATAACAGCCTTGCCTGTTTTTGCTTCCAATTCCATACGGGCATTACGGGCAATTTCCCCACCCGCTTCCGCCACATCCATATGCTCTTTGAAAGTTTCGGGATTCTTGCTTTCCGAGATTTCCTTGGTGGAAAGTTCTGCCAACATATTCAGCACCAACTCCTTGTTGGTCATGTTGTCGCGCAGGTTCTCTTTCTTCAAGCCTTTAAACTGCTTATATTCTTTGGCGGTCATGTCGCTCCAAGTCTGATAGATAATATCAGTCAGCGTGGCAAACTGTACACCTTCTTGCAGCCCGTGACGTTTCCATTCGTCCGTAAGGTCTTTACGTATCTCTATGGATTTGAGCCGTTGGTTAATCCAGTTATCCGAATAGCCCAATCGTTTATAATCCATCAGTGCTTGATTAATGGATAGTTCGGGGTCTTGCATTTGGTCAAGACGTTCCGCTGCCACTTGCGCCATCCATTGCTTAAAAGGTTCTGCTTTAGGCGAAGGAATGGATTGGATAAGGCGGAGAAGTTGTTGAGTATCGGCTACATCGGTTAAATACATTTTTCCGTCAGCCGATTTCATTTTCAGTTGACTACAATTTGTAGTCAACTCACTTCCTTCCTTTTTAAGGCGTGTTTTCAAAACACTCCAGTACTTGCGCGGATTAGGACTGTCGGTTAAGACTGCCACCACATCTACTATCGAGAAGTACCAATTTTCTTCTTTATCGTCCCAAATGGTTCGGACTTTCTTTGCTTCGAAAAGCTTGATGGCATTATGCTGGGCCATGATATTATGCTTTTAATTCTTAGTTTTAAGTTGAAATCTTAGGGATA
>CAZEUD010000002.1:2308-90730 GCA_964515455.1 uncultured Sangeribacter sp.
TGGGCCATGATATTATGCTTTTAATTCTTAGTTTTAAGTTGAAATCTTAGGGATAACAGATAGAGGAAATGAATGGAAGTTAAAAACTAAGGAATACGTAATGTTCGATACTCCCAACTTTGCTGATTTAAACCGCAGGGGAGCTATATGGAATAATGGCTCTTTGGTTTCAACATATGCTCGATTACTCATACGCAAATTATAAATCAATATGTCTGATAAGAACTCTTGCATAAAGTTGGGTATAATATCTCCCATCAACAATATAATAGGTTTCATTCCGAGGAACTTCAATATGAAGCAATACTGCACCGTCATTGAGTTTCGTCACTTTAGTCTCTTTTCCATGACGGTCAACTTGGATTTGTTCGGGATAAATTTTGGAGGCACTTCCAAACCATGTTTTTGTTATCCCTAAGATTTCAAATTGCTCCGGGCAATACTTATCCAAGAAAGAAATGGGGACACCCATGACACCGTCATAGTCTGATGGGATGGCATCAGTGAAAGGAACTTCTATGGCATCATAATTATCATAACGGTTATACGCTGTTTTACCTCTTAATTCCTTATGCCTTGAGAAGCGAAGGTTATCAGCCATGGTCATTAACACAAGTGGTTGATGGCGGCGACCATGGTCAACATTGGTCAGCCAAATACAATTACGAAATTTTACGAGATTTGATTCCTCATCATATACACCTGCTGCATAATCGTTTTGAGTAGCAGGGCGGAAATACGCATTACCACCCGGGAAAGGAACTCCCAACCATATTTTATTTTCTTTTATCAACGGGAAAACTTCTTTATAAGTGATGCAATTCATGCTCCCGATAATAATGAATTTCTTTTCACCTTCCATAATCCAAGACAAAAATTCTCGGAACAATGAAAATGGCGGATTCGTTATGATGAAATCGGCCTCATTGCGCAAAGCCGTGACCTCTTCGCTTCGGAAGTCGCCATCACCCTCCATGTACCTCCATTCCAAATCGTCAATATTGATGCGCCCATCTCCCGTGTGGTCTTGTTCCAAGACGAATATCTTACCTTTCACCTGTGCCTTAGACGGATCGAACTGCGGTGCTTCCTGTTCAAATAATGAGGGCTGATAAGGTGTTTTGTATTTTTTGCTGTCTGGCGCATAACTCGTAGAAATCAGTTTCTTCAAACCAAGTTCATCAAACTTAGCCGCAAAGTATCGGGTAAAGTTACTCCATTCGGGGTCATCGCAAGGCAATAGCACCGTCTTCCCTCGAAACACATCGGGGTCGTATTCAAGGTAAGCGTTCATTTCAATCTCAATGTCATGAAACTGTGTATAGAACTCATCGTTCTTCGCTGCCTTAGCTTCTTTTAGATTCGTATTCGCCATATTGTTTATTCTTTTATTTCGTTGGGTATAAGAAGTGTTCGCACATCCACATTCAATATCTCCGCTATCTTGTACAATACAGGGATAGGTGGTTGCACTCTATTCGTGGCATATAGGTTAACCATATTGAACCCTTTTCCAAGTCGTTTAGCCAATTCAGTTTGGCTAATACCTTTCTCTATCAAGACTTCTCTTATCCTATTCATTGCAACATCTTCTTAATATGAATGCAAAGGTACATAATTTTATTGGGTAATCAGTAGTCCTATCAAAATAAAGTATTACCTTTGTGCCAAACGAGGACAAAAGGACTTGAAACAAGTAAACTAAAGCAGAGTGCTGCAAATATAACGGTTGCTAAATCATTACCTCAAAATCGGGTAACCCATCCAACGCCCTTATTCTAAGGCGATAAGAAAAACTTTCTGAAACTTTACTTTCGGTAATCATGATTCAGTATTTAATGTTTAACACCGCTAAATTACTAAAAATCAATGTAATTACCAAATTGAATCGGCAACTTTTTTAGGCTGCCGATTCAAATATTTTAGGGCTTTTCTTATCCCGAACTCGCGTTAGTAGATATAGTTTCAATGTAAAAATGCTGTATCGGAGGTTACTTCGAATGTTACTTCCGCTCCCTCAATAACGGGCATGTTTCCTTCAATATGTCCAATAGGAGCTCCAAAAGCCACAGGAATGTTTGCAAGACCATGCTCTTTCAAAAAACGGGCAATCATTTGTTCCGTTGACTTGAAATTCCGGTCTGGATTTGACTCAGTGAAAGCTCCTGCAATCAATCCCTTTAATTTTCCGAGCACTCCTTGTAGAAAGAGTCTATACATAATACGCTCAATCTTGTAAATTGGTTCAGCGATATCCTCAATAAATAATATGCAATCTTTATAAAGGGGAGCCGCAAGCATATCATATGGTGTGGCCGAGAGTCCGTTGAGCACCGCCAAATTGCCACCAATAAGTGTGCCTTTAGCTTTTCCGGGTATATTTTGAGGGATGGAATCAGATGTATGATTCTTGAATTCATATTCCGGCATCTTGCCACTCTGCAATATATCAAACAAAAATTCCGCCTCTTTGCCGGATTCGTGCCAATGGCGTGTCATGGGTCCATGTATGGATGCCACACCTTGAGAGAAGGAGAGAGCATGCAGTGCTGAAATATCAGAAAACCCTATCAGCCACCGGGGATTGGCACGCAGTAATTCTCCCGGTATCATTTTCAGCAGATGCACTGCTCCATAACCTCCGCGTGAACACAACACACCTTTTATATCCGGACTCTTCCATGCAGTGAGTATGTCTGATAAACGGTCATTGAGCGATGCCGAATAAGATCCGGATGCAGGTCCCTTTGCATGAGGCATGACCAATGGTTCGTAACCTTTCGAATATATGTATTCAGCAGCGGAATCTATATATTCCGCCTTTACAATGGATGCCGGAGACAATATTGCTATCTTGTCACCCCTCTTTAAATTGTCAGGGAAGAGCATAAGCTTATTTTTAATAATCAGCTACATTGATACCAGCAGCGCGGATCTTGTCAGCTATTTTGTCGAGTTCAGTTTTTTCCACTTTCACCAGTTTTTCTTCCGGCGTAGAGCGGTCAAGGCTATAGAGCATCACCTCCCGGGGCTGTATTTTCCTATAAGCCTTTATCAGTGCGTTTATTTCTTCTTCAGTCGTGTTGTCAACAACCTGTCCATTGTGCTCACCACGCAATATCATTGTCTGGATGATACCGGTGCCGCTGAAATGCTTTAATCCTTCCACCACTTTTTCTATTGTGAAATCCTTGGATGTTGGTCGGTTGATAAGTCGCATTGTGGAATCTACAGCGGAGTCGAGTTTGAGGATATTGTTATCCACCCGTTTCAGGGCATCCGCTATATCAGGATCGAAAATGCGTGTGGAGTTTGTAAGCACGGAAACTTTTGCCTTCGGATAGAAAATATCACGCAGACGCAGAGTTTCATCTATTATCTGAGGGAAACGGGGATGCAAAGTTGGTTCGCCATTACCGGAGAATGTAATCACATCAAGAGGTTCATTGTGTTCCTTCATTGCCTGGAGTTTCTTTTCAAGCTGACGACCCACTTCCGAGGCTGAAGGGAGTCCGGTTGTGCCGCTTCCCTGAGCATTATATCCCGCCTCGCAATAAAGGCAATCGAAAGAGCACACCTTGCCATCGTCGGGCATAAGGTTTATGCCGAGCGATACGCCGAGTCGGCGGCTGTGTACCGGTCCGAATATAGTGGAATGAAATAAAACAGTTTGATCTTTTCCCATAATAAGCAACTGTATATATTTATAATATTTCACCTAATTACATTTACCTGTAAGAAGGGATTGGAGATCATGGAGTGTTTGCAAAGCCTGCAGCGGAGTAAGATTGTCGATGCTTATTCCGAGCAGACGGTCGCGTATTTGACCGAGCAGGGGGTCATCAAGTTGGAAGAAAGAGAGCTGGTAGCCATCTCTTGCCTTTCCGATATCCTTCACGGTTCCTTTTGCAGCAATTTTCTCTTTTCCTGATGTCTCCGACTTTGCACCTTCCTCAAGGCTGGCGAGCACCTGATTGGCGCGTTTCACAATCGAAGGGGGCATACCCGCAAGCTTTGCCACATGAATACCGAAGCTATGGGCGGAGCCACCGCGCTCAAGTTTGCGCATGAACACCACTTTCCCGTTTATCTCTTTTACTGAAACGTTATAGTTGACAATACGGTTGAAAGTCTTCTCCATTTCGTTCAGTTCATGATAATGTGTGGCGAAGAGGGTTTTGGGACGGAAGTGACCGTTTTCATGGATGTGCTCCACAATAGCCCATGCTATTGAGATACCATCGTATGTTGAAGTGCCGCGTCCGAGTTCGTCAAAGAGAATAAGGGAGCGGTTGCTCATATTGTTGAGGATAGCTGCCGCTTCATTCATTTCCACCATGAATGTAGATTCACCGGAGGATATGTTGTCGCTTGCGCCTACACGAGTAAAAATCTTGTCTACGAGTCCTATATGTGCCGACTCTGCGGGTACAAACGATCCAGTCTGGGCCATCAGGACTATAAGGGCTGTCTGGCGCAGTAGTGCAGACTTACCGCTCATGTTGGGGCCTGTGATCATCAGAATCTGATGACCATCGGAGTCAAGCTCCACGCTATTGCTTATGTATGGTTCGCCGGTGGGAAGTCTGCGTTCTATCACGGGGTGTCTACCCTCCCTGATGGAAATTTTCAGAGAATCATCCACTACCGGACGCACATACCGGTATTCATCCGCCGCTTTGGACATGGAAAGAAGGCAGTCGCATGCAGCCACAGCCATTGCATTCTTCTGAATATTGGGAATAAAAGTGAGCGAGCCTTGGATAAGCTCAGTGAACAAACGGTTTTCGATAGCAGAAATTTTATCTTCCGCCCCCATGATTTTCTCCTCATATTCTTTCAGTTCCGGCGTTATGTAGCGTTCGGCACTTACCAAGGTCTGTTTGCGTATCCATGTCTCCGGCACTTTATCCTTATGCGTGTTCCTCACCTCAATGTAATATCCGAACACGTTGTTGAAAGAAATCTTGAGAGAGGGGATGCCTGTCAGTTCGCTTTCCCTTTCGCGAATATCCTCCAGAGCCTTCTTAGAATTGGAGTGAAGGTTTCGGAGTTCGTCAAGTTCAGCATCCACACCCTTTGCAATAGTGGCTCCGCGACCAAGCTGGTTGGGTGCGTCTTCCTCAATCACTTTGGCTATGGTTTCGGAAAGTTGGGAAGTGTCGCTCATTTGCGAAGCCATGTTTTTGAAAACTTCAGAGTCTGTTTCCGTCAGCAGAATACGAAGATTATCGGCAGCACGCAGGGAATCTCTCAGGGAGATGAAGTCGCGGGGGGTTATCCTGTTGGATGCAAGTTTGCCGATGAGACGCTCAAGGTCACCAACTCTTCTTAAAATCTGCTCACACCTTTCGCGGCATTCCACATCCTTAAAGAAATATTCCACAGCATCCTGTCGTCTTGTAATCTCCTTGATATCAAGCAACGGGAAAGAAAGCCACGAACGCAAACGCCGGGCACCCATCGGAGTAATGGTTTTATCTAATACTTTGAGAAGAGACAGACCCTCTTCAGCGAGGGGAGCAAGGAGTTCCAGATTGCGCACCGTAAACTTGTCAAGTCTGACATATCTGTCGCCATCAATGCGTCCCAGTGTGGTGATATGCGATATGTTGGTATGTTGGGTGAGGTCAAGATAATGAAGAAGACTTCCGGCGGCAATCACCGCCTCTTTCATACCTTCCACACCAAAACCCTTCAGCGAGGTGGTGCCGAAATGCTTTACCAGACGTTCGGTGGCGGCATCAGTGGTGTAAACCCAATCCTCAAGTTCAAAGACGCTGCATTTATGAGAAATGTTTTCTTCGCAGAATTGGCGTGTGCCATGCATCCGGAGCAATTCTTTCGGAGCGATGTTGGATATGAGTTTGTCAATATAATCCTTGTCACCCTGGGCGCACAGAAATTCGCCGGTGGAAAGATCGAGGAAAGCTACTCCGACGGAAGATTTGCATATATGTATGCCGGCGAGGAAATTATTTTCGCGGGGACGCAGTGTATTGTCGCTGAGGTTCACACCCGGAGTGACAAGCTCTGTTATTCCGCGCTTCACAAGCTTTTTGGTGAGCTTGGGGTCTTCAAGCTGTTCACAAATCGCCACTCTTTTTCCTGCTCTTACCAGTTTGGGCAGGTAAGAATCAAGGGCGTGATGGGGGAATCCTGCGAGTTCCACATACGCAGCCTTACCGTTTGCGCGTCTTGTAAGGGTTATACCCAATATTTCGCTTGCTGTGATGGCGTCATCAGAAAATGTCTCATAGAAGTCACCCACCCGAAACAGCAACACTGCATCCGGGTGTTTTTTCTTCATCTCGACATATTGATTCATCAACGGTGTTTCCGCAATTTTTCCCATAATTATCCATTAAACATATTCAACATCCACATTGCCATGACAACATATATGAGCAATCCCACTACATCGTTGGTAATTTGAATGAAAGGTCCTGTTGCGAGAGCCGGGTTAATTTTAATTTTTTCGAGTGTCAGGGGCACCAGTGTGCCAAAGACGGTTGAGAATATCACAACGCAGAACAGGGATGTGGTCACAGTACACGTAAGGGCGTAATCTCCCGGTTCGGTAAACAGGGTATATATGCATACGGCACCGGAGATGACCACAGCGTTGAGCAGGGATATTCTCAGTTCTTTCCACATTTGCGACCAGAACTCTTTGAGTTCAAGACGACCGTTGGCCAGACCTTGCACCACAATAGCAGATGCCTGCACACCTACATTACCACCAGTGCCTCCAATCAAAGGAATAAAGTATGCCAGTGCAGTAAGGGCAGCCAGCTGGGTTTCAAATCCGGAGAGAATAAGAGAGCTCAATATACCTCCGGCGATACCAATAAGAAGCCAGGGGAGACGAGCCTTTGTCTGTGCGAATACGGTATCGTCAGCATCAATATCGGAGGAGATACCGGAAGCCAGCTGGAAGTCGCGTTCACTTTGCTCACGCACCTCATCCATCACGTCATCGACAGTGATCTGACCCACAAGCCTGCCGATGCTGTCTACCACAGGCATTGCCACAAGGTCGTATTTCTCAAAGTCTATGGCCACATCCTCTATCGGCATATCGGCTTTTACGGATACCGGATCAGTCTCCATCACATGCTTGATCTTGGATACCGACGGATGGGTTATCATCTTCTTGAGAGGGAGCACACCTTTCAGACGATCTTCGTCATCAACCACATATACATTGTAAATATCGTCAAGGTCTTCCGCCTGATGGCGCATCTCTTTAAGGCAGTCGGGCATCGAAAGGTTTTCGTTTACCTTTATGAGTTCGGTGCCCATCATACCTCCGGCTGTATCCTCGTCATATTGCAGAAGGTCTACGATATCGCCCGCCTGCTCCATATCCCCGATATTCTGGATAACCTCCTCCCGGTCTTCCTCATCGAGTTCCTGGATAAGGTCTACAGCATCGTCAGTGTCAAGCAGGTCTATGAAATGACCTATCTGTTCAGGCTCCATTCCCTCGAGGAGTTTCTTGCGATCCTCCTCATCGAGCTCCATGAGCACATCGGCCTTCTTCTCGCGGTCATCAATGAGATTAAAAGCCCATTCAGCCTCCTTGAGGCTCAGGTTTTGGAAAAGCTCCGCGATATCAGCGGGGTGAAGCTCCGCGAAATCGCGGCGCACTCCCACCTCGTCGCCTTGCCCGATCATCTCTTCGATGACATCTATATCCTTTTCGTTCAAATCTTTCATCTCTGAAAATTGAAAACTAAAAATTAATACCGGAATGATGATCCTCCCAGGAATTCACGCAGCAGAGAGGTGGAAGGCACCTGATCTGCCGGAATGGATTTGAAGAGGTCAAGAAAATTCAGCAGCCTGTGGGCCACAGAATATTGGTTCATCATGTGAGGCACGCCACGCAGCAGCGGTTCCGCATATTCTTTCATCACCCCAAGCTCAAAGATAAGGGATGAGTTGAAAGTGGCATCCGCATTCTCTGCAAAGGGAAAAATCCATTTCTCCTCCCCCCGGCGCACACTCGGCCATCGTCTGATTGTCTCTTCGGCTGATATGTGACGGTATTTGTGGTCGCGCACGATGCGCCGCAGCAGCCTGTTGTCGGATGTTGATATCCAGTTGTGGTCGTCAATGCGCAGTGTTGTCAAAGCCGATACATAAATCTTATACAGATGTCTGGGATCGATTGAGCTTGTCAGCTCAGGGTTAAGACCATGAATACCCTCTATAATCAATACATCGTTGGCTTCTAAATTAAGCGGTTTCTTCGTTTCTACACGTCTTCCAAGCTCAAAACTATATGTCGGGAGATTTATTTCTTCTCCGGCAAGGAGCTTTTTGAGGTCGGAATTGAAGCGGGGCAGGTCGAGAGCATAAAGGCTCTCGAAATCATAATCTCCGGTGCTGTCGCGCGGTGTTTTGTCGCGGTTTACAAAATAATCGTCGAGCGAGATCATTTTTGGCACTATGAGATTGGTCATCAGTTGGACCGCAAGCCTTTTGCAAGAGGTGGTTTTCCCGGATGACGAGGGTCCGGCAATCAGCACGATTCCGGCGTCTCCACGTGAGCGTCTCTCTGCAATGTCGTCACTGATACGACCCAACAGTTTATTGTGCAAAGCTTCAGCCACATTGATAAGATTTGAAGTTTCCCGATGCTCCACAGCCCTGTTGAGTTCCCCCACATTTGAAACTTTAATAATCTTATTGAATTTCAGATGCTCGGTGAATGCATGATACATCTTCTCCTGCACAGATGGTTTTGCGGGACATGATGTATCCTCGCTGTCAGGACCGAGAAGCAGAAAACCGCTTTTATATTGACAAAGGCTGAATACGTCAACATATCCGGAAGAGGGAGCAAGAGGCATATAATATGAATCGGCGGTATCGCCAAGCATATAATAAGGAGTGTAAAGATGGTTCACAGTCTTCAGAAGATTCTCCTTATCCCTAAGCCCCTCATTGCGGAAAATGTCAATTACTTCATGAGTGGGTTTCTCCTTTCGCATAAAGGGTATATCTGCGTCTACCGTGTTGCGCATCTCATCCTCTATTTCTTTTACAGCTGCATCATCCGCGTGCACAGCATGACCATTCTTATCAAGAAGTCGGCAATAATATCCGCGGCATATTGAAAGTTCAATTCTGAGTGTAAGACCGGGGAATATTTTTGAAACGGCACGATAAAGAATCATGCAAAGCGAGCGGATATACACTTCGCGCCCGATTGCAGAGTCGAAAGGAAGGAATTCCACCTGTTTGGGTGAGAAGATAGGGAAACTGAGGGACTCCGTCTTGTTGTTTACAAGAGCACAAACAGGCTTAAAGTTAATATTATCAGACAGATGTCTGCTTAATTCGAGCAGAGTCATGCCGCCTTCCACCTCAATGTGTTTACCGGTATTTACGCAAAAAACATTTATAGTATTCATAGTTTACAGGATGAAGAGGAGAGGGGTGCAGATGCAAAATTAATAAAATATTTTGTTATTTTTTGGCTGAATCAAAAAGAATTATTACCTTTGCAGTCGCAAAATGCGCCGGATATCAGATTGGTCATGTGCAATCCGGTGCAGTTGCATAAAGTGGCCCATTCGTCTATCGGTTAGGACGAGAGATTTTCATTCTCTAAAGAGCAGTTCGACTCTGCTATGGGCTACCAAATTATAAACGAAAGTCAAAGAACAACTTTTAAGATGGCAAACCATAAATCATCAATAAAGAGAATTCGCCAGGCTGAGAAAAGAAGACTGGAGAACCGCTATTGGGCAAAAACAGCACGCAATGCAGTGCGTCGAGTACGTAAAATGACAGACAAGGCAGAGGCTACTGAGGCTTACAACAAGGTGAGCGCTCTTCTTCAGCGTCTCGGCCGCAAGAACATCATCTCTAAGAACAAAGCGAGCAACCTTTGCAGCGGTCTTGCTAAGCACATTAATAAGCTTGCGTAATCTCGCCGGTCTCCTTCAGACCATTGACTAAATGTATTATCCTTCAGCGTGTGTCGACATATCTTGACGACGCGGCTGACAAAAGGATTGTGTCGGTCCATTCGTCTATCGGTTAGGACGAGAGATTTTCATTCTCTAAAGAGCAGTTCGACTCTGCTATGGACTACATCCCCAAATCCATCCTATCCCCGAGACCGGCAGTCTTAATTGGTTGTCGGTCTCAACCTTTTTATCATTGCCGGTGTTTATTCTTTGGTGACTCTGACTTTTTAAGTTTTATAAAGTCGTTAAAGTAGCTGATTAGATTCCAACTAAAACTATATAATTGATGCGAAAGCTATTCAGATTGATTTTTATACTTGCTGTGTTAGCTCCTTTTTCAGTCTATGCTGAATGGAACGATTCAATCCGTTATCATGGTGAGATTGGTATAAATGTGGCAGGGGGTGAGCATACACCCTTCTGGCTCATGAACAATAAATACGGGTTGTCATCGGTAGAACGCAACAACGGCTATCTGCGGCTCGGAGCTTTTCACGATATGGATACCTCAAAGCGTTTCACTTGGGGAGCCGGCGTGGATCTTGCAGTGGCCTACAGGTTCTCTTCTGTTTTTGTGGTGCAGCAACTTTATGCCGAGGCAAAATATCGGTGCCTTAATATAATGGTAGGCAGCAAGGAAATGCCGGGATTCATCTCCAATTCCGATCTGGCAACCGGCAATCTTACTTATTCCGGAAATGCGCGCCCCATTCCGCAGGTACGTGTAGGAATTTTTGATTATGCTGATTTCTGGGGCACAAAAGGATGGTTTGCCGTAAAAGGTTATATAGCTTATGGTAAATTCACCGACAACCGGTGGATTGAAAGTTGGGTGTACAGCAGCTCCAGATACGCATTAAACACTTTGTACAATTCAAAGGCGATATTCTTCAGAGGCGGTAATGCTAAAAAGTTCCCGTTGGAATTTGAGCTCGGTCTCGAGATGGCCACAGAGTTTGGAGGTGAATCTTACTCCAATGGTAAAGTTACCAAAATGCCTCACGGTTGGAAAAACTATATAAAGGCGCTCATCCCGATGCGAGGAGGAGCAGACACCCCGTTGGGAGAGCAACTCAATATTGAGGGTAACATGCTTGGAAGCTGGAATTTTGCACTCGCATGGAAGACTGACAAATGGAGCGTGAAAGCTTATTATCAGCACTTTTATGAAGATCATTCGATGCTCTTTTTTGATTATCCATGGAAGGATGGTCTGTGGGGAGTGGAGGCAAAATTCCCTAAAAACAGATGGGTGTCGGAAGCTGTATATGAGTTCCTTTACAACAAGGATCAGGCAGGGGCTGTATATTGGGACCATACCCCGGAAATCAATGAGCAGGTGAGCGGCCGCGACAGCTACTATAACCATTCAATCTATAACGGATGGCAGCATTGGGGTATGGGGATCGGCAATCCACTGATTATATCCCCGATATATAATGCTGATCACCGCATGCAGTTTGATTCAAACCGTATGTGGGGTCACCACCTTGGGTTCAAAGGTCAGCCACTTGATGAGCTTGGTTACAGAATCCTTATGTCTTACCAGAAAAGCTGGGGAACATACTCAGTACCATTCCCCGAACCGCGCACAAGTTTTAATCTCATGGCTGAAGTGGGATATTCGCCCAAAAAGCTCAAGGGTTGGAAAATGGATCTGGCTTTTGGCATGGATGCCGGTTCACTCATAGGTAACAGCTATGGAGCAATGTTGAAGATTAGTAAAACAGGATGGCTTTTTGGTCCTAAAAAATAATGTGCAATATGAAGAAAACATCATATATTTCGGCAGTTGGTTTTTGTATCATGCTCTGCGTGATGCTTCTCGGGGGGTGTCGCAAGGCTCCTATCAATGGCAAACTTGACGGGCAATGGCAGATTATGAATATAGAATATTTGGCTGATGGATCAGATATTACACCCGAATTGCGATACTATATAGATATCAGTCTGCATGTGGTGCAGTTGAGGAGTGTTCCAGCTGTTGTAAGTAGTAATACCGGTAATTTGAAATATGACAAAGATGCCTCGACTATTACTATTGATTTTCCATACATCACAACGGAATCCCAGTTGGAGCAGTTGCAACGATGGGGAATCTTCTCTAACCCGGTAACATTAAATATTGTAAAGTTGGATGGCAAGCAGCTTGTGCTGAAATCTGATGAAAGTGTCATCTCATGTCGCCGCTATTAATTGTAATGTAGTATAAAAAGATGAATTGTTCATTGAAAAAGTGGATGATTCCCGGAGTGGTTGAGGCAGGATGCGATGAGGCAGGCAGAGGTTGTTTGTGCGGTCCGGTGAGTTGTGCGTCAGTGATTCTGCCCCCGGATTTCGAATGTGACGGACTCAATGATTCCAAGCAGCTTTCCGCAGACAAGCGCGAAGAATTGCGCTCAGTCATAGAGAAAGAAGCTGTGGCATGGGCTGTGGTAATGGTGGAGGCTGAAGAGATTGACAGGATAAATATTCTGAATGCATCGATAGTGGGAATGCAGAGGGCTTTGGATAAGCTGACCGTGAGACCTGCGCATATTCTTGTGGATGGGAATAAGTTCAAGCCATATCTGGATCCGGAATTGCAGATGGAAACACCTTATCACACAGTGGTGAAAGGGGATGCTACTTATATGTCGATAGCAGCGGCATCCATCCTTGCAAAAACCCATCGCGATGAGCTGATGCTGCGTTATGCAGAAAAATACCCCGGTTATTCATGGGAGCAAAATATGGGGTATCCTACCAAAGCTCATCGGGCGGCTATCGCCTCGCAAGGTATCACACCAATTCACCGACGCACATTCCGGCTATTATGATGGAGATAGAGGATATACATACTCACAGAACTGATCCTGAATGGGGTGCACTCATAAATTTGCGTTTCTCTTTGACAGGTAAAGAGAGGCTGGCTGAAATTATGGACGATGACAGGATGTATTCTGTCGGTGTGCATCCGTGGGACGCTGGTTGCGATACTGATGCAGGGTTTTGGGATATGTTTGAGACTTTGGTTTCCGGCTCAAATGTTGCTGCAATAGGGGAGTGTGGTGTAGATTTAAAAAACACACAGACACCGCTTTTCCGGCAATTGCAAATATTCAAACGGCAGATGGAAATCAGCGAAAAATTAAGGATACCGATTATAATACATGATGTAAAAGCTGATGATATAATATGCGGCTTGCGGCGAGATCTCAAGCCGGGGCAACCTTGGGCAATACATGGCTTTCGTGGCAAACCGGCTGCGGCAGCAATGTTGCTGAAATCCGGTTGCTATATATCTTTTGGTGAGAAATTTAATCCTGATACACTAAAAACTGTACCTCCCGACCGTATTCTTGCTGAAACCGATGAATCCACGCTTACAATTCAGGAGATAATCAGCAATCTTGCCTCAGTAAGAGGGGAGAGCATTGATGAATTAACTTCAATCATTAAAGCAAATTTAAAGAAATTTTGTAACTTTGGAGGTTAATTCAAAAGATTAGACCCATTTATACAAAATTATGAAATTTCAAAAATATATATTACCGGCATTGCTTCTTTTGATTGCACCGGAGGTGTCGGCATTGACTCTTGAACCAATCAAATACGGAGACTTTTCAAATTGGGTTACCAGAGAAGTGGCTGAATCAAAGCTGCTCGGAGGCAAAAAGAAGACAATCTATGAGATAGCTCCGACGCGTACTATTCCGGGAAACAATAAGGAATACAGCAATGAGGGTGGTTCTCCGTGGGCCACAAGTAATGTATACGCCAAGGTGGCAGGAATAGTGAAGGGCTCGGGCACTGTAACTCCGGCAACAATCAACGGCAACAAAGTGGCCTGCATGCAGGCAAAGATGGAGGAGGTGAAGGTGCTGGGTATCATCAATATGGATGTGATGGTGGCAGGCACAATATTTCTCGGTCGAATTTTTGAGCCCATAACTTCTTCAAAGGGACCTTATTCCAAGATGGAGATGGGTATTCCCTACACCAAACGCCCGGTGGCATTGGTATATGATTTTAAGGTAGAGATGCCTGATGTAAATACCCGTGTTAAATCAACCGGTTTCTCAAGCAAAAAGACGCTTCAGGGTCGTGATAATGCAGAGGTTTATGTGCTTCTTCAAAAACGTTGGGAGGATGCCAAAGGCAATATTTATGCCCAGAGGGTAGGCACCGGGCGTGAGAGATATTCAAAAAATATAGCATGGACAAAGGGACATCAGCTTACAATTCATTACGGTGATATTTCAAAAGAAAGCTGGTATAAGTCCTGGATGGGACTCCTTGATGGTGACAAAGCCTATTATGCCACCAATTCCAAGGGTAAACTTGTGCCGGTGCATGAAACAGGGTGGGCTCCGGCTGATGCCACCCCGACGCATGTGCTTGTAATGGCCTCCTCCAGTTGCGGGGAAGCTTATGTTGGAACGGAAGGTCTGACTTTATACATAGATAACATAGCATTCGGATTCTAATGAAAATAGCATTGACAGGGTATGGCAAAATGGGCCATATAATAGAAAATATAGCGAAACAGCGCGGACATGAAGTTGTATGCATTATTGACAAGGATAATCTTGCAGATTTTGACAGCGAAGCATTCCGCTCCGCCGACTGTGTGATTGAATTTTCCACACCGGGTAGTGCTGAAGGAAATATCCGTAAGGCATTGGCAGCGGGTATTCCTGTGGTGTGCGGCACCACAGGCTGGACCGATAAGCTTCCGGAAATAAAAGAGATATGCAGCAACGGAGACGGAACATTCCTTTTTGCATCCAATTTCTCCGTAGGTGTGAATATATTCATGGGAATAAACCGGTATCTTGCAAGGATAATGGGGAATAACCCGCAATATACACCCTACATGACAGAGACACATCACGTGCATAAACTCGATCATCCTTCCGGCACGGCAATAACTCTTGCCCGGCAAATAATGGAGGAGGATAAGCTTGTGAGTGGATGGTGCGAGCCTGATGAGGCTGTCAGAGAGGGTGACGGTTCCGGTAAAATATTGGAGATTGAACACGAAAGACGTGGAGAAGTGCCCGGTATTCATACTATTGATTGGGATTCTCCCGTTGATACAATAACAATCTCACACAGCGCAAAATCGCGTGAGGGATTTGCCCTTGGTGCAGTAATTGCAGCAGAATGGCTCGCTGACAAGAAGGGGTATCACACAATAGAAGAAGTTTTTGATTATGAGTTATTTTGAAGATAAAATAAAAAACATGCCGGAGCATCTGCGACAGATAAAGACCACCCGCTGGGTGCGTTTTGCGGTAGTGTCTGCAATATTCTTTCTATGGGTGATCCTAATGGGGAATCCATGGCTTGCATTCCTCTGGCTGATTTTACTTGATATATATATAACCGGCATCATTCCCTGGGGATGGTGGAAAAAGAAAAAAGGAGCCACACGCACTGTGATGGCATGGGTGGATGCCATTGTATATGCGTTAGTGCTGATATACTTTGTATTCGCATTTGTAGGTCAGCAATATGAGATACCCTCTTCAAGTCTTGAGAAATCGCTTCTTGTGGGTGACAGGCTTTGGGTAAACAAAACCATATACGGAGCCAGAGTGCCTCAAACGCCGCTGCATTTCCCACTTGCCCAGCATACTCTTCCTTTCCTGAATACGAAAAGTTACATAGAGACTCCACAACTCGAATATCACCGCATGCCCGGTTTTCGCAATATAGAGCGTGGTGATATCGTAGTGTTCAACTATCCGCAGGGAGACACTGTGGCCTCCAAGATATCCAACCCTGATTATTATCAGATTTGTTATGAGCTGCGCCGTGAAGGAATAGAAGATCCGTTGGCGTATATTAAGGCTAACAGTCATATCTTTGGGGAAGTGGTGTGGCGTCCTGTAGACAGGCGTGAGAATTATGTGAAGAGGGCTATCGGTTTGCCGGGTGAGCGTATCCGCATTTCCGGAGATACCGTTTATATTAACGGGAAAGCCGTAAACGAGCCGGAAAATGTGCAGTATAATTATATCATACCAGTGAATGGACCGATATCTGATGAGAAATGGCAAGAACTAGGAGTAAGAGCTGAGGATCATGGCAGTGCCCCTGTAAGGAATGAATATGCAGGTTTCTCTTATTATGATGTACCGTTGACTGCTTCAATGAAGGCTGAGATAGAGAAGTGGCCCGAGGTGATAGGTCCTCTCCAGAGAGAGAGTCCAAGCGGTCTGTATGATCTCACAGGTATATTCCCGCTTGGTACCGATTATGGTTGGACCCGTACAGATATGGGTGAATTCTGGATTCCAAAAAGAGGCGTCACAATGCATCTTACACCTGAAAACTTTCCTGTTTACGAACGTGCAATCCGCACTTACGAAGGGAATGACCTTCAGCTGAAAGATGGCAAGATTTATATCAACGGCGAGCAGACGGAATATTACACCTTCAAGATGGACTATTACTGGATGATGGGTGACAACCGAGACCGCTCTGCCGACAGCCGTTTCTGGGGATTTGTACCTGAGGATCATATCGTAGGATCCCCTCTGTTTATCATCGTTTCTTTGGACCAGGAGAAAGAATTGTTTGACGGCAAGATACGATGGAATCGTATCTTTGCCAATCCGAATCCTGACAGCGAAAGGATGCGCGAATGAAATCCCTCGAAATCCCGTTTGCTCCATCGGTTGCAGTGATGCGGGAATTGCTCAGAGGCGATGGATTCAAATATGGAAAAGATAGGGCGCGATGTCTGATTTCAGGCAACCGCCTGTTGTCTATTCCGGTAGAGGGAGGAGCATCAATTCTTAGAAATCCGGATATAAGTATTGAAAGAATCCGTATTTCTGACCATGGTCGTTGGCGGCAGGAGCATCTTGGAGCATGGAATGCAGCGTATGGGAAGACCCCTTTTTTCATCCACTTATTCCCACTCCTTGAGGAGGCGTACGAATTGCACAGCTATGGCAGCCTTAAGGAGTTTAACTATTCTGTCTTTGAAATTATACGAGTATTTGTAAATTATGATGGAATAAGGGATGATGTAAAAAGATTTCGGGATGAAAATCCGGGCAGATATTCTCAGGTAATTAATGACTTGGAAACAAAAGTTAACATAAATTATTCAATTTTCGATTCATTGTTTCGTTTAGGTAAAGGGGTATCATTGCTTTTATAATGAAATTTATCGGACGCATATTCATAATCGTCATGGCTTTTATAGCTTCAGGCGTTTTTGCAACTCAAACAGCCATTGCGCAGGATGAGCAGCCTGAAGTGCGTCTGAAAGTAAAGGCTTACAGAGGATATAAAATTATAGTGGATGAATATGGCGACAGCTGTCTATATACCTTCATACGCGATGTCAATGTTTTCCCGCCATTGAAATTTAAAAATAAGAAGCAGGAGGAGTATTATTGGCGCACAGTAAGGGATGTGCGCAAAACATTGCCCTACGCCAAACTGGCATTTTCCGCATTATGCGAGACGTATGAGTATATACAGACAATTCCTGACGAAAAAGAGAGAGAGAAGCATCTTAAACGTCTGGAAAAAGATATCTTTGAGCAATACAAGCCTGTTGTTAAAACGATGACCAGGAATCAAGGCAAGATGCTGCTGAAGTTGATAAACAGGGAAACCGACCAGTCGTCGTTCAATATAGTAAAGGCTTTTTTGGGATCGTTCAGAGCCGGCTTCTGGCAAACATTCGGACGATTCTTCGGCATGAATATGAAAGCGGGCTATCATCCTGAAAAGAACAAGGAAGATGCAATGATAGAGAGGATAGCCACGCTTATTGAGCAGGGAGCGCTGTAGACATATGCCATGTGCATCCTTCTAAAAAACGTAAAAAGCTCCTAATCACGATAGATGATTTTGGCTACAGATTTATAGACGGATTTTCCGAAAAAGGAGACAATGATGCCGAGTTTGTTTTTAAGTCTTACTTTAGGATTGACAAGGCTGCTCATTCTTTCTTTTTTAATAACATTCCAGCATCTGTCTTCCAGAGATTTGTCTTCAAAATTATTGGCAGCCATAAGTCCCAGAATATTGAAGTGGGCACTAAGGCGTCTGTCGCGAGCTGCAGCATATAATCGCGGATTATAATTTTCGGCATCTTTACCAAAAAAAATTATCATCTTGTCGGTGATGTCTAACACATCCTTTCTTCCTTCATTAAAAGAATGAAGATAACTATTGGAATTTAGTCTGTAATAGTATAATTTATCAGGAGTATAAGCTATTTTAGAGACACCTGGAAATAATCGATAAAAGGCATCCAAATCTTCATATCCGACACCTATTTTATAAAAATCATTTTTGATTAACTGTTTCTTATATAATTTGCCGCACGCAGAATGTGAGCAATATCTGTATTGTTGGTATAATAATTTTTCAGAAAATTCAACTCCTGAAAATATATAAATGCAGCAATTTGAACATTTTAATTTATTGTGATGGTCACAAAAATCAATGCATGCCATATCCGCCTGACTCCTTGTCAGAGTTGAGAATAGAATGTCAAGATAATTACGATGAATTAAATCATCAGAATCTATAAATGTAATATATTCTCCGCAAGCGTTTTTTATGCCAGCATTTCTTGCCGATGAAAGGCCTTCATTATTTTTGTGAATCACTTTTATTCTTGTGTCTTTTGCAGCATATTCATCGCATATTCGGGGACACGAATCCGGAGAGCCGTCATCCACAAGTATCAGCTCCCAGTCAGAGTAAGTTTGCGCCAACACGCTGTCAACGCATTGGCGCAAATATTTCTCTACATTATATACAGGAACAACTATGCTAATCATTCCTTCTTATCATTGCAGAATTACTGACAACAGATTAATCATACTGTCAGGATTTCCTTCTCTTTCTCTGCGAAAAGGGCATCTATTTTCTTCATGTATTTGTCATGAAGTTTCTGTACATCCCCTTCAGCATCTTTTTCTGTATCCTCGCTCAAGCCGTTCTTAACTTCTTTCTTCAACCCTTCGATGGCTTCGCGGCGGGCATTACGTACAGATACTTTGGCATTCTCAGCTTCTCCTTTGGATTGCTTTACCAGCTGTTTGCGCCTCTCTTCCGTCAAAGGGGGTATTGACAAACGGATCACTTCGCCATTATTTTCCGGAGTTATACCAAGTTCCGAATTGATAATAGCTTTCTCAATCTCCTTGAACATGGATTTCTCCCAGGGAGTGATAGCAATTGTGCGTGCGTCCGGTACGCTGACATTGGCAACATTGGATATAGGAGCCTGAGATCCGTAATAATTCACACGTATTCCATCAAGAAGACGGGTTGATGCTTTGCCGGCACGGATATGGGATAATGTATCTTCCAGATAACCCACTGCAAGCTGCATATTATCCTCGGCATTCTGCAAATATTCCTTTACTTCCATATTATATCATTTAGTTTATTCAATTCCTGTTGTATATCAAAATATTTCTGACTCAATGCCGGTTAAGTTCGGCCTGCTGCCTGCATCTGATTCAATACACAAGCGTACCTGCATTGTCACCATTGAGCATCTTTTTGAGGTTTCCCTCAATGTCCATATTGAAAACATATATCGGCATATTGTTTTCTTTGCAAAGAGCTGTGGCAGTAAGATCCATCACTTTCAAGCCTCTTGACAAAACCTCATCATAGCTGATCTTGTCAAATTTGGTAGCAGTCGGGTCTTTCTCCGGATCAGCGGTGTATACGCCATCCACGCGTGTGCCTTTGAGCATCACATCCGCCTCTATCTCTATTGCGCGCAGAGCAGAGCCGGTATCAGTAGTGAAATAAGGATTGCCGGTGCCACAGCTGATAATTGCCACTTTCCTCTCCTCCATGGCTTTTATGGCTCTCCATTTAGAATAATGTTCTCCTATAGGATGCATGGCTATTGCGGTAAATACCTGTGCCGGTTGTCCTATAGCCTCTAATGCCGAACTCAAAGCGAGTGAGTTGATCACTGTTGCAAGCATACCCATCTGGTCACCTTTCACGCGGTCAAAACCTTTGCCGGCACCGGAGAGTCCACGGAAAATGTTTCCACCCCCTATCACTATCCCTATCTGAACACCATCATCCACCATCTCCTTGATTTGCGCTGCGTAAGCATTCAGGCGATCCACATCGATACCTGTGCCATGACCTGCGGCAAGTGATTCTCCGGATAATTTCAACAATACTCTTTTATATTTCATATTTTGTGTATTTTCACTAACTGTTCCCCAAAGTTAACAAAAAAAATAGGAATTGTCTATCATATCACCAAAATTTTTGCCAATCATGGTTACAGAGCCTCATTCAAGTTGTGGATTTAATGAAAAATTTGTAACTTTGTAAGTTGTTGATTAAAAAGAAGAATAATAAACAAACTCTAAATATGGCAAACCAGGAACTTAGCGAACAGGAAATTGTGCGACGCAGAAGCCTTGAGGCATTGCGTGAACGCGGCATAGACCCGTATCCGGCAGCGGAATATCCCGTAACCGGTTATTCCAGAGAAATCAAAGAGAATTTTGATGATGCCTTGACACCCCCGAGAGAGGTGGCTGTGGCAGGTCGTATCATGAGCCGCAGGATCATGGGTAAAGCCTCTTTTATGGAGCTTCAGGATTCGGAAGGTCGTATCCAGATATATGTCAGCCGTGATGAAATATGTCACGGTGAAGACAAGGATTTCTATAACGTTGTTTTTAAGAAACTTCTTGATATAGGTGATTTTATAGGAGTGAAAGGTTATGTTTTCCGCACACAGATGGGAGAGATATCCATCCATGCCGGTGAAATAACTGTGCTTGGCAAGAGCTTGCGCCCCCTCCCTATTGTAAAGCTCAAGGACGGGAAAGCTTATGATGCCTTTACTGATCCTGAGCAGCGCTATCGTCAGCGCTATGTGGATTTGGTGGTAAATCCCGGAGTACGTGACATCTTCCTGAAACGCACAAAGATGTTCAACTCAATGCGTGAATATTTCAACGCATTTAATTATACAGAGGTTGAGACTCCGATACTCCAATCCATCCCCGGAGGAGCAGCAGCCCGTCCCTTCATAACGCATCACAATGCGCTGGATATTCCACTGTATCTGCGTATCGCCGATGAATTGTATCTTAAACGTCTGATAGTAGGTGGTTTTGAGGGCGTATATGAATTCTCCAAGAATTTCCGGAATGAGGGTATGGATCGCACACACAATCCCGAATTCACCTGCATGGAAATATATGTTCCTTACAAGGATTATAACTGGATGATGGATTTTACAGAAAAGATGCTTGAGAAGATAGCGCTTGATGTAAACGGCACCACAAAGGTTATGGTGGGTGACAATGAAATAGATTTCAAGCCACCATACAAGAGGGTGACAATGACAGAAGCCATAAAGGAAAAGACTGGCTTTGATATCACCGGCAAGACAGAGGATGAGCTGCGTGCTTTCTGCAAAGAAGCCGGCATTGAGACCGATCCATCAATGGGTAAAGGAAAACTTATTGATGAAATTTTTGGCGAGAAATGCGAGGGAACCTATATTCAGCCAACATTCATCACAGACTATCCTATCGAGATGTCTCCTCTTACAAAGCGCCACCGAAACAATCCGGAACTTACAGAGCGTTTCGAACTGATGGTCAATGGCAAAGAGCTTGCCAACGCATATTCCGAGCTTAATGATCCGATAGACCAGTATGAGCGTTTTGTGGAGCAGATGCGTCTTGCCGACAAAGGGGATGATGAGGCCATGATTATTGATGCCGATTTCATACGCGCTCTTGAATATGGTATGCCACCAACATCCGGAATGGGTATCGGCATGGACCGCCTTGCAATGCTCCTTACCGGACAAACCACAATACAGGAAGTGCTTCTTTTCCCACAGATGCGTCCGCAAAAGACTCAAAAACAAGATGATGCTTCAGAGGATTCCAAAGAGAAAACAGCAGAATCCTGAGAAAAATCATAAAACCTGTTAAAAATTTGACAATTAATGCCTTATTATCCGTTAAAGAAAAGAGACATTATGAAAACAAAAACACATAATAAAAGATAGAAATTATGAAATCAATTGAGCTAAACATTCAGGATGCAGTATATTTTGCTGATAAACAATATGAAAATCTCAAAGATGAGAGTATTAAAGCTGTAGCAACACTTGAAGAAGGCACAGGTGCGGGGAATGATTTCCTTGGCTGGCTTGACCTCCCTTCATCAACAGATACAGATCTTGTTAACAGGATTGAAGCTACAGCGGCTCGTCTGCGTGAGAATTGCGATTATGTGGTATGCGTTGGCATAGGTGGCAGTTATCTGGGAGCAAAAGCTGTGAATTTTGCCCTGCAGGATTCCTTCGCGGATTTCTATGCCCCCAAACCTAAAGAGCCGAAAGTATTGTACGCCGGTCAGAATATTGGTGAGGATTATCTTGCTGAGCTGCAGAATCTCTTGAAAGATAAGAAATTCGGCATTATAGTTATTTCCAAATCCGGCACTACAACAGAACCGGCGATTGCGTTCAGGTTGCTTAAAGACCAGCTCGTAAGCCAGATTGGCAAGGATGTGGCAAAAAAACTCATAGTGGCTGTAACAGATGGTGCGCGTGGTGCTTTGCGTCAGATGGCTGACGAAGAAGGATATGAGACATATACAATACCTGACAATGTAGGTGGTAGATTCTCTGTGCTTACCCCCGTGGGATTGCTTCCCATTGCAGTTGCAGGTCACGATATAAAGAAACTTCTCGAGGGAGCTGCAGAAATGGAGAAATCCACTCTTCATGCTGCAGACACAAATATAGCTCAGACATACGCGCGTCTGCGTAATGCTTTGTATCAAAGCGGTAAGAAGATAGAGATTCTTGTTAATTTCGATCCGAAACTCCACTATGTCTCCGAATGGTGGAAACAGTTGTATGGAGAGAGCGAAGGTAAGGATGGCAAGGGTATATTCCCGGCAGCAGTGGATTTCACAACAGACCTGCACTCAATGGGTCAATGGATTCAAGATGGTGAACGGACAATTTTCGAGACTGTGCTCTCTGTAGCCAAACCGGCTGTGGAACACCGTGTGCCCATGGATGCAGCAAATCTCGATGGCATAAATTATCTTGCCGGCAAACGTATAGATGAGGTGAACAAGATGGCGGAACTCGGCACGAAGATGGCTCATGTTGATGGCGGTGTGCCCAACATCCATATTACGCTCCCCGCTATTGATGAACATTCTCTTGGACAACTTATATATTTCTTTGAGAAAGCTTGTGGCATTAGCGGATATATGCTCGGTGTCAATCCATTCAACCAGCCGGGTGTGGAAGCATACAAAAAGAATATGTTCAAACTTCTTAAAAAACCGGGATATTGCTGAAAACCCGGTAACCGTCAAGAGTTTGAACAGACTCTAACTTGAATAGAACTAAAACTGAAAACTAAAAACTTAATACATATCATCCTATTGATGGCAGGTGTGTTCCTCTTCGCGGCATGCGGAACGAAGAAGAACACACCTGTCTCGCGCAATTGGCAGGCGTTTACCACACGCTATAATGTATATTTTAACGGTAAAGAGCATTATGTGGAGCAGCTTCGGCAGATGGAACGCGATTATGAAGATGACTATTCGCGCCGTCTTCTAACACACCCTGCGGAAGCCCGTGCAGATGAGAAGATGCCACAACCAACCGGGGATTTCAAACGCACCATCGAGAAGATGCAGAAAGCCATCCAGCTTCATTCAATCAAGAAGAAACCTGCCAAACGCACGGCATCAGCCAAGGAAAAGGCTTTCCGTGCCAGAGACGAATTCAATCCGTTTCTTCACAATGCATGGCTCACGATGGGTAAAGGCCAATATTTTAACGGAGATTTCTCCGGAGCTGCCGCCACTTTCATGTATATTGCCAAACATTTCACCTGGCTTCCTGATGTTGTGACTGAGGCCCGGATATGGCAGGCTCTAAGCTATTGTGCGCTCGACTGGAATTACGAAGCGGAAAATGTGCTTCATCTCGTGAAAGAGAAAGATCTTACTACTTCCACACTTCGGAATCTCTTTAACCGGGCACAAGCGGATCTTCTTATACGAACCGACCGCTATAAGGAGGCTATACCATATCTTCGAGAGGCGGCTCGTAATTCCAAAGGAACACAGAAAAACAGATTGTGGTTTCTGCTTGGTCAGATTTATGCAAACCTCGGTGAAAATAAAAAAGCTTATGAAGCATATAAAAATGCCGGTAAAGGACAAGGTATTTCGTATCGGGCAAAATTCAATGCACGTATAAAACAGAGTGAAGTTTTCACAGGACGTAGTATCGCTAAAGAGGTGAATTCACTGAAAGGGATGCTCCGCTATGCGCGCAATAATGAATTTGCAGATCAGATTTATTATGCCATAGGAAATCTTTACCTTTCCAAGAAAGACTCCGTCAGAGCGGTGGAGAATTATAAGCTTGCAGTGGAGAAATCCACACGCAATGGCATAGATCGAGCGTTGGCCCAACTGGCATTGGGCAACATATATTTCACGCAAGGTGACTATGTGAAGGCGCAGCCATGTTATGCCGAGGCGATTCCCCAACTTCCTGATAATTATCCCGACTATAAGAAATTGAAGATGCGCAGTGATGTTCTTGATGAGTTGGCGTTGTATGCGGGGAACGTGCAACTGCAGGATTCTCTGCTTCGGCTTTCGGAGATGACTCCCGAAGAACAGCTTGCTGTGGCTCAGCGTCTGGTGGATGAACTCATAGCCAAGGAGAAGAAAGAGGCAGAGGAAGCGAAACGGGAGGAGGAGATGGCCAAGCGAGAAGGTCAGCAGGCTGCGGGCATCAACCGAAATGATGCAACCACGCAAACCATTATGAACAATGGAGACAAGTCATGGTATTTCTATAATTCCATGACAAAGTCGCAGGGCAAGAGTGAATTCCAGAGGAGATGGGGTGCACGTCGTCTTGAAGATGACTGGAGGAGGCGCAATAAATCTTCATTTTCTTTTGATGATAATATCGAAAATGAAGGGGACAACATTGCGGAAAGAATAGACTCTGTCTCCGGAAGTCAGAAAGATGGAAAGAGTGTGGAAACCAATGGCAAGGAATCTTCCGGGGCTTCGGCATCCGATCCTCATAATGTTGAATATTATCTCTCCCAAATTCCAACCACTCCGGAAGAGAAACTGAATGCCAACGATATTATTCAGGAAGGACTGTATAATATGGGACTAATTCTCAAAGACAAGCTTGAGGATTACCCTGCTGCCCGCACCGAATTCATGCGTCTTGAGGAAAGATATCCCGATAACATCTATCGTCTGGATGTCTATTACAATATGTATCTCATGGCAGTGAGACAGGGGGATACGGCACAAGCCGAGATATGGAGGCAAAAGATTCTTTCGGATTTCCCGGAATCTCCTTATGGAATGGCTATGCGCGACCCGAACTATTTCGATAATCTCAAGCGCATGAATCAGGTTCAGGAAGAAATGTATGAAAAAGCATACAACGCTTACCTCGCAGATGATAACCGGACCGTGCATCAGCTTACAGCTGAAATGGAGAAGGATTACCCGCTATCGAAAATACTTCCCAAATTTGTATTTATAGATGCCCTTTCTTACCTTACGGAAGATGATAACGAACAATTCCGCAGCCGTCTTACAACACTGCTTGAACGCTGGCCGGATACAGATATGACCCCGATGGCCGGAAGTATAATGAAAGGGTTGAAGGCCGGCAGAGTGCCTCACGCAGGACTTTCCAATTCCCGCGGAATGATATGGAGCATGAATCTCACAAATGATTCAGTTCCTTTGGGAGCAGATGGATTGCCGGCAGCTTTTGAGCGGGATCCCGATGCCCCGCAATATCTGGTATTGGCATTTCCGCGCGATTCTGTTAATGCGAATGCGTTGCTGTATGAAGTGGCAAGGTTCAATTTCTCATCATTTGTAGTCAAAGATTTTGACCTTGAGCCGATGAGTTTCGGGGAAATTGGACTATTGGTTATCAAAGGATTCACAAATCTCAGGGAATTGGAGCATTACCGTTCTGTTATGGAAAAACAGTGTTTCGAACTCCCGGAAGGTGTGCGTCCGATAATGATAAGTAAACACAACTTTGAACTTCTGCTTAAAGAGGGACGTTCTTTTGAAGAATACTTCCGCTTCGAAGCAGATCCTCCGGCTCCGGATGATTTGCCGGAACCTACTCCTCCGGATATCCCGGAATCTGAAATTACAGAATCTGAATCTCGGGATGCAGAGAATACAGAATCAGAGCTTTCTGAAACAGAACATCAGGAGGATAATCATGAATAATGAATTGTAAAAGATGAGCGACAAGATACTTTGGGCCGATGACGAGATAGACCTCCTCAAGCCCCATATACTCTTTCTTAAAGCCAAAGGATATGATGTTACCACTGTATCCAATGGCAGGGACGCGCTTGATGCATTGGAAAGGGAGCATTTTTCACTTATCCTCCTGGATGAGAATATGCCCGGTCTGACAGGACTTGAGACACTTTCCCTTATAAACCGCTCGCATCCGGATATCCCGGTAATAATGATTACCAAAAGCGAGGAGGAGAATATTATGGATCAAGCTATAGGCAACCAGATTGCCGACTATTTGATAAAACCGGTGAATCCAAGCCAGATTATCCTTTCCATAAAGAAGAATCTGCACAGCAGGGAGATTGTAGCCACACAAGCCACCACTGATTATCAGCAGGATTTCATGCGATTGTCTTCGCAGATTAACAATGCTGACACAGTGGAGGAATGGATGGATGTTTATAAGGAACTGGTAAGGTGGGAGCTTAAATTGGCTGATTCCGACAATGCGATGTCGGAGATGCTTCTGATGCAGAAGAGGGATGCGAATTCCAATTTCTGTAAATTTGTGAAACGCAATTATGAGGGGTGGATTACCGGGAAAGATCACCCTTTGATGAGTCATGAGATATTCAGACAGCGGGTATTCCCGATGCTGGATAAAGGTGAGAAAGTATGTTTCTTTCTTGTAGATAATTTCCGTCTTGACCAATGGAAGATGGTGCAGCCTATCGTTTCTGAATATTATAATATCTCAGAAGAACTATATACCACAATTCTACCAACTTCCACTCAATACGCACGAAATGCCATTTTTGCCGGTTTGATGCCATTGCAGATAGCCACAATGTTTCCGCAATATTGGGTAGAAGAAGATGAAGATGAGGGACTTAATATTCACGAACAGGAGTTGATACAGACGCAGATCGACAGGTTCCGCCGCAAGGATAAATTCATATATACAAAACTCAACGACTCGTCTGCGGGTGAGAAATTTGTGCAGGCACTGTCGGCCAATAAGGATGTGCCTTTGCAGGTGTTGGTGCTCAACTTCATAGACATGCTCTCCCATGCCCGTACGGAATCCAGGATGATTCGCGAACTTGCCAACAGTGATGCTGCATACCGTTCTCTTACTGAAAGCTGGTTCAAACACTCCTCGGCTGCCGATATATTCCGGAAATTGTCGGAACTTGGCTACCATATTATTCTTACCACAGACCATGGTACAATTCGTGTTGACAATCCGGTGAAAGTGGTGGGAGATAAAAATACGAATACCAATCTTCGTTATAAGGTTGGAAAGAATCTCAACTATAATCCGCGTCAGGTATACGAGATGCATGATCCCAAGCGGTTCGGACTTCCGGCTCCAAACTTGTCAAGCTCATTTATATATGCCTGTAATGAGGATTTCTTCTCTTATCCCAATAATTATAATTATTATGTGCAATATTATACAGGCACATTCCAGCATGGGGGGATATCACTTCAAGAGATGTTGGTGCCATTGGTGACCATGACTCCGAAGTGATTGGTTAAGGTTAACATTCACGTGATAGATGGGTATATGAAAGGATTGATAGCGGTAATCTTGGGATTATTCACAGTCGGAATACTGGCCTCAACTCCGATGCGAGATATAGAGGACAGGGCAGCCGCCGGTGAAGCTGATGCTATTGCTGCATTACGCGACTCCGCAGATGCCGGCTCACTTCGCGCCATGAACTTCCTCGGGTTTCTTTATTGGCAAGGGGAAGGTGTGAAACTCAATCGCGATTCAGCCTTGTATTTCTTGAAAAAAGCAAGCGATAATGGTGATGCTAAAGCGGCAGCCAATTTAGGGCATCTTCTGCTCATCGGTGCTCCGGAACTTCCTGCGGATACCTCCCGGGCCTTGCGATTGCTTGACTTTGCGGCATCCCGCAACGCACCCGCAGCCATACGTGAACTTGCTGATTATTTTGATACCAATCCCGGAGATTCTTCTATGGCAGGGTCACTGAAAAGAATAGCGGATGCTTATTCCCATGGAAATATACTTCGCTATAACTACAAGAAATCGATTGAATACTACAACCGAGCCGCGGAATTGGGCGACACAGTGTCACAAAGGATAATCTCCGAACTTCTTGAGATCTTTCCCGATATATTCATGGATATCAGGGACAACATTTCCCGATAATGGTGTCTAAGGAACGGGGTCATATCCGCTTCCGCCCCAGGGGTGGCATCGGCAGATACGTTTTATTGCAAGCCATCCTCCTCGTAATGCTCCGTGCTTTCTGATTGCCTCTATGGCATATTGCGAGCATGTGGGTGTGTAGCGACAGGCGGGAGGGAAGTGAGGTGAGATTGCGCCTTGATAAAAGCGTATCAGGAGAATCAGGACCCGCTGCATTGCTGTTCTATTTTATAAAGAATTTTCTGCATCTTGTTTTCTATAAGCGAATAGGGGAGATTTTTATCACTCATATAAACAAATGCTATAGAAATTGTCCCTTTATCCGGCAGGGATTCTGACAATTCCTTAAGCGGAATGCGGTTTAGCCGATATGCTTCGCGTATCCTGCGTCGCATCAGCACCCTGTCCACAGCGTGCCTTCTTTTCTTCTTTGGCACAGTGATGAGCATCTGCAATGTGCCTACTTTGGGAGGTATTCCGGCTTTGAAACTGTTTTCAAGTTCTTTGTTGTCAATGATGCGGAATACGGCTCTCAGGGGGAAGTCATAAATACTTTTCCCGGTAGAAAACAATTCTTCTACCAGACGTTTATGACGTAATTTCTCATCTTTTTTGAGTGTGAATCTCATTTGTCACGAGAAATAATGTAGTCAAATATCTGTCGGAAATAATCCTTGGCTTCTGATGAGGGGTATCGGGAGATAATGGCTTCTGCTTCCTCTTGCAGCATGCGCATGGTGCGGAAGGCATAGTCTATGCCTCCGTTTCCCTTTGCAAATTCTATCAGGACGTTGATGTTATCTGAATCAAGATTACCTTCAATAATAAGATTTTTCATCTTCTCGGCATCTTGTTGCGGACCATTGTTGAGGGCATAAAGAAGTGGAAGTGTCACTTTACCTTCACGCAGGTCGTTGCCTGTTGGTTTGCCTATCTGTGGATTGGGGAAGTAGTCAAATATATCATCCTTTATCTGAAAACAAAGACCCAACAGCTCGGCATACTGCACCATCTGTGAATATTCCTCAACAGAAGCTCCAGCTGCTTCAGCACCCATCTTGACGCAATTCATAAACAATGAAGCAGTCTTTTTGCGAATCATAGTGAAATAGCTTGCTTCATCGAAATGGTGATTGCGCACGTTGCATATCTGATCAATTTCCCCCAGTGACAGCTCTTTACCAAGATCTGAAAGTGAAGATATTATTGTGATGTTTCCTGTGCGTATACCTGCGGCAAGGGCGTTTGACACGAAATAATCACCCACAAGCACGGCAATATGATTCCCCCAGAATGCGTTGATTGTTGGCAAACCGCGGCGGAGAGATGTCTCATCCACTATGTCGTCATGAATCAGCGAGGCATTATGGAGCATTTCAAGTGCGGCACCGGCATGAAGCACATCTTCATTAACATTGCCGAAGAATTTGGCACTGAGAATTACAAGAATCGGACGAATTTGTTTCCCTTTCTTTTCAAGATAGGTGGTTACAATATTATTCATCAATTCATTAGGTGTATGAAGCGTAGAGGTGATGATATCATTCATCTCCTTAAGCTCAGTTCCCAGGTAAGTTTGAATTTTTTCCAGTTGCTCCATAATTCGTGCAAAATTACAAAATTATTAGGAATTTTATAACCTAAATATTTGGAAAATTGCACCAGTGTAGGTTATTCTGTCTCCAGAAAGAAACGGAAAGGTATTTCAGCCGTGGATTCCACCGGGGTGCCATCATGTGTGGCCGGCGTCCAGACAGGCATCTTTTTAGTTACACGAATTGCTTCTGCCTCAAGGTCCGGGTCAACCATTCGTTTCACTTTTATATTTGCCAGTGAGCCATCTGTACGAACGATGAAGGTAACAACAACGACTCCTTCAATACCATTCTCCAGGGCCGTTGCGGGATAAATAAGAGTTTTGGCAATAAAATCCTTCTGTGCTTCTTCTCCTCCGGGGAAGGAAGCTTTGGTATCTGTTGCCATAGCTGCCACGGCAATCGCCATCCCTGCGAGTATCATTATTAACTGTTTCATAACTTCAAATATTTCAATTTAGACCATTCCATCAGCCAAAGGTTTAAGAAATCTCAGTTATGTGTATCTAAAAAGTAAACCGTATCTTGTATGGCTTTACAAAATATCTCTCTATTATTTTACCAATTGTATGAGATGAGTGTTACCAAGTAGAGCGGCAGCCTCGGAGAAACTGCTCCAATAAGAGCCGTATATTTTATCGCATTTTGATAAAACAAGCATTTCAGTCAAGGCCTCAATAATGCCGGATTCTGTTTTTCTGGAAACCTGATGCGAAGAGGTAATGATTCTATTGCCGTATAAATTCTTCATCTCCTGTTTAACAGATTCACTGTCCGTGGCCAGATAAAATTTTATATCATTGTTATTCTTTATCTCTTCATCAATGACATTTTTGAATAAATATAAGGGGCTTTGTTGAATTGCAATAATATTATCAGTTCTTCTTATATGCAATCCTATAGTTTTGTGGTTGTCAAATTCCTGAATGATCTGTCCCACTATATTTGAAACATGTTCTGTAGGTTTGAATAAATTCAGATATAGTGTATCATCAAAATTGTAAAATTCAAGACCGCTTCTGATAATCACATCCCCTTTGGTAGTGCGAATATCGTCAATAAGCCTCTTTGTATCATCAATATATTTTCCTGAAATATCTTTGTCTGATATAAATAAATCAATATTCTTTCTTTTCCGGAATATCTTTGATAAATATATATTTTTCTTTCGAGGCTCATCATAAAAGAAAAGATCGCACATTCCGGAAACATTTTTCAATTTATATGCATCCGGAATTATATTGAAGAGTTTTTCATATTTACAGTTTAATTCAGAATTTATTGGCCATATAATTTCCGGAATAATAGACAAATCCCGACACAAAGCGATACCGGATGCCATTGCACGCATCCTGTTGGCCAGACCTCCTATAGGATTTATTAAAATTCTCACAATTCTTATCTGCTTAAGTTTATTTCAATCGGATTCATCCCCTCTATTATAATAAAATATGTGCCTGATTTTAATTTTAAATTGTCATTATTTGTCAAATCCCATTCAATCATTGCTGAATTTTCAGCATTATAGATTTGCTTTACAATTTCGTTTTCTTTGTTTTTTATTATTATACTATTTCTGTTACCAACATTTTTAATTTGAATATTCCCATTATAATCCGGGCTAACATGTTGCGGGTAAACAGTAACCTGCGATTTGGTATTTGAAACCATTGTTTGAGTGGGAATCTCTATCAGTCCTGATTTTGTAGATGCCAATATTGAATTGTTTTCCTTATTGATTCCTATCCCGTATACTGTATTGGAAATTAAATCTGAATTCTCCATAGTATAATGGGCTATTGTATAATCAAGATTTGGTGAAAGCACAATAATACCGTTATTATTTGTTGCAAGCCATAAATTCCCATTTCCATCAACATTCAATTTATTTACTTGGAGTTTTGACGGCAAAACATCGTTATCGCTTTGAATATTTAGTATTTTCCCGTCAAAACATCCATTTTTAACATCTTCAGGTAATTTGATGCAAAAAATCTTCTCGGAATCACATGCTATGATATCACCTGTAATTTCATTTTCAATCATGTCATTAAAGGCAACCATACTTTCGATGATTTCTCCAGTTGGCAGCTTTATTTCATTTATAACGTATGTTTCATCATCAGAAGAATCCTCCAATGTGTTTTTATGGTCGTACAAAGTCAAAGCATCATAGGGAGCTTCTGATATTAATATTTTACTTTGATTTTTAAGCGGTAATAATTTACACGTCCAATATACATAACTTGAATTTAAAGGGACATCTAAAACTCCCCAAAGCGGCAAATTATTTATATCTTGTAACGGGGTACTATAGAGTAATTCTCGTTTTTCGGGAGTGGCAAATCTCAACTCATAAGTTTTCAGGTCGGTAAATGCTGTAGAATAAACAGTCCATAAAATGCCATTACTGTCATATACCGGAGGAGCAAAACAACTTAAATATTTCCATGACCGGGATGGAACTTCTGACACCACTCCGGGAAAACCTGAAAACATATCATCTGCAGAACTATATCTTATAACACTGCTGCCTGGATCGCTTAAATTTTGAAACATAAAACCGCCAAACATGGAGCCGCAAGAGATCCAGTCGGGAAACATAGGATCTATTGTCAATCCGTTTGGATCAGGCAATGGATATCTGTTTATATTGGATTTGTATAAAGATAATTGCTCTTCTGACAAATCATTGGGCTTACTGTAGGCGTATGACATTAATTCCCATTTATTCCCTTTCAAATTCGATAATAATGGTGGATTTCGAGGTGTATTACTTTGATTGAAAACCATATCATATCCGTGGTTCATGGCGAGCATGCCATAGGTGGGGGAGTAGGACATGTAGGTGCAGATGAAGGCTGCCGGGGCATTGGGGCGGATTGCAACTGCTGCATCTGTCCATGTGGCTGTGGCATTGTTGGAGCCGGAGGCAAATGTATAGCTGGCGGTGCGGGGAATGAAGGTGCCTCTATCCTGATAAGTCCAGAAGTTCTCAAAATCCCATGAACCTAAAGAGATAGAACTTGGGGACAATGTGATGGACACAGCGTTGGCAGACTCTTCTTCTGTTGGCGCTTTCAGTTGCCATACCTTGCTGCTTGAATAGCACAGGTATCCGTCTCTGTTGGGTATGAAATTTGATTCATATCGGCTCACCAGTGACTCGTTTGCAATCCTGGAATAAAAATTATCACTTCCCAATTGACTGATAGTCCAGTTCCCTTCATTTAAAGTTGCCGACTTCAAATTTCGGGTACTTCCGGCTGCTCCGTCAATATATCCGAAGCAGTTTTCGCTCAAAGGCATAAGCACCGTAGCGGTGGAAATATTTGAAATCAGGTTAAAATCCGAGAATGATGCCGGATAAGCGTTATCTGTATCATAAATTTTTGAATCAGAAATCGCCACAAGTCTGTCACCGAATTTATTAATTGCAGTTATTGCATTCCCCAATACTTTGGTTTCCTTTACAGTCTTGGATTCCGAGTCTATATGCATATACCCGGCATCTGTTGCCACCCAGGCATCTCCGGTGGTGGAATTGAATGTGATGGAATTAACGACGGACATTCCGGGCACACTATAATTCTTCAACTTGTCTATATAAACGAGCTGACGGTCTTTCCCTATCAAATCAACACCTCCATCGTTGTAAACCACAGCGAGGTAATCCCCTTTGGGTGAATAGTCAGCCAGACGCATGTCGGCTGACGAAAGTTTTATTTCATGTACCAAAGGGGTAATTCCCTCTTCCGGATTATTTTTTTTATATTGGAATAATGTCAGGGACGGAAAATTATATCCAACATAAGATTTGTTATAAATCTGTTGGTGCACAAAGAAATATGTATAATCAGGAGTGTCAATCACCCTTAAAGGAGTACGATCAAAAGAGGGGTGTAATTTCCATTCTGCTGCATTAATATTGAAACATGAAATCAATACAGACAATGCAATGATACAAATGTATATTTTATTTAAGGGTTTCATATGGGAGTCGGTTGTTCAGATGTTATAAAACTAAACCCGGACTTCCTTGCCGGTGTCCGGGTTATCTGTGGCGGAAGGGACGAGATTCGAACTCGTGGTAGGATTGCTCCTACGTCAGTTTAGCAAACTGGTGGTTTCAGCCACTCACCCACCCTTCCTTTTGATGGTCTTTTAAGAATTCTATCCCGATTCTTTCTGCAAAGTTAAGAATTTATATTATACTTTGCAAATCTTATATTCAAATTTTTCAAAAAACCGTCAAAATCGCTTATCTGCGGTAATGGAGCCTTAACAAAAAGGGTATGAACGGAGCGCTATTCATTACGAAGAAGTTCGAAGTAGCGGTGCAATACATCGTGGGCTGCCGTAAAGGAGCTTTGTTCGTTGTTGAGCACACGTAATTCTTTCTGCTCTAAAAGTGCGCGGATTTCGGGCAGACGGTAAAAATTATGCCGCAACTCTTCGTTGATTGTCTCAAACATCCAATATTTTGCTTGTTCATTGCGTTTCCGTTCGAAATAACCGGTACTCTTCACATAATCGAAATATCTGTCGATCATATCCCATACCTTGTCTATATTGAGTTCGTAGTAACCGCTGTATGTCAGCACTTCCGGAACCCATTTGCTTGGTGTCGGTGGAAACAGGTGTAGGGCGTTGCGGAATTGGGCTGCTGCCAGATTTGCCCTGTCGATATTGTCTCCATCAGCCTTGTTTATAACAATGCCGTCTGCCATCTCCATGATGCCGCGCTTGATACCCTGCAACTCATCTCCGGTGCCCGCCAGCTGTATCAGCAGGAAGAAATCCACCATGGAGTGAACAGCAGTCTCGCTTTGTCCAACGCCTACTGTCTCAACGAATATATTGTTGTAGCCGGCTGCTTCGCAAAGCACAATGGTTTCGCGTGTCTTGCGTGCCACGCCTCCCAAAGAGCCGGCCGACGGACTGGGACGTATGAAAGCCGACGGATGCTGTGACAACTTCTCCATACGGGTTTTGTCACCAAGAATGCTGCCCTGTGTGCGCTCCGAACTCGGATCTATTGCAAGCACTGCTAATTTCCCACCGTCTTTGAGCACATGAAGTCCGAAAACATCGATGGAGGTGGATTTGCCGGCACCGGGCACTCCGGTGATACCTATTCTCCTTGAATTGCCTGAATAGGGGAGACATTTCTCTATCACCTCCTGTGCCAGAGTCTGGTGCTGTTCAGCTGTGCTCTCCACAAGGGTCACTGCCTGACCCAATATGCTGACATTCCCTTTCAATATGCCCTCAACATATTCTGATGCGGAAAGCTGAGGGCGGCGTCTGGCGGGACGGCGGTAAGGATTGGTTACAGGCTGGGATATAACGCCCGAGTTTACTTGTAAACCTTTATATTCGGAATTGTTTTCAGGATGTTCCATAGGTTGGTTAGTTTTCTGTTTTGTATTGTTTTAAGTCTTATAGGACCATAAGGACTTTAAGGGCCACAGGTCTTTAAGTCTCCCTGATGCCGGTGATGTGGATAATGCGTGTCGGATGCAGGGGGTCGTTGGTCAATACTTCTATTTTTATATTAAACGCACCTTGTGCTATTTTATTTGGATTCAAGCTACCTTCCACTTCCGCTGATTTGCCGGATTTCAATGTGGCAGGTCTGCGGGAAATCTTAATGGCATCCGAACGCGAGAATATTCTGATTACCTGCAAATCATTGTCACCTTCATTCTTAATCATGAAACGGAACTTAATCGGATTTTTTGTTGATTCAGGTAATTCACCCAAATCCAGCCTCTCCGGTGCGAGATAACATCTGGGAGCCTTGTTTACCTCATCCGGTGTTAAATTGGAGAAATCCGGTGTGACATTGGCAATGAAGTTTATGATAGTTTCCGGGGAATCTGCATTCCCGTCAGCATACATTGTGACCGGTATCGTGAGAGGTCCCATCTCCTCCTCATCCCTTGAATTGAAATAGAAACTAAAAGTAACTATATCTCCGGGAGCAACAGCGGCTTCTGATGATGATACGCTAAGGGCAGGATTATCGCATATCCAATGCGGACGAATGGTATCGGATGTCTGGTTATAACCGTTGATAAAAAAATGACGCGTAGACCCATAGGTGACCTCTCCGGCCGGAATATCTCGGTTGGAGAGTCGCAGCGGTCCTGCCTCTATTGGATACATGCTTGACAGGGATTCCGGAGTTCCCAATACGTTACCAAATATTCGGATTGTAAACATGTCAGAATCACCGACATATACGCGAATTGTCTTATTGAATCTTCCCGGTCTGCCAATAGGATTATATGTAAAAGAGAAATTTACTGTGTCACCGGGGGCAATCGGGTCTTCCGGGTATGCAACGCCGGTGCATCCGCAGCTCGGTCTGGCTCCTGTAATAGCAATCTCTTCCGGTCCGGTATTTACAAGGCGCACGCTGCCGGTCTGTGGTCCCGCCTCCTCTTTGATAAGCCCGAAGTCATACTCTTTTTCAAGCCATATAATTTCAGCGTTGCCATTCATACAGAGGACAATACCCATAAAAATTAAAACCAGCCGCAATACCGGTAGAAAAAAATTTTTTTTGATTATCATGAATGCCGGTGTTTTTTATGAGACAGGCTCTAAGACCATGGTATCAGTTGGGATTTACAATTCCGGTAATATTGAGCACTTTTATCTTTTTAGAGCCATTGCTCTTCACTTTGATATTTCTTGAAAAGCTTCCCATGCCGCGTTGCGGAATAAAATTCACCTTTATTTTCCCTTTATTACCGGGAGCTATCGGATTTTTCGGATATTCCGGACGGGTACATCCGCAATCGGCCGTTACATCTGAAAGCACCAGCGGTGCATTCCCCTGGTTTACGAATTCAAACTCAGTATGTACAGCTCCTTTGGATGGATCAATGATTCCGAAATCATAATTTTGTGTTGTAAAAGAAATCAGAGCATTCCCACTGTCTTTTTTCTTTTTCGCATCAGCTTCTGCAGCTCCTCCAAGCAATAGAAGCGTCATCAGAATGGTTATAATCTTTTTCATATCAGATTTAAACTTATCAAATGCAAAATTACAAATTTTTTTATTAAACGGTCTATCCAAGCTAAATGTTTACAAATATTCTTTTGCCCCAAAAATTATTAATGCAGCATATTTATCTTGAAACCATTGGGCGTAGGCGAGGAGGAAGGGACCGGTAATATCTTTCCCATTCATCCTTATAAATGCTATCTTGTCGTTCAAGAATTGCTGCACGCTTGCGAAGATGCGCTATATCTGATGAATAAATTTCTGAATCATGTGTTGATAAAGAATCTGCAAGATTTCTCATAAGGGTTGACATTTCCCGGCGGGTTACGAATATAGTGTCGTGTTCTCTTAAAGAAGTATATGTTCTTTCATCATATCCCGGTAATGTGTCGGCGCATATAGCAAGCTTGAGAGCGGTATTAAGCTTGCCGGCGTGCAGCATTTCTTGTGATGCCATCAATAATGCGGCTCTATGCGTGCTGATGCGAGATGCCGGGGTGCCGTCAAGATATACGTTTTTTTTAGAGGTGTTAGGAGTTGATAATAATGTCAGCGTATTGAGATATTCAGTCTCTCTTTTGCCGGCATCGGAAAGACCATATTTTGTGGCAAACAAACCCTGAGTTGCAAGGGAGTCCAGACCTATGAAATGCCTGCCGGGAAGTCCGCGGAGCCAGTAGACGGATCTCGGATTTTCAGCGGCTGAATTGGTTGCAAGAATATCAAATATCATCAGTTTCCGGAAATCCAAACCCTTTCCTCCCTTTGTTTTTGTAATGTTGCTTAAAGGATATATTATTGAATCTCCGGAAGCATCAGGAATCCATACTTTACGATAACGAGTTTCGGCCGACGGCGACTCTGCCAATTCACGAAGCATTATATGGAAGTTTGGTATTGAATCGTAATAGTTGTCAGAGAGTTTGGGAAATTGCAAGGCTCCATATATCACATCCTCCCGTTGAAGAGTGGTTTGCACCCCTTTAGCTCCATCCCAATCGCGCATCATGGATGCAGCATATTGTGGCATACCAAGATACGCAAGATTGATTACGCGTATATCTTTTCTGACCCCTTCCACCTCCTGCGCATACCATAACGGGAATGTTCCATTGTCTCCATCCACAAAGATAATGGCATCCTGCGACAGAGAGTTGAGAATATTCGCTGCTATGTTAGATGCGGCATAACGTCCGGATCTGTCATGGTCATCATAATTCTCAATACACATCCACACTGCAGAGAAAAGAGGCACGATGGCAGCCACAGGAGCATATTTCCCGGTTAAACGCATCAATCCGAAGGCTCCGAAACCTATCCAAATGCAGAAGGCAAGGTAAGAGCCAAGGTAAGAATAGTCACGCTCTCTGGGTTCTCCGGGTGATTGGTTGAGATAAATCACTATCGCGATGCCGGTCATGATAAAAAGCATTGCGGTGGCAAGACATACCTTGTGTCCGCGCTTGCCATAGCAGCATAGCGCCACTATTCCTGCCAGACCCAAAAGGAAAGGGAGCAGGAAATAGCTGTTACGCCCCTTGTTATCTCGCCCGATCCGCGATGGCAGAGCATCCTCAGCCCCGAGCATCAGGTTGTCGAGGACGTTGATGCCGGTTATAAAATTCCCGTGCTCCACTTCTCCCGTGGAATGTTCATCATTCTGTCGTCCCATGAAATTCCATAGCAGATAGCGGAAATACATATATCCGGTCTGGTATGTAAGAAGCATTTTTAGTGACTGCAGGTAAGTTGGGCGGTAGGAAATATGTTTCTTGCGTGTTCCGTCAGCCAATAGTTTGCCATTATAATTACCGGCAGAATCAATCACCTCTGAGGTAATAACCTCGGTCATTGTTTCTTTTGTCATTCCTGCCCAATCAGCGAAGCTTTGCAAGTCGGCAGGATCGCGGCTTGTGATGCGTGGGAACCACATGTTCAGTTCGGGCGTAAGGACCGGCTTCACGGTATAGCTTCTTACCACATAAGCATCCCCCTTCTTTTTTAAAGCCTTTTCATTGAAAAGGGAATCTTCTTTTGTCAGCATCCGGTAAGGGTCGGCAATGCGGGCATTTCCCTCTTTACGCACAGTCACGCGATGTTTGCGTTCAAGTGCTGAACGCCGGTATGTTGGTTTGCCGTCATCATTAAGAAATTCCTCCCTAATCATCTCCTTGCTGTAAGGAGTATGACCATATAACAGGGGTGTTCCTCCATATTGTTCACGCGCTTGATAAAATGCGAAGGAGAAAGGATTTCCCGGCATACTCGAATTTGCGGGCGAGTGTATCGCACCCCGAATAGGTATCAGGGCATAAGAGGAGTAACCCGTAAGAAGCAACGCAAGCATCCACATACATATATTAAGCCTTCTTGCCGAAAAATTATGTCCCCTCACAAGCAGCAGGGATACAATTGCAGTAAGAGCCGTGCCTGTTGCAAAATTTTCGGAATATATGAATATTCCGGAGAGAAGAATGGCGGGGAATACCGCTATTGCCAGCACCCCTGGATTATGTGAGTGGGAAGTGGCTGTAAGAGCCACCAGAAGCGATATTCCGAGCAATAACACGTATATTACGACCCCGCTGAGATAGGGGAGTCCGAGCGTATTTACCGCTAGCAGTTCGATTTCGGAAGCGATGGCGATGGTGGAAGGCATGATTCCGCATAGGATCACACCGACTACACCCAATGACAAAATGAACACAGCCAAGACTTTCCACCATTTCCTTATTCCGCGTTTTATGCTCCAGATTATTGCCAGTGCGGGAATACACAGAAGATTGAGTTGGTGGATTCCAAGAGACAGTCCGAAAAGATATGCCAGTAAAATCAGATACCGTGTGGACGTTGGCCTGGTATTGCAGAAAGCCCATCTCACCATAAGCCATACACACAGAGATGTCATAAAAATTGACATGGCGTATACTTCAGCCTCTACAGCGGAATACCATACGGAGTCGCACCAGCCGAAAGCCAAGGCTCCGGAAGCTGCTGCCACACTTTGGGTGAGCAGCTTCCATCTTTTTTGCTTAAGGGAATCGGATACCCATCCGGCGCCCATAAATATAGTTTTTGCAAGAAAGAACGCGGCGAGAGCTGTAAACAGCCCGCTCGACATATTTACGAGCAAAGCAGCCTCCTTTCCCGAAGGGGCGAGCATTGTCACCACTCTCTCCACAAGCATCCATGTGGGATTTCCCGGAGGATGACCAACCTCCAGTTTCCATGCTGCGGACACATATTCGGGGCAATCCCAATATGAGACGGCAGGAGCCACAGTGAGCCAGTATGTGGCGAGGAGGATGCACAGCACCCCCCATGAAACGATCCTTTCCGCCTGTTTGCCGGTCATTTTAAGACATTACTTTACAATCCCTTTCTCAAGATATTCTTCAAGATTGGTGCGTACATATTCCGTGGCGCGTTCCGCCGCCACTTTCTTCATATCGGAATCTACCATTTTATTCACAAGTTCTTCAAACGATGTGCGTGTAGGATTCCAACCGAGCAGAGCCTTGGCTTTTGTAGGATCTCCCCAAAGGTTGACCACATCCGTAGGGCGGTAGAAATCCGGGGATACTTCCACAATCACCTTTCCGGTATTTTCATCTATACCCTTCTCGTCAGCACCTTCATCTTCCCATCGGAGATTGATGCCGGCACGGGCAAAAGCCAAAGTTGCAAATTCACGTACGGAATGCTGCCTGCCAGTGGCAATTACGAAATCATCAGGTTTCTCTTGTTGAAGAATAAGCCACATACATTCCACATAATCAGGAGCATATCCCCAGTCGCGAAGAGAAGAAAGATTGCCGAGGTATAATTTCTCCTGCTTTCCCTGTGCAATGCGCGCGGCAGCGAGGGTGATTTTACGGGTAACGAATGTTTCTCCCCGGCGTTCCGATTCATGGTTGAAAAGGATGCCGGAGCAGCAATACATATTGTAAGCTTCGCGATATTCCCTTACAATCCAATATCCATAAAGTTTAGCCACTGCATAGGGACTGTAAGGGTGAAAAGGTGTGTTTTCATTCTGAGGCACCTCCTCCACCTTGCCATATAATTCCGATGTAGAGGCCTGATATATGCGGCATTTGTCAGCAAGACCTGCCTGACGCACACCCTCCAGAATACGGAGCACTCCTGTGGCATCCGTGTTGGCCGTATATTCCGGAACATCGAAAGATACCTGCACATGGCTTTGTGCCGCAAGGTTATAGATCTCATCCGGCTTTACATCCATAATAACTTTCATCAGGCTTAAGGAATCAGCCATGTCTGCATAATGAAGATGGAAATTGGGATCTCCCTCAAGGTGGGCTATGCGTTCGCGGAAGTCGGTGGAGCTACGACGGATGGTGCCGTGCACATCATATCCTTTGGATATCAGAAATTCAGCAAGATATGAACCGTCTTGCCCTGTGACTCCGGTGATTAAGGCTTTCTTCATTTTGAATATATTTTGTCAAGTGATTTTATAAAATTTTGCCAGGAAAGATGTTTCGTGAATTCTTTCAATGACTTTATACCCATATTTTCACGCAATTCTTTATCTGAATATAGACGGCGCATGGCTTCAGCGAGTTGCGATGCGTTTCCGGGCTTCACAAGCAACGCTGTCTCGCCATCTGAAAGATATTCTCTCTGGGCACCGTTATCTGTTGCCACCTGGGGACGACCGGAGGCCATGAAGCGAAGACTCTCCAGACAAAACGCTTCTTTCTCATAAGAAGGCACAACTCCGAAATGAGTTTCCGTACAGACTTCCGATCCCAATGGTTGATGAATATTCCAGTCAATGGAATTCATAACATCGCACTGAATTGCCCTGCGGCGCACCATATCAAGGTAGTCGGGATTGCCGCTTCCGCAAATGCGCAGACGCAATTTGATATCCTTAAGCATGCTCATCGCATCTATAAGCGTTTCAAGCCCCTTCCCCTTTACAATGGCTCCCTGGTACAGGGCGCATACCGGACCCGTTTCCGGCTCTTTGCAATATTCATTGCGTGGAAGAAAAATGCTGTCGTGAAGAATGTGTATCTTATTCTGGTCAAGAATTATCTCGCTTCCCCCCCTGGCATGTCTGAAACCTTCATACGCCATCTTTGAAACGAATATGTGTGCATCAACATATCCGTAAATTTTTTTAAACAACCATGTGTTCTGTCCCCGTCTTACCGTGTGGCGTGTGCTGACAATACGTATATCATCTCTGCGCGTTATTTTGCGGGCAATGGCTGCGGTGAGAGCATCACGGTAGCGGTGGGTATGCACCACGCTGCCGCAGGGAGTTTTGCGAATTTTACGTGCCAGAGTTAAAGCCGATGTAAAATCGAAGAATCCGGTGAGGGGAGCATGGAGTAATTCTATTCCGGCTTCCGAAAATCTTGAGTCAACGCCAACAGCATTGCGCGTCATGGCAGTCACATTCCATCCCTCTTTTTTATAATGACGGCATATATCCAGTGCGTAACTCTGCACACCTCCCCATCTGTTGGATGGTATTATGTGGATGAGACTTTTCTCAGACATCTTTGTGAAACAGACTCTTGAACCGGCTCTAATTAGCGGCGGAGAGCATTACGTTTATATCTACACTCGGCATGCCGAGATAGCTGCCAATCAGTTTATCCACCAATTTCCCCTCATAAGTTACAATACCATATTGCACCCCGGGGGTAGTGGCAAGCATACTGTAGAATCCGTTTTTGATTGCCATCTCATCAAAGAAATTCACAAGAGCATTGGAAAGGGCCATTGCAACAGTGCGCGGCACACTCACCGAAGGATGTGTCTCGTTCATGTCGAGAATATATGCATTCTCCTTCATGGCGGCTTTCAGGTTGTTGGGAAATTCAAACGTGCGTGTGGGATTTCCAAGGATAAGCACATCGGCAGTCTTTACGCGGTTGTAAAGCACACGTGGATGAATGGCTATAGTGTCTACATTAGCTCCAACAAGATCTTTTGCCACTTGCAGGGTGGAGGTGTCATTGTCCATGAGTGTCACTCTTGCGCCTGCTGCGGCTGCTGCCCTGGCTGCCGCAATCATATCGTTGCCCATACCAATGAGAAGCACTTCGCATGGATTTATTCCGGCGATGCCGGCAAGCAATACTCCTTTCCCTCCACCGAGATACGACAATGCCTCTTCAGCATATACGATAGCCGACCTGCCATCTATTTCATCAATGATATTGGCAAACACCGGTTCGTCATTATAGCTGTACATATTATCGAAGCATCCGGTGGTGATTTTATGGTCGAGCAAAGCCTTGATTGTGGACTCCTCAAAAAGAATATTATCCATCATGCAGAGAAGCACAGCACCCTTCTGCATCTTTTTTATATCTTTGGATTTCAAGGGAGTATAGCATAGCACTACGGGCGATTTAAGAGCTTCTTCACGTGTTGTTATCCTGACCCCGTATTCGGCGTATTTTTCGTCTGTGAAACTAATATCGCTTCCGGCTCCTGATTCCATACAAACCTTGAGTCCTCCGGATGTCAGCATTCCGCAAGCTTCGGGTGTAAGAAGCATTCGTGTTTCGTAACTATCTGAATAATTGGCTACTATTCCAAGTTGCATTGATGAGCCTTCCTGCTCTATCACCGCTACCATCTCTTGCGGTTCCAGTGTATGTTGTCCCTTTGAATTTCCCATAGCTTAAAACAGGCTTTATTGAAATTTACCCCTAAATTAACATTTATATTTTTATTCTCAAAATTTTAGACTCCATTCCCCAAAATTTGTTTATGTACGGGCGGCGTAGCCTCATTTTGATTCTGCATTATATAGTTTGAAGAAGGTCTCTATAGAATCCGAAATCTGGTTGCGATTCTCAAGATTTTCCCCTGAAAAGCGTAAGTTGGCCCTGCTGTAATGTTCGTGTCTTGCTTTCAGGTCGGCATCTACTGATGTCCGGATCTCTTCAGGCGATTTCCCTCTCATAAGCGGGCGTCGTGAACTGTTACGTATCAAACGTTGTGTAATCTTTTCCGGAGTTGCTTCCAGCCAAACCACATTTCCGTGCGACAGCATATAGTCCATATTGTTGTGAAAACAAGGTGTACCTCCTCCGCAGGATATTATAACATTCTCAAACTCCCCGACTTCGCGCAGCATTGATGACTCTATCTTTCGGAAACCTTCCTCACCCTTTTCAGCAAAGATATCATTTATTGTTTTTCTGAACCGTTGCTCGATATAGAAGTCGAGGTCGATGAATTCAACTCCTGCATGCTTTGCCAAAGCGCGACCGAATGTGGTCTTGCCGCAAGCCATATATCCTATTATAAACAAATTCATTTTTTTAAGAGGCTCTGAGAGCAGGACTCTCAGAAATTATATATTATACGAAAGATCCACCATAAAATAATGATGGTGACTATAGCCACTACCACCGGTATCGAGTGGACTTTCATGTAAAGACGCGGATACTTGTCGCGAAATATTTCGAGACAAATCATTGGTATGAGTAACGGAATCAAGCATAGAAGCAAAGCATTGTAATGCCAGGCAGCTGCTATGTCGCCATGCAGCAGGGCATGGAGCATACGTTGGCTTCCACATCCCGGACATTGCCACCCGGTGAGTTCGTGAAAGAGACATCGCGGTGTGAATCCCGATGTTTCCGGATCAATAGCGGAATATAGCGTACACAACAGCACAATTCCGATACCCGACAAAAGCAATATCGTGCTCTTCTTCACACAAACAGGGCAAGAGGTATATACACAGTTGCTGTTATCACACCAAGCACAACGGATGCAATTATCCAATACTGAGCCATTTGGGAAGCTTTGCGTGCGCCGTCATAATCCTTGGCATAATATTTGGTGCTGACCATGGTGCTGTAGACGATGGCTACTATTCCCGGTATAAGACAGCAGAATACGGTGGCTAATACCGACCATACAAGATATGTTTCAGGCATCTCCTCCTGATTGTATGGTTGGGGAGCATCATGAGGCTGAGGCTGGAGTTGGGGTTGACAGCCATACGGTTGCATGGGAGGTTGCGGTGAAGCTGGCACGGGAGGGATCTGATTCCCGGGTACAGGTGGAGGGGTAGCGGCTTTCTCTGCACGTTGCCGGGCCTCTTCCGGATCAAAATCTATATGTAGAGCAGAAGCCCACTCAGTCTCGATCTCATCTTCAAAACCCTCTTTTTCAGCCTTGTTCCGGCCCTCGATATCTTCTTTGAAGTTTTCTTTCTTTTCTTCAAAAACCTCTTTCTCTTCTTCGCGGTAATCTTTCTCTTCTTCCATAATTTAAAACTCAGGAAAATTTATCATACTTGCTGCATCTCTACAAGGCGGTTGTAGATACCTCCCTGTTCAATAAGTTCAGCATGAGTGCCCGTTTCAACAATCCTGCCATTGGAGAGCACGCATATCTTATCGGCATTCACAATTGTGGAGAGCCTGTGGGCTATAACAATTGTAGTGCGGTTTTTCATCAATTTTTCCAATGCATCCTGCACAAGACGTTCGCTTTCAGTGTCGAGGGCTGAAGTGGCTTCATCAAGGATAAGGATTGCCGGATTCTTTAATATTGCCCGGGCTATGCTGATACGTTGGCGCTGACCGCCTGACAGACGGCTGCCTCTGTCGCCTATCACTGTCTGATATCCATTCTCCGTATGCATGATAAAATCATGGGCATTCGCTATGCGGGCTGCTGTTTCCACCTCCTCCTGTGTGGCATTTACAGAACCGAATGCTATATTATTGAAAATGGTGTCATTGAAAAGAATCGCTTCTTGGTTCACATTCCCCATTAATGAGCGCAAATCCTTTACACGCAAATCTTTCACGTTGATGCCGTCCACAAGCACTTCTCCGTGCTCTATATCCCAGAACCGCGGTATAAGATCCACAAGTGTTGATTTTCCGGATCCTGACTGCCCTACAATTGCCACTGTCTCACCCGGCTTCACTTCAAGATTGATATGCGACAGCACATCGCGCTCTCCATCGTAGCTGAAACTGACATCCCGGAAACTAACAGAACTCATGGATTCATCTTCGGGTAATTCTTTCGGAGCTACGGGATCCTGTATAGGGTTGGTGGCTCTGAGAATTTTATCGATTCGCTCCATCGCAGCCATCCCTTTCTGTATGGTATAGGTGGTCTTGGATAATTCTTTCGCAGGATTGATTATGCTATAGAAAATCACCATAAAAAGAATAAATTGCGAGGCATCTATTGTTGAATTGCCGGAAAGAATCAATGTGCCCCCAAACCATAGTATTATGGCAACAGCCACCGTGCCCAGAAATTCGCTCAAGGGGTGTGCAAGGGCATACCGGCGTCCCATGGCATTGTGGATACGGTAAAGGTCGGCGGTTTCATAGTCAAATTTACGCTCCATTTGCCGCTCGGCATTAAATGCTTTTACGATGCGCAGACCGCTGATTGTCTCCTCTATATTGGAGAGAATGGAGCCAAACCGTTCCTGACCCTCACGATTTTGCTGCTTGAGCTTCTTGCCTACCATTCCCATAAGAGAACCTATGATTGGAAGCATGATGAACACAAACAGTGTGATCTGCCAGCTCAGGGCAATCATTGCCACAAGGTATGATATGATGAGTATCGGATATTTTACCAGACTGAATATGCTCGACATCACTGACATCTGCACTTCCTGCACATCCCCCGACATTCTGGCCATGATATCTCCCTTCCGTTCGTTTGTGAAGAATCCGATGGGGAGGGATACGATTTTATTGTACATTGCATTGCGTATGTCGCGTGTAACCCCGTTCTGCAGAGGCAATGTAAACCACTCACTCGCGTAGGCAGTAAGCACCTTGGCCAAGGTCATTACAGAAAGGGCAGCGCAAAGGAATAACAGTGTGATCGACGGTCCATGCTCAGTAATCATCTGCGCTACATAATAATAGAAATTATTTGTGAGGACATCGGTAAGCTTTCCCGCTCCTATTGCCATATAATGATATTCCTGCGTGTCAAGACCGAAAAGCATCCGCAGGATCGGCATTATGAATGCAAAAGAGAATATTGTAAGAAAGGCGGTGAGAAGGTTGAATATCACGCTGACAATGACATTCCACTTATATGGAGCTGCAAAACGCAGCATAAATTTAAAGAAATCTTTCATCAGCTGCAAATTTACAAAAAATCCCCAACAAAGCCAACTTATTAATGATTACAAATGCTTAAGCATCTCATCAGCTTTCTCTTTGCCGTGGTATTCATAGAAAAGGGAACGAGGTCGTTTCCAGCGACGATGGCTCCAGAGCCAGAATTGCGGAGCCTCCCTGATGTTTTCTTCCAAAAGACGGAAATATTTCTTTGAGGTTTCAAATATAGCTTCTTTCTTAGCGTCTTCACATATAGGGACGAAGCGAAGAGTGTAATATCCTCTGCGAGGACGCGTAATATGACCATATACAGCCTTCGCCCCAAGGAATTTGGATATGCGTTCAGGTCCGGTATAGACGCCCGTATCGTGATTTAAGAAGTCGGTGAAGAGATGTATGTTTAATACGGGTGCCTGATCGGCAATATAACCGGTGACAGACGGCTCTCCCTCCCGTTTCCAGCGTATCAGGGTCTGCATGATATCAGCCATAGCTATATTATTGGCTTTGAAGCGTGTGCGGAGTTTATAAAACAGCTTGTCGAATGTCTTGTTCTCCAATGGATGATATATCTGGGCGCATTTGGCTTTCGAATCAATATGCAAAGGCAAGGAACTTACCCATTCCCAGTTGCAGTAATGACCCAAATATATTGACACAGACTGCCCCCTCCTTACTGCCTCGTTGATCTCTCCAATATTCTCTACTTTCAATCGCTTCCTCATTTTCTTTTCAGTCATGGAAGCAAGTTTTAGCGTTTCGAAAAAATAATCGCAGAGAAATTGATAGAATTGCTTCTCTATTAATTTTATATCTTTTATGTCCTTTTCTGGAAATGAGCCGGTAAGATTGTCACGGACAACTTGACGTCGATATTTTACCACCGAGTATGCCAGCCATGCCAATACATCCGAAAACATATACAGAATACGGAACGGCAGCAGAGAAAGAAGATAGACAAAATAATATAGCATGGAGTGTCTGGCTTAGCGTATTTATGTTTTGGATAACAGATTTTTGCGAAATTTACGGATTTCAAGGAGTCGACCAATGTAGCCTGTCGTCCACCAGAAGATCGTAAGAATCCAAAGGTGGAGATAGGGGCTGCTCACCTGAGATAATGATGCTCCGTTTGAGTTCATCTTTATGTATCCTTCCACACCCCATGTGGAGGGTGCCAGATAACCCAGGTATCGCCATACTGCAGGCATGTCATACAAAGGCCAAATCAAGCCGGATACAAGCAGGAAAATCAGGGATGTTGCCACCCATATTACAAATATTGTCTCTCGTTCCGTCACGAGCGTTTGCACGGCAAAACCAAGCCCGAATGAAGCAAGTACCAAAGGCACAACGAAAGATATTATTTGCCATGGATCTCCTGCCATGGGGAAGCGGAATATCATCGGCACAAAATGGATGATAAATATCATCGGCACCAACAGGACAGTAAGATAGCATAGCATTTGCATGAACATTGTGGGAAATACCGGAGAATAAGGATTCCGGGTATTTATACCATAAAATATTCTCTTTTCCCTGGCTGCACCCCCTGCCATACCTACTGCCAGGATTATACATTGCTGAAGAATAAGAATCAATACTCCCGGCATTATAAATGAGTCGAATCCATTGCGGATATTACCCATTGAAACATTATCTATGGGGAGCAGATCTCCATCGATTAACGTCTCAGCCAAAGGGGCATAAGTGTCTATATTTTTTGTAAGCAGTTCGGATGAATAATCCTGCATCACATTGGTGGCTGCCACAAGAAATCCACGGTAACGCAGCAGAAGACTCATCTCGCAATACATCACTACATCACTTTTCTCACCTCTTCCCACTTTCTTCTCAAAACCTTCCGGAATCTCAAGAATGGCATAAACATCGTGAGAATTCATAGCCTTGCGCCCCTCGCTGAGATCTGCTGCGTATCCGGCCACCTTCGCCTGGTCGCATGCGTCAAGTTTGCGGGCAAGATCGCGCGACAGGGCGGTACGGTCATGATCCACCACAACTATAGGCACATCCTTCACCAGTTCCGGATTATATATGAGTGAATATATTATGGGGTATGCCAGAGGCAGGAATAAAAAGAAGAGCAATATTCCCGCATCGTGCCTTACCAGATTGAATTCCCGGCAATACACCTCTTTCATTTCCCTTAATTTCATATCTTTCAGATGCTAATGATGCAATTTCACATTAAACATTCCACATTCTAACTCCCTTATTCCACATATATAGGCCTGATGAAATCCCTCTTCAGCCTCCATATCATTGTAAACGGCAGAAGCATGAATATAATATATCCAACATACCACCATTTTGAATATGCGATATCTATACCGTTCAAGGCCTGGTCAATGTATATGAGGAAATTATACCTTACCGGAACTATATAGCTGAAAATCCCCATGGCGGGATACATGCTCTGCACAGGGAAAGAGAATGCTGCTATCGAGAAAGAGAGAATTCCCAATAGGGCGCATACCGACAGGGAGAGTCGCAGATTCGGAAGCACGCATACCACAAACAGTGCAAATCCCTGGCATGCAGGTACAAACATAAATTCTGACAGAAGCATCCAGCTCCAATCTCCGTTCATCGGATAATGATTGAAACGATAGAGCCATGCTGTCATGAAAAATACCACCACCCACCAAATAATGGTCTGTGGAAACAGTTTGGCAAACAAAGCTTTTGTTATTGAGCCATCCGCCATCTGCATGAGTCGCCGCGAGGTGCCGTATTTCAGCTCTTGTCCGAGACTGAATGCCGTCATAAGGAATATCATCAGCTGGAGAAGACACGGCACAAACGAATTGGCAATGTATATACCATAGTTGAGCATGGGGTTGCCGATACCTCGTGTTGCGATATTCACCGGCATCATCATTCCCGACAATGCCGTGGCATCGGCTCCTGCCGACTCCACAATATTCATTGCCACGCCAGCCTTGGTGTATATAGCTGTGGATTTAAATGTCTTGAAAAGCATGGAGGCCGGCACGAAATATGTCATGTTTGTATAAAAGGTTATCACCGGTTTGCGTCCGGAAAGGAGATCCGCCTGAAAATTTTCAGGGATAAGGAAGAAACCATAGATGTCACCCTTCTGTATCAGATGGCGTGCCTCGGAGAAGCTTTGCGGTGTATGGGTAAGATTTACCATCTGCATCCCGTTCAGATTCCGGGTTATCTCCCTGCTAAGCTTGCTTCCATCCCGGTCCACCATAGCTGCCGGCACTTTTGTAGGCAGACCCTCCTCCAGCATTGATGTCAGAAACAAGAACATAAACAAGGGCATGATAAGGAAGCCAAACCAATATATCGGTCTGCGCACAATCTGCACCATGCTTCTAAGCATGATACCCTTAACCCCTTTTTTTAATTCATAACTCATACCCGGCAGCTGACACCTTGTATTTTTATTTCGTTCCGAGATAAATCACTGACATTCCCGGTCTGAAGTTCTCTATCGGTTTTTCAGGACGGCATTTTATCTGGAATGTGCGGGCGTCATAGTCGCCGGTAGCCTTGGTGGCCTGCCAGTTGGCATAGGTGCCCATATTCTTTATATAGAATACCTTCATGTCCGCTTCTTTGTCGAGAGCCGGAATCTTCACTCTCAGCACTGTGCCGAGTTTTATATCTTTCAGCAGCGTTTCGCGCACGTTGAACACAGCCCAATGGTCATCCTTTTCCAAAGTCATCAGAGGAGCCCCGGTGGCCACCAGTTCGCTTACGTTGGGATAAATTACAGTTATTTCGCCATCGCAGGGAGCCGTCAGATATTGGTCTTCAAGCAATGCGTCAACTTCTGCCACCCCCCCTTTTGCCACAGTTACCATTGCAGTGGCTGCGGTCTTGTCTTCATTTCGCGCTCCGGAGCGCGCCAGCTCATACTGGCTCTTTGCAGCGGCCTCTCCGGCTGTGGCTGCATCGTAGGCGGCTTTTGCCTCATCGCGTTTCTGCTCACTCACAACACCCTTCTCAAACAGGTTCTGCAGACGGTCGTAAGTTTTCTTGGCAATTGCAGCTGCAGCCTGTGCCTGCTTCCATAGATCGTGGGCGCTTTCGATAATCTGCGGCCGGGTGCCTGCATCCACTTTCTTGTCGGCTGCTTTGGCTGCCTCTTCCATGGCTCTTGCCTGTTCGAGCTTTGCATCTGCAAGCGATGAGGAGATGCGCACAAGAGTGTCGCCTGTCTTGACATGTTGTCCCTCCTCCACAAAAATTTCTGTGACGCGGCCGGGTAGTTTTCCGGAAATGCGGATTTCAGTTGCCTCTCCTTGTCCCTGCACTGTGTCAGGACCCGGTTTGAGCGATATGAAACCTACTATAGCCAAAGCGGCAAGAATGAGTATAATCACTATGATTGTGAGAATAAGACTTTTGTCCTTTTTCGATACGGCCGCCGGATCTTCGGCACCTGCCGGAATTGTGGTCTTTATATTGTTTTCCATTTCAATAGTTGGGTTTTCAATAGTTGAGCTTTCCTATAACTTTATCAAGATACACTTCACAAAGGTGAATACCTATTTCGGCATCTATTTTCTCAGAATGAGCCTGCAACCACGCTGTCTGCGCAGCTATCACATCGTTGGTGGTCATAACCCCCTCCTTAAACCCTATTTCGGCACATCTCAGGTTTTCCTCGGCACTTGACATATTCTCTTTTGTCATGTCGTAGGTTTTGAATGCTTCCTGAAAACTGAATTTGGCTTGCTGCACCTGCAGATCCACCTTCTCTTCAAGATCTTCCAGCAAAAGGCGTTGGGCGTTGGTAGCTGATTTGGCGGCTTTGTAATGATTGTAGTTGCCACCCCAATGCCATATCGGTATCGCCAATGTGGCTCCCACGCTGAAGCCGCCGCCGAATCGTTTTTTGAATCCATCGTTGAAATTGGGATTGGAGAATTCATAGGCACCGACAATTGCCAGTTTCGGGAGCATATTGCCCAAGGCAAGCTTTTCGCGTCCTGCAAGCAATGAGATCCCCCGGCGTATCACTTCCAGATCCTGGCGTCGGGAATATACATCCTGCATATCATATACAGGATCTCCGCCAGTGATCAGCATGCTTTTGAAATCCTCGTCTGCGAGATGCATATCGGATTGGACGGGGAGTCCGCACACTTGTGCAAGAGCCATGCGGGCAAGCGTCAAACCGTTGTCGAGTTTTGTGCGCATGATTTTGGCCTCGTTGAGTTTGACATCCACCGTAAGGAGATCTGCGCGGGTGGCCACTCCGGCTTTCAGCATCTCACTGACGCTGTAACGGAGAGTGTCAACCAATGTTACGAAACTTTCGGCAAGTTTCTGTTTGGATTTGAGTGAGACCACAGTCCAGTAAGCCTGATCCACAGCGTATATAACATCTTGCACCACGCTGTTGCGGGTTGCTGCTGCAATCTCCCCGGCATATTTTGTAATATCGTTTAAGGCTTTGATTTGTCCACCCATAAACACAGGTTGGGTAAGGGTGAATGCCCCGGCGAATACGTTATGAGTGTCATAGCTCATCGCCTCCTTTGGTATTACGGCAATCTCAGTAGGGATGTAGCTGCCTGTCGACGGGTCTGTCACAGGGATTCCGTCAGCCCCGGTGAGAATATTGTATTTATACGACATGGTGGTAGGGTCGAAACTCATTGTAGGGAGTTTTGCATCTTCACCAAGCAGATTTATTGTACGCTGGTTGTGGAAGTATGTCCCGGCAAAATCTATGCCCGGCAGATACAGGGATTTGGCTGCCTTGCGTTCATAGCCGGCGCCGTGCACAGCTTCTTCCGCCATACGGATGGTCTTGTTGTTGCGCACCGCCATATTCCTGCAGGAGTCCAGCGAATAAGTCTGGGAGCCGGCAGTAAAAGCAGTGGTAATGACCGAGCTGTATATCAAAATGTGTTTTAGTAGGGTCATATAAACTTATGGATGGAATCAGTTTTACAAAACAATAAACGGCATTTATGAGATAGACTCCTGTTTAAAATACAAAATTAATAACATTTTTGTTTTATTTAGTAATTTTGTACTTGAAATTATTGTATCCGCTGATTATGGCTGTTTCTGAATTAAAATCAAAATACAGGGAGGAATATGCGAGCCTGTTCAGGTTGGGATTGCCGGTGCTTGTTACGCAGGTGGGAATCATTGTGGTAAGTTTTGCTGACACTATGATGGTGGGTGCCTATGGTGTGGATGAATTGGCGGCCGCCGCCTTTGTAAACTCATTGTTTGTAATTCCGACAGTTATGCAGATAGGGTTTGCGCAGGGTCTGACCCCCTTGGTTGGTGCTTTGTTCGGAAGGGGTGAAAAACGGTCGGTAGGGCATACGCTTCATGCAGGTGTGCAGATAAATATAGCAGTATCGCTGGTGTTGACCGCTATTATGTGTGCGTTATATTTCTTCCTTGACAAGTTTGGTCAGCCTGAAGAACTTATGCCGCTTGTCAGGGAATATTATCTTATAATACTTGCTACGATGCTTCCTATGTCTGTGTTCAATTCATTCCAGCAGACTTGCAACGGAGTTAATGACACGGCATTGCCCATGTGGATGATATTGGGTGCCAATGTGCTCAATATATTCGGAAACTATCTGCTGATATTCGGAAAGTGGGGGTGTCCTGAATTGGGACTTGCCGGAGCGGGAGTAAGCACGCTTGTTGCTCGTTATGTGGGAGCCGTAGCCATAGTCATTGCTTTCTTCCGGTTTAATAAGTATGAGCAGTATACACACGGCTTCAAAGAGAAACAAGGTTTGGGGGATATACGCAGAAACGTGTGGGCAACATCATATCCTGTGATGGTGCAGAGCGGTATAGAGTGTTCTCTATGGAGTTTGGGGGCAGTGGTGAGTGGTTGGTTCGGGAAGATACAACTGGCGGCATATCAGGTGGTGAATACCGTGTCGCAGCTCGGATTCATGACCTTTGTCAGTTTCGGAACAGCCGTATCAATACGTGTAGCCAATTATATGGGTGTTGGAGATTTAAAAGGTATGCGGCGTATTACCATGGCAGGTTTGCATCTTAATCTTGTGCTCGCCACATTGGCATCCATCATATTTTATTTCGGAGGCAGATGGCTTATACATTGCTTCACGCCTGATGCAGATGTGATAACCTCGGCATTGACCTTGATAGTGCCCCTGGTGATATATCAATACATGGATGCCACGCAATTAACGTATGTTAATGCAAACAGAGGCACATCACATGTAAGTCCCTTGCTATGGATTTCCGTATGCTCCTATATTGTGGTGGGAGTCCCGGTAATGTTATTATTTGCGAATACACTTGGCGGTGGCAACATCGGTGTATATTACAGCTTTGACGTAGCTCTCCTGGTAGCCTCCGTCATGGCTACCCTCATCTTCTACCGCACCCTCCGCCGGCTACCCTCATGACTTGTTTAAAATAAGCACCATTCCACATATATGTTGAGGAATGGTGTCGACTCACTCACTAACTTCTACCCTATGATTTTTACCAATTTTCTGAAAGGTCTGTTGTTTCTGTCATGTCGTTTTCAATGTCGTACAATTCCCAGTCTCCTGCATTGGGATAGGGGTGCAGAGTGCGCCAGCTTCCCGGATATTCCGGACATTGACATGAATTTGTTGACATAATACACGACTGATTAATAACTTTTCGTGGAGCGGGGCAATTTGCCGAATGGAAATTTTTTATTACTTTTGCACAATGGATTACAAAATTATAAAGTAATGGAATACAGGCACAGAATAGCTGACAAAATTTTGGCTGAAAAACTCGAATCATACTCATGAAAAAATTTATCCTTACAATTTTTATTGTGACAGTTGTCGTCATCTCATCCAAAGCAGAAGATTCCAAAATGTGGTTAGGCGGAGGAGTAGGACTTGATTTTGTGGCTAATACAGAAGGAGACAATTCTGTGTCGTTCGGTGTAGCACCAGAGTTTGGTTACAAAATAAATAATCATTGGGCAATAGCGGGTGAATTAGGATATAATATCTCAAATTCGTATGGAGATAAAAGCAACACATTTATTATAGGTCCATATGTGCGTTACACCTTTTTTGATAATAACCGATTATCATTTTTTGGAGAGTTTGCATTTCATTATGCACATATAGACTCAGGGTGGGAAGCTGATGGTATGGAATTTATTTTACGACCCGGTATGCTCGTCAAACTAAATGAGAAATGGTCTCTTACAGGTAAAATTAATCTGTTTGAATATGCATACATTGAAGAAGCCTCTGCTGTCGGTGTCCATATAACAACCGGCTTAAGCATAGGCTTTATATATAATTTTTAAACACTTTGTCTTAAATTGTTTATTGGATTGCATCGGGGTCTTCATCGCGTTCGCGGTGTTCGTAGGCATCGACAATGCGTTGCACGAGAGGATGCCGCACGATGTCTTTCTTTTCAAATTCTATAACTCCGATACCTTTTACCCCTTTAAGTATGCGTAATGCTTGCAAAAGACCACTCTGCATAGTATGTGGCAAGTCGATTTGCGTGGTATCGCCTGTGACTATCATCTTTCCGTTCATGCCCAAACGGGTAAGAAACATTTTCATCTGATGACGTGTGGTGTTCTGTGCTTCATCAAGTATTATCACAGCGTCATTGAGCGTGCGACCGCGCATGAAAGCGAGCGGGGCAATCTGGATGGTCTGTGCCTCCATGTATTCTTTCAGTTTCTGCTGGGGAATCATATACTCCAGAGCATCATATAGAGGTTGCAGATACGGGTCAATCTTATCCTTCATGTCTCCGGGTAAAAAACCGAGTTTCTCACCTGCCTCCACAGCCGGACGCGAAAGGATGATTTTGCGGCATTGCTTGTTTTTAAGTGCATGCACCGCCAGAGCAATGGCTATATAGGTTTTGCCGGTGCCGGCAGGACCGAGGGCGAATGTAAGGTCATTCTGGGAGAAACTCCTCACCATTTTCGCCTGATTGGCATTGCGAGGGGCTATTGGTTTGCCATTCTGTCCATATATAATGACACCTTCGGCGTTCACCTCCTTGGGAGGGTCGCCGCGCACGATATCTATTATAGCCTCCTCGTCGAGTTTGTTATATTTAGCAGCGTGAGCTTCAATTTCATGCACCTTCTTCTCGAATTCTGCAGTCTCGCTCTCTTCGCCTATCACCTTTATCACATTGCCGCGAGCCGCCATGCGCAATTTGGGGAACAGATTGCGTATGAGACTGATGTTTGAGTTGTTGACACCATAGAATACATGTGGGTCAACATTGTCTATTATCACTATCCTTTCTATCATCCCACAGATCCTTCAAGACTTATTTGTAACAGCTTCTGGGCTTCAACGGCAAACTCCATAGGCAGTTTGTTCATCACCTCTCTGGCGTAACCCCCTACAATCAGGCTCACTGCCTCTTCCATAGGAATGCCGCGTTGCTGGCAATAGAAGAGTTGTTCCTCGTTGATTTTGGATGTTGTGGCCTCATGCTCCACAGTGGAGGTGTTATTGCGCACATCGATATAAGGGAAGGTGTGTGCACCACATTCATCCCCCATGAGCAGGGAATCGCATTGGGTGAAATTGCGGCATCCGGAAGCGTTTTTTGCCACTCTTACCAATCCCCGGTAGGAATTCTGAGACTTACCCGCCGAGATTCCTTTGCTGACGATTGTAGAACGTGAATTGCGGCCTATATGTATCATCTTGGTGCCCGTATCAGCCTGCTGATAATTGTTGGTGACAGCCACAGAATAGAATTCACCTACAGATTCATCCCCTTTCAATACGCATGAAGGATATTTCCATGTAATAGCGGAGCCGGTCTCCACCTGGGTCCAGGAAATCTTCGAGCGGTGTCCGCGGCAAAGTCCCCGTTTGGTTACGAAGTTATAGATTCCTCCTCTTCCTTCCTTATCACCGGCATACCAGTTTTGCACCGTACTGTATTTCACTTCAGCGCGTTCTTCGCATATTATTTCGACTATTGCAGCATGAAGCTGATTTTCATCGCGCATAGGAGCCGTGCAACCTTCGAGATAACTCACGTAGGCATCATCATCAGCCACAATGAGGGTGCGTTCGAACTGTCCTGTGCCGGAGGCGTTGATACGGAAATAAGTGCTCAGTTCCATAGGGCATCTCACCCCTTTGGGAATATATACGAAAGAACCATCGGAGAATACAGCTGAATTGAGGGCAGCATAATAGTTGTCGCGCCAGGATACAACCGAGCCGAGATATTTCTTTACCAGATCAGGATAATCCTTCACTGCTTCGGAAAACGAGCAGAAGATAACGCCGAGTTCTGCGAGCTTTTCGCGGTGGGTGGTTTTGACGCTGACCGAATCCATTACGGCGTCCACGGCCACTCCGGCAAGTTGTTTCTGTTCTTCAAGGGAAATACCAAGTTTATTGAACGTTTTCACTAATTCCGGATCCACCTCATCCATACTTTTTTTCAATTCCTTTTGTTTGGGTGCAGCATAGTAGCTTATCGCCTGAAAATCAATTGGGGGGATTTTGAGATGCGCCCATTCCGGAGGGGTGAGGGTTTTCCAATAACGGAAAGCGTTGAGACGAAAATCAAGCAGCCATTCAGGTTCACCCTTCTTGGCGGAAATGAAACGGATTACATCCTCGTTGAGACCCGGTGGCACAATTTCAGTGTCAATATCCGAAGTAAACCCATATTTATATTCCGAATCAGTAGCTTCACGGATTGTTCTTTCAGAGCTTTCGCGCTTGCCCAATTCTTTATCTGTATTATCCTTCATGTTCAGTTGTAATTTCCATCATACGCAAGCGGTAACTCCAATCATAATATTTTAAAGAGAGTGATTGAAGCGTGCTTCACATATTTAATACGCAAAATTACAAAAAATAGTTTTTAATCATTACTAAAGTCCCGATTATTCTTCAAGAACAGATATTAGTTGTCAAAAATTTTATTAACCGGGATCTAATGAGCATTTGTGTCCGGTGATAAATTAAAAAGTGTTAGGGGGGAGATAAAAAATATGAAAGAGGATGAAAGAGGGTTTGCAATATTAACGAATTGTTGTTATCTTTGTAGGAGAAAGAGAAGAGCATATCCCGGAGCGGATATTGCGAGATTATTAGCTACATAAGTATATAACCAAACAGACATGACAGGAAGAAAACACATAGTTGCAGCGTTAGCTGCGCTCTTTTTGAGTTTCGGCGTATATGCGCAGAGGAACGAGACAGAACTTAAACAGTGGGATTTTTCGCGGGATTCTGTGGCTTGGAATCATGTGACAATCCCTCATGACTGGGCAATCTACGGTCCCTTTGACCGCAATAATGACCTGCAGAAGGTGATGGTGGAACAGAATGGTGAAACCGAGGCCACCTGGAAGACAGGTCGTACGGGTGGTCTCCCTTATGTAGGCAAAGGGTATTACAAAACTACATTCGAAGTTGCCGATACTGCCGGCAAAATCCAGACACTCCTTTTTGACGGAGCAATGAGTCATGCAAATGTGAAGGTTAATGGCATGGATGTGATATACTGGCCCTATGGCTACAACAGTTTCTATGTAGATCTGAAAGGGGTGACACATCCCGGCAAGAATATTGTTGAGGTAAGTCTGGAGAATCCCGACCGCTCATCGAGGTGGTATCCGGGTGCAGGTCTTTACCGCAATGTGCATCTAATAGAGACGGATGATGTGCATATACCGGTATGGGGCACATATATCACCACTCCTTACGTTTCCAAAGAGTATGCCACGGTTCATCTTGTCACGGAGATTGAGGGTGCAAAAAAGGGTGAATATGTGGATCTTTCCACTGTGATACGCAATGCCGAGGGCAAGGAAGTTGCAAGTGATACTCACCGCTACAAGATATATCCGGGTGTAGATTTGAAACAGAATTTTGTAGTAAACAATCCATCGCTATGGACACCGGACACACCTTCGCTCTATACAGCGGAGACAACAGTCAGCGTTGATGGCAAAGTAGTGGATAAATACGACACTCGCTTCGGTATCCGTTCCGTGGAGGTACGCGATGGCGTGGGTTTCTTCCTGAATGGGGAGAAGATTCAATTCAAGGGTGTTTGTCTGCATCATGACCTCGGTCCGCTCGGAGCGGCTGTAAATACAGAGGCATTGCGCCATCAGCTTGAAATGATGAAAGAGATGGGAGCGAATGCAATCCGCACCACACACAATATGCCCACACCGGAGCAGGTGGCTCTTTGCGATGAGATGGGTCTTATGGTGATGGTCGAGCCTTTTGACGACTGGGGCTTCCGTCCGAAAAGTCAGAACGGTTACGGCACATTGTTTAACGATTGGGCAGAGTGCGATGTGGTGAATATGGTTAAAAACTACCGTAACAATCCCTCGGTGGTGATGTGGTCTGTCGGCAATGAAGTTCCGAGTCAATGGTGGGATGAGGGTCTATCGGAGCTTAAGATGCTTCAGGATATAGTGCACAGGGAGGATCCTACGCGTCCTGTAACCTGCGGCATGGACCAGATAGATGCCGTGATAAACAATGGTTTCGGAGCAGAGCTTGATGTGCCGGGGTTCAACTATCGCGTGCACAGATATGAAGAGGGGCACGAGAAGTTGCCGCAAAATATACTTTTAGGTAGCGAGACTGCCTCTACGGTATCTTCCCGAGGAAAATATTATTTCCCGGTAGAGGTGAAAGCAGATGTGGTGCGCGAAGGGAACCAGTGCAAATCCTATGATGTGGAGTATTGCTCATGGAGCAATCTTCCCGACTACGATTTTGCAGCCGGCGATGACCAGCCTTGGAACATAGGGCAATTTGTATGGACAGGTTTTGACTATCTTGGAGAACCTTCTCCCTACGACACAGATGCATGGCCCTCTCACAGCAGCTATTTCGGCATCGTGGATCTCGCATCCATTCCTAAAGACAGGTATTATCTCTACAGGTCGAAATGGAATGACAAAGAGCATACATTGCACATTCTTCCACATTGGAACTGGGAAGGTCGGGAAGGAGAGATAACTCCGGTATTTGTATATACAGATTCTCCAAAGGCAGAGCTTTTCATCAATGGCAAGAGTCAGGGGGTAAGGGAGAAGAATGACTCCACCACATTAAACCGCTACCGTCTTATGTGGAATGAGACACGTTATGAGCCGGGTGAGGTGAAAGTTGTGGCATACAACGCTGACGGCACAGTGGCCGGAGAGAAGAGCATACGAACAGCCGGGAAACCCGACCATCTTGTGCTCACCCCCAACAAGCGCTCCATGAATGCGGATGGTGAAGATCTGGTATATATTACGGTTCAGGTTGCCGACAAAGATGGCAATATCGTGCCCACAGATGAGCGCGAGGTGAAATTTACCACCAAGGGTGCCGGTAAATTCCGTGCTACAGCCAACGGGGACCCGACGAGTTTGCGTCTTTTCCATCTTCCGGAGATGGATCTTTTCAGCGGGGCGGCTACAGCGATAGTGCAGTCAGGCACAGAGCCGGGCACTATTACATTTGAGGTCAAAGCCAAGGGACTCAAGCCTGCGAAACTTGTCATTGAATCGAAATAATATGAGCCAGTGTCAATAAATCAGGAATTAAAAAAAATTATAATATACATTAAAATCAGAAACGACATGGAATCCATGAAGGAAGAGATCAAGAAGGTCTTTAAAGAGAGATTTGGTGAGGGTGGAACGCTTTATGCATCTGCCGGACGTGTTAACCTTATCGGTGAGCATACCGACTATAACGGAGGATTTGTATTCCCCGGTGCCATTGATAAAGTGATTATGGCTGATATCAAGCCGAATGGTATGGAGAAGGTGCGTGTTTTCTCCATTGACATAGATGAATATGCAGAGTTAGGACTTAAAGAGGATGAGGCGCCACATCAGGGCTGGGCACGCTATATCTTCGGTGTGTGCCGCGAAATTCAGAAACGCGGAGGAGATGTGAAAGGATTTGATGCCGTATTCACCGGCAACGTGCCTCTTGGTGCAGGTCTGTCATCATCTGCAGCCCTTGAGAGCTGTTTCGCATACGCGCTCAATGATATGTTCAACAACAACAAGATCGATAAATTCGAGCTTGCAAAGATTGGACAGAGCACGGAGCATAATTATTGCGGCGTGAACTGCGGAATTATGGATCAGTTTGCAAGCGTATTCGGACGCAAAGGTAATCTGATGCGTCTGGACTGCCGTTCCATGGAGTATGAATATTTCCCCTTCAATCCGGAAGGCTACAAGCTTGTGCTTGTTGACTCACGCGTGAAGCATGAACTTAAGGATTCACCCTACAACCGTCGTCGCGAGAGTTGCGAGCGCGTGGCAAAGCGCCTGGGTATTGACACATTGCGTGATGCCACCATGGAGATGCTTGATGCCGTGAAGAGTGATATTACCGCTGAAGATTATTTCCGTGCAAAATTTGTAATCGAAGAGAAGCAGCGAGTGCTTGATGTGTGCGATGCCTTGAATGCGGGAGATTATGAAACTGTAGGCAAGAAGATGTATGAGACACACGATGGTCTTTCAAAAGATTATGAGGTAAGTTGCGAGGAACTCGACTATCTGAATGATATAGCCCGGGAACTGGGCGTTACCGGTAGCCGAATCATGGGAGGCGGCTTCGGAGGCTGCACCATCAATCTTGTGAAAAATGATCTTCATGACGATTTCATCAAGGTAGTGGTTGAAAAATTCAAAGACAAATATGGACATGAGCCGAAGATTTACGATGTTGTAATCTCTGACGGTGCCCGTAAAATTGAAGAATAATGGAAGTTACAAAAACACTCCATCCTTCACCGAAGGGGGAGATTGTATGGTATGAGCTTACCAACGACAATGGGGCAACGGTGGTGCTCTCCAGTCTTGGAGCAGGCATTGTAGAGGTGCGTGTTCCGGATCGGGATGGAAAGATAGAGAATGTGGCATTAAGCTATGAGACTGCGGCAGACTATATTGCCGATGGTCCGTGCCTTGGCAAATGCCCCGGCAGATATGCCAACAGAATCGCGAAAGGGCATCTTGCAATAGGATGCAATGTATATCAGTTGGCAATCAACAATGGATCCAACGCGCTGCACGGAGGTCCCGAAGGTTTTCAGAATCAGAACTGGGAAGCGGAGGAGATTCCGAGAGGTATCCGGTTCACTTACAAATCAGCGGACGGAGAGGAACATTATCCCGGTAATTTAAAAGTAACGGCAACATATCATTGGAATGATGACAATGTGTTGACTCTTGATTTTCATGCAGAAACCGACAGGGATACGGTGGTGAATCTTACCAACCATGCGTATTGGAATCTTGAAGGTGCTGATGCCGGCAAGGTTTTTGACCATGAAATGAAAATTGCTGCAGAAAAATGGCTTCCAATTGATGAAACACAAATTCCAACAGGTGAATATGCCGATGTTGCCGGAACTCCTATGGATTTTCGGAAGGCAAAGAAAATAGGAAAGGATATAGAAGCGGATTTCGAGACATTAAAGATAGGCAAAGGTTACGACCATTGCTGGGTGTTTGATGGATGGGAACCGGGCAAAATGCTGGAGAATGCCGTTGAATTGTATTCCGAAAAGAGCGGCAGGAGGCTTAAAGTATCCACCGACCAGCCGGGAGTACAAATTTATACCGGCAATTGGCTTGCAGGGTCGCCCAAAAACCGCAGTGGCCGCAGTTATGATGACTATGAGGGGGTGGCGATAGAGATGCAGGGATTCCCGGATGCACCAAATAAGCAGCAGTTCCCTTCACAGTTGCTGAAAGCCGGGGAGAGCTATGATCGTCAGATACGGTTTGAGTTCTTGTAATGCGGATGATGAGCGAGAAGCTCCGAGCGCAGTCGGGAGCGGTCAAGATGAATGTATATCTCGGTTGTAGATATTGATTCATGACCGAGCATCTCCTGAATGGCGCGCAGGTTGGCTCCCCCCTCAAGCAGATGAGTGGCAAAAGAGTGTCGCAACGTATGTGGCGACACTTTTTTTTGTATCCCTGCGGCTGCCGCATGGTCGCGGATTATGTAAAAGACCATGACACGGGTCATCATGTTTCCACGTCGGTTGAGGAAGAGGATATCATGTGCTCCGGGCTTTATCTTCAGCCTTTCACGTATTGGCAGATAATCCTTTATAAGACGGATGGAGTCAGGAGAGAGAGGTACAAGACGTTGTTTGTTCCCCTTGCCGGTGATGATTACATACCCTTCATCAAGATTGAGGCGTGAAATGCGAAGCTCAACAAGTTCTGACACCCGTAACCCGCTGCCGTATAAAGTCTCGATTATGGCATGATTGCGAGGCGTTTCATCCTTTTCCGGGTCAAGGGCGGCAATCATAGCATCTATTTCCTCCACGGAAAGCACATCCGGAAGATGCCTGCCAAATTGCGGGGCTTCAAGAAGTTCGCATGGATCTGTATTGAGGTAATTTTCAAGGCGAAGGAACTTGAAGAAAGACCGGATTCCCGAAATTACGCGAGCTTGTGAACGCGGAGAGATTCCCAAATCGCGCAAAGTGCAGAGAAATTCATGGAGTGTATCAGTGTCTGTTTCAGTAAGAGAAATGCCACGTGATTCAAGAAATTGAAGCAGATGCGCGGCATCCATGCCATAACTCTCCTGTGTATGAGAGGATAGACCTCGTTCAAGTATGAGATATCCGGCGAAGTCTGACAAGAGGCGTTCAGTGGAATTTAAATCACGCATAAATCCTATATTGAGGACAGATAAGAGAGTTTCTGCATATGAGGTCTTGAAAACAGAATGATATTGCTGCGTCCTTCAAGCATTAGTCCTTCTTTCATTGAATCGAAAAGAGCGGTGCGCCAGTCGGGAGGGCAATTTCTAATCATCAGGGTCTTCCCCGGAGTAGAGATAAAATCCTTAAGGGATTGAAGCGAAATGTCTTCGCCGGCATCCATAGCTGCCATGTCGCACTCTTTCATGTGATTGGCATTATGACAGATACGCATACCTGAGTAAGCCCCTTTAAGAGCTGCGATGAATGGTTCCGGCGTCTTTTTTGAGATGAATGTGCTGTGGGCCCCAATAATCGCTGAAAACCTTAACAGCAAACGAGCATCCTTTTCGAATTCAAGATTTCGGCTTTTTCGACACACGCGTTTAATTTCCGTATATCCATAATAAGCATATTCATCCTTAAGCCTTATCGCATCAGTAATGATGCGATAGGCAAAAGGTGAATGCACTCCGAAACCTCGGGAATGTCTCCATCGGGTAAGAGTTGTATTGTCAAGCAGACTCCTGTTCATTTGTAACAGCCGGCTTTTTTCTAATGGTTATGAAGAGGGCAATGAGGATAAGAAGGTAGATTACAGCTACAGATGCTACCGAGATAGTGTTAGTTACGCGTACAGATTTAGGGTCGAACCTGAAAGATATGGTATGTTCACCTGCCGGAATCTGCAATGCGCGGAGCACATAATTCACCCTGCCGATATCTGCCGGCTTACCATCAATAGTAGCTGTCCAGCCCCAAGGGAAATAAATCTCGCTGAACACAGCAAGTCCTCCTTGTTGCGATCTGGCTTTGTAAGTCAATGCATTTGGCGCGTATGAGGTTTCGTAGATGGTATCTCCTGCCGCTTTAACTGATGCGTTACCGAGAATTTTCTCAAATTTTTTGTCAGCCACGGCTGCGCGTGCCGTGTTCAGCGAATCGAGAGCTGACATTTCGCTGTCGGCATTGGCAACATAAAATAAAGTATCAACGAACCAAGCGTTTCCAAGGGCATCAGGATTCTGCTGATATTGGTCACCTGAAAGGAAATACTTTGTATTGAGCATATTCAACACTCCCATATTCCCTTTGGAAATCTGGCGGTCAAGCAGGTCGTTGTAGCGTGTTAGTTTTGCGGCATGATACCCTCCGATAGTCTTGTGGAAATATGAGGAGCGGGCTTGATATAACCCCGGCACGTCATAGACCCGATAGTTGGTGGTGTCACGGAGGATAGCCTCATCGGCAGCTGTTTTATTGAATGTGGTTTCATCAAGAGACGGACGTGTGAAATTTTCAGAGTTCACATATCTTTTGCCCACGGAGAAAAGGTCTATGAGCATAACTGCTGACAACATGCATACAAACACTGCATGGTTTGAAATCACTTTTTTGAGGTACAAGAAGATTACCAGACCTCCCAGGATTATGAATACCAAAGATCTCAGGGAGTCTGCGCTCACCAGAGACAGGCGCGTTTCCCGGATAGCACTCAGTATGTTGTAATATTGCGGGTTTGCGAAGATTCCGGCTTGCTGCAGTTGGGAAACTTCCGAAGCGCTGAAAGGATCGCCGAAGATAGAAGGAGACACCCAGCCTAAGAAACATATAAGGATTCCAACACCGAACACTGTATATAGCACCCGTCCGAATCGTTCGAGATAATTCTCAGTCTTGAGCATCTTGCGCAAAGCCATGATTGCGAGCAGAGGAATAGTAAATTCCACAATCACCAGAATGCTTGAAACAGCGCGGAACTTATTATATCCCGGAAAATTATCGATGAAGAAATCAGTGAATGCGGGGAAATTATGACCCCAGGACAGGAGTATTGCAAGCAGTGACACAGCAAAGAGAGCCCATTTTACGGATCCTTCAACCGTAAAAAGTGCAAGTATGGCGAGAAGCAACACGAACGCACCGACATACACAGGACCGTTGGTCATCGGCTGGTCGCCGAAATATTGGGGAAATTGGGCGAGGAATTGGAGCTCTTCCGGACTGAGAGGTATATCATCCGCCTTGTCAGTTTCGGCAAGTGAAAGCAGCTGCGTTTCTCCGGCCACCGGTTTGATGGTGGCGCCCCCCTTCACATTAGGGATAAGCAGGGAGAATGTTTCATCAAGCCCATAGCTCCATGCTGTGATGGCATCGCGGCTCATTCCTCCGGTATCCGCCCCCGGGGGAGGAGTGAGGTCGGTGGCTCGTCCGCGCACAGTTTCTTTTGCATATTCATAAGAATTATAGAGACTTGCGGAGTTTGCCCCTACTGCCAAAATGCCGGCAAACAAGATACCGGCTGTTGCTATACACCATTGTTTTATATTATGTTTTCGAATAGCATTGCAGAGCCATGCCATTACCAGAGCGAATATCACAAAGAGGAAATAATATGACATCTGGGGATGGTTGCTCTGCAGCTGGAGAGCACCGAACAAAGCGGCGAGTGCTGCACCGGATGTGTATTTGCCTCTATAGCAGAGGGCAATACCACCGATGGTAGGAGGAATATAGGCAAGTGTTATAAATTTCCATATATGTCCGGCTCCGATAATGATGATAAAATATGAAGAGAAGCCCCACGCCAGAGATGCGAACAGTGCATTGTACCATTTAAATCTCAGGCACAGGCACATAATGAAGAAGCCGAACATCATGGCAAACAAGAGATTGGCAGGAGAAGGGAGCCAGAGTGTATAGACTTTCCAAATCCAGTCGATAGCTTTCCCGGCAGGATATGAGGGTGCTATCTGGAAATTAGGCATTCCTCCAAACAGAGAGTCGGTCCAGCGGGTTGTTTCGCCGGTGGCTTCATGAAATGCTTTTCCTTCCTGACCGTTGGCAAGTCCTTGTTGGATATCGTGCTGCTGGAGCACATTCCCCTCTATATCGTCAGGGAAGAAAAAAATAAAGGCCGTGAGGGCAAGTAATGCCACGACCAATAAAGAGAATAAAGTCTTGTCAGAAAATTTGAATTTCATAAAGGGTTTATTAAATGTTAGATAACTATTCCTCCACATCGTTGGGAGTCGAATTGTCAACATCCACTTGAATCTGTCGGTTCATGCTCTGTTCAAGGGAGATAAGTGTTTCAGTTTCAGTAACTCCGGGGATATGCTGTATGCGGTCATTGAGAAGCTCCATAAGATGCTGGTTATCGTGAGCATAAACCTTAATAAGCATTGAGTAGGGTCCGGTGGTAAAATGACATTCCACCACTTCCGGAATCTTGTCGATCTTTTTTACAACATCGCGATACAAAGATCCCTTTTCAAGGCGAACGCCGACATAAGTGCAGGTGTTGAAGCCGAGGGAGTGGGGATTGACGATATATCCGGAGCCTATAATCACCTTCATGTCAATCAGACGCTGTATGCGCTGATGAATGGCGGCACGAGATACTCCGCATTGCACGGCAACATCTTTGGAGGGGATGCGTGCATTTTGCATTATGATGTTCAGAATTTTTCTGTCAAGGTTGTCAATTTTGTCCATGGTTAGATTTTGATGTTGAGAAATTATTAATATAGATTGATAGGTTGTTTTAACAATATTCTTATTGTGCGAAATTATAACAAATTTATAATAAAAACAAAAATTTTTAAATAAAATGGCAATATCTGCCTCGAATTTACATGTCAATAGTTAAATTAACCTTACAAAATGTCAGAATGATGAATTCCTCAAAGATGGTAAACGCAGGGGTACAGATACAAAGTGATTCTCTAAAAATTTAGCAATGTTTAAGATTATTTATTAGGGAATGCGGATAAATTTGATTATTTTTGCAAATTAAAGGGACTCTCAGCGTTATTGGAAGAGGGTTTCTGATATGTAAAAACTTGAATTCTCAATTAATCCGAATGGGAAAGATCATAGCAATAGCCAATCAGAAAGGGGGCGTGGGTAAGACTACGACAGCTTTCAATCTGGGCGCATGTCTGGCTGTGGCAGGTAAAAAAGTGCTTCTTGTAGATGCGGATCCGCAGGCAAATGCCACTTCGGGAATTGGCATGGAGCCACAGGCTTCAGATGCCACCGTCTATGAGTGTCTTGTGGACGGATATCCGGCTTCAGATGCCATCATGCATTCATCGGTAGACAAGCTCGATATCATTTGTTCGCGCATAGATCTTGTAGGGGCGGAAGTGGAGCTGATGAACCGGAAGGAGCGCGAGCGCATACTCCAGCGTCTTTTGGCGCCGGTCAAAGAGAAATATGACTATATTCTCATAGACTGTTCCCCATCGTTGGGAGTGATTACGGTAAATGCACTGACAGCAGCAGATTCGGTATTGATACCGGTGCAGGCAGAATATTTCGCTCTGGAGGGAATTTCGCAGTTGTTGAATACTATACGTATAATAAAGAGCAGGTTAAGTCCGAATCTTGAGATTGAGGGTTTCCTGCTTACAATGTATGATGCCCGTCTGCGACTCGCAAATCAGATTTATGAAGAGCTTAAGGGGCATTTCGGGAAGATGGTGTTTGACACGGTGATACCGCGAAACATCCGACTGTCGGAGTCGCCGAGTCATGGTCTTCCGGCAATCCTGTATGACCCTGATTCAAGAGGAGCTATTGCGTATGTGCAGCTGGCAAAGGAATTGCAGCTCCGCAATAAGAAGATAGCGGTTCGCAAGAATTGAAAACAAAAAACAAAAACTGAAGACTAACTTGGCAACAAAGAGAAATGCATTGGGACGCGGGCTTGACTCGCTGATTTCAATGGGAGATATAAGAACAGAAGGCAGTTCGGCTATTTCCGAGATAGATATAGACCGAATTCAGCCAAATCCGGATCAGCCACGGCGCACATTTGATGAGAACACCCTTGCGGAGCTTGCCACTTCCATACGTGAACTCGGGGTGGTGCAGCCTCTGACTTTGCGCGATAGCGGAGACGGCAAGTATCAGATTATAGCAGGTGAAAGGCGTTGGAGGGCCGCCCGTATCGCCGGGTTGACAAGTGTGCCCGCCTATGTTCGCACGGTATCTGATTCGGAGATGACAGAGATGGCGCTTATAGAGAATATACAGCGTGAGGATCTGAATGCTATAGAAGTGGCTTTGAGTTTTAAGAAATTGATTGATACATATAACCTTACCCAGGAGCGTCTGTCGGAGCGTCTTGGCAAGAACAGAGCCACGATAGCCAATCATTTGCGTTTGCTGCGCCTTCCTGCCGAGATACAGCTCGGACTCCGCGACCGCAAATTGGATATGGGACATGCCCGGGCAATCTTAGCTGTGGATGATCCAAAGATTCAGCTTAGCCTCTACAAAAGAGTGCTGAAAGAGGGTTTATCGGTACGCGCTGTGGAGGAATTGGGCAGAAAACTTGCCGAAACGGCAAATGCAGAACGCCCGCCTGTTTCCAAAAACGTCAAATCCGAAGATATAAAGGTGCTGGAAAAGAGTATATCCGGTTATTTCAAAGTGCCGGTGTCTGTAACCCGCACCAAGGGAGGCAAAGGATCCGTTACTTTTAAATTCTCCTCCGATGATGAATTGTATCAGCTGGTGAAATCCTTTGAGTCAATCAAAAATTGAGAATCAGGAACAATATAAATATGGAGCAGAGGAGGGATATAAGCAAGTTGGAGCGCGGGTTGATAGCCTTGTTGTGTCTTATTATGCTTTTCCCTTTTGACTATCTGACGCTTAAGGCTAATGCCCGGTGTGTGGATACCAAACCATTGAGTCAGGATTCCACAGTTTATGTTGATGCGGAGGTGCTCGTAAAGGCCGGGGAGGTTACTGACTCCATTCCGCCAACAGAGGTTGTTGCTGATGATTATCCCTATGGACTTGATGGGAAAAAGATATTCAATCCCTCTCCGGAAAGAGCAATATGGCTGTCTGCATTATGTCCGGGATTAGGGCAGATATACAACCGCAGATTCTGGAAGTTGCCGATTGTGGTTGGAGGATTCATGGGACTTGGATATGCCACGAGCTGGAACAATAACCAGTATCAGGCTTATGTGCAGGGATACCGCGACCTTACCGACAGCGATCCTTCCACAAAAAGTTATCTTGACTTCTTCCCTTCGACTGTGGATGAAAGTTCGCTTGACACGGCGTGGCTGCAACGCACATTCAAGAGCCGCAAGGATTATTTCCGGCGTTATCGTGATTTATGTATAATCTGTCTGGTAGCCTTTTATCTTGTGTGCATGCTGGATGCCTATATTGACGCCTCAATGGCACATTTTGATATTTCAGAGAATCTCTCTCTTGATCTGACTCCTGCATTGCTGACTCAGCCCGATTCGCGACGACCGGCTTTAGGTCTCAATTGGGCCTTTACTTTTTAAACTGACCGCAAGGTGAAATACGAAACGGATATGAAGATTCGAAAAAACATATACAGATATATTATGGTATGCGCTGCGGCGCTTGTGTCTATGCATGTTTCAGCACAGAACAAGACGGTGCTTGATTTGAAGACAAGTATCACAGACAATAATATAGTGTATCCCGAGAGCTTTGAGGTCAACACCCAAAAGATGCTTGAGGGATGGTATATGAAAAATTATATGGCCACCGACGAACGTTATAAGCGGGAACAGGATACACGCAATGATGACAGGACAATAAGAGAGCGTCTTGCCAAATTGCCGGTAGCTATTGAGATGCCTTATAATCAAGTGGTCCGTTCATATATTGACCGATATACCCAGCGCGGCAGAGAGCAGGTGACAGTGCTTTTAGGTCTAAGTCATTATTATATGCCGATATTTGAGCAGGCGCTTGAAGCGAGGGGACTGCCGTTGGAATTGAAGTATTTGCCGGTAATAGAATCAGGGCTTGATCCAAATGCTGTGTCAAAACATGGTGCCGCAGGTCTGTGGCAATTCATGATAGCCACAGCAAAGGGGATGGGTCTTGAGGTTAACTCCCTTGTGGATGAACGCAGGGATCCCTATCTGTCATCCAAGATAGCGGCGCAATATCTCAGTGATCTTTATGCCACATATAATGACTGGAGTCTTGCAATAGCGGCATATAACTGCGGTCCGGGAGCTGTAAACAAAGCCATCCGCAGGGCCGGAGGGGATCCCAAACAGCATGATTTTTGGTCAATATATGAATATCTCTCACCGGAGACGCGGGGTTATTTCCCAATGTTCATTGCAGCAAACTATGTGATGAATTATTATCCGCAGCACAATATCAGTCCGGTGATTCCGACAAAGCCATTGATAACAGACACTCTTCATATAAGCAAAAGAATTCACTTCAACCAGATTTCAAGTGTGCTTGATATCCCTGTAGATGAGCTGAGAGTGTTGAATCCGCAGTTCAGGTCGGATGTGATACCGGGAAGCGTGGATCATCAATATACCCTTGTGTTGCCATCACAGCAGGTTCACGCCTACCTTATGAGTGAGTCCGCCATCAGGGCGCTGGATGCGGATAAATATGCGCACCGCGAAACTGTGGAGCCCGGAGATGCTCCTTTAATTGCAAGGGCTGATACTCCGGTGGCTGATACAAATCTTGAAGAAACAGCTGTTCCGGTGGCTGCTGCATCTGCATCGAAAGGGATAAGAACCGTTACCCATAAAGTGAAACCCGGAGAATCTTTGGCTTCGATTGCTCAGACTTATGGCGTGACCCCCGAGGAGATAAAGCAATGGAACAATCTGCGCCGGAATGCGGTAAGAACAGGGCAGATGCTTCGTATAAACACGGCTTCCACGGAGGGTACAGCTGAAACCTTGACAGCCGAGGCTGTTCCCGCAGCCTCCACACAAAGTTCACAACCGGCTTCAACGTCGGGCACTACAGCCAAGAAAACCGGAAGCACGACAACCAAGAAAGCAGCTGTTGCCACCACTCATAAGCTGAAGAGAGGAGAGACATTAAGCAGTCTGTCGAAGAAATATGGAGTAAGCATAGCCGAAATAAAGAAGGCCAATGGATTAACGTCAGACAATATCCGCGCCGGGGCAGTACTCAAAATTCCGGCAAAATCTTCGGCAAAGAAATCCACAGCTACCAAGTCTAAATCAAAGAAACGCCGCAGATAGCGTTTATGCACCAATCCCCTGAACTATCAGTTCAGGGGATTGGCGGCTTATTCGCGTTTCTTCATCTTAATCTTTACCTTGTCGAATCCCTTGCCATACACGCCATTTACAGCGCCTTGGGTTACAAAGGCATCTTCATCAATGCTTTTGATTATGCGGAAGATGGTGACGGATTCTATTTTACGACACCAGACCATAAGGATTTTAACATCATTCTTCGAATACCATCCTTGTCCCTCAATGATAGTGACGCCGCGGTGAGCCTTGGTGTTGACCATGTCCGCTATCTCTTTCCATTTGGAGGAGAAGATGAAGAATTGTGTGGCCTGGCGGTTGGTATTGATAATCATATCAGTTACGTATGATACGATGAATGTTACGATAAGACCGTAAACTATTGTCGGGATTCGGGCTTCAATACGTTGCTCTAATGTTCCTGCAAATGGAAGCAGTAAAGAGCAAGACACAATTATCATATCCACAAAAATCATGGTGCGTCCGAAGCTGACATTGCTTTTCTTGGTTACCATTGCCGCCACAATGTCTGTGCCTCCTGAAGAGCCGTTGTGTATGAAACATGTGCCAATGCCAATGCCGCAAATGATGCCACCGAGTACAACACTTACCACTCTGTCCGGCACAAGAGGATGCCCTATACTCATGAATATATTTTCAAAGAATCCGATTGCAAGTGCAACAACAGTGACTCCGAACACGGTACGTTTCACGAATGTTTTGCCTACTATCTTGTATGCACCAGCAAGCAGGAAAAGGTTGACGCCATAAGAAGTGACGGCCACGGGAACAAGACCATTGGTGGCAAAATATATCAGGGTACCGATACCTGATACTCCGCCGATAACGACTTCATGCGGAAGTATGAACGCGCAGAAGCTGAATGCGTACAGGCCAAGACTGAGCACGATTGCAACATAGTCCTTTGCATTATTCATCAAGCTGTTATATTTATTTTTGCCCATAGTATAAATATTTCAATGACTATTTGAGTTTTTTTTCGATGCAAAGGTAAGGAAAAATTCTTATTTTTTTATAAATTTGCAAGTAAATAAGGGAACAGATAAACTAATGTATAGCCCCATAATATTTAATATATGAAAAAAGCAGCAAAAATTTTTGGAATGGCAATTATAGCCGCAATGTCAGCTTCCTCATTGACCGCCACGGCAGCTGATTTCTTTTCAAAAGAGAAAACGGATGATTTGTTCAATATAGGGGTGCGCATAGGTGTCAACACCTCCAACCGCACTGTAGGGGATGAGAACATCACGGGATATAATGTGCAGGGTTGGGGCACCGGATTTGACCTTGGCGTGGTTGCAGATTTGAATATACGAGATTATCTTTCGGTACAACCCGGTGTCTTTTTTGAATCCCGTTCAAACACATATACGTTTATTTCACCAGTATTAACCGATGGCTCTGCAGGGTATGTCTCAAGTCAGGCGGGTACATTCAATTCGTATGCGTTGACAATCCCTGTTGTCGGCTCATTGCATTTTAATGTTACCGATGATATTCGGTGGAATGTGGATTTCGGTCCTTATGTGTCGTTCATGTTTGGATCCAAACTTAAGAATAAGGTAAATTATTATACCCAGAACACAGGAGGAATTCCTTCAGCCGGTGCACAGTTTAATCAGAAGGCATCCCCCGTGGATTTCGGATTCAAATTCGGCACGGGACTGCAAATACTCAAACATTATTCTTTAGGGGTACACTATATGGCAGGGGCTGTAAAGGCTTGGAAAGATGTGAAAACGGACTTTGGAAATTATTCATACAGGGGCAGAACCAAGGCCTGGGTGTTTACCGTAGGTTACGATTTCTGAATTATAGCTGCTTCATAGCGTTTCTTTCATACGCTTGTATACAAAAGATTTGCCGCGCGACATCTTATTGCCGACCGGAGGGTTTATACCGGGCAGGTCTATGTTGGAGTGACCGGGAATCCATTTCACCACGCTGTCAATCCACTGAATCATCCCTTCGCGTGTGGGGTGAGGGTTCTTTGCACTCTGACGCTGCAACGAAAGTCCGGTGCTTCTGAAATATGATGAAGCACCAAGTTCATTTTCAAGCCAGTCGTTAAGAATTTGTCCTTTGTCTTCATGTCCGGGCCATGACGGAGGACCAACCCACAGCATAGGGCGATTCCCTATGGCGGTGCGTATTTTTGCTACAGGAGTCTTCAACTTTTGTTCCGGTCTGGTTTCGAAAAGCTCATTCATGCCAAGACTTATGAAAACGGCGTCAGGATCCTGGTTTTGTATGATGGATTCAAGTTTTGAGGAATTCCCCCATTTTGAGATTGTGGAGCCGTCCCAGACAATGGTCGACACGTCAAAACCATTCTCTTCGCCGTAGGCGTTGAGGCGTTCTGAGAGCCAGCCGGTCATTGAGTCGCCTATAAAGAGTATCTTTTTCGCTGGATGGTGAATGTCGGGAGAGGAGCTGGTAAGGAACGCTGCCGCCTGGATTATCATTAAGCAAAGCACAATGTAATATACAACGGGAAGAAGTTTGAATTTTTTCATATCCGGATTCTAATTTTTAAACCGTACAACATATATAACAAAGTGGAGTGCAAAATTACTATAAAATATGCGGAATAAAACAAATTTTCGTAATTTTGCGAAAAAGAAATCAAATAATGGAAGCAAACAAGGATAAAAAAATAGTGCTTAGTGGCATTCGCGCCACCGGCAATCTCCACCTCGGAAATTATTATGGGGCTCTCTCTAAATTTGTGCGTATGCAGGATGATTTCGACTGCCGTTATTTTGTGGCTGACCTCCATGCTATGACTACAGCTCCGGATCCTGATATCCTTCATGAGAATGTGAAGAGTATACTCGCCGAATATCTTGCGGCAGGTCTTGATCCGGAAAAGAATATAATTTATGTGCAGAGTGATATTCCCGAGATTTCGGAGATGTACCTTCTGATGAATATGCACGTTGGAATCGGTGAACTTATGCGCACGGCATCTTTCAAGGATAAAGCCCGCAAAGCGCTTGGAATCACTTCCGACAGCGATGATATAGAGAAGGAAATAATCGGCAACCAGACAAATCAAAGAGTAAATGCCGGTCTGCTCACATACCCTACACTAATGGCTGTGGATATCCTCATACATCATGCCGATTATGTGCCTGTAGGCAAGGATCAGGAGCAGCATCTTGAGCTTACACGCAGATTCGCACGTCGGTTCAATTCCTTTTATAAGACGGAATACTTCGGAGAGCCGGTCAACTTCAATTTCGGAGGTCAGGCTGTGAAAGTGCCCGGCTTGGATGGTTCCGGCAAGATGGGAAAGAGCGAGGGTAACTGCATCTATCTTATAGATGATGAGAAGACATTGCGTAAGAAAGTGATGCGGGCAGTCACAGATGAAGGACCCAAAGAACCGAATTCGGAGATGTCGGAGCCTGTGAAGAATCTGTTTACTCTTCTGGAATTGGTATCGGCGCCGGATGTTGTGACTCATTTCCGCGATGCCTATGCTGATTGCTCCATCCGTTACGGTGATCTGAAGAAGCAGTTGGCGGAGGATATTCTGAAGGTTACATTGCCTATCAGGGAACGCATCCTTGACATACGGAATAATGAGGAATATCTTTCAAAAGTAGTAAGGCAAGGGGCTGAAAGAACACGTGAATATGCCTCCAAAACGCTGAAGGATGTAAGGGAAATTATGGGAATCCGCAAATTCTGAGCCGCAGGAAGAGATACTTGAAAACAACTTGAATATTATATGTTGGGGGTTGACTGAATGGTACTGAACTGGATCTGGATATCGTTTTTTATGATAGCCTTTCTGATGGCTGCAGGGCGCAGTATTTGGGGAGGGGAATTGCAGGTTTGGAGCGATATCATGAATGCATCCTTCGACCAGGCCGCTTTTGCATTTGAAATCTCTCTGGGACTTACAGGAGTGCTGACCTTATGGTTGGGCATAATGAAAATCGGAGAGAGAGCAGGGGTGGTGGAATTTTTCGGAAGATTGATAAGTCCTTTTTTCTCACGCTTGTTTCCCGGCATTCCCAAAGGACATCCGGCTATGGGTGCCATTTTTATGAATATTTCCGCCAATATGCTCGGATTGGATAATGCGGCAACCCCCATGGGATTGAAGGCTATGCAGGAAATGCAGAGTCTCAACGATAAGAAAGACACTGCTACGGATGCGATGATAATGTTTCTTGTGCTCAACAGTTCCGGTCTGTGCCTAATTCCCATCAGCATAATGATGTATAGAGCGCAGGGAGGGGCATCGAATCCCACAGACATATTCATCCCCATACTCATAGCCACTGCAATCGCTACTATAGTAGGGTTGACAGCATTGTGTATAAAACAGAGAATCAGAATCGACAAGGTGCTTCTTGGCTGGCTTGCAGGGATAGCTGTAATAGTGGCGGGAATCACATGGTTTTTTGCGAGCCTTCCTGCTGACAAGGTGCAGATATACAGCACATTCGGAGCCAATCTTATACTTTTTTGTGTAATTATCTGTTTTCTGATTGCCGGTATTCGCCGGAAATTGCGTGTATATGATGTTTTCATCGAGGGAGCTAAGGAAGGTTTCAAGACAGCTGTGATGATAATTCCATATCTTGTGGCCATACTGGTGGCTATCGGTATGTTCAGAGCATCCGGCGCGTTGGATATATTCACCGGATGGGTGGAAAATATGGTGGCATGGATGGGTTTTGACACGCAATGGGTTGGAGCATTGCCAACGATGCTGATGAAACCGCTTAGCGGCAGTGGCAGCTGTGCGATGATGCTTGATGTTATGAAAACACACGGAGCAGATGCATTTGTCAGCAAGTTGGCGGCAACGGTGCGAGGCAGCACAGATACCACCTTCTATATTTTGGCGGTATATTTCGGTTCGGTAGGAGTCTCAAAAACGCGCTATGCTGCCGGCTACGCACTCCTCGCCGACATTACCGGCGCCATCGCAGCCATCTTCATCGCCTATCTGTTCTTTTAATCCCTGCATCGGCAAGTAGTGGGTGATTTTCGATGAAAATAAAAACGCACACAGACAGCACGCAAAAAACACTTAAATAACAATAATATCAGCATAATCCTTTGTCAGGTGCAGAAAATTTTGTAATTTTGCAGTCGCAGACCGTACCGCAGAGACCCGGTTTGGGCTATGTGGGTGGGTAGGCAACATATTGGAAGCGTTTATTTGCGCTCTTTCTTGGCTCTTAGGAATCTCGCAAGTTTCAAGGCAAAGTCAGGAATGCAGCAACGATGGATAGCTTGTGTGGATATGTATATTCACTATCGGAGATTAGTTATTTCCGTGTGTTGTGTTACATATTTGCGTGAGGTCTCCGCGTTGCTCGTTCTTCTTTGCCGGGCAATGCGAGAGCCTCTGAGAGCGAGAGCGAGCAACAAGTTAAGGCTCTCACGCTTTTTTTTATAACGTTGGAGATTGTGAGCTATCCAACAAAGAAACCAATATCAACAAATGAAATTGAACCATTTTATTGGAACATGCATCGTAATTCTATGTTGCATCGTTAGCGCATGTTCTTCATCCGATGACGAACCTGGCAAGATTGTCATCCCGGAAGACCAACCTACATCAATCGCAGTTCCTGCCAATCAAAGCGGTGGACAAATCCGCTTCACAGCCGCTTCTTCATGGTCGGCATGGACATCGACAGAGTCTCGCGGCATTAACGACGTAGAGTGGATTCACCTTGAGGACACTAATGGGTCAGCCGGTGAAGTTTATCTCAACTTTAGCCTGGATTATAATAATACAGGCGAGAGTCGCACTGCCTATATCATCATCACATGTGAGGACACACGGATAGTCATCACCGTCACTCAGACGGCAGAAGATGATCCAGACATCCACACCGGCACCGTAGCATATGACGGATATGTTGAGATTGAGGTAAAACGTTACGAGGGAGTAAATTTTGATGGCACATCCAATTATGAACTATCCTACAGTAACGGTCTGCCCGTACAAATGACATCTAAATGGAGAGATGATATGGTCTCAGATCAAGATTCGTATTGTTTAAGTACCGAAACAACAAGATTTAGTTGGGATGGCTACGACCGCACAGATATAAAGTCCGTGAAGGTTGACATGCAGACAGAGGTGGTTTATTATCCTTCTGAGAGTAAAGAGATTGAGGATCCCAGCGAGCATTATGCTGAAATCAAAGATGGTAGAGCTGTGTCGGGATGGTATTGGTGGACGAGTGAAGATACTCGTCGCTCAGAGTGGACGGCCACTTATAATGCATCAGGATATTTGACTTCGTCGAAGAATAATGACGCATCAGATGTATGGGATACTCACTCTATGACGTGGTCGGATGGTAATCTTACAAAGATTGTATGCGAAGGAGAGAGTGGTCGTAATATCACAATTACATACGCTGACGAATCTCTTTTGAATCTGCATCAGGAGTTTGACGTTAATTGGGTGCTACCTACAGAGCTTGAATGTTACGACTTCGCTGCCGGCGACATCTCTAAAGTATTTGCTTCTATTGGTTTGATGGGCAATCCATCGAAGAATCTCATCACTGCTATCACCGAATATGATGGACATAATACATATTACTCATATAGAATGGATTATAAAACGAATACAAAAGATGAGACTATTGTAACCGTTATGCACTTTATAAACGATGTGCAGACTTCATATAGCGAGTGGACAATAAAATACACAAACATTAATTAATTTTCATATGAAGATATTAAATATCTTATTTGTTTGTGCAGTAGCACTGACTACCATTACCGGGTGCGGACGTGATGAATCCTCGACTCCTCTCGGTCGACTCTGCGATGTCTATGCCGAAATTGCGGAGAATAATCAGGAAATGACAAATGCCTATCGGGAGGTCTATGCAGCTCCGATAGACAAGCAAGAAGCACTCATGGAGAAGGCCAAATCAATAGCCGAAATTACACAGTCTAAAAATCATAAACTTGCCGAAGAAGCCAAAAATATAGGTGGAGAACTTCAAGGCACCGTTATTCCCTGTGAGGTTGACGCGCCTTTGGGTTATAATGTGGATAAGCTGGAATTTTCCATGGTCAATGCCACAGATAATCTCTGCAACATAATGCTTAAAGGAGATATTACGGGGGGACAAAAGGGAACAGTCTATGCGTTAATGCTCAACAAAGACGGCGATGTGTTGGACAGAGTCATGGGAACTTTGGCAGAGGATGCCTTAAGAATTAACTTCAGAATCACCACCGATAAAGGGCCTCATGTGGCACGCGCATACGGTGCTGTAACTTCAATCAAGATTGTTACTGAAACCGAATATAAAACCGGAAAGACCGATGACTCTGCTCCGGATAATTCTTCTTCAAATGATAACATCTATGAAAATGAAGGCAACCCTGACCCGGAACCCGCTTATGTCGGTGAAAATGGAGGTGATTCCGCTGAATCCGTTACAGTGAACGGTATCGTAATCAAGAAAGGAGCATCTCTTGCCGAAACCCTGCGCAAATTCAATTCCATCACATGGGACTACAACGCAGACTTCGGTGTCATTGCTACCGTGGGCAATGTGTGGATAACAATTGATGAATCCGATTTGACACAGAAGGGGCATGACATCATCAATGCAATCCTATCTGATATGGAGAATAATATCTCATTCTCAATTGATTATATAAAGCCAACTGCTAAAATCAACCAGTTCGAGTCAGAATGAAAAAATTTCTCGCCTATACAATCCTTACCCTCTTTTGCCTGATAAACGTTCAGGCAAAAGAGCTTGCCTTTTATGCTCCTGAAGAAGATGTGAGCATATACTTCAATAAAGATAACTCGATAGCACTCATTAAGCAAGTTGTTCGTTTTCAAAAATATAATTCATGGTATGTCTACCGTGTCTCAATCGACACAAATGGAGATATGCACCTTGAAGGTGTGGCAGAAATAAAAGAGGCTTCTCCAAAAGATAATTTTGTCGACAAGCAAGTTCCCTCGGATATTACCATTACAGGCTTATCGACCGAAAATCCAAGAATCAGTGGAAAATTCAATTCCACACTGAAGGAAACTACGGGAGGTTTTAACGACCGCCAATGGGAAACGGCTCGTTCTATCGTGTTTTACAAAGACAATCCGGAATTATTTTCACCAGACTCGATAGCAAACTTATCGGCAAACGCTTATGCTCTTGTGCCGAGTTATAAGGAAATAATTTCAAGAGCGCAATTAGATTCCAAACAGCTAAGAACTACCCATGAGTTAAAAACCAACAAAAGGAATTCTTGGGGAGTATATCCGATTCTCATTCCTTTTCTTCTCGGTATAATCTTGTATCAACTCTATTTCAGGGATAATAGTGATCCGAAATATTTAAAGTGGATAGCTATTAATGAAATCCTTGGATTGGTGCTAATAGATGTGGCATTTATACACATCCACACCTATTGGTGGCTGATAGTATTGGGAGTTATCGCAGCCTTAGGCATACAAATCACCAACTTGTTTGTTGTGTGGAATCTAAAGGATGTAATAGCAAATCAGTTGCATCGAAAAGTACCGAAGTGGCAGAGTATTGTGTTTGGCTACGTATCGTTGTTATGCGTTCCGGGTTTTTCTTTTCTGCTGACATTGCCTTTTATTCCCGATATAAAATACACAATTGGATACGATGCATTTATTGGAGTGATTGTATCCATTGGGATCCTTGTCGGCATGTATTTTTGGTATAGGAGTTGCATAAAGAAGAATGTGCCGGAATTGATTGTCCACACATTACCAATTGCAGTAATTGTATGTTTTGGGGCGATAGCGGTTTTGGTCTTGATTGTTTTGATTATTGCATTCTTCATATTCAAAGGTATAGGCAAAGCGTTCCTTAACGATAGCATATCAGCACCGAGTATGTCGCTTGGAAAGGCTCGTGATGCAGCGCACAGTTGCAGTAGATGTGGACGATTAGGCGACCCATCTTGTCCTCATTTCAGAGAACAGGGCTCACCCGAAAGTTCATGCAGCTCTTGGATCCCTGACTGAAAAAAGATCTCCTAACAAAAATTCCTTTCCTCACTAATTTTCTATCACAAGTGAGGAAGGGAGTTGTTTATTGGATACTTTCTCAAAATGCAGATAATGCAGAAAATGCACGTGTTTTATAAAAATTGTGTCATATATGCCGGCAGATATGTTATCATTCCTTCTTTACGGAGGTCTTTGGTATATATAAGATAGCGGTTGCCTACGCGCGAAGAGAATTTCTCACAGAAAAGATCGAGAGACTTGTGTGTCTTATATCCTGAAGACTTTACTTCAATCGGATTAATCTTTGTCCCATCGGAAATGAGAAAATCAACCTCGTAAAGATGGTTACTTGTCTTTGACGGCCATGTATAGTAATAAAGTTCGTGGCCATTTGCCTTTAGCATCTGAGCAACTATATTCTCATATACATAGCCGAGATCAGCACTCAGTTTATCCGACAATAGCTTTTCATAAATGATATTTTCAGTAAACTTCTTATCCCAGAACGCAAGAGTAATGAATAGTCCGGTGTCACAAAGATACATCTTGAAGCGATCGGATGAGCGGTGTAGTGCCATCCCAACATTAGGATCATTGGCATGATAAGCGATATTAACGACCATTGAATCCTGCATGTCGTATATTTGCTCTCTCAATCTGTCAAGGCGCACCCCTTCTGTCGCTGAGTAAACTTGGTATCGCGCATAATTGTTGGCCAATTGGGAGGGTATGGCCATAAACATTTTCGATGTATTGCCGGATGGGTCTATCTTGATGAAATCCTGCTCGTACAGTTTGATTATGGAACGTTTAATCATATCAACCTTTTCCATATTATTAGTTTCAAGATATGCCTTCACTGCCTGAGGCATTCCACCTATAAGCATATATAACCGGAATTGCTTCAACTCATTACGATTACCAGCATCTCCAAGACCTTTACAACTATCGAAGAATTTATGCAACAAAGGAATGGCAACTTTATTGCCAAGAGCCCAGTTAAATTCTTCATAATCCATAGGGTATAGGGATAAATCGTGTTCTTCGCTTGGAATAAGAATCCCTTTTACGTTCTGACGTATTGAGATAAGTGAACCTGTTTCTATGTAGTCATACCGACCATCCTCAACTAAATACTTAATAGACTGACGGGCTTTAGGGCAATTCTGAACTTCATCAAAAATGATTACAGAATCTCTATCATATAACTCCACTCCAAAAATCATCTGTAATCGCATGAATAGATAGTTAAGATTTGATATGTCTTCAAATAAATCCCTAACCTCTTGCTTACAGCTTGTGAAATCAATGGCAATATATGACTTATATTCTTTTTCTGCAAAGGTTCGCGCAAGCGTAGATTTTCCAACACGCCTTGCACCCTTTATGAGCATTGCAGTTTGGCCATCAGACTCATGCTTCCACTGAAGCATATCATTATATAGTTTCCTCTTGAAAATCATATCATATACGAATTTGTTTTCAAGTGCAAATATAATATTTTTGACGCTATCCCCCAAATTATACACCCATAAAATAGCACTATCCCCCAAAAATATTACACTAATTTTGTCACTATCCCCCATTTTTAACCAAAATAACCAGCTCAATTCCTCATCGGGCAGTGGGGACTGGCTCTTTTTGGTATGAGAAGCTTGTTTCCGGTTTTTATCGTCTCCCGATTGTGGATTTATCTACATTGACATCTGCATTGATGAGCTTGTTTGCATCCCGTTTTTGCCGTCCCCATTGGAGGTTATAACTGATGCTTATGTAAGGCATACGCATATTAAGGCGCATGTGTTGTTCATTACGGTTCCATTGGCTAAGTGATTTTGAACCTTGGTCATATTTCCCAAAAGGAATCAACATACCTGCTTCAAACTGCCAATTTTTCCAATTATAATCAGCAGCAATGACATTAATGTCCTCACCCCAGCTTATCTTTTCTCCCCAAAGGTCTCTTTGGGCTCTTACATATTGGAATACAAATTGAAAACCTTTGTACATAAACATCAACGCGGCATCACCGCTCCAAGTATGGTTGCACAGTGTATATGTGTTGCCTTTCATGCGTTCAGCTTTATATTGGATTGTTCCGGAAAACATAAGCCAATTGGGGATAATCTGAATTTGCTCAGCAAGCCAAAAGCTCAGATTCTGCAATCCTTTGCTATTCTCATACGAAGTAATCAGTCTTTCATTATCCCAATATAAATAAGGGGTTATGGCATTGGGACTTGTAAATGCCCTGACACCAAAAGAACCGTTTACTCTTTGGTTGAAAAGATTGTGACCATATCGGAATGTCAACATATATGAGGATGATGTTTTCAGATTTGCGTTTCCGATACGCCATTGAAATCCGTCAAGCTGCTGAGGTGCGATATTGGTCTCAGCCAATGAAGGTGCTGACTGCCATGATGTGAATGCCAGTCTAAAATTATGATTTTGATTAAGCGAATATGTCACTGTGGCTTGTGGTCGCAAATTCCAAGAGTTGTTTCCTTGATTGGTTTCTTTGAATTTGAATGATGTGTATTGCACTCCAAGACCACCTGTAAGCGTGACCTTGTTGATGCGTTGGAAGTATTCTGCGAAGAAATACGCTTTATCTTGCCTTTGATGAAAAACTTCACCACCGAGGTTCTTATAAAGGGAGCGGTTGCGATTGGCTGTGTAAGATGCTCCAGCGGTGAGTTTAGAGGAACGCCACTGCTTAATGTAGTCTGCTTCAAGTCCGTAGGCTTGATTCCGATCCTTGATATAGGTACTTACATTGGTTCTGTAGTCCGGCACGTCTTCATACCGTTCCATGTATGATGAATGGGAATGTCCGAAGTATAAAGATGTGCTGAAATCAACCACAAGTGTCTGCTTATGCGCGAAATGCTGCTCCAAATATGCGGAAAAGCGTGGAGTTGTCCCAACCTGTCCCGACTCTTCGTCAAGCAAGATATCTTTATCGCCATTGCTCAGTGACAACAAGCCGTTATACTTCCAAAGGTCTGAGAAATTGCGATTGGCAACCAGCTGGACATAGAACACCGTTGTGTCTGGCTTAATATAATTATACGAAAGCCAACCTGCACCTTGGGAGTTATTCAGTTTGCCACCGAGGGGGTTTTCTGTTCTTGTCAGTTCTTTTCCATCGGGCCAAGTGAATGTCTCTGTGTAATCGCGGTGAGCCTTGATGCCTTCAGTGAGTTTGAAGTATCCGCCTACTTCCCATTGCGAACGACCGGTATTAAATTTGGCATTTGCTTGATAATATCCCCAACCACAGTTTAATGCTGGTTTAGCTTGAACCATAAGAGAACCTCCGACAGTTGGATTCGCCACGATAAAGTTCAAAACATAATTCGCACCTCCATAACGTAACCCGGGATTATCAATCCATTCAACACGCTTAATGGTTTCAGGAAGCAGGGCTTTTACTTGCTCTATTGAGGATTCCCTGTCATTGATGCGCACCTGTACGGATTGTCCTGCCGCATTGATTGAGCCAAGTGCATCATTGACCGTGAGCGTTGGAATCATGAGGTTGCGTAGCAACTGCATACCATTCTTGGAATTGTCAACCGCACTCTTGGATGGATGATACACATCCATGTCTGCCTTATGAATAACTTTTGGCGCTTGAATAACCACCTCATTTAGTTCTTGCGCAACGATGGTATCAACCATTTCCTGAGCGTTTACGATGGCCGGAGCAACTATAATTGCCAAAACCATCAGAGCGATTTGGGTAAAGAATTTTACATTCATATTTCAGTGCATTTTTTTGATTTCGATACAGCAAAATTACATCTAAGCCAATCTTAACACCAAATCTAAAAATCTAAAATCTCAATTGTAATATACTGATTTCCAAATATGATTACAATTTAAAATCTAAAAATGCCGTTATATAATCTAAAACGACCTTAATGAGACAACTCCTGCCGCAAGAATGCTATGACATCTTCCTTCTCAGGTATTCCAAGTTTCTTTTTTACCGATGATTTTCTCACATAAATTGAGGCAGCAGACTGGGATGTGATGACACTTATTTCTTTCGCAGAGAATCCCGCCGCTAATAGTACGATGGCTTGTACCTCCTTTTCGGAAATAATATCACCGTACCGTTCATGCAACTTGGAATAGAATCCCGAATGAAGATTATCGACAATCTCATAAACGTTAGCCCATTTTATCAATGGACCATCTGCGTTATTATCTACTGACGATATTTTGCGAAGCATTTCACGGTTCTGCTCAGTAGGAGTTTCGGCTACCATCTTTATAATGTTCAACTGTTGGAGCATCGCCCTACGCAATGCATCCTGATTGTCGGTGGGTGCGGATGGTTTCTGAAGTTCATCCACCATTCGTTGTAGAGTCTCCGCACGTTCCTCTGCCTCGACGGCCTTACGCTTACGTTTTTGGAGTAGCCACACTCCGCAAGCCACAAGAATAAGGGCAACGAGAGTAACAATTATTATGATATACGTCTTACGTTCGCTTTGTGACTTAAAAAGTAATGCCCGATTTTCAGCCTTTAACACATTCTGTCTCTGTTCATATTGAGTATTCTCATCACGGAACAAACGGTCACGTTGATGATTGGACACCATTGCCAGTCGAATAATACTTATTTTCCCATCATTTTGAAAAGTTAAAATACTACGGATATGCCCTGCAAGACTTTCGTAGTAATTATATTCTTCAGAATAAATTTCTTTTGCATAATTATTCGCTTTAGCCAATTCATTTGAAGCCAATTTGAAATCTTTTAAATTTAAATAATTTAGAGCCTTGGTAAAATGAATAAAGTGCAATACCGAATTTTCGGGAGCATTTTCAATTATATAGTCAGCCAGTTCATTGCTTTCACTATATCTTCCAGCCTCTTCAAGAATAGCAATCTTTTCATATTTGTATTCAAATTCTTGTTCTACAAGATTATTTCTATAGGCATAATCAATAAGTTCATCAAGCAATATTAGAGCTGAGTCATTTTGACAGGCATAGGCGTAATTTAGATACAATTGGCGTTTGTATTCAAGTTGCAAAGCTGCAACAGTATCCAATTGCATTAACTGTCGAATAACTGAGATATTTCTTTTACCATCGATTAGTTGACCTCCTACATCCATCCTCGAACGTAACAATTCAATCTTTGAGTCAGTTGGAATATTTGGAAGCCCTATTAAGGAGTCAAGCAAACTGAGTGACTCAGAGCCATCTCCAAGCCAAAACAGATGCATGGCATATAAGTCCCCTGCTTGTAAAAATCTATTGAGATTTTTATCTTTGTAATACTCAAACGCACATTTGGTCAGAGAATCAGCAACCATTGAGTTGTCACCCATCTTATGTGCAGTGCCTACAACAATAGCATATTGCGCTCTAAGAGAATCCTCTTTTAAATCTGATGGATCTATATCTTCAAGCATTTGTAGCGCACTGTCAGGGTAAGACGCGGCAATCGTTTCGGCATCAGAAAGAAGTTGTCTATGCTGTGCCGACCTTGAACAAGAAGCTATGCCAAGGGTAATAATAACTATTATGAATATGAATCTTTTCATCTCAAAATGCAGATAATGCAGAAAATGCATGTGTTTTATAAAAATTGTGTCATATATGCCGGCAGATAAGTTATCATTCCTTCTTTACGGAGGTCTTTGGTATATATAAGATAGCGGTTGCCTACGCGCGAAGAGAATTTCTCACAGAACAAGTCAAGCGACCTGTGTGTCTTATAGCCGGAAGACTTCACCTCAATAGGCTCTATCTTGGTTCCATTTGAAAGTAGGAAGTCCACCTCGTAAAGATGATTACTTGTTTCCGAAGGCCATGTATAGTAGAACAGTTCATGCCCTTTGGCAACTAAAATTTGGGCAACAATGTTTTTATAAACATAACCAAGGTCGGCGCTGAGTTTGTCAGACAACAACTTCTCATAAATGATATTCTCAGTAAACTTCTTATCCCAAAAGGCAAGAGTAATAAAGAGTCCGGTGTCAGCCATAAACATTTTATATCTATTTGTATCCTTATGTAAGGACATGCCGACATTAGGGTCATTGGCATGATATGCCATATTCACTACCATTGAATCCTGCATATCGAAAATGATTTCCATCAATCGGTCGTGTCTCCCATCTCCATCTGTAGGGGCATTGACCGTATAACGAGAGGCATTTCGAGTCAATTCCGATGGTATGGCCATAAAAAGTTTTGAAGCCATGCCGGAGGGGTCAATTTTCATGAAATCTTTTTCGTAGAGCCTGATGATACGTCTTTTAGCCTGATCGACTTTACTCATGTTTTTTGATTCTTTATATGCCTTCACCGCCTGTGGCATACCTCCTACAAGCATATACAGGCGGAAATCGCGCATTAGACTCCGATTGACACCATCGCCCACTCCTTTACGTTTTTCAAAGAGCTGATGCATCATTGGAGTTGACACATCATCTCCAATCGCCCATTTGAATTCTTCATAATCAAGAGGATTAAGTGTAAGTTCGTCCTCTTCGCTTGGGATTATAATACCTTTTACGTTTTGTTTGATTGAGAGCAGAGAACCTGTTTCAATATAGTCATAGCGCCCATCCTCAACAAGATATTTAATTGCCTGACGGGCATTCGGGCATTTTTGTACCTCATCAAATATAATTACTGACTCACGGGGTTTCAATGTCACTTTATACAGCACTTGGAGTTGCATGAAAATATAATCAAGGTCGGATATATCGTCAAATAAATCTCTGACTTCTTTGGAACATTTGGCAAAATCAATGGCAATGAAACTGCCATACTCATTCTTTGCAAATTCTTTGGCAAGCGTAGATTTGCCTACACGCCTCGCCCCCTTGATCAAAAGAGCCGATGCACCATCATTGTCCTGCTTCCATTGAAGCATCTCCGAGTATAGTTTGCGCTTAAATATCATAATCGGTTGGATTTTCGAGTGCAAAGATAATAAATTTGTCAATAATCCCCAAATTAAAATTAAGATATATGTCAAATATCCCCTTATTTTATTCGCCCGACATGGCATAAATTACCAAACAACTCAATAATTTATGTGCTGATTCAGGCCATTATGTCAAAATTCCCCATTTTTAATTTTATAAAATCGTCAATAATCCCTTAATTTAACCTATAAAACCCCTCCGTTAGACGTAATATCAAGACCGGCGGCTTGAACGAGCTGTCGGTCTTTCTTTACAGTCTCAGCAATCATCCATTTGTCACCCACCTGACTTCGTCATTGCGTCACCCTAAACGCCAAGGTGGTCAAAGAGAGGCTGGAGAGACCTTTGTTGTGGGGCTTCCTGCCATTCGTCGATCAGCATGGGAGCTTCTCCCGTGAGCAGGAGCC
>CAZEUD010000003.1:0-85477 GCA_964515455.1 uncultured Sangeribacter sp.
CGTCTGATTTATAGATATAAATTTTTTTTAGGATTCAAAAAGTAACGAAGTCAGGGAAAATCTCAACAATATCTCAGATTGAGTTGTCTTTTATCCGTTGAAGCGGGCTTGGGCGTGGTAGTCATCGCGAGGGATGTCATCTTCCCGGGGTTCGAGGAGTGTGCCGGAAGTTGGGAGCCGGAAAGAGAGACGCTTGATTTTTTTGCCACGCGAGAGCCATTGCTGTTCGTAGAAGGTTTTGATGGAGGACACAGGGTCGGCAAGTCCGGAGCCGTAAAGATCATCGGTATCCATGAGCACCTCAAAATTATTCAAATTCACCAGACGACGCGTGTATTCATAGAGGAAGGGAGAGTCGGTTTTAAGATTGATGATTCCGTCAGCTTTCAGCAGCTTACGGTATAGTTCAAGAAAGCGGGTGGAAGTAAGGCGTTTGCGAGCTTTTTTCATCTGTGGGTCGGGGAAAGTGATCCAGAGCTCATCAACTTCTCCCGGGGTAAAGAAATGGTTGATATTTTCAATCTCGGTGCGCAGAAAGGCTGCATTTTTGATACCCTCTTCTTCTACAGTTTTTGCTCCGCGCCACATTCTCGCACCCTTGATGTCCACACCAATATAATTGCGTTCAGGGTCGTTTTGAGCAAGTTGCACTGTATATTCACCTTTGCCGCAACCGAGTTCCATCACAATCGGAGATTCGCGCCGGAAAAAGTCGCTGTTCCAGCGGCCACGGTAGGGGAATCCTTCAGCAAGAAGCACCTCCCTGGGATATTGCAATGCACATGCAAATTCACGCATTTCCTCAAATCTCTTCAATTTATTCTTACTCATATCAGATTATTTTCATGAGTTTTGTAATACCGCCGGCGATGACGCGCACAAGAAGTTGGGTATCATCGAAAGGACCGGCTGAACAGAAGTTGGTTTCGGGGGAACAATTCAATAGAGTCAGTCCTGAAAGAGACCATATTGTAACATGATCAATGGCCTCATTGCAAGTAATTTCCACGGACCGGCCATTACGCACGATATTGATACGCACGGCATCCGGAGATATTACCTTTGTGGCTTCATCCCCTATATTGAAGTTCTGCCATACCGGAGCCGCCTTCCATACAGAGACATCACTGTCAGAGGTGGCAAGTTTTACTGTGCTTACATCCACTCCGGAGAATGCATCCTCAGCGAGAAGCGGCACATTTTGTCCAAGTTCCGAAACATCAACGGTTTTCAGGTTAGCGGCATTTCTGAAAGCGTGGCTTTTAATCTCCTTTACAGAAGGAAGGATAATGACGGTGTCAGACTTCAGGTTGGCGTATGCTCCCTCCTCCACAATCTGCCCGCTGACGGTTGTAGAAAGTCCGAAGGAGCCACTATTGGCAAGTGCCAGAGAATTACTGTCTATGCCATGAGTGTTGATATTGGTCAGCACACCATCACCGAAGAAAGCACCTTCCGCGAATGATGCGTCATTGTGAACAGTCACATCTGCGAGTGTCGGTATTTCTGCGAATGCATATTCACTGATGTATAAGGCGTTGGGAAGATATATGGATGTAAGTCCGCTTTTCATGAAAGCGCGGTTTTCAACATTGGTAATTGTTAATGGGAAGTCACCTGCCTTAAGATTTGTGCATCCATAAAAGCATTGCTCGGGAATCGTGGTGAGAGAAGTTGATGACATATCGACTGAACCAAGAGAGTCACAAAGATAGAAAGCACGCGGACCGATTGTTGACACAGATGCCGGTATCTCGATTTCCGTGACAGGGGTGTGGGCAAAGGCAGCTTCACCGATAATGGATAGAGAGTCCGGTAGCCTGATGTTTTTGACATTCGTGCAAAACAGGGAATAAGGCGGCAACTCACCGTCTGCAAATTCCGATTGCCCCAGATAAGAAGAATTATTGAGAGTAATTCCTTTAACTGAGAGAGCGGACATGTCAAGTGACTCCACGGAAGAGGGGAGGTTTTTGAGCGATGTCATGTCAATGGCCGTAGCCTCGCCGGTGAGGATAAGTTCCGTGGGATTCGAGTCTGCCCAACTTTTTACCAAAGTAGGTAAAGAACCGGAAGTTAGCGTCACTGTTTCAGCTGCAATATTTGTGCAACAGACAGACAAAAGCAAGACCGGGGCAATAAATTTTTTATACATGGTGCTATTGGTGTTGCCGGGACGGCTGAGGTTTTATAATCAAACATTAAGCATCATATTGCGGAGTGCACGTCCACGGTGGGATATTGCATTTTTATCTGCGGAGCACATTTCGGCAAACGATATGCCGGTTTCATTTGGAATGAAAATCGGGTCATATCCGAATCCGCCATTTCCGTGGGGTTCAGTGGCTATAGTGCCGTCCACACGCCCTTCAAAAGTCCTTGTTTCCCCATTAAGAATAAGAGCTATGACTGTGGCAAAATAGGCCCGTCGATTCTCTTTCCCTTCCATTTCGCGGAGCATCTTGTTGACATTATCAGCAAAAGAGCAATGCACCCCGGCATATCTTGCGCTGTAGACACCGGGAGCTCCATCGAGAGCCTCAACCATAAGCCCCGTGTCATCGGCAAAACAGTCATAGCCGTATTTCTCCTTGATCCACCGGGCTTTTATCAGGGCATTACCTTCGAGGGTATCGGCTGTTTCCGGGATTTCGTCATGACAATTGATTTCTGCGAGAGATACGACATCGAATTTGTTGCCGAGTATGGCACGAGCTTCTTCGAGTTTATGTTTGTTGTTGGTGGCAAACACCAGCTTTTTCTTATTTTCCATCATAAGTTATAACGCCCCTTTGTCAAATGTTATTATACGGTATCCTGAGGGAAATCGAAAGAAATCCTGCGGGTGTCAATGAGGAAACAGAGGTAATCGTAGTCAGACTGTTCATCAAGATCGAAGCAGATATGAGGCATTTCGTAAACAAGAGAACGGGGAGTAATGGCACGTGGGTGTTCCATATCCAGTGATTCTCTGGAGTAAACATATATTGATCCGTTGAGGTCATAAACTTTCGGTGAGCCTTGTCTGGTAGTGAAATTACCTTCCTTCACAAGATGACAGTAGCCATCCTTTCCCTCCTCCACCTGGCAGAAATAGGGGTTGCGGGCACACGGATTCACCGAGAAAATCGTTAGAGCGTCAGGTTGGGAGGTGATAATTTCAAGACATTTCTCAATATCCTGCATGGTGCGGATGGGGGAGGTAACGTCAAGATCTACGACATAGTCATAACGTTTGCCAAATTTCTTCTCGTTAAAATACATAACATCGCGGATAGCTTCCGGTTTGCCGACAACATCGTTGGCAAGATATTCCGGACGTTCATAGTCAGTGGGCAATCCGAGTTTGCCACCAACTTCGCGTATCTGCAGCGAATCGGTGGAGAATCCAAGGTCGCAATTATGTTTCCCGGCAAAGGCTATAGCCATTTGCGCGGTATAGGCAAGCAGCGGCTTGCCGCCGACATTTTTAATATTTTTGCCGGGAATTCCTTTGGAACCTCCGCGGGCACAAACGGTTACAAGTATATTCATCTGATGTTATTTTTGTTCGGGTTGTTCGGATATTGAGGGTTGTATTGCCGGAGCAGCTGCAGCGCGGGCGCGAATCTTGCGTATTTCAATGATTAGCAATATTCCGGTAACGATAGTAGCAGCTGAATCGCTTACGGGGAAAGCTGCCCATACGCCGTTAAGTCCCATGTGCGGAGGTAGAATGAATAGCATGGGAATCATAAAGATGATCTGACGTGTAAGTGACAAAAAGATAGATTTGCCGGCCATTCCCAGAGCCTGGAAGAAGTTGGTGGCAATAATTTGGAAGCCTACCATCCAGAACATCATGGTGGTGTAATGCAGACAGTTTACAGCACATTCTATCTGATTCTGATCCTGCATGAACATAGAGGCAATCTGGCGGGGAAAGAGTGCTCCGATGATGCATCCGATGGTTGAGATAATTACGCCGGTGCAGGCAGCAAGGCGAAGAGTGCCGAAGAGGCGTGAGAGCCTTCCGGATCCGTAGTTATAACCCAAAATCGGCTGCATACCCTGGCAGATACCTATGATTATAAATACGAAGATTGTGACAAATCGGTTGAACACCACTACTGCGGCTATGGCATTGTCACCACCGTAGCTATAGAGAGTATTGTTGACAATGGCATTGATCATGGAGCCGGCAACATTAATGAGAAATGGTGCCATACCGATGTAAAGCACACCCCGGATCACTCTCCATTGCAACCTGTATGTGCCTTTTACAAAGTGGAGTGTGTTTTTCTTGTTAAAGAAATGACCCATCACAAATATTGCGGTCACGAACATTGCTATGTCTGTGGCTATAGCCGCTCCGCGAATACCCCAATGGAAGCCGAAGAGGAAGAGGGGAGCCAGAATGGCGTTTACTCCGGCACCAATCATATTGGTGTACATTGCCTTACTGGGATACCCCGATGCCCGCATCACATTATTGTAAGAGAAAGTAAGATTCTGAAGAACGCATCCCGGAAGCACCCACTGCATAAACTCGCGGGCATACGGTATTGAATTGTCGGAAGCTCCGAACATGCGGAGAATCGGATCTATAAATATTGTGAAAGCTGCAGCATACAGCAAGCCTATGATTATGGTGAGCAAAACGCAATTACCCAGGATAATCTCCGCCATCTTTTTATCGTTCTGTCCGAGAACGATGCTGATTCTTGTGGCGGCACCGGCGCCAATCAGCATACCGAGAGCTGTCACCAGGTTCATCACAGGGAAAGTGACGGCAATACCGCTCACCACATTAGGATCATCGATAGCATGACCGATAACTATTGAATCAATTATATTGTAGACCGCACTAACCACAGTTCCGACCACTGCCGGAAGGCTGTATTTCAATAATATACGCCATATTGGGGCAATGCCGAGTTCTCGAAGGCGATCCGCATTGCTTAATGCAGCTGTTGCCATCTTTCTTACACTTTAAACATGTCTCTATCTAATATAACTACAAAATTAAAGAAAATATCACTTAAATTCATTAATTTTGTACATAAAATGAATACATGCCTATGTTTGAGCTGGATAAATTTATAAGTGAGAACGTGACGGAAAGGGCGCAGTCCATGTTTCTTGAAGACATGGCCGATAATGCCGAAACGTTACATCGTGAGATAGAGGGAAGTAAAGTTCTTGTAATAGGAGGAGCCGGATCTATCGGTTCTTCATTTATTCGTGCGCTTTTGCCCTATAAACCCTCAAAGTTGACGGTGGTGGATCTTAACGAAAATGGTCTTGCCGAACTTACACGCGATCTGCGGTCTTCGTATGGCATGTATGTTCCCGAAGATTATGTAACATATACCCTTGATTTTGATTCTCCGATTTTCCGTCGTGTATTCCGGGATGCCGGAGGATTCGATATAGTGGCCAATTTCTCAGCCCACAAGCACGTGCGTTCGGAGAAAGACCGCAATTCCGTGCAGGCATTGCTGGAAAATAATGTTATAAAGGCGCGCAGACTTCTCGATTTGCTTACCGCCAATCCTCCACGTCATTTCTTCTGCGTATCCACCGACAAGGCTGCCAATCCGGTGAATATCATGGGAGCAAGCAAACGGGTGATGGAAGATTTGATAATGTCGTATGCCGACCGGTTCAAGGTGACGACCGCAAGGTTTGCCAATGTGGCATTCTCCAACGGCTCATTGCCGGCAGGCTTTCTTGAAAGGATCATGAAGCGTCAGCCAATTGCAGCTCCGGAAGATGTGCGCCGCTATTTCGTGTCGCCACAGGAGAGCGGGCAAATATGCCTGCTGGCTTGTGTGTTGGGGAAGTCGGGAGAAGTGTTCTTTCCGAAACTCGGGGAGGAGAAGATGATGCGTTTCTCCACGATTGCCGACCGTTTCCTCAATGCTTTGGGATATACACCATTGCATTGCCCTACGGATGAAGAAGCAAAATTATATGCCATGCAGATGCCTCTGGACACGAAGAAGTGGCCGGTGGTATATTTCCACAGTGACACCACCGGCGAGAAGGATTTTGAGGAATTCTACGTGGAGGGAGAGAAAACAGACATGACACGCTTCCGTGCCTTAGGGGTAATTGAGGAATTCCCCCGGCGTCCCCGGGCAGAAGTGGAGCAGTTTCTCGCGCAGTTGGAAGCTATATTCAGTGAAGATGACTTCACAAAGGAGGATGTGGTGGGAGCATTGCAGGAGTTTCTACCCAATTTCATCCATGATGAAAAAGGGAAGAACCTTGACCAAAAGATGTGATTTCAATCTTCAGATATCTGCGGCCCGAATCTTATATTGTCTCAGCTACTCGAATCTTATTTTGGATTTGCGAAGCACTTTCCATGCCCCGTTTTCAAACATGGCAGTTCCTGCGTTTTCCGTAACGATGGTTGTGGCTCCGGCTGTATCCTCGATATCAATAGCTGAACAGCCGCCCGACAGATATACCACCGGATTGTCAAGACCCAGGTCAGTAACTTCTTGAGCGTTTATAAGATGAAATGTTCCGACAAGTCCGTCGCGGGTTTCAAGGCGATAGATGGAGTGTCCGGGATTGTAGCGGCGGTCGGCACGCACAAAGAGACCTCTATTGTTCACACGCCCCAGATAGATTCCTTCGCGTGAATCTTTGCGCGGAGCCGCGGGAGCAGGGGCGGCTTTTGCAGCAGAGGCAACAGCGGCTGCAGCGGCAGATGCAAGCTCCTCTTTGAGTTTTGTTATTTCGTTTTTCAGACTCTTTATCTGGGTCTGCATATTTTTATTTTCATCCTGAGATTCTTCAAAAGCAGCCTTATATTCGTTAAGGGCGGTGCGCGTGGAAGCTAATTCCTCGCGCAAATTTTCTGTATCTCCCGAGTCTGCGGGTGAATCGGATGAACCGGCCGTCTTTGCCGCTTCAAGCGGCTCCGCCTGCTTTTTCATCATGTTTGCGGCAAAAACTACAAGCCAAATCACTACTCCTATGAGCACCACCAGCACCACAACATATATCCAGGTGCTGTTGTCCTCTTTTCTGTATTGACGATCTTCGGTGTCTTGAGCAATGGCATTCTGGTCGGCAAGTATATCCTCCTGCTTCTCAAGAATCTCTTCCCGGGTAGCTGCCGGTGATGTGACAATTGTGTCTGAAATTACCGGAGCAGGGGAAGATGTGGTTTCTTCAGTTGTCGTGGTCGTTGTCTCTGCAACGGCAGGAGTCTCCGCAGCCTTGGCCGCAGCAATTGTCAATGCCGAAATACGCTGCTTCACACGCGAACGTGCAGCTTTGCCCTTTTCCGCAAGGTTGGGGGATGTGAAGAAAGTTACACTCCAGAATTCCACAAGCTTGTCCTTATCCCAGGATGCGTAGTCGCTTGGAATTTTCACAGTGTTGAAGGCCTTGAGGTTCTCCTTCTCCTTGGCTTTCAGTTTTGATTCAAGTTGAGACATGGATGAAGCCCGGAAATCATCAAGATATCCCGAGCCGTCGTTGGCATAACGCAGATATGCTTGGGCGGTGATGGCTTTAGCTTCCTCCATCTCCTTGTCGGTCACAGCAAAGGCCGGTAATGACAACGCCGCAATGATTGCGGCAGCGAGTATATTTTTAAGCATATATTTTTATAGTTTAATATATCCGAGTATCAAAGTAGCTAATAAAAATAATCGATACTAAAGTTTTTTGCGCAAGCGTGCTACGGGTATTCCCTGACGGTCCCGGTATTTCGCAACAGTGCGTCTCGACACTTCAAATCCACGCCTGCCCATCTCTTCCATGATATCCTGATCGGACAGGGGGTGATGTTTGTCTTCCTCCTTGACAATAGTGGCGATCTCAGCCTCTATCTTGCGGTTGGTGGCCACAACTCCATCTTCCTGTGTATCGCCGATGGAGTCACTGAAAAAGAAGCGGAGAGGGAAAATGCCCCATGGGGTTGCCACAAACTTATTGTTGGTGGCCCGCGAGATTACAGACATATCGAGACCGGTGATATCTGCTACCGTGCGTATCATCATAGGGTGTAATTTATATACATCCTCCGTGATGAAATAATCTTTCTGAATCTTGACAATGGCAGACATAACGGTCATCATTGTCTGTTGCCGTTGGGTGAGAATTCGGATAAAATCGCGTGCATCGTTGTAGCGGCTCGCTATGAATTCTGATCCCTTCTTCGGTCTCCCTTTCCGGGTGCGCTCCAGATTGGTCATGGCTTCTTCAAAACTTTGCTCAATCTGAAGTTCGGGGATTTTGTTGTTGAGCGTAATGGTTATTTCCCCATCCTCATTGTTTATTATGAAGTCAGGGATTATGATGTTGGCATCATCGGCAGGATCCGAACCAAGTACGCTTCCCGGTTTCGGATTCAGGGAAAGGATCAGCGCAAGAGCATCTTCAGCTCTTTCCACAGAGAGATGCAATTGCGAGATAATGCGGTGCTTGTGTTTCATCTTGAATGCATCAAAAGCTTCGCGGATAATTCGCAAGGCATCATCGCGAGTCCTGTCTTCAGGCATAGCCTGAAGTTGGAGCTCAAGGCAATCCTTAAGGTCGAAAGCCCCGATTCCGGGGGGATCAAGACTTCTCACCACATTGAGAGCCTCATTAGCTTCCTCATCGGAAAGTTCGATCCCTTCATTGAAATACATGTCGTTGATCAATTTCGGAAGTTCGCGGTGAATATATCCGTTTGAGTCAAGGCTTGCAATCAGATAGCGTGCGGCAAGCTCGGTTTTAGGGTCGAGTCTTCTTTCGGAAAGTTGGGCGTAAAGGTGGTCGTAAAGAGATTCGGAATCATCGGCCGGGGAGAATTCCGGGCGGTCATCATCCTGAGATGAACGTTGGAAAAACAGCGGGTATCTGTTAGCATCATCCTCGTGGGTCTCTTCCTTCACTCCCAAAGCCGGGTTATCCTCAAGTTCGCGTTCTACAGCTTCGTCAAGTTCGGGCGCATTGTATTCCAGCAGTTTCACAAAGTGAAGCTGTTGTTGGGAAAGGCGTATCCCGATACGTTGGTCGAGTTTAATAGTCTGCGACATTTGTGGTCAATGTATTGAGGATTAATGAAAAACGGAACCGCCCGGTGGCGGTTCCGTAATTTGGTACAGAAAGTGGGACTCGAACCCACACAGCCGGTAAGGGCCAAAGGATTTTAAGTCCTTCGTGTCTACCATTCCACCATTTCTGCAGCCGTTGTCAGGTCTCGTCCGGAGTTCAAATGCAAAGTTAATCATTTCTCCGGAAATAACCAAAATAAAAATTTATTTCGCGTTGAATGTTTTGAAGCCGGATGGGAGTATGCGTGTGAGCAGGAGATAGGAGCCGGCTCCGAACATGGCTCCGGCAATCAGACTGCCAGCTCCGGCAATATGCAAATTAGGGCATATCTGAGACAGAGGGGAGGCTGACAGCCGGAGCATAATTGATGTGAGCAGAGAGGCTGCGACAGCCATTCCTCCGGCAGGAAGCAGGTCTCCGAGCATTTCGCGCATACGGTAGTTTGTGGCGCGGTTCAAAATCCATAATGAAGTGGCGTAAGTCACTGCCGAGGCTGCGAGTTGCCCCCATACCAAGAGGGGAACGCTTCCAAACCATACAGTGCAGAGAATGGCAGCGAGAATCAGCACATCTTTTGCCACCTCTATGGCAAAAAGCCGTTTGGCATAACCGAGCGACAGCATGTAATTGCTGTATAATGATATCAGAACTACGAAAATTCCCCGTATTGTAAGAATCTGAAACAAGAGGATGGCTCCATCCCATTTGTCTGCAAAAAGGGTATGAAACAGAGGCTGTCCGAGTGTGGCTATTCCCAGCATGACCGGGAATAGTATGAATGCAGTGAAGCGGTTTATCCTTGTGACATAGCGTTTGAATTCTTCCGGTTTGTCCTGCACCCCGGAAAGGAGCGGCACAAAAGATGATGTGAGAATCTGAGAAATTGATGCGCTCCCCATCTTGCTCCATTTGTCGGCCTGGGTGTAAAGACCTAAAGCACCGAGACTGTAGAAAGCACCTATTATGAAAGAGTAAATGTTCTGACACAAGGTATTGAGAGTGGAAGATGAGAAGACACTCAACCCGACGCGCCATATTTTTTTGAGAGAATCGATATGAAATCCGGCTGTGGGCAGCCAGCCCCCCGTGATCCACAGCCAGGCTGATTTTATTGCAGCTAATGCCACTGATTGCCATACTAATGCCCATGCTCCAAAACCTTTCAGAGCAAGGTATATGCCGAGTATTCCGGATAGTGTCAGGCCAATTACATTAGCAATGGCTATCTGTTTCACATCCATCCTCTTCATCAGCCGGTTGGTCTGCACTATGCCGAGACCATTGAGTATGAAGGTGAGAAACATCACCTTTGAGAGGGGTATCAGCCTGCGGTCACCTTGGAAAATATCTGCAATCTGCGGAGCGCACAGATAGAGGATGATATAGACAATGATACTTACAGCGAGGTTAAACCAGAATACGGTTGAATAATCCCTTTCTGTCGGCTCTTTCCGTTGTAATAGAGCCGCGCCAAAACCGCTGTCTACAAAGAGAATGGCAAATGCCTGGAATACCAACAGCGCGCCTGCCAGACCGAAATCCTCCTTGCTCAATATATTGGCAAGTACAACACCCGTAACGGCATAAAGCAATTGAGTGGATACACGGTCAATCGTGTTCCATTTCAATGTCTTTGTTGTTTTTTGCCTGATACTCTCCATCACATTAGTGATCCAACAGTTGAGACTTGTGTGCGTTACTCTCCGTCCAACGGTTTAAGTTTTCCACCGCCAACTTTCTTGATTTCGGGATTCCCTTTGTAGAAAATCTTGGTCGTGCCAATGCCGCGAACATCCAGTTTCTTCACAGGCCAGCATATAATGCTGCCAGTGCCGAGAATAGAGCATTTTACTTCCATTGCCTCCAGTGCTGCCGCGTCAATAAGTCCGGTGCCTACCATCTTAAGCGTGCTTTTATCGCATGTGCCGTCGAGGGTTATTGTGCCTTTGCCGGTGGCAAGATGAGCGTTCACCTCCCCGGCGGATAGTCCGGTAACGGAAATCTTGCCGTTGCCAATCTGTTTGGCAGAAAATGAGGGCACTGACACTGTGTTGCTGACCGTAGTAAGAAAATCGGAGGAATTCTCTATATCCGTAAGATAGTCAGAATAAATATACAATACGGGAAGGGCAGGGTTATTCACATCCTCTGTGTTTACCTGAATCTGAAGTTTACCTTTTGAATTGCTGAAAATGAAGGCATCAGCAAATTCCTCTTCCCCTTCAAATACAGCCATGCCGGTGGAATCCGGAACGGATTTGTAAACAACGTTCACATTGTCAGTAATTTTCACCTTGTCGAATCTTCCCACATCCAGACGATAAACATTCTTTTCTGCCAGGACCGGAATAATTGCAGCCATGCACAGTAATAATGCAGTAAGTTTTTTCATGTCTTATTCTTTTGTTTCTAATATTGTTCCTATAGTAAACGCAGGGAAAACTAAATTGTTTAAATTAGTTTTCTGTTTCGCTGAAAAATTTTTCAGAAATCTCATCAAGCAGTTGGAAGAGTTCAGCTTCCGTGTCTGCCCGCAGGAGGCGTATGCGCGTTTCCCGGAAGTTGGGTATCCCTTTCAAGAGAGGGGCGGCCGCAAGATGACGGCGTATATGGAGAATCCCGCGGTATTCATCTATGCGGTCGATGCTCTCCCTTATCTGACGTCGCAAAACATCAAATTTTTCTGTATCCGACAGGGGAGTGTACTTACCTGTTTTGAGATATTCGCTTACCTCCTTGAAAATCCATGGTGCACCGATTGCTCCGCGTCCTATCATAATGCCGTCCACGCCATAGGTTTCAAATGCTTGGGCCGCTTCTTCAGCCGATGTGATATCTCCATTGCCAATTACCGGGATTTCCATCCTGTGGTCGCGTTTCAATTCTCCGATAAGTGTCCAATCGGCATTCCCCGTGTACATTTGCGAGCGGGTGCGTCCATGCACTGTAAGAGCCTTGATGCCGCAGTCTTGCAGCCGGGGACCAAGATCTGTGATGATTTTATTCTCGCAATCCCATCCCAGACGTGTCTTGACAGTGACCGGAATAGAAACAGCTTTGACCACTGCAGTTGTGATGTCAAGCATTTTGGGGACATCTCGAAGCATCCCTGCGCCGGCACCTTTCCCGGCAACCTTCTTCACCGGACATCCGAAGTTTATATCAAGAATATCGGGTCCCGCTTGTTCCACAATTTTAGCGGCTTCAACCATTGCCTCAGGCTCACGTCCGTATATCTGTATAGCTACAGGCCGCTCCCTGTCATCTATGTGGAGCTTTCTGGTTGTGGATTTGATGTCGCGGATAAGGGCTTCCGCCGATACGAATTCGGTATAAACGGATGCTGCCCCCATTTCGCGGCAAATGAGTCTGAAACTGGGATCCGTTACATCCTCCATTGGAGCGAGTGAAACCGGACGCTCTCCTAAGTCTATATTTCCAATCTTCATCGCAGTGTCAGGGTTGAGAGCCCTTGGGAGGCTATGAGTTGGGCAGCTTGCTGCAAATCGGAAGGTGTGAGGTTGCGGATGCAGTCGGCAGTGAATGTTATATCGTGAATATCATCATAATACAGCAGACTTTTTGCCATGGACATCGCGCGGCTTTCACGGTGCTCTCCGCTCATGATGAGCTGACCGCAATATTGGTCGCGGATACGTGCGAAGGTGCGTTCCGGCAGCGGTGCTTGGGCAAGACGATCAATTTCATTGACGATAATGCTGCGGCATTTGGATGTTTGGCGGGGATCACATCCATAGTAGATGAGGAGCAGACCGGTGTCGCTCATCAAGGCCACAGAACTCTCCACGGTGTATACAAGACCCCTCCGGTCGCGCATCTCCATGTTGAGCCTTGAATTCATGCAGGGCCCTCCAAGATAGTTGTTAAGGAGGAAAATTGCGTGGCGACGAGGATCGTTACGTCCAAAGAGGCGGCATCCGGTAATGCAGTTTGCCTGGTGGTTGTGCCGGTCGCGCTGTTCGTCAAATAGTGGCACTATATCCGGCATAATGCGCTCCTTCAGCGCTGCTTTGAAATTCAGATCTCCGAAATATTTTTCCACCAGACGTATATTTTTATCCGGATCTGATGGATCAGAACAATATATTACAATATTCTCCGGGGTGTAATTGCTATCAATGAATCTGCGGCCATCGGCAGAAGTAAGGGCTTTGACGCTGTCTTCATTGCCGAGAATGTTGTGGGCAAGACCGGAACCGGCGTAAATCAACTCCTCAAATTCATCGAATACGGAATCAGAAGGGCTGTCGCGGTAAGAATATATCTCCTCCACAATTACCTCCTTCTCTTTATCTATCTCGGATGGTGGAAAGGTGGCATTCTTGATAAGGTCGGAAATAAGGTCGAGCGATCGTGCGGCATACCCTGCCGGAGCGTTGGTATAGATCATCGTTTCCTCTTTGGTGGTATATGCGTTCAGTTCACCACCGATAGTTTCCATTCTGCTTGAGATATGATAGCTGCGGCGATGCCGCGTACCTTTGAATACTGTGTGCTCCACGAAATGCGCAAGACCGCAGTGTTGCAAATCCTCGTCGCGGCTCCCGGCATTCACAAGCGCTCCGATATAAGATACGTTTCCGGCTGAGCGCTCGGCAACTACCCTGAGTCCGTTGTCGAGAGTATGGATGTGGTATTTTTTGTTGTCAATCATCTTCATAGTGCAAAATTACTCATTTTATTCTGTGTGACAAAAAAATGGCGGAGGGCTTTCACAAGCCATCCGCCCAGGTGCGAACCAATTTTTAGTCAATAATCATTATAAAATTCTACAAAACCTAACACAAATGAATTTATTAGCTATGTATTTTTTACCTAAGTCGAAGAAATTTTAAATCTACAATGCAAAATTACCCTTGCTATGCCTGATATGCAAGTAATATAATCATCTGTATTGTTAAAATATAATAATATAAATCTTCAATTACATTATTATAAATAAGATATAATTTTTAAATATAAATTAATATATAGGTAAATATATTGTAATTTAAAGAATTATTTAATATTTTTGCAGCATGAAAATGAAAGTTTTTGCACTCATGTTGTCTTTGATTGTTGCTGCCGGGTGCAGCAAGGTAAATGGCAATTCTGAAATTCCGGAAGAAGATTTGGAGAGTCTTGACAAGGTAATTTTCAATGCCGCGAAATATACCGGCGAATTCGAAGAGCGAATCGACTCGGTAAAAGAATCTTTGTCGGAGTCGCATGCGGCGAGTGAGAAGGTTAGAACATTTGTACAGCTCGCGCAGATGTACCGCCGTAATATGGCGGATTCGTCTCTTTATTTTGCCAATGAGGCTCTGAAAATATCAGAGCTATCCGGGAATAAGAACGATATGTATCTTGCGGGGCTGACATTCTGTGATGCACTTGTGGCATCCGGCTTTTTCGGGCAGGCAATACATAGGTATGATTCTTTGTCTCAATACGTAATGCCCGGTGAGTTGCGCATACAATTTTTCCTGACAGGCAGACGCCTGTATTCGAATATCCGGAATTATGTGAATGACAGGGGATATATGTCGAATTATTATGAATCGAAATATGTGGAATGCGACGACAGTCTCATCAACCTGCTGCCGGATGATGATAATTTTAGAAAATTCATAATAGGGGAGAGGATGGTAGCCTCCGGAAAATTTTCAGCAGCAAAAACCCAGTTGGAGGATTTGTTGAAAACTCTGGATATCAGGGATGATATTTATGGAATGGCGGCATATCAGCTTGCCACTGTGTATAAGAGTGATGGAGATATGTATTCATATTCCACATATCTCGCAAGAGCAGCGCAGAGCGATATCATACATAATGTAAGGGAAGGGTATGCATTGCCTTCATTAGCAGCGTGGCTATATGACATGGAGGATTTTTCCAAGGCCTTCCAATACATAAACTTTGCATTGGAGGATGCATACAAGAGCAATTCAAGGGTGAGAATGGTGAGTATGGCAAAATGGGTGCCCCGGATAGACGAGGCATACCGCAGGCATATAAGCCGTTCGCGAAATGAATGGTTTGTATACGCAGCTTTGGCTTCGTTGTTGCTCGTAGCGCTTGGTATTGTAACATTCTTCTTGTTAAAGCAGACGCGTAAGAGCCGGGCAAGTCAGTTGGCACTCTCTTCCACATCAAGGCTCAAGGATACTTATATCGGTAATTTCATCGGATTATGCTCCACATATTCTGAAAAATATCACACGCTTGTTAAACTTGTTGACCGCAAATTATCCTCAGGTCAGAGTCAGGAGTTGCTTAAAACCATCCGATCCGGTAAATTTGGAGAAGCGGAGAATGAGGTGTTTTATAATGAGATTGATTCAGTGGTGTTGAGTCTGTATCCCGATTTTGTGGATAAGATAAACGAGTTGTTGCGCCCGGAAGAAAGAATCGATATTCAGGGAGGAAAGCTCACTCCGGAATTGCGCATATATGCCTTTGTAAGGCTCGGAGTGTCGGAGAGTGTCAGGATAGCCAGAATACTGAATTATTCCACCAACACCGTATATGCATACCGCAACCGCATGCGCAACCGTGCCCTCGACCGTGAAAATTTCGATGACAACATCCTCAAAATCGGTATCTGACCGTGTTTAATGCGTTGTGTTTTAAAACCTTGGCTATTATACAAATTTTAGTCTTATCTGTTTGAATTTAGGTGAAAGCCAAATATTCTCTTAGATCTAAAAATAGTTAGCAAGTTTCCGAAAAAAATTGTACTTTTGTAATCCTATATATTCTCCATGCGTGAAGAACATTTATGACATAATTGAAGACTTATATTTTAAGATTTAAAACTACCTAAAGTATTCAAATAATGATTTAACTGTAATTTCGCATAAGAGATGGTTTGAGTAAGTGGTTTTTATAATGATACAGACTACAATAAAAGTTAAAGCAAAACCTTTTCTGAAATGGGCTGGTGGGAAATCGCAGTTGCTCCCTACAATAAACTCTTACCTCCCTGAAAATTTCAGAAACATTGATAGCATTACCTACATTGAACCCTTTGTAGGTGGCGGTGCTATGCTTTTCTATATGTTGCAAAACTATCCTAATATCAAAAAGGTCATAATCAATGATATAAACACCCACCTAATAAACACTTATAAGGTAATTAGAGATACACCATATCAGTTGATAGAATTTCTTACAGACATTCAATCTTCATACAGAAATATCACGGATTATGAAGAACAGAAAGAATTTTATTTGAATATACGCAACAAGTTCAACACCACTAAGTTGTCAATCATTGAAGAAGCAGCGTATATGATTTTTATGAATAGAACCTGTTTCAATGGTCTGTATCGAGAAAATTCCAAAGGAGGGTTTAATGTTCCTTTTGGACGTTATCCAAATCCCACAATATGTGATGAAGCACTAATAGTATCAGATAGTGAGTTATTACAAAGAGTAGAAATACTGAATGGTGATTTTAGCGGAACCGAGAAATATATAAATGGGTATACATTCCTATACTTTGACCCACCTTATAGACCACTGGATGCAACATCAAGTTTCAACTCTTATGTTAAAGAGTCATTTGATGATAATGAGCAAAGAAGACTGAAAGAGTTCTACGCTCATTTGTCAAATTTGGGTTGCTATGAGATATTGAGTAATTCTGATGGGAAAGGGAGAAATGAGACGGATACCTTTTTTGATGATTTGTATAAAGATTTCATTATTGAAAGAGTGTATGCTAAACGTTGTATAAATGCAAATCCCACAAAAAGAGGTCAGCTGACCGAACTCCTAATAAGAAACTATCCTAAATATCAGGGGTAATCAAACTACATACACAAATAGAATATGTCAGATAAATTTGATGAATTTATGAAACCTTTGAAGGAGACCCACTTCTCCTTAAAGGACTATGTTGACTTTCCCAAAGTCGCAGAAAATGTTGAAGCCATATCCATAAAACTCAATCAACTCAACTACTTGATTGGTCAAGAAGATATGGCAGCCGCAGTAAAACGTCTATGGGATGAAAATCCAAAAGTATTCTCTGTTCTTGATGTTCTAATAGCAGTAAGGACAAAGGATAGAAAGAAAGCCATTGATACTACTGGCAACATCCACCTCATCAGTGATTATTTCAAATCTCCCGAACATGTTTCTGTATTTCTGAATGAGACAGGATTAACAAAAGTCTTCCAAGAAAAACAAATAAAAAATCTTGTTGATTACGTGTTTGGTGTTGAAGTGGGTCTTGACACAAATGCACGCAAGAATAGAGGTGGTCATATTATGGAGGATTTGGTTGCGAATATACTCGACCAAAATTGCATACAATATGAACAGGAAGTCTACTATACAGATTTCCCTGAAATTGTAAAAGCCCTTGGGGCTGATAACAAACGTTTTGATTTTGTTATCAAAACACCGGATGTTGTATATCTGATTGAAGCAAATTTCTACACCGGAGGTGGTTCTAAACTCAATGAGGTTGCAAGGGCATATACAGAATTGTCTCCAAAAATCAATGCAGTTCCGGGATTTGAGTTTGTATGGATTACAGATGGAATAGGATGGAATTCAGCAAGGAACAAACTAGAAGAAGCATTTGTACACATTCCTAACGTCTATAATCTGTCAAATCTTCAAGAGTTTATCAGTAAAATTAAGAACTAATAAAAGACCACTTTCACACCACAGGGGATGATAGTACCATACTTTAAATCAGATGATAGAGCGTTCACCATTGTTAATGGGGACTGTTTTGATGTGCTCTCTCAATTTGATTTTAAGTTTGATATGATTTTTGCTGATCCACCATACTTTCTTTCAAATGGAGGTATCAGTTATCAAGCCGGTAAGATAGTATGTGTGGATAAAGGAGATTGGGATAAATCCAGTTCCATTGATGACATAATGGAATTTAACAGAAGATGGTTGTCTTTGTGTAGAGATAAACTAAAAGACAATGGCACAATATGGGTGTCAGGAACTCATCATAATATCTTTTCTGTTGCATCAGTACTTACAGAACTGGGATACAAAATATTGAATGTCATAACTTGGGCTAAGACTAATCCTCCTCCCAATATTTCTTGTAGATTTTTTACATACTCCACAGAGTTTATTATATGGGCAAGAAAATGTCAGAAAGTACCTCATCGATACAACTATGAACTAATGAAGTCCATCAATGATGGAAAACAAATGTCTGACGTGTGGAGACTACCGGCAATTGGTAGGTGGGAGAAATCTTGTGGCAAACACCCTACACAGAAGCCATTGTCTCTACTCACAAGAATAGTTTTGGCAAGCACTGACACTAAAAACTGGATACTTGACCCATTTTCAGGTTCATCTACAACAGGTATAGCCGCCAATATTTGTGGCAGACGTTTCCTTGGCATAGAAAAGGAACTGGAATTTGCAGATATGTCAAAACAAAGAAGATTGGAGCTGGAGGACATTAATATCCTTAATAAGTATAAGTCAAAACTTTCTGATTTAGGATATTGTAAAGATGATGCGGTGGCAGAACCTTCATCTTGCTATGGCGAAGACTTACCATTTTGATTGCAAATTATGTAAAGTTGAATCGTTCAAGATATAAGTATGTGTTTAATTTAAAAAAGAAACCATACTTATAAATTAAAAAGAAACCATACCTATAATTCAGCTACTTTAAACATATATCGATTTATTGTTTAACAGAAGAAGGTTGTGCTGATAACACGGTGGTAGCATTTTGGAATAAATGCAAAACTTTTCTTTGAATATTTGGGAATTATTATTAAATTTGCACGTTGAATGCAATGGGAAGAATAAAACCTCCGGTAAAAAGCGAATAATAATGAAATCCCGCCATGCGGGAGCAGATAAAATAAAAATGGCAAATAATAAGAACGGACAGCAGGACGATTCAGCAATTGAGAAACTGAACGCCAACCTTACAGGAGCGAGTGAAAGAATAGCACAGAACAAAAAGGCTGTGTTTCTGACAGTCGGTATTGTCGTATTGATCGCGGCAATCATACTTTGTTATGTATTTTTCTTCCGCAATCCTAAAGTGAACAAAGCATTCGAGGCATATAATCAGGTTGAAATCACATCTGCTGGCAATGATTCAGTAGCAGCTGCAGAATATAAGAAGGTAGCTGATAAATATTCAGGCACAGATGCCGGCAAACTGGCAGCTCTCAGTGCAGCAGAGTCTTTCTATAATACCGGTAAATACAAGGAAGCTATAGAATGTCTTGACAAATTCAGTTCATCAGAGCCGGTGCTTGATGCAAATGCACTCGTACTCAAGGGTGACTGCTATGTGAACCTCAAGAAATATGACGATGCCTTGGACTGCTTCGACAAGGCTGTGAAGAGAGCCGGAGTTAACGAGCAGATAGTGCCCCGTGTGCTTCTCAAAGAGGCCAACATCTATGATGAGCAGAAGAAATATGACAAGGCGTTGGATTGCTATGAGAAAATCAGCAAGGATTATCCTGCATTCCAACCCGGTAATGGTGTGACAATCGAGGCTTACGCTGAGCGTGAGAAAGCACGTCTCGGGAAATAAGCCAAAGCTCTTGTTTTAAGAAATACATTTCCATAAAATAATAAAACATTTGCTTATTTTATGAAAAGGGGTTTCGGCTTTCGAGCCGGAACCCTTTTCTACAAACAAAGATACATGAGGAAAGCGGAAGAGATATTGGAGAAAAAGGGTGTGAAACCTACAGCCAACAGGATAATTGTGATGCGTGCTTTGATGGCAGAGAAGCATCCTGTGAGTCTTTCGCAATTGGAGGAGTCTATCACCACTATGGACAAATCAAGCATATTCCGTGCTTTAAACCTGTTTTTTGAAAAAGATATAGTACATTGTCTGGAGGATGGGAGCGGCTCTGTCAAATATGAGCTGTGCCATTCGGATGGAGATTGCTCCGTTTCAGATATGCACGTGCATTTCTACTGCGAACGTTGCCATGAACTCGTTTGCTTTGAGGAAATACCAATTCCTGAAGTTCCCCTTCCCTCCGACTACAGTACCCATTCCATCAACTATATGATCAAGGGTCTGTGCCCACGCTGCGCTGCAATGTTATGAAATTTTTTGAATTCCTCAAAAATTGTTAATACAGAGGAAAAGCCTGAAATACACTGATAAAAATAAGCAGCCTGCCTCATTTCGAGACAGGCTGCTTATTAAGTCTTGAGCAAATTATTTTGCGAGATTGGCAGAAGGTTTGAATTTAACAACCTTGCGGGCCGGAATCTGAATTTTCTCCTTTGTCTGGGGGTTGATACCAGTGCGTGCCTCTTTCTCAACTATAGAGAAAGTGCCAAAACCGATAAGCTGCACTTTGTCTTCGTTTGCAAGCGCCTGTTCGATAGATTCGAGGGTGGCTTTGAGAGCTGCTTTGGCAGCTACTTTGTTGAGTTGCGCCTTTGCGGCGATTTCATTTACTAAATCTGTCTTGTTCATACTAAGTTGATATTTGTGTGTAAATACAGAAATTTTTAATGCAAATTGTTACTTTTTAGGGCGTTATTGGCGCAAAAATTCATTTCGCGCCCAAATATAAGTATTTAAACAAAAAAAAACAAACATATTCAGTAAATTTTTATTAAAAATAATAAAAAACCTATATTTCTTCCATAAAATCTCCTTCTCCCGCAGGGCAACCGCATCAAAACTATCTTAAAAACACGAATTTATCTAACAGAAACTCCGCGACCGATGTAGGGCTGCACCCTGGTGCAGCCACAAAGCCAACACCGGCATGTGTGGAATTTGCGTCACGATATGGCGGCTGCACCGGGGTGCAGCCCTACAAGGCGACTCACACATAAACCGGGATTTTGGCCTTAGAAGCTGTCTCATAAATACGACAAAACCGCGGCTCTTGCAGACCGCGGTTTAGCGAGAACAAACTTCGACTCACGTAAAAGTATGTCTTCTTCGATTAAGGTCAAAATAATAATCAATTACCCTGTTGCTTGCATGCTTATAATGATTTTGTCATTGCCTTGCTCGTACGCAAGTTTTTAAACTTGCTGTAAGATATAACCACGATATACTTCATTTTGTAAGGTTGGGTTATATTTTCTGAATGCAAAATTATAAAAGATGTTTCTTTTTGCAAAATTTAATCTATTGTTATAAAACATACTTTCCCGGCTATAATTATATATATCTTTTATAAACAATAGAATATGACAAAATCCACATTTTAAATTTTTTATAAAATGTGGATTTTATTTAATTTATATAGGCATATTATTCAAAACCGCGTAAGCGAAGCAGTGCTGACGCATCAGGATTATGTCCGCGGAAGCGCTTGAAGAGTACCATAGGATCCTCCGTATCGCCGGATTCAAGAATATTTTTCTTGAAAGATTCGGCAGTCTTTTTATCAAAAATTCCTTTCTCTTTAAAGAGTTCCCAGGCATCAGCTTCAAGCACTTCTGCCCAGAGGTATGTATAGTATCCGGAGGCATATCCATCGTCGCTGCCGAAGATATGCTTGAAATATGGAGAACGGTATCTGTAGGTAATCTCCTCCGGCATGCCGATCTCATCACCAACTTTCTTTTCGAAAGCCACTACGTCTTCTACTTCAGGTGTCTCTCCGTATTTCAAATCCAGCAGTGCCGCCCCCGCAAGCTCAACAGTGCTGAATCCCTGGTTGAATTTCGATGATTTCACAATCTTGTCGATAAGTTCATCAGGTATGGTCTCTCCGGTTGCGTAATGTTTTGCATATTGTTTCATCACCTCCGGCTCAAAAGCCCAATGCTCATTGATCTGCGAGCACATTTCAACGTAATCGCGGTCTACATTCGTACCTGCAAGCGACTTGTAGGGAGCGCGCGACAGGATAGCCTGCAAAGCATGACCGAATTCATGGAAGGTTGTCTCAACCTCATCTATTGAAAGCAATGCCGGCACATCTCCTGCAGGGCGGGTGAAGTTTCCTACATTATATACAATAGGTCTTCGTTGCTGCCCGTCTTCAAATATACCGCAACTCTGAAGCTGTTCCATCCATGCTCCCTGACGTTTGCTGTCGCGGGGGAAATAATCGCACATCCATACAGCAACATGCTCTCCGGTCTTGGAGTCAACGACTTCATATACCGCCATGTCATCAATATATTTCGGTGCATCAGTCATAGGCACCATCTTGATGCCATAGAGGCGCTCCGCGCAGTCGAACATACCTTTCAGCACATTGTCAAGAGCGAAATACTGACGCACCTCGTTTTCGTCAAGATCATATTTCTGCTCCTTTACTTTTCCCGCATAGTAATAATAGTCCCAAGGTGCAATCTTGAAACCGCCGCCATTGGCGTCAACATAAGCCTGCATATCTTTCACCTCCTCGGCCGAACGGTTCACAGCCGGTTCAAACACTTTCAGCAGCAAGTCGCCGGCGGCTTCCGGAGTTTTTGCCATCACGCGGCTGGTCATCATCCGGGCGAAATTATCAAAGCCCATTATTTTGGCTTTTTCATTGCGTAATCTTACGATCTCCTTTATTACCGGCACGTTGTTGTTGGCTCCGTTGAATGCCAGAGTGGTGTAGCCTTTGTACATTGCCTCGCGCAAGCCACGGAAGTCGGCATTCTGAAGCACCGGCAGACGGCTCGGGGCGTGGAGTGTGAACACCCAGAGTCCGTCAAGTCCGCGGCTCTTGGCCTCTTCGGCAGCCTGTGCTACTGAAGACTCCGGCAGCCCGGCAAGATCGCCCTTGTCGTAAACCGTGATGTAAAAAGAGTTTGTGGCGTCGAGAAGATTGCGGTTGTATTGGATATAAAGCTTGGAAAGCTCGTCATTCACTTTCACCAGTTCAGCCTTCTTATCCTCCGGCAAAGCAGCTCCCTGCTCCGCAAAGCTTTTGTAATACTTCTCCACAAGACGTTTCTGCACTGCTGTCAGCCCCATCTTGTCGCGCATGTCATATACGCTTTTGATGCGTTGGAAAAGCTGTTCATTCAGATTAACGGCATTTGATGCCTGGTTTAGCAATGGAATAGCCTCATCTGCCATTTCAGCAAATTCCGGAGTGGAAAGTGCTTCCTGATAATGGTAGAATACACCTGACACACGTTCCAGAATCGGCGACAGATTTTCCAGCGGAAGGATTGTGTTCTTGAAGTCGGGAGTGGCGCGGTTGCGCACGATGTTGTAAATGTTCTGTTCCTGCTCCTCGATGCCGGCCTTGATAGCCGGAAGGAAGTCGGATGTCTCGATTTTGTCAAACGGCGGGATACCGAACTTGGTATCATACGGCTTTAAAAAAGGATTCTCTCTTGCCATAAGCTGAGGGGCGGCGAGGAGCAGCGCTCCCGCCATCATTGTAATTAATTTTTTCATTATATATTTGTATTGTTGTTTTGTTGTTTCTTCATTATTGTTTGAGCCATTCAAATTCTACAAGCAGCGGATAATGGTCGCTGCTTTTGATGTGTCCTTTCTTCACATTTAGTGCCTTAAGAGGATTCGGCCGGTAAAGAATCTGGTCTAGGTGAAACCAGAAAGCATGGCGGTTGTAGGTGATCATCGGACCGAATGAGGTCTCTGTATAAGCATCCGCAAGATCTTCCCCTTTGAGGATACGATAAGTGTAGGATTCAGGCACGTCATTGAAATCACCGCTTATTATAAGCGGACCGGGAGTGGATTCAATCAGTTCCCTTACTTCCCGCGCACATTCCGCACGCTTTGTGAAGCCTGTTTTGAGTTTCTCCCTTATGGATCCTTTCATCTCCTTAAGCCCTTGTTTTGTATCTTTTACGGAGATAACCTCGCGCATTACCATGCGGTCTTCATCTGTAAGTTGGAAAGATATAAGGTGCACATTTATCCAGTGTAATTTTCCCCAAGGCATCGTCACTTCGTACAAAGCATGGGTGTAATGGTCAGAGATCAGTTTTACAGGATATTTCGACAATACCTTCAGGTCGGATGCATCTGTTCCCGCACGATAGGGGTAAGTTGCAAAAAGGGAGTCACACAGCGCACCCTTGAATTTAAACACTTCCTCCGGATTGTCATAATTCACGAGTTCCTGAAGGCCTACAAGGTCCGCTCCGCTGTCAAGGACGTAGCGCAATGCGCGGTTGCCCGACTTCATTTCAGGGTCTTCCTGATCCCAGGAATGAAGAATATTGTATGTCAGGAGTTTGAATGTGCGATCCGGATATTCCGCTTTCTTTGACGTATGGAGTGGCATGGCGGTGGATATCGGCTGCCATGCCGCTACAAGTACCAGAACCCCGATGGCGGCGGTAAACCATCTGCCGGCACACAGCCATGCAATGGTTACAATGATAGTGGCTATGGCAAAATAGGGGAGTGCGAGTGTCAGCACAGATGGCAGCATAAGATACTCCGGATTTACCCTGCCTCCATAAGCGGATATCAACGTGAGGATAAACAGAATAAAAGAGAGTATTCTGAAAATCATCCTGAATATGGGTTTTACCAAAGGGAGAAACATTTTTCTGTCAGTGTTTAATGTTTAAAGTTTGAGGGGAATGTCTATCGGATCCTGCGGGAGAGGGCATCGAGTTCGAGACGCTCGGCTTCTGAAAGTGAAGCATAGCCCGATATTCGGATTTTGTCAAGTAGCTGGTCAAGGCGCTCATGGTCGCTCAGCCTTCCTTGCATCGCCTTCACCGCTGCCCCGGCATCCTTTGTGGGGTTACTTCTGAAACTCTTCTTTATACCGGCTTTTTTCGCTTTGAATGAATCTTCATATTTTTTAAACATACCTTTGCGGATACAACCGTAAATCACACCGAACAATATCCCTCCGGCGTGAGCTATTGTGCCGGCTTCTGTCGCGGAGGCTCCTATCAGAGTCAGCACAGCGCAAACAGCGGCAAGCCACTTCATTTTAACGCGTCCGAAGAGGAAGAGGTTCAATTCGTAATCGGGCATTGTTATTGCGACAGTACACATTATTGCGAGCACCGAAGAAGATGCCCCGCACAAGTATGCTCCCGCCGCCATGCCGCAAGCCGAGGCTGTGAGGTATGCCAAACCACCCGCGGCTCCTCCTCCCAAATAGCATATAATAAGGCGTCTGCCGGTGGTTGAGAATATCATCATCCTGCCAAACCAGTATAACCACAATATGTTGAACAGCAGATGCAACGGTGAAAACTGCGTGAACATATAAGTTAACAATGTCCACGGTCTGAAGACAAACAAAGCGGGGGATGATGGCAATGCAAGCCACGTGTGCAGAGAAGTGGAGTCAATATGGGAAAGTGTGAGAATAAATCCCGTTATCCACACCACTATGCTTACCGCGATATTTAACCCTGCAAGGCAAGCCAATTCTTTCGAGCCGCCGCAGAAACGGCGGAATTTGTCAATAAAAGCCTCCGCCACGCAGCATCCCTTTCTTTTCCCAATATAACAAGATGATTAATCCGAAAATCATTCCCCCCAGATGGGCGAAATGCGCCACAGAGCTTGCTGTGCCGCTCACTCCGAAGAAAAATTCCAATACAGCATACCCTGCCACCATATATTTGGCTTTGATGGGAATCGGTATGAAGAAGAGATACATGGGAATGTCGGGGAAGACGAACGCAAACCCTAACAGAATCCCGAACACCGCTCCGGATGCTCCGATGGTAATCATGCTGTTTTTCATCGCTGCCATCCCTTCAATGAATCTAAGGTCGCCGTTGGCAAGTGCGGTGTCCACCACACTCTTCATGTGATCGTAAGTCATGCCGTTCAGCTTTGCGATACCCTCTATGTATTCATGTTGCCATGTGAATGCCCATACCGCCTCCTGCACCACGGCGGCTCCGATGCCGCAGATCATATAATACAGCAGGAAACGTTTTGACCCCCATACATTCTCCATCATTCTTCCGAACATCCATAGAGAAAACATATTGAAAAGGATATGGGTTATACTCCCCTGTGCATGCAGGAACATATATGTGACAGGCTGGATAGGATTGAACATTTCCGAACCGAAATAGTGCAAACCGAGGTGGTTGACAATCGTGCTTCCAAATCCGCGGGAAAGGTATTCCACAAGCCAAATCAATACATTAATTATTATAAGATTCTTGGTCACGGGTGGCCAGTTGACCGATGAATATGAATTCATGTTTTAAGAAAAATTTTAAGTAGCTGCTTAGAAAAATATTTACAAAAATAATAAAAAAACGCCGAAATAACGTAATAAAAGGGAATAAGTATGTGTTCAATTTAAAAAAGGAAACATACTTACACTTGAAAAAATGAATCAATGACGCGCCTGAAATGTCTTTTGATAATAAATCCCATTTCCGGCACCGCAAGCAAACGCGGTGTCGCTGCCAAGTGTGTGCGCCGTCTCGGCAAGGTGGATATCGATGTGGAGGTGCTTTATACTGAGGCCCCCGGAGATGCAGAGAGATTCGCGGCAGAAGCTGCCCGCAAGGGGTATCTGGGTGTGATTGCCGCAGGAGGCGACGGCACTGTCAATGAAATAGCGGGAGCATTGCGCGGCACAGCCACTGCATTAGGGATAATTCCTCTGGGTTCGGGGAATGGTTTGGCACGCCATCTCGGACTCACCACTGATGTGGGAGAAGCCATTGATGTAATAGCACGCTGCAATATCCTTGCATGCGATTCTTGTGAGGTTGACGGTCATAATTTTTTCTGCACGTTCGGACTCGGTTTTGATGCCGCTGTCAGTGAAAAGTTCTCACAGTCGCGCCACAGGGGGCTTGTCACATATCTGCGTTCGGCACTTGAGGAATACCTTAAATTTAAACCGGATGAATATGAAATAGAAGCTAACGGTCATACATTCCGGTTCAAGGCTTTTATTGTGGCAGCATGCAATGCTTCCCAATATGGTAATAATGTGTTTATTGCTCCTTCAGCCTCTATACGCGACGGACTCATGGATATCACCATCATACATGCCGGCACCCCGCTTACGCAGGCTCGCGCCGGAGTGGAGCTGGTTACAGGTCTGATCAAAAACAATATGATTATTCAGACTTTGAAAGCCAGGGAAGCAACGATACGCAGGGTGGCTCCGGGTATGGCTCATGTTGATGGTGAGCCAATCAGGCTCGGCGAAGAGATGAAGGTGACATGCCATCATGGCGACCTCCTTATATTCACCACCGGGCAGAAACGACCTTTCCGCCCTCTAATCACCCCTTTCCGTTACCTTCGCCGTGAAATCCTCAACCGCCTCTTCCCAAAATAAGGTATATCATTGTGCAGATGGAACCAGCTGATTTGTAGAGGAAGTGTTTTTTTTGTATTTTTGCATTCTGAATCAAGAAAATTATAGAAATTAGAGATATGTCGATCGAATCAATTATTGCTGAAGGAGTGGTAAAGGCTGTTAAGGAACTTTACAGCGCAGATATTGACCCAAAATCCGTAACCCCCTCCGCAACAAAAAAAGAGTTTGAAGGAGACCTTACGGTTGTGGTTTTCCCGTTGCTTAAAATCTCACGCAAGGCTCCGGAGATCACAGCCACAGAGATTGGCGAATGGCTTGCCAAAAATCTTGAGGCAGTGGATAAATATAATGTAGTCAAAGGTTTTCTTAACATATCAATAAACCCTGCATTCTGGCTGAGTCTCCTGCATGAAATTGCAGCCGACAAGGATTTCGGTTTCAGAAAAGCCGATGAGAATTCCGACCTTGTTATGGTGGAATACTCCTCCCCAAATACCAACAAACCTTTGCATCTCGGTCATGTGCGCAATAATCTGCTTGGCTACTCGCTGTCGCAGATTCTTAAAGCCAATGGTCACAAGGTGGTGAAAACCAATATTGTGAACGACCGTGGTATTCATATCTGCAAGTCGATGCTTGCGTGGAAGAAATGGGGCGATGGAGCCACACCCGAAAGCACAGGCAAGAAGGGAGACCATCTCATCGGTGATTTCTATGTGGCTTTTGACAAACATTTCAAAGATGAACTCAGGCAGCTCAAGGAGCAGGGTATGAGCGATGAGGAGGCAGAGAAGAATTCTGCTCTTATGGCAGAAGCTCGCGAGATGCTCCGCAAGTGGGAGGCAGGTGATCCTGAAGTGCGCAGCCTGTGGAAAATGATGAATAGCTGGGTATATGCCGGCTTTGACGAGACATATCGCCGCATGGGTGTTGACTTCGATAAGATTTATTATGAGTCGGATACTTATCTTGAAGGCAAGGATCTTGTGCTTGGCGGTATAGAGAAAGGTATCATGTATCGCAAAGAGGACGGTTCTGTATGGGCTGATCTTACCGGTGACGGTCTTGATCATAAGCTGCTGCTTCGCGCTGACGGCACCTCTGTTTACATGACTCAGGATATAGGCACAGCCAAACTCCGTTATCAGGATTTCCCCATCGACAAGATGATATATGTTGTCGGCAATGAGCAGAATTATCATTTTCAGGTGTTGTCGCTGCTTCTCGACAAACTCGGTTTCAAATGGGGCAAGGATCTGACGCATTTCTCCTACGGGATGGTTGAGCTTCCCGAAGGGAAGATGAAAAGCCGCGAGGGAACAGTGGTTGATGCCGATGACTTAATGGATACTATGGTTGCATCTGCGGCAGAGATGGGTGCCGAGCGTTTTGCCGGAATGCCTGCCGGGGAGAGTGCTGAGATTGCCAGAATGGTTGGTCTTGGAGCATTGAAATATTTCCTGCTTAAGGTGGATCCTCGCAAGAATATGCTCTTCAACCCCAAGGAATCGATTGATTTCAACGGGAACACCGGTCCGTTCATTCAGTACACATACGCGCGTATCCGCTCTGTAATACGCAAGGCTGAGGGTTTTGATCCCTCTGCCACACCCGACAGTGAACCTAACGAGAAGGAGTCGGTACTTATTCAGAAAGTTGCAGACTTCCCATCAGTTGTGGCTGAGGCAGGCAAAAATTATTCTCCCGCCCTTATTGCCAATTATGCTTATGATCTGGCAAAGGAATACAACCAGTTCTATCACGACTATTCTATCCTGCGTGAAGAGGACGACCGGAAGCGCAACCTGCGTCTGCTGCTGTCGTATGTGGTGGCACGCACATTGAAGAGTGCCATGTCGCTGCTCGGCATTGAGATGCCGGAGAGGATGTAGAATTTCGTGGAATTGAAATCAATCGGGAATAAATAAACTTTTTGGCACGGAATGTGTCTAATAAGTAGTTAGGGAAAATATAGTAAAATATTCTAAAAGTATAGATATGGAATATAACAGTTCAAGAGTTACACCTCCCCCCTTCTTTGGCGGTCAGTCAGTGGTGGCTCAGACCAATTCGGTCATGAAACGCGTATATGTGCGCATGTTTGTAGGACTCCTTGTATCGGCATTCTGCGCACTTGGTGTTGCTTCTTCCCAGGCTGCAATGCAGTTCTTTTTTGGCAACCGGCTTGTGTTCTGGGGTATGTTGATAGCAATGTTCGCAATGGCATTTATCCTCCCGGCAAGAATGGAGAGGATGTCTTCGGGAGCCGTTCTTGGATGCTTTGTGCTTTATTCGGCTCTGATGGGTTGTTGGCTGGCACCGATATTACTCGTCTACAGTCTTGGCACAATCGCATATACATTGTTTATAACGGCCGGCACATTCGGAGCCATGTCGGTATATGGATATTTCACCAAGACCGACCTGTCCAAGTTGGGTACTTATCTGATTATGGCACTCTTCGGATTGGTTATTGCGATGGTAGTGAATATCTTCCTCGCTAATTCCACCATGGAATGGATAATCTCAATAATTGGAGTGCTCCTGTTTACCGGTCTTACGGCATGGGATACCCAGCAGGTAAGAAGACTTGCCGCTGCCAATCTTGACCCCTCGCTTGCCGACAAACTTGCCACTATGGGCGCGATGAATCTCTATCTTGACCTCATCAACTTGTTCCTTTTCCTGCTCCGCTTGTTTGGAGGCGGTCGCGACTAAAAAATATTTCTCTTATATAAGTGCACCCTATGCTTTAGTAAATAAGCATAGGGTGCTGCTTTTGTACGATTCTTTGAAAGTTAGAGGTCGGTTAAAATTCCGGTTTCGAAATTTTATCAAGCGAAGATACTTCTGATCTGCAGAAGCAGGATAATGATGCCTGTGGCATAGATTGCGTATAGTCCGAGATTCCGATGTGTGGAAGATGTCATGTCAGTTTTCATATCATTAAAGTTTTAGGGTTACATTTTGTTTCTTTTCACATTGCAAAGTTATTCCGTATGGGTGCAAGAATCAGGCACCTGAATATAAATAAATGTTAAATGAAATATAGTTCACGGTGTGTTCCCTTTAAAAGTGTTATCTTTGTAAACCGTAAAACACTCGATAAAGGACATAAATTGTCCCATATTTTATTAATGCACTGATGGAATTAGGTAATATATTGAAAACAAGGCGTCAGACCTTGCGCACAACGCAGCAGGCACTTGCCGATATGTCGGGGGTGAGCGTAAGAATGATAAAGGCTATCGAGGGGGGATATGCAAATCCATCGATAGCCACACTTGAGAAGATTCTGAATGTGCTTGGTCTTAAGTTGCAGATCACTGACCGCGAGGAAGCGGATCAGTGATTATAGATAAATATCGGTTTCGACTCCCTGTTCATTCGGTCGAGAGCGGTGACTGCGAAGGTGCTTCCTTTGCTCTCTTCGTTTATCATCACCCTGTTGTATGGGGTGAGGGCAATGATTGTCTGCGGGTCATTGATATCCTGCGGTTCTCCGGGGTAGAATTCATATACCACATAACGAATGGCATCTGTCGCTTTCTCGGTATGTCCCTGATTGGCGGGTTTCCATACAAGATATTCCATATTCCCTTCTTTCTCTATTTTAATCTCGCTGACAGATTCAGGGTGCACATTGCTGTCTCCGTAGGCCGGGGGCAGAGCGATTGTGGATTGATACTTCATGGCCAGAGAGTCGGCTGCCCCTTTATAGTTGCCCGTTACCCAATATCCGTGCCACCAGATGTTGCCACCAATGTTGGGAAGTTTGCGGGATAACTTCACCTTGGTGTCGAGTTCATTTTTATCATTGTTTCCAGGGTCTGCCACGTCCATTGTGCGTTTCACATCCTGACCGATATATACATCCACTCCATTGGCATTGTCGTTCCACCATTTTGCAAGTTTGCGGCTCGGAGCTGCCTGAGTATCAAGATTCCAGTATAGCTGGGGCGCAAGATAGTCTATCCAGCCATTTTTTGCCCATAGAAGTACATCCGCATAGAGATCATCAAAATTCTGCAGTCCGGAACTTTCACTTCCCCTCGGGTCATTCAGTTTGTTGCGCCATATACCGAAGGGACTGACTCCGAAACGCACCCATGGCTTGCGCTCTTTAATGGTCTTGTGGAGTTGTTCAATCAGCAAATCCACATTATGACGTCTCCAGTCGTTTTTATTCCTTCCGAGACCGAATTTAAGATAGCTGGCATCGTCAGGTATATTCATCCCTTTGGCTGGATACGGATAGAAATAGTCATCTATATGGATTGCATCAACGTCATAGCGTGTCACAATATCATCCACCACTTTGCAAATGAAATCGCGATTTTCCTGATATGCCGGGTCAAACAGCACCTGTCCGTTATATTTGAAGAAACGTTGCGGCTCCATGCGTGAGATGTGGTTTGCAGGCAAAGTCTCCTTGGCATTGGAGGTGACGCGGTAGGGGTTTAGCCAGGCGTGAAACTCCATTCCCCGCTTATGTGCTTCCTCAAGTGTATATTCCAGAGGATCCCACATTGGCTCAGGAGCCTTTCCCCGTTTCCCGGTAAGCCATGCGCTCCAGGGTTCAAGGTCTGATTTGTAAAGAGCATCGGCGGTGGGACGAACCTGAAAGATTACGGCATTGCAGCCGGCATCATGAAGTTTGTCGAGTTGCTCCCGTATATATTGCTTGGCTTGATCAGTGGTTTTGTTCTGCCATTGTGTCTGACCAATGACATGGAGCCATGCTCCGCGGAATTCCCTCTTGGGATTCTCATAAGTTTCATTCACTTCTGCACTCATAGGCAAAAAAGCCAAGGTGCAAATCATCATAATAACAGATAATATCTTATTCAAGTGTAAAAGTCTCTATATATTCCGTATAGGGTATTCAATGAAAAAATCACTCCCCGATTCCGATTCCGAAAAGCGCATAATCGTAATATACAGGATCCTCGGGGCGGATGGAGCGTAGCGTGCCGGTGAGGAGTTCCACGCTCTTCCGGTCGTTGGCTTTGCGCTCAAGCAATCCAAGATTGCGTGCCGTGTTACCTGCATGAACATCGAGCGGGATATAAAGTTTGCTTTTGGGGATGGATTTCCATATACCCATATCCACAATTCCATCATCGCGCACAAGCCAGCGCAACGCCATATTCACCCGTTTCAGAGCGGTATTCTTGAGATTTACCGGCAGGCATTGCGAACAATCGGTGCCCCCATTTTCCTCACGCATCAATCTTTCCATATTCTCCACAAGACTCCATGCCGGAGTGGCGGAATCCGATATGCGCATTGCAATGCCGAAATTGTCGAGAGTGCCGTAATCATTGAAAATACGTCTCATACCGCGCAGGAAATATTGGAAATGACGTCCGAAAAATGTGCGGTGTAGATTCATGTCGGGATTAAGATCCTCATACCCTTCATCCATCACATAATTATAGGGGTCATTGTCCATAAGGGTGAGCATGCGCTCAGCATTGCGGCAAATCATGGTGCGTCTTCCCCAGGCGATGATGGCAGCCAGGAAAGCCACAATCTCTATATCTTCCTGCCGGCTGAAACGACGCGGAAACTGCACGGGATCATTTCCGATAAATTCCGGCCGGTTGATTCGCGCAGCTTCCGTGTCAAGTAATTCCCTGAGTTCTCTATCCATTGTATCTTACCAATGTCTACTTCCCATAAAGTTCATTCCACCATCTGGCATCGTCCTGGAGGTATTTCGCAAACCAGGCCATAATGGTATCCTGCCATATGAGTTTTTTATCGAAGTTGGTGATTATATGATCTTCGCCATCAACAGTGATAAACTCCACATCGCGTCCCAATATTCTAAGGGCGTTGAAAATCTGGATGCTCTCGCCTATAGGCACATTTGTATCCTTTGTGCCTTGGAGAAGCAGCAGTGGTGTATGAATCTTGTCGGCATTGAAGAGAGAACCCTGTTTTGTATATAAGTCAGGATTCGACCATGGATAAGACTTGGCTGCGGCTACGGCATTGTATGAATATCCCCAGTATCCTTCACCCCAATAACTGGTCACATTTGATATTCCGGCGTGGGAAACGGCGGCAGCAAAGATGTCGGTAAGTGTCTGCAGATATTGGGTCATAAAACCACCATAGGAAGCACCGAGGCATCCCACTTTCTTGCGATCCACAAACGGATGCTCATCGCAGAATTTCGCCACACCTTCGATGATATCTTCTGCGGTGCGTTTCCCCCATGCATTCACATGGCGCGCAGAGAATTCCTGTCCGTATGCCACAGTCCCACTCGGATTTATAGTATATACCACATAATCACGGGAGGCGAATAATTGTGGAGAATAGGAGCCCATGCTTGAAGAGGAAGGTGTGGTGCCTCCATAATAATATACGATAAGAGGATATTTTTTTGAGGAATCAAAATTTGGAGGGAGGGTCATGTAGCCGTCAATCTCAGTTCCATCCGAGGCTGTGAATCTCCATGGCTCCATGTGCCCGAACTGTATATCTTTCAGATTCTCCTTCATCGGGTCATCTATCAGGCGGTTGGTGCCGTTTTTAAGATTCATGACGTATGCAAGACCGGTGTCGGTAAATTCTCCGCCGTAGTATGCAAGCCAGTTACCCTCGTCATCGCCAATGGAGAAATTAAATACGGATTGAATCTTATTGTCAAGTCGTGTGATAGCTCCTGTCTTTGGATTGAGGGAGTAGAGATCGGTATAAAATCCTCGGTCGGCCATGAAGTAGATCATGTTGTTGATGCGGTTCCATACCGCATTGCCGGAAATCGAGGGGTCGAAATCACGGGTCACAGCTCTCACACTTTTATCTGCAATGGTATATATGAACCCCTGAATATCGAAGTCGTTTGGAATTTCATGGTTGCCGGCGTTGGCTCCTATCCCATCGAAAGCTTGCGGGCTTCCGAGGCAGAACAATTGTTTTCCATCTGGTGAATAGATCGCATCGTTGATAAATGCATCATTATGTATAAGTGTATCTGTCTTGAGAGTCCTGAGATCCATCTCTATGATATCTTTGAAATACATCGGGTATTCATCCGGACGCATCACTGTTGAAATATACAGCATTTTGAAGCCATCCTGAGAGAAGGATGCGATATGGGTTGAAGCACCTCCGTATGTCAGAGCGGTAGTGGTATGTGTGTCAAGGTCATAGCGCATGACATAGGAGCGGTCGCGGTTGCCGGGCTGGCGGTCATCGGGATCAAGATATCTGTGCATTATCCCCTCATCTTTCTTCCCTTCCACGAAGTCATAATATATAAGGGATTTCTCATCCGGAGTTACAAAGAATGAGGCATCGGGCACTCCGCGTGCAATCACCTTGCTTCTGAGCGTAGGCACATCGATTGTAACCACGTCATATCCGGAAGGTTTTTTATCAGTGTAATATAGTGTGGCACCTTTCGGCATCCATGAAGCTTGAGAGGATATGTTTTCCGTCAGTATCTTGCCTGTGGCTGTCTCCTGAAGGGTGGCACGATAAGAGCGGTCATCCGCAGAGAATACTTCGGAGTATTTTGTAAGAAGGTATTTGCCATCGGGAGATACGGTTGTGCTGTAGATACGCTCGCCGGTCATGGTAAGACGTGTGGAGAATCGGCGTCCTATGTCCGGACCGTCTGAGATAGCCACATCTTCAAAATCTTTATCAGGCACGAATTCAAGCTTGAACTCTGGAGCACTCTTGTCATCAGGAAGAGAAACTATATTGACAACAATGTCATAGTCCGCTTCCGGGTTGAGGGTCAGCGAACCGCTTGCCTCAGTCGGAATTGAGTCTGACGTGGTCTTTTTAGCAACAGAATTTCCATTTACAAGAACATCCCCCATGGCAGTTGATTTCAGCACAAGTTTCCCTTTGGCAAACCTTTCTGCACGCATACGGGTAACAAATGAGTGCAGTTGCGGGTGCGTTTCATCTTTCAATAATGAGAGACGGCCGGAGGTGTCTGCTGTCATCGTTGTATAATTCTGCAATTGCTCGCGCAAAGCAAGCGGTAATCTTGCCGTCAGCAGTTTGTCGTTGGAAAAATGATTCTCCTTTTGCAGGGAATCAGCAGGGTTTGCCGGAATGTTAAGAGTCACTGCCGGAGCTGCCTTATAGCTTGTTAGCGTATAAGCAGAAACTGCGCCCGGACATAGCAATAGCGCAGTTGTCAATAAGGTTGAGATTTGCATGGAATTTATTTTTCGTATTTGGGAACACTTTTCATCTTCACATGATAAATCAGCGTGGAATAAGGAAGAATGCTTCCTGTGGAGACTGCCCCGTAGCCGGAAGTGGCTGGAATAACCATTGTCACGGAGTCGCCTACATGCATGGTGGTCAATGCAATCCACATACCGGTGATATTCTCGTTGGGCATGCTCTGGTAAATGCTGTCACCATAAGTGGTCATGCTGTAGGAATCCCCGAGAGAGGTTCCTTCCACATCTTCCATCGCATAAGTGATATTCACTGTGGAATTGCTCAGCGGCCGGAGGTTTTTCTCTGTCAGCGACCGATCGTTGTGCCATTTGATAAGCACGAAATCATTTGGTGACCAGTCGGGAACGACCTTGGTATATACTTTCTCACCATTTTCGGTGAGGTTTTCCATCTCGGTAACATAATCTTCGTTCTGTTGTTTCCAAGCGGAATAGTCCGTAACACTATCGTCTCCGAGACATCCGGTCATCAGGAATGCCATAAGAGGCAGGATATAAAGAATTTTTCTCATCTGAAAAAGTTGTTTTGTTGGAGCCGGATCAAGGTCAGAATTTTACTTCGGGAGCTTTTGATGCTCCGGCATCAGCTTTGAACTGCTGCTTCTCTTTGAATCCAAACCAACCGGCATAAATATTTGTCGGGAATTTTTTGATACTTGTATTATAGTCCATCACAGCTTCCGTGTAGCGTTTGCGTTCGGTGGAGATACGGTTTTCCGTTCCCTCCAGTTCTGTCTGCAAAGCCATGAAGTTGGTGTTTGCTTTCAAATCAGGGTAAGCCTCTCTCACAGCATTTACATATATATCGAGAGCACCTTTGAGAGCACTCTGAGCCTGCTGGTACTGCTCGAGGTTTTCCTGCGGATTTTCCACAGACTGGGCGGCATCGTATGCTTTGGTCAGACCGGCGCGTGCGTTGGTAACAGCTTCGAGTGTGGAACTCTCATGCTCTGAATACCCTTTTACTGTGTTAACCAGATTTGGTATGAGGTCGGCGCGGCGCTGATACTGGTTTTCAACTTGTGCCCATGCCTGATCTACTTGCTGCTGCTTTTCAACAAGGCTGTTATAGTTGCAGGATGTAAGATTCATCATTGCAATCACTGCTGCCACAGCTCCCAATATTTTCTTTACCATAATCTAAATTTTTTATAATTTCTATAAAACCTGACACCCGGAAGATTATACAAGTTTCTTAAGCAGGCTGTTGAGGCTCACTTTATCCGACAGGATTTTTTCAAGCTCGTCCACGCTAAGGCGTGTCTGTTCCATTGAATCGCGTTCGCGCAATGTCACAGTGCCATCTTCCAGTGTCTGGTGGTCAATGGTTATACAATAGGGGGTGCCTATGGCATCCTGACGGCGGTAGCGTTTCCCGATAGAGTCTTTTTCGTCGTATTGGCAAGTGAAGTCGAAACGCAGACGATGCTGGATTTCGCGTGCTTTTTCCGGAAGCCCGTCTTTCTTCACAAGCGGTAACACGGCGCATTTCACAGGCGCAATGGGTGCCGGGAAGTGGAGCACGGCGCGGCGGTCGCCATTGCCGAGATCCTGATCTTCATAGCAGCTGCAGAACACGCTCAGGAACATACGATCCACACCTATTGATGTCTCTATAACGTAAGGAACGTAACTTTCGTTGAGTTCCGGATCAAAATATTGTATCTTTTTGCCCGAATATTTCTCATGCTGCGACAAATCGAAGTTGGTGCGGGAGTGAATACCCTCCACCTCCTTGAAGCCAAATGGCATCTCAAATTCAATATCGGTGGCTGCATTAGCATAGTGGGCGAGCTTCTCGTGGTCGTGGAAACGATATTTGGTGTCGCCAAGACCGAGGTTCTTATGCCAGCGCAGACGTGTCTGACGCCAGAAATCAAACCATTTCAGCTCCTCACCGGGACGAACGAAGAATTGCATCTCCATCTGTTCGAACTCACGCATACGGAATATAAACTGACGAGCCACAATCTCATTGCGGAATGCTTTCCCTATCTGTGCGATACCGAAGGGGAGACGCATGCGTCCGGTTTTCTGCACATTCAGATAGTTCACAAAAATACCCTGGGCTGTTTCCGGTCGCAGATACACTTCCATTGCTCCATCGGCGGTGGAACCCATCTCGGTCTTGAACATCAGGTTGAACTGGCGCACATCTGTCCAGTTGCGCGTGCCGCTGATCGGGTCTGCAATTTCATAGTCAAGGATAATCTGCTTGAGTTCTGCAAGGTCGTTGGCATTCATAGCCTCGGAATACCGGGTGTGCAGTTCATCGCGTTTATGCTGATGTTCAAGCACGCGGGGGTTGGTCTGGCGGAACATCGCCTCATCGAAGCTCTCTCCGAAACGTTTTGCAGCCTTTGCCACCTCTTTGTTGATTTTCTCATCGAATTTTGCAATCTCATCCTCGATGAGCACATCAGCACGATAGCGTTTCTTGGAATCTTTGTTGTCAATCAAGGGGTCATTGAAAGCGTCAACATGGCCCGAAGCCTTCCATATGGTGGGGTGCATGAATATCGCGGAGTCTATGCCCACGATATTGTCATGGAGCATTGTCATCGCTTCCCACCAGTAGCGTTTTATGTTGTTTTTTAATTCCACTCCGTTCTGACCATAGTCATACACGGCGGAAAGTCCGTCATAGATTTCACTTGATTGAAACACAAACCCATACTCCTTTGCATGGGCTATGATAGTTTTGAAAACATCTTCCTGTTTTGCCATCGCTCTAATATCTTTTGAGTCGCAAATTCGTTGAAATTCAAAATTCGTGCCTGTCGGTTTTCTCTACAAGCCTAATAAACACGCAAATTTACGTTTTTTTTTTCACAATGGCAAACCATTATTCCCATATTTCAGATAATTTCACAGTTCCCAGGGGAAGGAGAGTTGGCGGGCTTCACCGCGGAAGGCGGCATTGATACGCGAATCGGTGTTGAAGCGGGTTTCAGGGTATAGCATCAGCGGGCGCTCAAGACTCCAGCCGCGCGATGCATTACGCAAATAAAGCTTGGCAAGCCCTTTCACTCCCCGACATTCCTTGCGGAGCATTCCCCAAAGCTCCGTAAGGTCATGCACGGAGTTTACCATGAATTCGGTAATTATGTGCCCATGCATCACGAGCCGGGCAAACAGACGGTCGCCATAACTGATTGTATGGGTGCTGCCGAGTATTGATGATGACTCGCGGCGCCCCGGTGCAAACGAGCAGCGAATACCGTTGTTTACGGTATAATTTGTATTGTTAGTGGTGTGAATGGCATTTGTTGTCATAAGTATGTATTCATTTTAATTTAAAGACTTTCGGTTGATTTCCTTTGATGAAGCAAATTTATTGACTTTCGCTGCCATGATTATGCAGCAGATATTAAATAAATGTTAAAAAATAAGAGACTGACTTTGTGCCTTTGATTTCAGGATAAAATTGTTTATCTTCGCAAATCAAGTTACAAGATTATTTTTTAATCATTACTAAGAACTTCATGATGGAGTAGGGGAGCGAACAGGAATAACAAACTAATCAGAACATATATTATGAAAGAAAACGAAGAAGTTTACACCACCGACACGGGTTTGCCGGAGAATGCATTCCGCGAACTGGCTGCTGATGAGCAGTATGTGCCGGTGATGAAACCTGCCGGCAAACAGAAAGAGGTTACGCCATACTCAGTGGGCATGGGTCTTCTGATGGCAGTGATATTCAGTGCCGCGGCAGCCTATCTGGGCTTGAAAGTGGGGCAGGTGTTTGAAGCTGCGATACCTATTGCCATAATCGCAGTAGGGTTGAGCAATGCCTTGAAGAAGAAAAACTCTCTGGGACAGAACGTCATCATCCAGTCTATAGGTTCTTGTTCGGGAGTGATAGTGGCAGGAGCGATTTTTACGCTTCCGGCTCTCTTTATTCTGCAGGCCTCATATCCGGAGATTATGGTGGAATTCTATCAGATATTCCTCAGTTCGCTGTTAGGTGGTATTCTGGGTATTCTCTTTTTCATCCCCTTCCGTAAATATTTCGTGAAGGATATGCACGGCAAATACCCCTTCCCGGAGGCTACAGCCACCACACAGGTGCTCATATCCGGTCAGCAGTCTGCTGCTTCTGAAGGAGGCGGTCAGGCCAAGACCCTTATTGTAGCTTCTTTGATTGGAGGTATCTACGACTATATTGTTGCCACATTCGGATGGTGGGCAGAGACTGTAACCTCCACAGCATCGGCATGGGGACAGACGATCGCTGAGAAAACAAAAGTTGTGTTGAGTTGTAACACCGGAGCTGCCCTTCTTGGTCTCGGCTATATAGTAGGTTTGAAATATGCATTTGTAATCTTCGCCGGTTCAATCTTTGTATGGTGGATAATAATCCCTTTGCTCGGCACATACGGTACACCCGAATTCCAGGCAATGGCGCCGGAAGTTCTGTTTAAGGATTATGCAAGGATGATAGGTATCGGAGGCATCGCGATGGCGGGTGTTATCGGTATCATCAAATCTTGGCCTATTATCCGCCAGGCGGTAGGGCTTGCAGGTCGTGAATTCAAAGGTGGTGCCCGGAATGCAGAGAAACCGATACGCTGGCAGATGGATATCTCCATGAAGCAGGTGGTATTTTTTATAGTGCTGGCACTGCTGGCAGTACTTCTCTTCTTCTGGTTTGGCGTAATTCACAGTTTATGGCAGGCGGCAGTGGCATGGGTTGTTGTAACAGTGATTGCCTTCCTGTTCACTACTGTAGCGGCTAATGCAATTGCCATAGTAGGTTCCAACCCGGTGTCGGGAATGACCCTGATGACTCTGATTGTTGCCTCGGCGATATTCGTTTCAATCGGGCTGAGCGGCACTTCCGGTATTGTTGCATCCATGGTGATTGGCGGTGTTGTGTGCACCGCACTTTCCATGGCCGGCGGTTTTGTGACAGACCTGAAGATCGGTTACTGGCTCGGATCTACGCCCAAGAAGCAGGAGACATGGAAATTCCTCGGCACGCTGGTATCAGCAGCCACCGTGGGAGGGGTGATTATCGTGCTTAACAAAGTTTACGGCTTTACAGGTGATAATGCCCTTGTTGCTCCACAGGCAAATGCAATGGCGAAAGTGATAGAGCCGCTGATGATGGGTGGAGACACTCCCTGGATCCTTTATATGGTAGGAGCAATTCTGGCATTGATTCTCAACTGGCTCGGTGTCCCGGCTCTGGCATTCTGCCTTGGAATGTTCATACCTTTGTCGTTGAATACACCGATGCTTGTAGGTGGTGCTGTTTCATACTTTGTTTCCAACTCATCGAAAGATAAGAAGGTAAACGATGCGCGTTGCGACAGAGGCATATTGCTTTCCTCCGGACTTATTGCAGGTGGTGCCCTCTTCGGAGTATTCGCGGCTATCACCCGCTTCGCAGGCTTTGAATATACCACACCCGGCTCAGAGCAGCTGACCCAGATACTTGGTTGCGTGGCTTACGCACTGCTGATAATATATCTTATTTGGGACAGCAAACGCGCTAAAGTTTGAACAGCTACTTGAGTGATAAAAATAAAGGTTCGGAATCGTCCGAACCTTTATTTTTTTACCATTTGGCTTGGGAGCCGCAAATACAATTATTCAGTGATTTTGTCTGCGCCTTTTTTGTTCAGGAACAGCTGCGCAATCTGGACTGCATTGAGGGCTGCCCCTTTCTTGATCTGGTCGCCCACTACCCAGAAACTGAGTCCGCAGTCATCGCATAAATCCTTGCGGATGCGACCTACATATACAGGATCCTTATCAGCTATGTGCAGGGGCATGGGATAGAATTTCTCACCATCCTTCTCCTCCAGAACCACCACACCGGGAGCTTCTGCAAATGCTTTACGCGCTTCCTCCACGCTTACCGGTTTCTCTGTCTCCACCCATATAGCCTCGCTATGGGCACGTATCACAGGCACGCGCACACATGTGGCGGAAACGCGTATATCGGAATGCATGATCTTGCGCGTCTCGTTAAACATCTTCATCTCCTCCTTCGTATAGTCATTGTCAGTAAAGACATCTATGTGGGGGATAACGTTGAATGCCAGTTGATACTTGAATTTTTCAACTGTCGGCTCCTCACCGCGGCTGATCTGTGCAGACTGTAGTTTCAGCTCCTCCATGGCAGCTGCACCGGCACCGCTGGCAGCCTGATAAGTGGCCACACGGACACGGCGGATATGACTCAGATTGTCTATAGGCTTGAGGGCTACAACCATCTGGATTGTAGTGCAGTTGGGATTGCCGATAATCCGGCGCGGACAATTGAAAGCATCATCACCGTTTACTTCGGGCACTACCAGAGGCACATCCTCATCCATGCGGAATGCCGAGCTGTTGTCGATCATCAGAGTACCATGGCGCGTGATGGTATCCGCATATTCCTTCGAAGTGGAAGCTCCTGCTGAGGTGAAAGCAATATCCACCCCGCTGAAATCGGAGTCGCGGGTGAGTTCCTCGATTACATACTCCTTGCCACGGAACGTGCGGCTGCTGCCGGCACTCCGCTTCGAACCGAAAAGGCGCAGGCTGTCAACAGGGAAATTCTGCTCGTCAAGCACTCGCAGAAATTCCTGACCTACAGCTCCGCTTGCTCCTACTATAGCTATATTCATTATCAGACAAACTCAATTAGAAATTATTACTGCATACCGGATGTGGCAACGTTGCGGTTGATTTTCTTCACAAGACCCTGAAGTACAGAACCCGGTCCAAGTTCTATGAATTCATCAGCACCATCAGCAATCATTGCCTCAACATCATAAGTCCAACGCACAGGGGCGGTGAGTTGTTTTATCAGGTTTTCCTTTATTTCCTCCGGGTCGGTGTGCGGTTTGCCATCAACGTTCTGATATACAGGGCATACAGGAGTCTGGAATTTAGCCTCGGCGATAGCCTCGGCAAGTTCCTCCTGTGCCGGCTGCATCAGAGGGCTGTGGAAAGCGCCGCCCACTTTGAGTTTCAAAGCGCGTTTGGCACCATTGGCAAGCATCTTTTCGCAGGCGGCATCAATACCCTCCATAGTGCCGGAGATTACAACCTGACCGGGACAGTTGTAGTTGGCCGGGGCAACAATGTCGTCAACCTCAGCGCATAATTCCTCTACTTTGTTATCGGGAAGAGCGAGCACGGCAGCCATGGTGGATGGGCGCAGCTCGCAAGCCTTCTGCATGGCGTGAGCACGTTTTGACACGAGTTTGAGACCCTCCTCAAAACTTAAAGCACCGGAGGCTACGAGAGCGGAAAATTCACCGAGGCTGTGACCTGCCACCATGTCAGGCTTGAACTCATCACCAAGGCTCTTGGCGAGCAATACGCTATGAAGGAAAATGGCGGGCTGTGTAACCTTGGTCTGCTTCAGATCCTCTTCGGTGCCTTCAAACATAAGGTCGGTAATGCGGAAACCGAGGATATCGTTAGCTTTTTCAAAAAGTTCTTTCGCTTCCGGATTATTGTCGTACAGGTCTTTTCCCATACCTACAAACTGGGCTCCCTGGCCGGGGAATACATAAGCTTTTTTCATATTATTCCTATAGAGTTAAAATTATTTCGCTTGTAATTATTGATATTTCTCGCAAAATTAACGAATTATTTCCAATTACAGAAATAACTTGCAAAGCAACCGCAGGGCAACCGCATCAATTACTTGACTTGTTACATGCCGAAACGAATGCAGGAAGTAGAGAAGGCGAGGGTTAAGATGTTGCCTTCGGATTCGTAGCTATAGAGGATGAAGGGGTATTCGGTGCCGTTGATGCGTACAGTAGCCCGTCCCATCGTGATCGGGTCGAATTCTTCCTTATCGTAAACAGTTACTGCCGGACCGATTTCGGGAAGTGCCAGAATACGTATTTCCTCGCGGAAATCAAGACCCGGTTGCATGGCAGCCTTGTATAAGGCCTCCTTTGCTGTCCATGCCATAACATTGAGGAGCACGTCATTCGCAGGTATCAAAGTCAACTCCTCATCCGACAGAAATCGCTCACGGATGTGCAGTGTCTGCTTCCGGTCGGCCGGTTCGGCATCTATTCCCATTGCCGTCTCTTCAGAAAACGCCGAAAGGTCGGCATCCGGAGTGTCAGGCAGAGTGGCAATGGCAAGAAACCGTCCCGTGTGGGTGATTGAAATCCGGCAATCCTCCCCCATCAGAAAGGGTGCACCATTGGGGAAATGCCCGATATCGCGATATTCTTCCCTGCCGTTCTCGCAATATAACTGGTAAGCCATCTCTTTCCATAAAGGCAACGGCCGGTCTTCCCCTCCGCATACTTCCTCCACTTTTATCCCCGGAATGGTATGGTGTCTCCAATATATGAATTCAGTTTCCATCTTTTTATGATTTGTGAACAATGCGCATGCTCACCTGCACTATGCGGTGCCGCTCCATTTTCATCACGTGGAAATGAAGGTCGCCAAGCACAAGGGTTTCTTTAGTAGTGGGGAAGTCCCCCTTTATTTCGAGTAAGAGACCGGCAAGGGTCTCGGCATCGCCAATATCTCCCAAATCCTCCTCCGGAATATCCGTTACGCGGCAGAAATCAGTAATAGGAATCTTGGCATCGAAGATATATGAGTCGGGACCTATCTTTTTATACATTGATGTTACATCATCGTATTCATCATCAATTTCTCCCACAATTTGCTCGATTATATCCTCAAGGGTCACGATTCCCTGGGTTCCCCCGTATTCATCCACAACGATAGCGATGTGAATCTTTCGCTTGCGGAAGTCCTCGAGAAGGTCATCAATCATGCGCGACTCCGGCACAAAATAAGGCTCCCTCAAAAGGCTCTGCCAGCGGAATCCCGGTTCTCTTTGTTCAAGATAAGGAAGTAGGTCTTTACTATATAATATGCCGATGATCTGATCCTGAGAAGTGTCGTAGACAGGTATTCTGGAATATCCCGAGTCAAGGATCACCTTCATGGCTGCTTCCCATGAATCGTGATATTCAATTGCTGTAACATCCACCCTGGAAATCATGATCTCATGAGCCTCAATTTCACCGAAAGAGAGGATACCTTCAAGCATCTCCTTCTCCTTTACATCTGAAACATCCGATATCTCCAAAGCTTTCTCCAACTCATCCGTGGAGATATTTTCCTGCTTCTTTGTTATGATCTTACCAACAATGCTTGTGGATCGGGCCATCACCTTGGCAAGGGGACCGAGGATATTATATAACACTCCAACACCGGGCTGCGACATCCTTACCCACCACAGCGTGCGTCCGCGAGCCACAAGTTTCGGAAATATTTCACCAAACAATAGCAGAAGGAATGTCATGAATACTGTCTGCAGCAGGAAGTTGAGCACCGCGCTGTTGAATACCACTGTCTGGGAAATGGCGAATGTGAGGAGCACAACCATAGTGATATTCACAAGATTGTTGGATATCAGGATGGTGGCAAGCAGCCGTTCGCTGTTTTCAATGAAATTGAATGCCTTTTTGTCGCGTGGTGATTCCGACTCCTCGAGTTCATCTATCTCCTGCGGTGACAAGCCGAAATAAGCTATCTCGCTTCCGGAAATGAAAGCGGATATCAGCAGACAACATAATGCGAGGAATATCAGGAAAGACCATGTCGGCCAACTGGGAGGGGCATGGAAACTGATTGCGGGTAAAGCCGTTTGAGTCAATAATATAAATAGGCTCGCCAGTGGCGAGGCCGGTAAAGGGTCTATGTCCAAAATGTTTAGAAGTATTGGTTATCCTTGCAAAATTACATATTTAATCCCTTATTTCCAAATATAAAAATAACAGGGTCCGGAGCATTCGCTTCGAACCCTTATTGAAATCGTTAGGTTGATGTAGGATTATTTGATAATTCTTTTGCTAATCTTGTTGCCTTGTTTTACGATGTAAAGACCATTCTCGGGATTGGCAACGCGAATACCCTGCAGATTGTAATACTCAACAGGAGCATTCTCGTCAGCTTCGATAGTAGCTACGCTGCTGTCATCAGGCATTAAGTAAACATACAACTGATCAAGATATTCATCTGCTATTGAAGATGTAATAACTACTTCTGTGGGTTTCTGTCCATCTGCAGCAGCCCACATTGCTTTTGAGGTGTTGTATTTGCAAGCAGTTATAGCGCCATTATCTCCGCTATACGCTTGACCTGTAATCTTGCTACCCTGAATATAGATATCAGAAATATATTTACCTTCCGGAGCTGTGAGTGTCATAGTGGCACCATTATCAGGACGAAGTTCTACAACATTTCCAAATGTCCACGATCTGAAAATTTTAGCACTTGAATCTACGAATGTAACACCATTATCGGAAAATACTGTTTCACCAATAGCAATGTTTGCATTTTTTGTTCCAACGGCAAGTTGTGAAAGAGGTATTGTTGTTGCGTCAGCTACAGAATAAAGAGTGGTGAAATCCGAGAAGTCAAATGTAGCTACATTTGTACCATCAGCATTGACCAACATAAAGTCTTGATAAGCCTCAAAACTCTGCTCGCCATCTTTTACTGCAATAGCTCTTACCGGTGCGTTCTCTGTAAGTGCGATAGGAGCGGTATATTTTGTAGATGAGGTTGTAGGTGCAGTTCCGTCAAGAGTGTAATAAATTTCAGATCCGGCAGTGGGAGCTGAAAGCTCAACAGTCTGACCTTTTACAAGGGCACTGAAGTTGTTGGCGAAAACGGGCATCTCTACATTTCCGGGAGTTCCCTCCGTTTCGAAAATCATATAGAATATGCGGTTTTGTTTTCCTGCATGAAGATTAAATGTCTCACTCTTGTTGATGTCAATTGTCTGGAATACATTAGAAGCATCGGATGAGTCAACTGTTGATGAAGTAACAGTTGTTCCATCAATTAATGATATTGTGCCGCAATAACTTGAACTTTGAGAGCGAACTGTAAGTTTTTTTACTGTTACGCCTTTAGCCGGTGTTACTGTAACCCAATTGTTTTCATACCAGCGGAGACCACCTGATGTTACGTAAGAGTTATTGATCTTGCCAGTTTCGGTACCATCTGTTGTCATGCATGACTCTATTGCTGCGATGGAGAAGTATTTGCAAGCCAAAGGCTTTACGATTTTGACTTCCGGCTCGCGGTCAGCAGGTGATATGTAGTAATAACCTTCCGGCAAAACAATTGTCTGGTCGGCATCTGCAATCTCTGCGGGAGTTTCTGCCCATGCAGAAAGTGCATCTGCGGCAATAATCACTACTTTGTCGGCATTTGCAGACATAGCTAATGCTGCGAAACCTAATGAAAGTAAAATTTTCTTCATAAGTAAAAAGTTTAGTTATTATTATGGTTAATTAATTGGTATTATCTTTTTATGCGTGGATTTGTTTGCGGAGCTTCATGATTTTTTGTGATGGTTTCAGATTTTTCCGTCAAAGCAATTATCACGATGCAAATTTATATCTTTTAATTTACATTTCAAAATATTTACACTTATTTTTCGAAGCAACCGTATCAAAATTTCGGTTTATGTGTGAGCCGCTTTGTGGCTGCACCAGGGTGCAGCCCTACATCGGTCGTGGAGCTTCTGTTAGATAAATTCGAGTTTGAAGATAGTTTTGATGCGGTTGCCCTGATTTGTTTTTGGCAATGTCCATGTGCTGAATGCCTGGAATCCATGGACAGATACATGGGATAGAGGTGTAGACCTTCCGGCATATAATACAAGCTATTATATATACGGTCAGGAATACGACTTCTATTGCGTACTCCCGACCGGAATCTATTATTTTAATTTATAATTAATAATCAATAATCTGTGCTGTATCCCGAGTCTTCAGTAGGCTCTCCGCTATCCATGTGCTTGTTGCGCTTGGCTTTCATGTTGCCGAAAGAGTACTTGATGGTAAGGCTCAGGTTGCGGCCGCTGCGCCAGCGCTTGGTCAACTGTGTGTATCCCTGACCATAGATTGTGGTTTTCCATTTGCGGGAGTCGAAGATGTCGCGGCAGTTGAGCGAAAACGACCAGTTTCCGGCGATTTTACGCAAGCCGGCATCCACGCTCCAGCCCCCCTGATTTGATCCTTGCGCCTCCTTGCGCTCTGAAGAGTAGCGTCCGGTAGCCTGAAATGAGATTTGCCAGAGGAATTTTACGTTTGCCATCATGCGGGCATCCCAGGCAAAGCTGTTCTGCTTCTCATTGGAGATTTTTATTATGCTGCCGTTGTCGCTCTTGAAGTCATATTCCCATGCGCTGATATGGTTGTTGTAGAGGTTTACCGTGGTTGTAAGGTCAAGCCAACTTTTGAAAAGTTGATTTTTCACCACAATCTCGCACCCGGAATTAGCCATCTTCGCAACATTGGCATATGTGGAATACATTATGTCATCATCCATATAAGCAAGAGTATTGATCATATTGTCGGCAGTGCGGATATATGCCGACAGAGAGATCATGTGGTAAGTCCAGCTCTTGAGGTAATTTAGCTCGAAGGAGTTGGAATATGCCGGCTCAAGTTCCGGATTACCATAAGAGATGCTTGTAGGGTTGGAGGTGTTTTTGAAGGAGTTAAGTTGTCCACCCCAGGGACGACGTAGGCGACGCGTATAATTAATCTGGATTTCATTATCCATGGGGAGAGAATAGGACAGGAACAAGGAGGGGAACAGAGCAAAGAAATTCTTTTTGAATTCAGGCACATCATCCCTGCTTTCACCGTAAGCGAGCGAGCGGCTTCTAACCTGCCATGATTCCGAGCGCAAGCCCGCCGAGAAGCTGAAATCCCTGACCTTCCCTCCTAACGTTACGTAAAGGGCAGAGACATTGTTGGTATATATAAAGCGGTTATAAAGAGTTTTGTCCACCTCCATTATGCCTGAGGTCATAAGGCGGTCGGTATTGTCGGGGGTGTTCTCGTGACTGTAGTTGCCGTTATATCCGGCTTCAAGTTTCAGCCATTCATTGAGCTTGTTGGTGTAGTCGAGTTTAGCTTCCCATGAGTTGACATTGATGGGCATTGTCTCTTCGCGGTATTGATAGTCGTCATCCGCCGGGTCACGCCATGTTTCTGTTTCTGCGTATGAATCCCATGAAGGTCCTCCCCAATGGTTGTAGCTCACCATGGCATCCAGAGAGTGGGTGTCACTCCAATGGCGGGTATATCCCCATTCCACGTGTGCACCGCGTGAGTCGCTGTTGTTGCGTGAAATCTGGAGATCGCGGATCCAGTGGTCGGCAAGGTCGGCGGTGTAGTCGGTAGTGGAGCGCCCCCAGCGGTGACCGAACATTCCGAAGCCGTTTACATAGAATTCATCCTTGTCTGTAAGGTGGTATGTGGCACCCAGTCGGAAGAAGACATTGTTGCCATGATTACGGCTCTCGCCGTCGGCATTGGTGAATGTGCCGTCATCGAAAGAGCGGCGCTGCTCTGTCCCCCCTTTGCCATTGCGCATGCGGAAACCTACGGAAGCGTATGTGTCCCATTTTGCGGTGTTATAGTTGATGCTGAGACCGACATTTCCGCCACCTTGTGTATTGCCGCCGATTTCAGCGCTGCCGAAGTAGCCGCCACGGCGTTCTTTCTTGAGTATGATGTTGATGATTCCGGCGGTGCCTTCAGGACTGTATTTTGCCGATGGGTTGGTGATAACCTCTATCCGGTCGATGCTCTCTCCGGGTATCTGTTCAAGAATCTGTGCACGGTTGTCGGCGGTAAGTCCGGAATCCTTGCCGTTGATCCAGATGGTAACGGAGCTGTTGCCGCGCAGCGATACCTCTCCGTCCTGATCCACCTCAACCGAGGGTATTGATTCAAGAAGCTCACTTGCACTCTGACCGGCGGCGGCGATATTGGCGTCAACGGTGAAAACCTTTCGGTCGAGTTCAAACCTCATCTGGCTCCTGATTCCTTCCACAACTACCTCTTTCAATACCTTTGAATCATCTGCAAGGCGGATGGTGCCCAAATTGATGTTTTGTCCTGACACTGTGACCGGGCGTTCCTGATTTACGCTTCCCACATTGAATATCTTTATGGTGTAAGAGCCGTCAGCGAGCGAGGGGAGCGTGAAATTGCCGTTCTCGTCGGATGTGGCTACCACCTGTAGCGGATTTTTGCCGGAAGCATCAAAAACCTGGATGGTGACATAATCCATCGGTTCTCCGGTATCTTTATTTACTATCTTACCTGTAACAGTGCCTTTGGCACACAATATTGCCGGGAACATAACTGCTCCCAAAAGAAAAAAACTCTTGAGTCTCATTGTTTTATATTCAACCTTGAAGTCTGACTTGCGGATATGGACTGTAATCAGGGCATTCCGCCATAAACGTTCGAATCATTAGACAGCACTTAAGCAGAAAGGTTTAATAAAAACTGGAAAAGTTTTAGGCAAAAGAAACTATGCTCCTCCTAAAAATAGGTGCACGGCAGTTGGCCGCAAAGGGTAGTTGGCTACAAATAAACAGGGGCATCGCTGATTGCGATACCCCTGCCGTATTTCTAAAGTGAAGCCGGGTTGCGGCTTGTTTTTTTATTTGCGTGCGATTTTCTTGTAGCCGTAGACTGCACGATCACCGAGTTCCTCCTCGATGCGGAGAAGCTGGTTATATTTTGCCATACGGTCTGAGCGGCTTGCACTACCGGTCTTGATCTGACCTGCATTCATGGCAACTGCGAGGTCTGCGATTGTGGCATCCTCAGTCTCGCCTGAACGGTGGGAGATCACAGCTGTATAGTTGTTGCGCTGTGCCATCTGTACAGCGCGGAGGGTCTCTGTAAGAGAACCGATCTGGTTAACCTTCACAAGGATGGAGTTTGCGCAACCTTCCTCGATACCTTTCTCAAGATATTTTACGTTTGTAACGAAGAAGTCGTCACCTACGAGCTGGCAACGGTCACCGATAAGGTCTGTAAGAATCTTCCAGCCTTTCCAGTCGTTCTGATCCATACCGTCCTCGATAGAGTCGATAGGATATTTGTCAACGAGCTCTTTGAGGAACTGGGCCTGCTCTTCGCTTGTGCGTTTGGGAGCATCGGCACCCTGCTTCCATGTGTAGTCGTAAAGACCGTCATGATAGAACTCTGAGGAAGCGCAGTCAAGACCGATTGTAACATCTTTTCCGGGCTCGTAACCGGCTTTCTTGATAGCCTCGCAGATAACGTTGAGGGCATCTTCAGTGCCTTCAAGGTTTGGAGCGAAACCACCCTCATCGCCTACAGCTGTGGAGAGACCGCGTGCCTTGAGCACTGCCTTCAGGTTGTGGAATACCTCTGTGCCCATACGGATACCCTCCTTGAAGCAGCATGCGCCTACGGGACGGATCATGAATTCCTGGAAGCAGATGGGGGCGTCTGAGTGTGCGCCACCATTGATGATATTCATCATTGGAACAGGAAGCACGTATGTGTCGCAACCACCGATGTAGCGGTATAGAGGCATGTCAAGATAGTTGGCGGCAGCCTTAGCTGTGGCCAACGATACACCGAGGATGGCGTTTGCACCAAGCTTTGACTTTGTGGGAGTGCCGTCAAGGTCAAGCATGATCTGGTCAACACCTATCTGGTCAAGTGCACTGTGACCTTTGAGAGCCTCGGCAATGGGTCCGTTGACATTTGCAACAGCTTTCTGAACACCTTTGCCCATATAGCGGCTCTTGTCGCCATCGCGAAGCTCAAGAGCTTCATTTTCACCTGTAGATGCGCCTGAGGGAACTGCTGCACGTCCCATAACGCCGCTTTCGAGAATCACATCAACTTCTACCGTCGGGTTTCCGCGAGAATCAAGCACTTCGCGACCAATTACTTTTTCAATTTTCATCTTTTCTTCTATATTTTCTAAATTAGTAAGATCATTTTGGACTTAAAAATCTTTAAGGACATTAAAAGTCATTAAGACTTTAAGAACATTTTAGTAGGTTTTTTCCTATCTTTTTGCAAAGTTAACAATAATTTTGCAAAACATTGATATCAAATTAATCAAATTTAAGTAACTTTACATTACAAAAAGATTGTGCGCCTTTGCGGATGCTGTTTCTTGCGTCTGTAAATGTTAAATTTGCAAAAATGTGAAGATATTTGCACATATATAAAATGTAGAGGATGACCCAACCATGGAAGAACATACTTACCGGTCTGGCTCTGTCAAAGATTCCCTTTGAGCCGATACCAAGCCAAAGGCTCCTGCTTGAGGCGCTGGAAGCTTTTGTCTTTGCCGGCACTGACAGGCAGGTATTTGTTCTAAACGGATATGCCGGCACAGGAAAGACATCCATAGTGGGCGCCTTCATCAAGGCTTTGAAAGAGTTGAGGCGCACTGTTGTACTACTCGCCCCTACAGGGCGTGCTGCAAAGGTGGCACAGAATTTTTCCGGTCATCCCGCATCTACAATTCACAAGCGTATATACCGTGGCGACTCCACGGACCCCTCAAACACCAATTTCTTTCTTGCGCCCAACGAACTGCGCGATGCCATTTTCATAATTGATGAGGCATCGCTGATTTCAGATTCTGCAGGTGGGGGACGTTCCCTGCTTTCGCATCTGATTCATCATGTCTATTCCGCACCGGGATGCCGCATGATCCTCATTGGCGATGAGGCGCAGCTTCCGCCTGTCGGCCAGACTGCGGGCACGGCGATGAGTTATGACCGTCTGCGGAAGCTGGGGCTTGATCCTGTGGACTTCACGCTGGATGTGCCCGTGCGTCAGGCCGCGGAAAGCGGCATTATACACAATGCCAACTATATCAGGTATCTGCTGATGAATCCTGATTTCAATGCTCCTCCTGAACTTTATGTAAAAGGTTATCCGGAGGTGGAAGCTGTTTCCTCCCGTGATCTTGCCGACAAACTTTCAGACTCCTGGAGTCTTGTAGGGGAGGAGGAGACGCTCATCGTTACCCGTAGCAACTACAGGGCTAACGATTATAACCGAGCCATACGCAACCTTGTGATGTATGCTGAGGAACCATTGACGAGAGGTGACAGAATAATCATTTCCAAAAATGACTATTACTGGGGAAAACGCAATGACTTGCACACGTTCCTTGCCAATGGCGATACTGCAGAGGTGACATGGGTTGGAAAAACAGAAAAGGCTTACGGCAGATATTTCACGGATGTGGAGTTGCGTCTCGCTTCGGATGATTCTGTTGTCGGTGCGAAACTGATGCTGAGGAGTCTTGTTTGCGAAGGTCCTTCCATACCGCGGGCGGAAATGGAGAAATTCTACAACCGTGTGCTTGACAGCTATGAAGGTGAATTATCCCATAAAATAAAAGGTGTGATGGAAGACCCCTATTATAACGCTTTGCAGGCGAAGTATGCCTATTGTGTCACATGCCACAAGGCGCAAGGCGGACAATGGAAACATGTATATATTGACATGGGTGGCATACCTGCTGATGCCATTGGTCCGGATTTTTACCGATGGCTGTATACGGCAATTACGCGTGCCACAGAAAAAGTATTTTTCATAAACCCGACTCTCCCTCTCAAATGATTATGGAAATATTAAAGGAATTTTACACACAAATCAATTCTTTGGAGGTTAACATGGCAAGCTGCTTGTTCCGTCTTCTCCTGAGCATGGTGCTCGGCATGGTGGTAGGTGCCGAACGGAAACGTAAAGGGCAGATAGCCGGAATGCGTACTTTTGCCCTCATCGCCATGGGTGCATGCCTTGCCATGCTGCTGTCGATATATGTGCCGCAGGTGTATTTCGGACTAAAGAATGGAGACCCGGGACGTATAGCCGCGCAAGTGATTACAGGTATAGGTTTTCTGGGTGGTGGTGCCATGGTCCACATGAAGGGTGCCGTAAAAGGACTGACTACTGCCGCCGGAATATGGATGACGGCAATCATTGGAATGGCTGTTGGCATAGGGATGTATATTTGTGCCATAGGAGCAACGCTTCTGATTCTTCTGACTCTTGTCACCTTTGAGCAATATGAGAAAAGACGCAAGCTCGGACAGGAGTCGAAGGTGCTGAACCTTACGGTAGACGGCATTGTTACTGATATTGAACCATACCGCGAGGAACTAAAGAAATATAATGTGCATCTTTCCACATATTTCCTCGAATATGATTACCAGCATAATCGTACGGATCTGAACTTTGTGGTTCTTGCCCATGCCTATACCAATCTTCTTCCCATGCTTCAGGCCATAAGCCGAGTGGGCACAACACTCAAGCTCACCCTCTCCAGCCAAATCGACATCTGATCGCGCAACAGCAACCATCCGCTTATTATGTAGTCCCTTTGCGCGGCAGATAAGCGATAAACTCAACTTCCTTAATATAATTCGTAGAATGACAACTTTAAATGATTTGAATTGTCTGAAACCCCCAAGGAATATCACATGCTTAAATTGGCAAAAGGTATTGGTGGTCATTATAGTATGTCTGGTTCCGGTTTCGGCGTTTTGTGATGAGTCCGCAGTTGCTTTTACGCCCACTGCAAAGCAGCGGGCGGTGCGTACATCCACCGATGTGGTGCTTGTTGCGCTCCCGGTCACTGCCATTGCCACCACGCTTATTCTCCGGGATTGGGAAGGATTAAAGGAGGGTGCGTTTTCCGCTGCTGCAACTGTCGGTGTAACTTTCGCCCTTAAATTCGCAATTAAGGAAAATCGTCCGGACTTCAGCAATCACCACTCGTTCCCTTCGGTGCACACATCCTTCACCTTCGCAGCTGCTACATATATAGGACGAAGATATGGATGGAAATATGGTATTCCGGCATGTGCGCTTGCTGCGTATACAGGATGGGGACGCATTTATGGAAAGAAGCATCACTGGTGGGATGTCCTGGCAGGAGCAGCCATTGGCAGCGCTTCCTCACTTATCTTCACTCATCCATATATGAAGAAACATGAGGTAAACATCACTCCTGTTGCCACCGACACGGAAGCCGGAATCGCATGCTCTTTTGTCTTTTAGGAGGCTACAAGAGATTCATTTTTATAATTCCTCATGTCCTTAAAGGAGCGGCAGTCAACAGCTCCGCGAGCTGTTGACTGCCGTTATTGCTAATTTTCAGTTAATATTGGTTATTCTTTATTTGTTGTGAGGAATATATCCTCTTGTAATCATGCGGGATGATTAGTCCTGATTGAGGTTTACACGTTTGAACTCAACTGCTACAAGACCTTTCATCTCTTTGTCGAGATACTGACCTACAGTGACTGTGGCATCGCGATGATATTCCTGCTCAAGAAGAACGTTCTCCTTGTAATATTTGTTGATACGTCCGTTCACGATATTGTCGATCATCTGCTGGGGAAGATTAGCTGCTTTCTTCTCTGCAGCATCTGCCATGATCTCGCGAGCCTTGGCAGCGTCTTCCTCTGTGATCCAGCCTTTGGTGATGTTGGATGCGATATGGTCATCGCTGTCGAAGTGGTTGGGGTTGAAACCTGCTTTCTTCAAAGCAGCCTCAACAGCCTTGCGCACCTGCTCGGTCTTGGTCTTCTCAATAGCCACATTCTTCTCCTCCTCGATAATGGCGGCGGGAACTGACTCGCGGTTTACAGCCACAGGATTCATGGCTGCTACCTGCATTGCCACCTCTTTGCCTACTTCGGGGGAAACACCCTCAAGGTTGAAACCAACGATTGTAGCAAGCTTGTTGCCCAGATGGTCGTAAGCAGCTACGCTGGGAGCGGAGATGCACTCGTATGCACCGAGTTCCATCTTTTCACCTGTCTTGCCGATCTCATCTGTGACATGCTCCTCAACTGTACGGTTGTCATCGAGCTTGAGAGCCTTCACCTCGTCAAGAGTCTTGGCACCTGCAGCTACAGCAGAATTAAGGATAGTCTTGGTAAGGGCACGGAATGACTCGTTCTTTGCAACGAAGTCTGTTTCGCATTTCAGAGCCACGATGGCAGCGAATCCCTCTTTTGTTGCTGAGAGCACGCAACCCTCGGAAGCCTCGCGGTCTTCACGTTTGGCAGCTACTGCCTGACCTTTCTTGCGGATGATTTCGATAGAGGCCTGAATGTCGCCATTGGTCTCTGCAAGAGCGTTCTTGCAGTCCATCATGCCTGCACCGGTCATGTTGCGCAATTTCTTGATATCTTCAATACTTACTGCCATGATTAAGCCTCCTCTTTTGTTTCTTCTTTAACATCCTCTTTTACTTCAGCCTCAGCTGCAGGTGCTGCTGCACGCTCTTCGTTGCGGCGTACGCGACGACGTTTGCCGGGAGCTGCTGCTTCCCCTTCCTCCTTCTCTTCGGGAGCATCTGCTTTCTCAACCTTGCGCTCTTCGAGACCTTCAGCCATGGCGGCGCATACAGCGTCAAGGATTACCTCGATGCTCTTTGATGCGTCATCGTTTGCCGGAATCACGAAATCTACATTCTCCGGATTGGAGTTTGTATCAACGATAGCGAATACCGGTATGCCAAGGCGGTTGGCCTCTGCTACTGCGATGTGCTCTTTCATCACGTCAACCACGAAGAGTGCTGACGGAAGACGACCGAGGTCAGCGATTGAACCGAGGTTCTTCTCGAGTTTTGCACGCTGGCGTGTGATCTGGAGTTTCTCGCGCTTTGAAAGGTTGTCGAAAGTGCCGTCTTTCTCCATCTTGTCGATGGTGGTCATTTTCTTTACAGCCTTGCGGATTGTGGGGAAGTTGGTGAGCATACCGCCAGGCCAGCGCTCAATCACATAAGGCATGTTGATTGATTTTGCTTTTTCAGCGATAGTCTCTTTGGCCTGTTTTTTTGTAGCTACGAAGAGCACCTTCTTGCCGCTTTTTGCAATCTGCTTGAGGGCGTTGGCTGCTTCTTCGATCTTAGCTGCCGTTTTGTAAAGGTCTATGATGTGGATACCATTGCGCTCCATGAAGATATAAGGAGACATTGCGGGATTCCATTTGCGTTTGAGGTGACCGAAATGACATCCGGCTTCAAGGAGTTGGTCAAATGTTGGTGTTGCCATTTTTTTAATTTAAATTTGTTTACGTTCTTTTTAAATGCAATCCGCGAGTAGGGAACGTGTCCATCTTGCGAATTTAGATGCTAAACACAGAGAGAGTAGATTAACGTTTGGAGAACTGGAAGCGTTTGCGTGCTTTCGGACGTCCCGGTTTCTTACGCTCTACAGCGCGCGGGTCGCGGGTCATGAAGCCTTCGGCACGAAGAGCCGGCTTGTCCTCCGGATTGATTTTCACCAATGCGCGGGCGATTGCAAGGCGAAGAGCCTCTGACTGACCTTTGTAGCCACCGCCGTCAAGGTGTGCATAGATATCGTATTTCTCAGCGCAGTCAAGTGTGTTGAGCGGCTGCTTTACGATATACTGGAGAATCGAAGAGGGGAAGTATTCTTCGAGTGGACGCTTGTCAATTGTGATTTTACCGGTTCCCTCGGTAAGATAAACTCGAGCTACGGCTGCTTTGCGGCGGCCAAGTGCATTTACTTTTTCCATCTTCTATTAAAATTTCATTTTGTTGATGTCAATTACTGTCGGGTTCACGTCAGCGAAAGGATGCTCTGCGCCGTTGTAAACGTGAAGATTGCGGAGCTGTGCTGCACCGAGTTTGGTTTTGGGAAGCATACCCTTCACAACCTTGATAAACAAGGGGTGATATCCGGCTTTGATTGTGGCTTTCTTTGATTTTGCCATCAAGTCGGCGGGTGTGTATACGCGCTGTCCACCGGGATAACCTGTATAACGCAGGTATTCGCGTTTTGTCATTTTGTCGCCATTCATCACTACCTTGTCGGCATTGACAATGATTACGTTGTCGCCGCAGTCAAGGTTGGGTGTATAGCTTGCTTTGTGTTTGCCACGAAGGATCTTGGCAACTACTGAGCAAAGACGACCGAGCACAAGGTCGGTTGCGTCAATTACCACCCAGTCTTTCTTGATTGTAGCCGGGGTGGCTGAAAGTGTCTTATAGCTTAAAGTATCCACTTTTAAATTTTAGGTTTAAATTAATGTTTAAATGCCACAAAATCAGATTGTTGGTCGGCCAAAACCAACGGCATCCTCTTTCGCAGCCAACTAATTTGGATAAAATCGGCTTGCAAAATTACAAAAAAAATCGCTAACAGCAAAACTATTAGCGATTTTTTTGTTTTCAGTTTTCTCTTTCAATGATTGCGGGAGCTATGCGCAGGATATATTCCCATGCGTCATCGTGGGTGTAGGGAATCTCTCCTTCAAGGATTGCCTCCTTCACGGCATCTTTTATCTCTTTTATTTTTGATGAGGGTGAAATCTTGAAATATTCCATAATCTCATTGCCATCTACCGGAGCTTTCCATTTGCGCAAAGCATCGGCATCGTTTATCTCCCCCATGCGTTGCCGCAAAGCAGCGAACCCTTCGAGTTGACGGTGCACTTTTGCAGGATTTTTGGAGGTGATGTCGGCTTCCGCCAAAGTCATCAGGTCATCAAGATCCTCTCCGGCATCGGTGATAAGGCGTCTTACCCCGGAGTCAGACACTCCTTCCTCTCCTGCGGATTGCGGGCGCATGTGGAGCCCTACAAGTTTAGCCACATATTTCATCTTCTCATTCAGAGGGAGTTTCATCTGCTTGAAAACGCGCGGTATCATCTTCTCTCCGATGAAGTTGTGGTTATGAAAGATCCAGCCAAGCTTTGGATCGTAGCGTTTGGTCGAGGGTTTCCCGATGTCATGAAGCAGCGCAGCCCACCGAAGCCATTCGTTATCGCTTTTTTCAGCGACATTGTCAACCACCTGCAGGGTGTGATAGAAATTATCTTTATGTCCGCGACCCTCCTTTGTTTCCACACCCTTCAATGCATGGACAGCAGGGAAGATTATTTCCAGCAGTCCGCTGTCATCAAGCAGACGCAACCCTACAGAGGGTTTTGGCGAGCGCATTATTTTGGACAGTTCTTCATTTATCCTCTCCTTTGTAATAATGCGTATTCTTTCGCGGTTGCGCATGATAGCTTCGATTGTTTCCGGAAGGATCTGAAAATCCAATTGCGAAGCAAACCTGACAGCACGCATCATCCGCAGAGGATCATCTGAAAAGGTTATATCCGGATCAAGTGGTGTGCGTATGATTTTATTATGCAGGTCAATAATGCCGTTGAAAGGATCCACCAATTCCCCAAAGCGTTTATTGTTCAGACATATCGCCATGGCGTTGATGGTGAAGTCCCGTCGGTTCTGATCATCCTCAAGGGTGCCGTCTTCCACAATGGGATTGCGTGAATCGCGTGAGTACGACTCCCTGCGGGCTCCTACAAATTCGAGTTCAAGATCGTGATGACGGATCTGCGCCGTGCCGTAGTTGGCATATACGCTAAGCCCTTTCCCATGGTTGAGCTGTTCAGCTATAGCTGTGGCCAATTCAATGCCGCTTCCTACAGTTACAAAATCTATATCCGAGGATTGACGGTTGAGAAAAATATCGCGCACGTAACCACCCACCACATAAACTTCGCGGTGCATTTCATCGGCAATCTCGCCTATTTTCTTGAAAATCGGATGTTTCAGTTCGTCGGATAGATTCACTTCTTTTAGTGTTAGGTATTTGGTGTTTTGTGCTTTGTGCTTCGTGAATTCCTGATTGGACATTCAGCATAATGTTATAGCTCTGAGAGGGGTTCTGGGAATTCGGTCAGGTTCTCAAGCCCGGAAGGTGTGACACGGTATGTGTTCTCAATTCCGACAGCGCCGACATGAGGAATCACAAATTTAGGCTCAAGGGCTATAGTCATGTTCTCCTCAAGCTTGTCGTGGTTGCGCTCCATAATCACCGGAATTTCGTTCAATTCAATTCCAACGCCATGACCGATGAATCCGGCTTTGTGGGTATGTCCCATGAAATATTCATGTAGATTTGCCTCTTTTGCTATATTGACGGCATCTGCATACATCTGTGAGATTTCAACTCCAGGACGGGCGCTATCTTCGAGATGCCGGAGAATTCGTATTGAACATTCGTGAGCCTCGTTTGCCAGACCGCTTGCTTCACCGATGCTCCAGCAGCGGGTCATATCAGACTGGTAGCCGTTGAATCCGCCGTTCATATCCGCCATTACTGTAGTGCCGGGTTTCAGGGTCATTCCGTTAGCGCCAACGGGAAGCGACGGGTCAGTACCGGCACCGCCCATGGCAAAGTCGTAAGGGGAGGGAGTGTCTGCATTATCGCCACTGATTACAGATCCGAGGTTAAGCTCCATGCGGTTGCCGGCGGCACGCAATATGCCGAGACATCCTTCGCGACGGAGCACTTTTTCTATTTCAATCTGGAATTCAAGGTCGGTCATCCCTTCCTTATAGCAATGATGAATCTTGGAATATGCCGCGGCCTGATGCATACCATCCTCCCGCATCTTCTTTACTTCATATTCTGTTTTGATCAGGCGAGCGTGGCGCATGACCATGGACGCATCGGCAAATTCCGCAAAAGGGAGACATCTTTTCAGCCTTTCGATATCGGAATAGAGGAGATCCATGTATTCCAGACCCACGCGGTTGGGAAGCTCGTATCCGAGTTCACCAAGCTTGTCAGCTATTACTTCCGGCTTACGGATGGCAATGCTGTCCGGTTCGTCAGGATTGGGGTAGCTTGGAGGCACTTGCATAAACAGCGGTTCGCGCTCCGCTGTCACATAAACGTACCCGCGATAGATGCAGCCGCTCATATAATATATGTTGACAGAGGATCCAATCAGGATTGCATCCAGTTTCTCTTTTTTCATCTCTTTGCGCACTTTGTCAAGCCGCAATGTGAGTTCGGGACGTAACTCAGGTGTTAAAAATGGTATTTTCATGCCTTTACTGTTTAGAGTATCACTTCTTATAACAAACGAGAACTCATACTTGCTACATTAATTTGCAACAAGAGTAAGTCCTATATTTCGCAAACCAAGTGTGTTGGAAGCGGGCGACAGGGAAGCGATACTTACGGAATATCCGTCCGGTATCTTGAAATCCCTGCGGATTGTGTCGGAAATCTCATACAGGAAAACGCTTTTATTGCCAAGAAGATTTCCGGCATCATCACGCAGACGCATGGTGATATTCCTCACATCGATCACCCCGTTTTCATCCTCCTCTGTCAGCTCCATTGGAATTTCTGAGGTTGCATCCTTGGGAGAATACCGGAGGGTGAGGATAAGGTCAAACCTGTCAGCTGAATTCATCACGGAATCAGATGGCCAGGGTGCAAAATCAGCGGTACTCATAGGATCCCAGCCTTCCGAGCCGAAAGCTGCGAATTCGGAATAAACCGCATTGTCAATCCTGCGGCATGCACCCCATGCCGCAGCCAATGCAACGATTATGGTTGATTGAATCAATGTGGCTGTTCTCATTATTCAGCTGATGGTTTTCTCTTGCTTCTGTCCTGATTGTTACCCCCTTCCTGATTGTTAATCCTATGGGAGTTATCCCTTTTACCGTTTCTTTGCTGACGCTTTTTGCGGCGTTTGGAATTGTCGAAACGGGTGAGGCTCTCCTGCCCCACGAGATCTACATAAGTATGGTTCTCTTTCCCCTTCTTCTCCTCAACTTCAAGGGAGTCCACTTTTATTCCCTGCTTATTTAATGCAATGATTTCAAATGCACGGGAAACATCTATTGTTATGAGGTTTGCCGGAATCACTTTATCTGTGGAGTAGGTGATTTTTCTCGCCAGAATATCAGGCTTGAAATAAAAGTATGTCGCATCCTTTGTCTCAAGGGGCACTTCTTTTTGCGGCAGTTTCTTTTGGGCTTCGCTGTAAGCATCTATCTCAAAATTCAGACAGCATTTAAGCTTGGCGCATTGCCCGGCGAGTTTTTGCGGATTCATGGAGAGATCCTGCATGCGGGCGGCGCCGGTGCCTACCGACACAAAATGTGTCATCCAGCTTGAGCAGCACAGAGGCCTTCCGCAAGGTCCGATCCCTCCTATTCTTCCGGCTTCCTGGCGGGCACCGATCTGCTTCATCTCTATTCGCACCTTAAAAGTATCGGCGAGTATGCGGATCAGTTTGCGGAAATCGACACGTTCATCCGCTATATAATAGAAGATGGCTTTGCCACCATCGCCCTGATATTCCACATCTCCGATTTTCATCTGCAGACCGAGTTCCTCGGCTATCTTGCGTGACCGGATCATGGTGTCTTGCTCACGCGATGCAGCTTCAGCAGCTTTGTCAAGATCGGATTGCGTGGCGAAACGAAATACCTTCTTGAGCTCTGTGTCGGGGCTGATATTCGCTTTCTTCATCTGCAGGCGCACAAGACGACCGATCATGCCAACTCTTCCCACATCATGACCCGGTGAGCCTTCCACAGCCACCATGTCGCCAATCTTAAGGTCAAGACGGTTGGGATTGGTATAGAATCCGGTGCGGGTGTTCTTGAACACCACCTGCACTATATCGAAGTCATCCCCTGATGAGATTCCGTCAAGCCAGTTGGTGGCGAATATTTTACCACGTGGACAGCCGCTGTTGCAGCAGCCGCCACTGCATTTCTTATTCTCAGTATTCACGGCTGTTTTTATTTTGCAAAACTGATGGCGCGTGTCTCGCGAATTACTGTAATCTTCACCTGACCCGGATATGTCAGCTCATTCTGGATTTTCTTGGCTATGTCGGCTGAAAGTTTCTCTGTCTCCTCATCTGTAATCTTGTCTGCACCCACAATCACACGGAGTTCGCGACCTGCCTGGATGGCGTAGGTCTTTATCACGCCGGGATAGGAGAGGGCAAGCTGTTCGAGGTCGTTGAGACGTTTGATATATGCCTCCACAATCTCACGACGGGCACCGGGGCGGGCACCGGAAATGGCATCGCATACCTGCACTATGGGTGCCAGCAGGGAGGTCATCTCCACCTCCTCGTGGTGAGCACCTATGGCATTGCAGATATCAGGCTTCTCCTTGAATTTCTCGGCAAGTTTCATGCCGAAGATTGCATGCGGAAGCTCCGGCTCATCATCCGGCACTTTGCCTATGTCGTGAAGCAGACCGGCACGGCGTGCTTTCTTGGGATTCAAACCGAGTTCGGAAGCCATTACGGCACACAGGTTGGCTGTTTCGCGAGAGTGCTGAAGCAGGTTCTGCCCGTAAGAGGAGCGATATTTCATCTTTCCTACCATTCGGATAAGTTCGGGGTGCAGTCCGTGGATACCGAGGTCGATAGCAGTGCGTTTGCCGGTTTCGATAATCTCTTCCTCCACTTGTTTTTTCACTTTTGCCACCACCTCTTCAATTCTTGCGGGGTGGATGCGTCCGTCTACTACAAGCTGGTGCAGAGCAAGACGGGCTATTTCGCGGCGCACGGGGTCGAAGCCTGAAAGCACGATAGCTTCAGGAGTGTCATCAACGATAATCTCTATGCCGGTGGCAGCTTCAAGAGCGCGTATGTTTCTTCCTTCACGTCCGATTATGCGTCCTTTAATCTCGTCATTATCGATATGGAATACTGTGACCGAATTTTCAACCGCAGCCTCTGTGGCCACTCTCTGTATTGACTGGATAACAATGCGCTTGGCTTCTTTTGTAGCAGTCATGCGGGCATCATCCATTATGTCGTTGATATACCCTGCAGCGGCAGTCTTGGCTTCATCTTTGAGCGACTCCACAAGCTTCTCTTTAGCCTCATCGGCAGAAAGACCGGAGATGCGCTCCAACTCTTCTGTGATCTGGCGGTGCATGTGTTCCACCTCTGATTGGCGCGATTCAATCACAGCCTCGCGGTTATCAAGGTTTCCCTTTAGGGTGTCAAGCTCTTTCTTGCGGCGTGAATTATCGTTCTGCTGCTGATTGAGCTGAATTTCGCGCTGTTTGTTGCGGGCTTCGGCAGTCTGGGCTTTCTGAAGCTTCTGGTTGGCGGTGCGCTCTGCGTCACCGATGATTTTCATCTCCTCCTCTTTTGCCTGAAGAATTCGTTTTTCTTTTATAACTTCAGCCTCGCGGCCTGCCTCTTCAATAATTGTGTTGGCGCGGGATGTCGCGCTCTTTTTGCTTATTACAGTGGCTGTCACATATCCGATTATGGCTGTGGCTGCCGCTAATATTATCCATATTGCTGTTTCCATGCGTATATAGTTGTTGTTTTGGTTGGTATATGTTGCCTCATTAATTCTCGTTTCCAAAACATCAACGTTTGCTGCTCTTCATCCGAAGTGCGCATACCATGAAAAAGTGAAATGAAAAAAGATTGAGGAATCAGGGAACAAATTATGTCAATCCATTGAGCTTTCAAGATTCTCAAGACATTTGGCTGCTATGTCGATGGCCTCCTGATGGTTGATTGACAGTTTCTTATAATAAGAAGCGTATCTATATATCATCATTGCCAGAATTCCTTTCTCTGAACGTTTCGGGAAATTTCGGCGCCATGTGGCGTAAAGTCCGTTGATTTCATCCTCCACGGTACGGATAAGTTCCTGATCCTGGAATGGGACGGAGAGTTTTATCGGCTCTCCGCCTATATTGATTTCCATATTTATCAATTCCTGATCTTTCATCATTCCTTTAGCATGGTTATGCAGCGGTTGATGTTTTTAATCAATCCGGCAATGATGCGTCGCGCGTCAGCGAGGGTGTCGGGGTTGTCTGCGAGCTTGTGGGAAACACTGAGGTATTCAACATCGAGCAGAGCCTTGTCGCGCTCAATATATGCTTCCGCTTCCTTACGGCGCAGACCGGCATTTTCCTCCTCAAGCTCCCTGATTCTTTCGCGCAGGAATCCCATTTGCGTCTGAAGTTCGCCTTGGCGCACTTCCAGTTGTTTCAGGATGCTAATGAGCGACTGTGCCATCTTGCCAAATTTTCACAAAATTAGCAAAAAAAATCTATATATACAAATGAAAATTTCTTATAGACTGTAATGTGCTGTTTCAGGCTCTATTCCGGGCGGAAACAGTTTTGTAGAACTGGAGCCTAATACCAGTTAATGTTGTTGCTTCCCTGGGAACGTTTGTCGTATTTAAGGTCTTTAAGAAGAGAAGATTTCACAGATATATGGAAACTGTAGGATTTGTAGGGACCCATCGGCACGAAGGAGGCTGTCATGGTGAAGCAATGAAGGTCGCGCGAGACGGAGCAGTTCATATAAGCTATCTTTTTCAGTTCGAAATTATATGAAGCGCTGAATGAGAAATTCCAGTTTGGGGTTGGCCTTATGTTGCCGTTAAATGAAAGGTTCTGTGTCCACCTCCCTTTGTAATCCATTTTTTGATAATCGAAGTCCCCATAGCCGTAGCTTAAGGAGTAATTGACAGAAAGGCTCCAGGGACAATCCCATTTTGCATATCCGTCATAATCGCTACCTTCTTCATTAGTACCGGTCTTGTTGTTGCGCCGGGATTTGGCACGGTTGGAAAAACTTTCCTCTTCCGATGATTCCTCGCCTTCGTTACCCTGTTTGTTTCCCTTTGAATCATCTTCCTTCTTGCGCTTGAAAGTGTCGTTATTGAATGTATAGGAGAAGGATGTTCCGGTGGAGGATAGTTTGTAAAACCCTTTACCCTCCTGCCAGCGGAAGCGGTTAACCTGACGCGGAGTGCCGTTGGCATCCAGCTTGTATACGTATGGATCCCATGTGGCTGAGAGGTTCAGGTTGAAGTTCTTTACGAGCCGTAACATTATTGACGTCTGCAAAGGGCTGAGCTTCAATGAGTCTGCGGCAAAGTTGTAGCTTGTACTAAGGCTGAGGTTCTCAATCAGCGAAATCTTTCTCGATCCTGTGGAGTCGTTCTCATCCTTTACTTTCATTTCAAGGTTGTTGGCAAGGTTGAACGACACGGCTGCACTTTTCCCTCTGCTGGGCACTCCGTAAATGCCGTGGGAGAAGTAGGAATAGTCTACGCGATGGTCGTAGCCCGCCTGATCGGTGTAGACGTAATAGTTATAATACCCCCACATCGGGTTGCCAAAGTCAGGACTCCAGTTGAACGACACGGTTGGTGTGATAACGTGGCGTATCATCTGCACCTTGTCTCCAAATATCTTGAGAGGCTTGTAGAAGCCGTAAACTTTTGTGTCAAAAGAGAGTGACGTGTTAAAATCAAACACGTTGTAGAATCCGTACGTGGTATCCTGAATCTCGCGTGAAGCCTGGGTGTCCCATTGGCGGCGTATTTTGGAAGTGTACATGCGGTCGTTGAAAGATACGGAGGGGGAGAGGTTGAGGTAGTTGAAGATAGAGAAGGTGGCGCTTACCGGTAGGGAATGGCGCATACCGTTTTTCCAGTCTTTAATCAGACTTTTCTTGAAAAATACATCCTGCTGTGCAGTGAGTGAGTTCTGGAACTGTCCGGAATAGGAGAGTTTGATTTTCTCATACCATTTCTCACCCCCTACGGATTTCTTGCGCTTGAAGGGAGCCACTTGCGACAGGGTAAGCGTAAAGTTCGGCAGCGATACCGCCAATGTTGAGTCTTGAGAGCGCTGGGAGATGCTGGCAGTGGTCGAGAAGCTCCACTTGGAGTTTGGTCGGTGATAGGTTGCGTTGATTGTGGATGACTTGGTGTTTTCTGTAAAGTTCTGATTATAATAAGAGTTGAGGTCGTTGCGCGAATATCCGGAAGTTGCGAAGTTCACGGATGCGGAGAAGGTGAGTGCGGGATTGGCTTTGGTGTCCTGCTGGTGGCTCCAGGTTACCTGGAAATTCTGCATCTTGGAATAGTCGGAGCTTCCCTTGTCACCGCTTATGGTGGTAAGGAAGGAGACATCGAAGGAGCCTCTGAATTTGTAACGCTTTACGTAGGAGGAATGGGCGGAAAGCCCCCAGGAACCTTTGGTATAAATCTCACCACGGAGTGCCAGGTCTACATTGTCGTTGATAGCGAAGTAATATCCACCGTCTCTTAGATAGAATCCTCGGTTGTAATCATCGCCGAATGAAGGGAATATCACGCCGCTTGAGTATTTTTCCGAGAAGGGGAAATATCCGAAGGGGAGGGCAAGAGGCAATGGAATTCCGAGCAGCTCCATATATCCGGGACCTGTGACCACATCTTTTTTGGGGCGCACTTTGCCACGGGTGATACGGAATCCGAAATGTGGATGTTCGTGGTCATCACATGTGGTGTAGAAACCGTCTTCAAGGAAGAAGCTGCCATCCGGATTTTTTTTGGCTTTGCTGCCGATAAGGAATCCGTCTTGTTGCTCTGTTATTACGTTGGTTATATATCCCCTCTCAGTCTTGAAGTTATACTTCATCCCTTTTGACTCGTATTCATCTCCACCTTGCTGGAACACGGGGTTTCCTTGCAGCTGTCCTAATGAGTCAATAACACCGGTGGCATACACAGTGGAGCTGTCGATCTCCATACGGATTTCGGCTGAGTTGAGTTTGAATTCTCCATAGTCCACATAGCCGTCACCATACAGATAGGCGTTTTGCTGACCGACAAGCACCAGAGAATCCTTGGAGGTGAAGTTGATAACATTGTCGAGGTCCACCTTAGATCTTACTATACGTGAAAATTCCTGGCGGTCATCGCCTAACGGCTCACGACCACTTGTCAAATTTTGCTTTGTTGTGGTGTCCTGTTCTGAGCTTATGCTGTCGGTGATGTTAAACAGTGAGTCAGTCTCTTCTGCCAATCTTTCCAGCGGGGAGAAAGAAGAATTTGAGTCAGGGATAATGATGTCGGGAAGCTTTTTGTCCGTGATGCCGGCGACACTATCGGACATAACTTTTTTTACCGCTCCCGACCTTGGAGTGGTGATTTTCTGTGCCCAGGTGATTCCGAGCGCAAGTATAATCACTATGTATATAATCAGTTGCCGCAATTGTGGCTGTAGTTCAAAATTAGTAACCTCTGTTTTGAGTCTGTTCCATACTTAATTTTGGGAGACAAACTCTGCCTGTATTGTAACGGGCTTAACGTGCAAAGTTACTCAAATTTGTAGACTTCGGCAAATTCTTTAACAGGTTTTAGGATTTTGTTTTCAGGGGTCAGTTATTGTATTTGAACATTTCGTGGAGCTGCAGGAAGCGGTGCAGGGTATCTTCGCCATGGCGCTCCATGCTGCGAATCACTCTGTCAAGAGATTTCTCCTCGCGGATATCCCCTGACTTGGAGAAAAATTTGTCGGCGTAGCATATCAGTTTCTCTTCAAGGCTCACCGGGAGCATGTCGTGGTGGGGGAGGGGCAGATTCTGCCTGATGATATCCTCTCTGGATAGACCGGAGCCGGTGTGCCGTTCGCAAACAAGGGCATGTTGAGGCAGTCCCTCAGCCTCAAGTATCTTGCGACCTTCTATGCCGTGGCAGATGTAAGGGAGAGTGCCGCAGCAATATATATCGGGAGCATCGCAGCGGAAGATACCTATATCATGAAGCATGGCCGCAGAGACCACGAAGTCTGTGTCGACTTGCAAATCTCTGCGGCGTATACATTCAAGAGCTTTGTCGCGCACTTTTGCGCTGTGCACAATCAATGTTTCATACAATGGCGTGCCCGGCTCGTAATATTTGTCAATAATACTTATTGAGTCAATCAAAGTCGATGATTTCACACCATCCATGGATATCTTCCTCCTCACCGTTCTGTATGGCGCGGAGCTTATTGTATAGTGCTGTGGATTTCGGGCCGGCGTTACCGTCAGTGCAATATTTGAACACGCGACCGTTGTCCAGGTCTGTAATCTCTCCTATAGGGGATATTACGGCGGCAGTGCCGCAATTGCCTGTCTCGTCAAATTCCGCCAGCTCTTCGTAAGGTATCCGGCGGCGTTCCGCCTTCATGCCGAGGTCTTCGGCGAGTACCAGCAGGCTCTTGTTGGTGACGGAGGGGAGCACAGTTTCACTGTCAGGGGTAACATAACTGTTCCCCTTGATTCCGAAGAAATTGGCTGCTGCTGCCTCGTCAAGCAGTTTCTTTTCAGCAGGATCCAGATAAAGCATTACTGCATATCCCAAATCATGTGCCAATGCCACGGCCTTCAGTGAGGCAGCATAATTGCCTCCGATTTTTATGGCTCCTGTGCCCTTGGGAGCAACGCGGTCGTATTGGCGCGACAGACACACTTTGCATGGTTTGAAGCCGGTTTTGAAATAGGGGCCAACCGGACTCACCAGCATAATAACCATATACTCATCTGCGGGTCTTACACCAATGCAGGCTGAAAGTCCTATTTCAAGAGGTCTTATATAGAGTGAGGCACCGGAACCGTATGGTGGAATGAAACGTTCGTTGAGTTTCACAACTTTGCGCACCATCTTGCAGAAAATCTCCTCGGGCATCTCTGCCATCCTTATTCCTGCGGCACTTTGGCGGAAACGTTTTGCATTCTCGTCCATTCTGAAAATGCGCACTTTGCCGTCTGCACCGCGGAATGCTTTCAATCCTTCGAATGCTTCCTGTCCATAATGAAGACAAGTGGCAGCTATGTGTAAAGGTATGGTTTCGGAGTCGGATACTTCGATATCCCCCCATTTGCCGTCCTTATAGGTGCATCGCACGTTATAATCAGTTTTAACGTAACCGAAAGGGAGGTCTTCCCATTTAATGTCGGGTGTTTCCATATTTTTGGTTTCTTTTTGAGTTTTCAAGTCAGTTATAGATTCAAGTGGTAGTTTGGTTAATATTGTCATACAGCGACTTTACATGTAAGATCGCCAACTTTTACTATATAAACGCCGTGAGCCGGAAGCTGAAGGCGGGAAGTGCCGGCAGGCAAAGTCTCGCTGCTTACCAATCGCCCAAGGATTGTAAAAACTTTGATGGGAGTCTGCCGGGAGTTGGTAACCAGAATGGTTAGAGGAGAAGCTTTGATTTCAAGCTCCGCATCGCGCATCACGGATTTCGCTCCCGATGTTTGTTCCGACCTCACTTGCTCCCAACCACCCGGAGTGGCGAAAGCACTGCCTGCCAAAGCTATACAAACCACGGCAACCAGCATATATTTGGTCATGACTCTCATCGATTTTCATTTTAAACGTAAAGTTACAAAATCTTTTTAGATTCCACCAACATTTTCCAAAAATCTTCAAAAAATTATCCCTGCCGTTTACTTGTGCCAATGTCAGGGGTTGTAGAGGTCGGAGTTGCGGTAGTCAAGGATTTCGTTGGCTGCGCGGAGGGCTTCCCGGGCAGAGGAGGAGGGATTGAGGCGGACTGCGGCAAGGTAGTCGTTGATGGCAAGGGCACGATTCCCTGCCCCCCAATGCTTCATGCCGCGGGTGGTGTAGCCCCGGTCATCTTCGGGATGAGTGGAGATATATTCCGTCAAGGATTCTACAGCCTCTTCGTAGGTGACTGTGCGCAGTGATTTCTTCAATTCCTCAAGTGTAATATCTTTCATGTCCGTCAGAGATTGATACGTGTTGATGTTACCGGTGCTCCAAGAAAAAGGGAGGCCAGAGGGTCGAACTTTTCCGGACTTTCTGTGGTGAGGAATTCCACTGTGCCTCCGCGTGTGCACTCATTATCAATCCTCGAATGTCGCTGCAGATATGCAGCAAGACTCTCAGCCACAAGTTCCCCTTGCGGCAGAATGCGAATATGTTCCGGAGTGTATTCGCGGATTTTGGGATATAAAAGGGGATAATGCGTGCAGCCGAGTATCAGGGTGTCAATTTCCGGATCTTTGGATAGAATGATATCGATATATTTTTTTACAAAAAAATCGGCACCGGGACTATCAAACTCTCCGGCTTCCACAAGTGGCACCCACATGGGACAATCCTGCTCCACAATATGCATATCAGGATATAATTTCTCTATTTCAAGACGGTAGGAATGGCTCCTGACAGTGCCGGGGGTGGCAAGCAGACCTGTGTGCCCGGTTATGGTGACATCCCCGAGAATCTCTACCGTAGGGCGTATTACGCCAAGCACCCTCTTGTCGGCATCTATCATGGGAAGCACATGGAGTTGTATGGAACGCAATGCTTTGGCAGATGCCGTGTTGCAGGCGAGGATTACAAGGTTGCAGCCGCGGCGGAACAGTTCTTCAACTGCTTCGCGTGTGAATTCATAGACAATGTCAAAGCTGCGCGTGCCGTATGGGGCACGTGCATTGTCACCAAGATAAAGGTAATCATAATCCGGAAGGCGTTTGCGGATTTCACGCAGGATGGTCAAGCCACCATATCCGGAATCGAAAACTCCAATTGGACCTTTCATTTTTTAATAATCAGTGAAGCCGGACACGTGATGCATCCGGCTTCATTTATGAGTTATGCATTATGCAATATCAATCTCCGGAGATTTACTTGAGTCCCAATTTTGCTTTTACCAGCGGAGTGATATCCTCTACCGGAGAAGCGTAGTAAAGCACGAGGTCGGAAGCATAGTTCTGAATTATGCTGAAATTGTTTTCTTTACCTACAGACTCGATCGCTTCCCTGACTTTGGTAACGATGGGAGTCATCAACTGCTGCTGCTGTTGCTGCATATCCTGATCAGCACTCTGCATGAATGTCTGGATTTTCTGCTGGTAATCGGTTATTTCACGAGTTTTGCGTTCCTTGATTGCCGGAAGTTCGTCATCTCCCATTTTCTGGAGCTCGTCTACCATACGTTTGTATTCCTCCTGAAGACGTTTGTATTCTTCCTCATACTTCTTGTTGATTTCCTGAAGCTTTGTGGAGGCCGCTGTTGTCTCAGGCATAACCTGAATAATTTCATTGGTGTCAACGAGACCGATCTTGACTGTCTGTGCTGAAGCAAGCATCGGGAATGCCACTGCTACGGCGAGTAAAATTTTCTTTAACATTTTTATTTAATTGTATATTGTTTTTTTTATTATCGGGTTTGTTATCTGCAATCTCTTAAAATAAAGCCTACAAAGATAGTTAATTTCACTAAAAATGCAAAATTTTATTTGGAATAGCCGAGTTTCGCAAGCACATCATTGCTTACATCTATACGGGGAGATGCAAATACTATGCTTTGTGAGGAGGCACGGTCGAATATTGTCATGTATCCTTTCTCTTCAGCCACAGCCTTAACTGCGTTGTATACATCCTCCTGAATAGGCTTTATCAGAGACTGGCGTTTCTTGTAAAGCTCACCCTCGGGACCGAAATATTTGTAACGAAGATCGGTAGCCTCTTTCTCTTTGGCTACAATCTCTTCCTCGCGTTTTTTCTTCTGCTCGTCTGTTAGGAATACCATATCCGCCTGATAATTCTTATACATTGTCTCGGCTTCCTTGGAAACTTCATTCACCTCCTTCTCCCAACGTTGCGACACTTGATTGAGCTGCTCGTTGGCCATCTCATAGGAAGGCACGTTGCGCAGTATATATTCCATATCAACGAGCGCAAACTTCTGTGCCGAGGCTCCGGCGATGCCGGCAACTGCCAGACATAATGTTATAAATATTTTCTTCATAGCTTTTATCTTTTGTTTGTCTTTTAAGACATTTCGCTAATTCTAAGGTTTAAGCTTTTAATAAATTTAAATGTTTGTTCTAAATCATCACAATGCAGTGTCGGTTCGTTCAGCACTACAGTTTCGACATAAAATCAGAACTCCTGTCCGAGGATGAAGTGGATCTGGGATCCGCCTCGTGTGCCCCAAACTTTGTCGAAACCGTAAGCCCAGTCAATACCGAGATAACCGAGCACAGACAGGTAAACGCGAGCTCCTACACCGGCACTGCGCTTGAGGTTGAATGGTGCAAACTCCTTGACATCATACCAAGCATTACCGGCTTCAGCAAATGCAATGGCATAGATAGTGGTGGAGGGCTGCAGCAGGAATGGGAAGTGCAACTCCATTGTGAATTTGCCGTATGCATACCCTTCATATCCGGAAGGCGTGAACTGTCCGTTTTCATAACCACGCATTGATACAGTCTCCGTAGCGTAGGTATATGATCCTGTCATACCATCGCCACCGAAATAGAATGTCTCAAACGGAGTCTTGATATATTTGTTGAACGAGCCGAGAAGACCGAAATCAGCACGTGTCATCAGCACGAGGGTATATTTGCCGTCGGGATCGGTCAGCGGAGTGAAGGTCTTGCTCTTGAAGCGCAGTTTCCAATATTCAATCCATTTGTATGCCTTCGAACGTGCTCTTTCTCTCTGGGTTTCATCCGAATTGTTATAGCTTATTTCTTCTGAAAGTTCTTTCCAGTTGTGTCTGCCAAAGAGTGATGCCGGAGGAGTGATAGTCAGGTCTACAGAGAATTGCGAACCTCTGCGTGTATAGATAGGATTGTCGATTGATGTTCGCGACAGTGTCAGACCAAGGGTAAGGGAGTTTGATGTACCGTTGCGCATATAGTACAGGTAATCCCAGTTTTTAAGGTAATACCAACGGTAAGCAAGCTGCGCCTGGAATTGGAAATAATCGTCAGGCCATGTGAGACGAGTTCCAAATCCTACACTTACACCCGCCAGCTGAAGCACTTTGTTCGGGTCGTAAGCATTCTGTATGGAATATGAGGAGTAGTTGCTATTGTAATTATATGTGTATTGGCTATACATTGCATATTGCCATGCGTTGCTCCATAAATCATTGTAGTAGCTTGAGTTGATACCGGTAGAGCGGCTGTAATCCACAGATACGGACAGCGAATTGGGCCGGCTACCACCCAGCCATGGGTCGTAGAACGAGATGTTGTAACTCTGGTAGTATTTGGCGTTGGTCTGAGCCGAGATGGAGAATGTCTGGCCGTCACCGCGCGGGATGATACCCTTGTAGGCTCCGGGATTGAAGAGATTCTTCATTGAGAAGTTGCCGAAGGAGAGAGCCACCTGACCGGTTACACCCGTCTGTCCCCAACCGAATGACAGCTGCACCTTGTCGTTTGCCTTTGATTCAAGGTCAAACACAATGTCAACAGTTCCGTCATTTTCGTTAGGCTCCGGATTTATACCCATTGTTTCAGGGTCGAAATGTCCGCTGGCAGCAATTTCTCTTGCCGCACGCATCAGTGCAGTTTTCGAGAAAAGTTCTCCGGGACGGACATCACGGAGTTCACGACGGATAACCTTCTCATACAGCTGGTCGTTACCGTTGATGACTACCTTGTTGATACGTGCCTGAGGACCCTCGATCACACGCATCTGGAGGTCGATACTGTCACCATGGATACTCTCCTCAATCGGTATGATATTGGCGAAGAGATAACCGTTGTCAAGATATACATTTGATACGGCGTCATCATCCTCGCGAAGGCGCTTGTTGAGAATCTTCTGATTGTAGACCTCACCGGGATACATTCCGAAAATATTACTCAGATAATCAGAGGGGTAAACTGTATTTCCCACCCAATTTATATCGTTGATATAATATTTCTTACCCTCGTCAACAGTGAGAAAAACATCTACGGACTTGTCATTATATTTGGCCACACTGTCATGGGTGATTTTTGCATCACGGTAACCGAGCTCGTTATATTTGTCGATGATGCGTATGCGGTCATCAGCAAAATCACGATCCACAAATTTCTTCTGGCTGAATATCTTCAGCAGGTCGCTGTTCTCATTCGTTTTCTTCATGGTGCGTTTGATCTTGCCGTCTGACAGCACTTCATTGCCGTCAATATAAATCTTGTGCACCTTGACCTTGTTGTTTTTGTCTACGTCTACCTCCAGAATCACCTGATTTTCTTTGGAAAGATCCTGATGCTGGTTTATCTTAACCATGGCATTCTTAAATCCTTTCTTGGCGTAGTAATCCTCGATGATTTTCTTTGCCTGGGCAATAATGTTAGGGGTCAGTTGCTGACCGGATACCATGCCAAGACGCTGCTCGATATCTTTTTTCTCACCGCTTTTCACTCCGGTGAATGTCATTTCCGACATTCTTGGTTGTTGGGCGAGGGCAATTTCGAGCCATACTTTGTCGCCGGCGATCTTGTCAACATTGATCTGCACCTTTGAATAGAGACCCTGACGCCAGAAACGCTTCACGGCAGCCGAAATCTCATCTCCCGGAATTTCAACTTTGTCGCCAACAGAAAGACCGGAATAACCTATGATAAGATAGTCGTCGGAAGAGGGGATGCCGGAAACACGAATATCCGCAATCTCATAAGTCTTGGGTAGCGGTGAATATATAATATCAGGATTATATATCGTATCAACAGGTGCAGACGGGGTTATGTCAAGCGCCCATGCCGCCGGTGAGATGCCGAGGCAAAGGAGAGTAAAAAGTGTCTTTTTCAGATGTTTCATATATGCTCGAGTAAATCGAAGGGTCATCATTAACAAGGTTTATATATTATCTTTCACTTGGTCGGAAGTCTTGCCGAAGCGCCTTTCCCTGCTTTGATAATCGATCAATGCATCGAGATATGCGCTCTGACCGAAGTCAGGCCATAGAACCGGAGTGAAATATAGTTCGCTGTAAGCAATCTGCCAGAGGAGGAAATTGGAGATTCTCTGTTCGCCACCGGTGCGTATCAACAAGTCAGGATCGGGGATGTGACTTGTGGCAAGCGCATCGGTTATGGTATTCTCATCAATCTTGTCGGGATTGATTTTGCCGGCCATCGCATTGCGTGCAATCTTGCGGACGGCCTCGGTAATCTCCCATTTTGAAGAATAGCTGAGACATAGAAGAAGGTTCAGTCCGGTGCAGTGAGCGGTGGCTTTCACTCCATCGAGAAGGCTTTCCAACACCTCTTTGGGAAGCCTGTCCGTCTCCCCGAGGATATGGATTTTTACATTGTTCGCTACAAGGTCGGGAGTTTCCTTTCGGATAGTCCATCCTATAAGGTGCATAAGAGTGTCGACTTCGGCTTGCGGACGGTTCCAATTCTCAGTGGAGAATGCATATAGAGTAAGATATTTGATGCCGAGGTCGGAAGAAAAACGTGTGATACGGTTCACGCTGTTCACGCCTTCGGCATGTCCATCGCTGCGCTCACGCTCACGCATGCGAGCCCACCTCCCATTGCCATCCATGATAATGGCTACGTGAGTCGGGATGCGCTTGGGATCAAGCTGTTTTATCTTTTCCTCTATATCTATATCTTCCATTCTAATTCTGTCTAAACACCCGACTGCTAATCCTTATAATTGCAAACGGCGCACCGCTTGCTGAATTCATAGCTTATGGTGATACTCATAGTGGAATACCAGTCGGTATTCTTCATAAAGGAACTTTTGATGCCATAAGGATCTTTCAGTTGTTCGCCATCAAGACGGTCGCTGAAAACCTTCTTCATCAAAAATTCAAATCCCAGATTCCATCTCTCCGAGAGCTTGTATTTCAATCCTATTCCGAGCGGAATATTGAAACCTGCTCCCAACTTCCCTTCCACACTCCAGAGGGTTACGCCTACTCCGGCTGCGATGTAAGGTGAAATGCGTTTCAATTTGCGGTATGTTTCACCCATGCCGTAATTGAAAAAATTGAATTCCACCATCTCACCAAGTTCATAGAAAGTGGTGGAGAATTTATATGTCCCGTATCCGGGAAATACATTGGTCATCTTTGAAGAGTCTCCGCTGAGACTTCCCAAATAGAAGTTTGTCTTGAAAGCCCACCTCGGATTTGCCAGATAACGGAAAAGGACTTCAAAATCCCATCCCGGATTGCTCCAGAGGTTGGAGGTATTGGCATCTCCAAGATACCCGGTCATCCCTATGCCGGCACCCATGTCGAAGCGGTAATCTTCCTGCGCATTGATTTTCTCCGGTATCAACATGATACCGGTAAGAAGCAGAAGGAATGTGGCTGTTCGTCGGCTCACGGTGTCAGATCACGGGGGTATAGGTGAGACGTACAAGTACGCCGCGCCATATTGTGTCGTAAAGCTGTCCGGAGGGATTAAACCCGCCGAGCAAATAAATATAAGGACAATCCCAATATATTTCATCGCCGTCCACTTCGATATTATGGCTTCTCCTCGCTTTCTTCCAGGCATCGGATAAGTTGGCTTTCATGCGATGGTTCATTACCACATTGTCGAAGTCTGTCATGGTGGGAATTTCCTCGGGAAGTTGAAGCAATTCGCTCCCCTCTCCCCAATTCACACCATTGTCATAAGAGATATATACAGTGCGGTTGAGAGAGCCGTCTTCTTTTGTGCCTCCCATTACCATCCATACTGGATATTCTGTGGCAGTCCATGTGGATTGTGTATATCTGAATCCGTAATATGGTATAATGACAGCCCCTTTCACGTCAGGAATACCCCCTTCAGTAAGCTTGATCCAGTTAGTGCCGTCGAATGCCCATGTAACATCAGACAGAGTGCCGTCAGCCATTGTGCCACCAACGAAGAATCCTACAGGCGAAGATGTCCATTGGTTTTCCAGAATTACAAAGTTGGAATACCCTGAAAGCGGGAAATCCTCAACAATGGATTTTACAGCAAGGTCTTTAAGAGGATACTGCGCATATTCCAGACTGTTGGAGCCTTGGCGCACACCGATTACAGTATCTTTATAAGCGCCCAGCATTGCATACCATGTCTCGCCGGTTGCAGTCCATGTGTCGCCATCTGCAGATTGATACATTTTCCCGTCAGTGTCAAGAATCATCATGCAGTCGGATGTGGCGCATAGTGATCTTACATCCGGGGTAAACGGGAATGTGGTGGCATGTTTCTGCCATTCATTGTCGTAAAGATTGCTGGAGGTGGCGAAAGTGTATGTGCCGTCACTTTCCTCAATTAGAGAAATTGCCTGATCATTGTAGCTCAGACTTTTCTGGTTCACCGGGTTGGGCAAGCGGGAGGGGAGGGTGGAGAAAGTGCGGTCTCCCCATGCCAGTTCGTTGGTTTCCATCTTGTGCACATTTACCTTGATGCGGTAAGTGCGACTGAGTTGGTCATCATCTGTATAAAGGGTGAGTGTTACATCTCCCGTGAAGTCAATGGAATCTGTGGGAGAAGTAAGGTAATCTATCTCTCCGGTGCGTGTTTCGCCCCCTTCCATATTTATAATAGCTTTGGTAACATAACTCGAATATGTTATGTTGGCTACGAGCTTGTCAATCTGAGTGCCGAGCGGGAGTGAGTCGGCATTGAAAATCACAGCGTTGTCAAGGTCAATAGAGAAGAAAACGGAGTCAAGACACTCCATGACATCATCATCCTCAGCAAGCGAAAAGGCAGTCACAGTCATATTATAGGGAGTGAGGTAAGTTTCGGTATCACTTGAGCTATCGTTGCCGTTGCAAGAAACTGCTGCAACGGCTGCAATACCGACAAGAGAGATGCCGGCAAAGCGGCGTAGTTTATTGATTATCTTCACGTTGTTATTGTTTGCGTGTACGTTTTACCACATGGTGACCATTCAAGTCATCATGGGGCATTATGTTTCAACTCGCAAATTTAACATTTCTCGTTGAATATTTTATCAAAATGCCCTATGTTTTTTTAATTTAAATCATTTTTAAGTAAATTTTAAAACTTTTTTGCATTTCACACATCGCTTTTGTTGCCACACTCAAAATTGGCAGGGATGGTATATTGATATTAGGTTTGAACGGATTTTATTCTGTGATACAAGATTAATAGAGGAAGGGAGCGAAGGAGCCGGAATGCCACAGAGGAGGCGTTCTGAGGAGGTCTCAACACGGATTTCATCATATAGGTTCTGGTTAAGGAAATGTTGTAATGTAGTGCTTCCACCCTCTATCATGACGGATGTGATTCCATATTCTGAATAAAGAAGAGACATATTCTCATGCAATAAAATATCGGGATTTAGAAATATGGGGTCGCGGCTCAATATCCGGGCATCAGATGGTATTTTTGCTGAATAGAATGTCGCCGGTCGTGGAGAGTGACCGGGCCACAGGCGTGTGGTAAGCGATGGGTTGTCGGTGATAATGGTGTTGGTGCCTGCAAGGATCGCATCATAGAGTGCACGCTCTTTGTGCATTTCAACAGCTGATACCGGATTTGAAAGTTTCACAGGCAGACCATTACCTGATTCATCGATAGCAGCGATGAAGCCATCGGCACTCTGTGCCCATTTAAGGAGGATATACGGGCGGTGCAAGGTGTGGGCTGTCACAAACCGCCGGTTAAGCCATCGGCATTCCTCCTCAAGCACATTTTCCACCACCTCAATTCCTGCCTTGCGGAGCATGCGGATTCCTCTGCCGCTCACTTCCCTGAATGGATCTGCCAACCCAATCACCGCTCTCTTGAATCCACGTTCAGTCAGAAGCTTGCTGCATGGTGGCGTTTTGCCATAATGAGAGCATGGCTCCAAAGTTACGAAGATAGTGGATTCGGGAATAAGATATTCATCTTCAGGTCTTACTGAATTCACAGCATTTACTTCGGCATGGGGACCTCCATAACAGCGGTGCCACCCTTCCCCGATAATCTTTCCGTCAGGCGTCACAATCACCGCTCCCACCATGGGATTCGGAGATACAAAGCCTGCACCATTTTCTGCAAGCTGCAATGCTCTACGCATGTAAAATTCATAATACATAAAGCGCAAATTTTTAAGGGACAGACTCTTAAAACCTCACTCCAAGGCTCAACTGCGCATTTTCGATAGAGGAGAAAAAAGAGTAGCGCCCTGAATTGTACCAGTTTCCGTTAATCTTGGCTATTGCGCAGACAAAGAAGTCACCGATATTGTATGTCAGCGAACCTTGCCCGCAAAGGGTTATGGCAAACAGATTGTTATCTTTCTCCACCGAATCCTCATAAGCGTGGGTGAAACCAACGCCTGGAATTGCAGTTATATTGAAAAGCAGATGCCTGTAGATTACCCAGTTATAGCTATATCCTCCCATGATGCTGTAGGAGTTGTAATGGAAACGGTATTTGTCGGGAGCAATCGTTAGATAAGGCTCAAGTTCAGCGGGAATTTGCCTCATGTCGATTGTGATATCGAGATTGTCGTAATTGAAACCTATAATAGGAGAACCGGCACTCCTTTTTTGAAATTTGGAGAAGTTGTAGGCGGCTCCCATTGCGAATTTCCTGTTGTTGAAGAAATAACAGGCGTTAAGACCGAAAGTGCGTTGCAAAGCGCCGGGGAATTCTTTTTTTATCAAGTGACCGTTATTGTATTTGCCGAAAGTGCGGATGTAGGTGCTTCCTGTATTTTCCCAATAGTGACCTTCAATGTTAAACCTCGCGCAATTGAAATTGAATTCCAATTTTTTATGGTTGGAGGGCTTGTTGCCTATGATGTTACTGAAATCCAATGAATATCCAACGCTTACTGCCATATATTGCACATATGCTCCGGCGTCGCAATATATGTCGCTCATCATGCGCACAGGCATCTTTTTATCAATGTTAAGGTAGTAGGAGTCGACCCAATTGTCGGATGTTACGCGAGCTTTCCATCTGCGTCCGGTGCCTGCAACGTATGTAGTGTCGTAAGAATTGAAAACCCTGTCAGCCCAGTTATATACGTTGACGCAAAATCTCATGAATCCGGGGTATTCCACACTCTTGTCAGACAAATTGAGTTTTCCGTCTTTCAGCAGATAAAGCCAGTTATTGGTATTCTCCTTTTTTATTATCGTATCTCGTTTTAGTTGCACTGTTTTGCCGAGATATGTTCGATTTACTACCGGGGAAAGGTATATTTCAATAGAATCTGCGTTCTCCTGAGCTGTCAAATAAGGAGACCACCCTATTACAAGCAGTAGCAATATGATTATAGTGCGGATTGATTGTTTCATAGCCGGAATCTATTTTATTCCCCGTTCATTAAGGGCATTACGGTAGCGTACTGCATTTTTTGTGTGTTCGGCAAAAGTCTCGGCGAAATTATGGGTGCCTGAAAAATCCTCTCTGGCACACATGTACAGATAGTTGTTTGGCTCGCTGTCAAGTATTGCATCAAGAGTAGAGCGAGAAGTGGTGCGTATCGGTCCCGGCGGTAAGCCTGTATTCTGATATGTGTTGTAAGGGGAATTAACCTTAAGGTGCTCGGATTTGACTCTGCGGATTGTGAAGTCGTTGAGTGCAAATCTTATAGTAGGATCGGATTGAAGTCTCATCCCCTTTTTCAATCTGTTTACGTATAGTCTGCCAATAGTGCCTTTTTCAGATATATTGTTTGTTTCCTCATCCACAATAGAGGCAAGAATCATTGCGTTTGCCGGGGTAAGTCCTATGGCCTTGGCTTTGTCAGTGTTTGCCTGATTCCAATATGAGGAGTAATTTTGACCGATCTTTGCTATCAGCTCTTGTGGTGAGACATTCCAATACACTTCATACGTGTCGTCAAGAAACAGAGCCATTGCTTGCTCCGGAGAGAGCCCATAACTTCTCATTAAAGTTGAATCCCCTGTCACACTGCGCAGGGAGTCAGAAGTAAAATCCAATTTTGAAGCAATTCTCTGGCAGAGTAGGTCTATATCCCTGAATCCGTTGATGGTGATTTTAACAGGAGTCTGTCCGCCACGGGTCAACCTTCGGGCCACACCAACGGGGTTTGATCCCTTCTCAATCCGGTAAGATCCATGACGAGAAAGAAGATTAACCGGGCGCAGACGGTATATTCTCATCACGTTTGAAGAGAACGAGTCCCCGTAATATTTTGTCAGAGTGTCAGCAAGCATGGAGGGAGTGGCGTTTGCCGGAATGCGAATCGTGGCAGTCTCTTTGGTGTGGCTGAAAAGCAGGGGGTAAGCCATGACAAGAGGGATGGTTATAAGCAAAGCCAGCCCCAAAAGAATGAAGACCATTCTTTTGGGGATTTTCCGGTGTATTTCCTTACGCTGGGCTGACACTGTCTGAAAATTGAGGCTGTCTCTTATTTTTCAGGATTATCAGTTGCGCTCTTTCAGTTTTTCAAGTTGGGGCTCCAAAGCGCGTAGGCAAAGGTCTACAGCCTCTTCGAAGGTGTCGGCTGTCTTGGAAGCGAAAAGATCCGGCGACTGTGGCACAACGAGCATTACCTGTGCTTCCTTATTCATGGCTGTTTCCGGTTTTACAATTCTTAAAGAGACCTCTGCACCTGTAACAGCCTCAAAGCGGCGTGTCAGTTTATCAATTTTTTTATTGATGAAGGAGACGAGTTTTTCGGAGATGTCGAAATGAATCGCTTTAATTGTAGCTTCCATAACTGATGGTTTTTATGGGTTAATACTGTGTCGACACCGGCCGGAGACAAATGCGTGAAGATTTAAGGAGATTGCGCCTTTCCAACCGTTGTTTACAAAGATAAACAATAATTTTGGAATAATTGATTATTCCGGCAATAATTTTTTTCAAATTTTTCAAAAAATTCATTTCGTTTTTTTGAGTCTGCCCCCCTAAAAATCAAACATTAGGGGTGGCTTCTTTGAGGCAGACTATTAAAGTGGTTTATCATACAGATGATATAGCCTTCCTTTCTATGAAGGTTATTCCGGTTTTGAGCGGGGATGGGCAGCGTAGGATTTCTTGAGCTCGTTGAAAGAGAGATGGGTATATATCTGCGTGGTTGAGAGGGATGCGTGTCCGAGGAATTCGCGTACGGAGTCGAGTGATGCTCCGTTATTGAGCATTGAGGTGGCGAAAGTATGACGCAGTACGTGGGGACTCTTTTTTCCGGAGGATGTGGCGGCAAGATTGTTTCTTACGATTTTATATAAGGCGCTTTTACTGATGGCTCCTTTGGATCCGGCAATCAGCGGTTTCGGCGGTTTGAGTTCCGGGTATTTGTTGTCGCGTGCCTGTTGCCAGGCGGAGATCTCTTTCAGTAATTGCTGCGGCAGGGGTACAATGCGTTGCTTCGAACGTTTGCCTGTCACTTTCGCCTCGCGCAAGGAGAAGTCGATGTCAGCATCAGTAAGTTTAAGCAGCTCATCCTGTCTTATGCCAGTGGTGTAAAGAATGAGCATTATGATATGTGCGCGCAGACTTTGGAAATCCGAAGGATTAAAATCCTCCACAAGTTCTTCCATCTCCTGCTCCTTTATAAATTCGGGTAAGCGTTTCGGGGCTTTGGCGAGCGTAATGTCTGCCGCGGGGTTATGGGATATGCTGCCTTGTTTCAACAGCCAGTGAAAGTAGGCTCGCAAGCTTTGTGTTTTTCGTCTCAGGGTGAGAGGAGATTTGGAGGTTGCGAGAGAGGAAAGCCAAGCGCGAATGTCGGCAGTGGTGACTGATCCGGCATCAAATGCATCAGTGCATCCAAGCCAGCTGGCAAACTGGCGGATGTCGCGAATGTAAGCCTCAACCGTGTGTCGGCTGCGGTTTAGCTCAAGGCGCAGATATTCCTCGAATCTTTGGAGCACTTTATTTAAGTTATAAGTTATAAGTTTTATGTTCAGCTGTTTTCTCGCTTAAAGGGGAGAAAGTTGGTTAAACAGTCTATTAGGTACACAAAAATTCAGCATAAGCTCATGGCTTACGCTGAACCAGGTATTGATGCAGAAAAAGGGGCTTATTACTGCTCAGCCTGACGAAGCTGCTGAACGTAAACGGCCTTCATCATCTTCTTGCGGTTAACTACCGAAGGTTTTTCGAAAGCCTGACGTGAACGAAGCTCTTTTACAATGCCGGTTCTTTCGAATTTACGTTTGAACTTCTTAAGCGCTTTCTCGATGTTTTCGCCTTCTTTTACTGGTACGATGATCATGTTTTTTGTTGTTAATTTTTTTTTAGTTTGTATTCTGTAATTAAGCATTTCCTCCGGAGGCAACATGCAGCCCGGCGGATAAAGCGATGCAAAATTATACAATCTTCCAAAAATGACAAAATTTTTTCGTGAAAATCAGCCAAAATTTGTTTGAAACAGTATAATTCTCCCCCTCTTCAGCCGCCATCCGGATTTATTTTTCACAATTTTCACCTGTCTCAAGCTCTCTTTCGGTTTTTGAGACAATGGCTTCTGTCTGAGCTGTGCGCTGGTCGTCATACCAGGTGGAATACATAAGGTAATTCTTGGCTATCTTCACATTCATCTCCTTGGCTTTCTCCGGCTCCACCATCTTGACGAACTTTGCCGGTGCTCCCGCCCACATCTCGTGGGGACCGATCTGGGTGCGGCTGAGCACCACCGAGCCGGCAGCTACCAGCGCCCCTTCTCCAACCACAGCATCGTCCATAACGACAGCGCCCATCCCTATGAGGGCATAGTCGTGAATCTTCGCTCCGTGGATCACTACGTTGTGACCGATTGATACATGGTTGCCTATCTCAATGGTGGATTTCTGGTATAGAGTATGAAGCACACTCCCGTCCTGAATATTCACTCCGTTTCCTACACGGATGGAGTTTACATCCCCACGCAATACGGTGTTGAACCAGATGCTGCAGTCGTTGCCGATTATCACATCGCCCACCACTGTGGAGTTGACTGCAAGAAAGCAGTTTTCTCCTATTTGAGGGGTGAAGCCCCTGACTGTTTGTATATATGCCATTTGTGTTTTGTTATCAGGTTTAAGAGTCTGTCTCGTTGTTTTAGAGTTTTGATGTTTTTTCTTTGAGCCAAGCCTGCTCTTCCGGAGACAGAAGCGGGGATAGTTCCGCATAGACTTTCTCGTGGTAAGCATTTACCCAGTCGATCTCATCCTGAGTCATTATGTCAAGTTCGATGAGAGTCTTGTCGTATGGGAAGAGGGTGAGGGTCTCGAATCTGTAGAAGTCACCGAATTCGGTGGTCTTGTAAGGCACAGTGGCTATAAGGTTTTCCGTGCGGATTCCATATTCTCCTTCGAGATATAATCCGGGTTCGTCGCTGGTGATCATACCCGGTTCCAGAGGTGCCGGCACATCGTTGAGGCGTATGCTCTGCGGACCTTCATGGCAATTGATGAAGAATCCAACGCCGTGACCGGTGCCATGATAATAAGCCTTGCCTTCATTCCAGAGATATTGACGCGCGAGGGCATCAAGCTGACCACCGCGTGTTCCTTTGGGATAGATTGCTTTGGCAAGCGCCACATGTCCCTTGAGCACGAGTGTGAAGTCATGGCATTGCCCGGCGGTGGGAGTGCCCAGAGCAATGGTGCGTGTGATGTCGGTGGTGCCGTAAGTGTACTGACCTCCGGAGTCAACAAGCAGCAGACCATTCCCGGTTACCGGTACATCACTCTCCTCTGTGGCTTCATAGTGCACAATTGCTCCATGTCCGTTCCAACCTATAATTGGGGCGAAACTTTCGTCCACGCATGAAGGGTCGGCAAGACGGAACTGGCGCAGTCTTTTCCCTAATTCCACTTCTGTGAGTTTTCCTTCCGGATATTCCTTTTCCACCATCATGAAGAATTTTACCAAAGCCACTCCATCCTTGCGCATGGCTGTCTTCACATTCTCTATCATGGTCTGATTCTTGACGCTTTTCAGTTTTGCAACGTTGCTGCCGCCAAACACCGGGGTGCAACGCAGACTCTCGTAAACGCCGCGGGATGTCTTGTCAGGATCAATGAGCAGGCGCGTCTCCTTGGGCAGCGACCGGGCGAAGTCGATTATAGAGTCATAGGGCATCACCTCAATGTTATATTTGCGAAGGTGTGCGTCAACTTCCACATTTAATTTCTCTTTGTCTACAAACAATATGCGGCGGTTTTCATCAACATACAGGTATGCTACGAAAATGGGGGAGAAAGCAATATCCCCGGCAGTGCGCAAGTTTGTGACCCATGCAATGTCGTCCAATGCTGAGAGGAGGATTGCATTGGCGAGTTCACCCTTCACCTCGGTCAACAGCCGCTGCATCTTGCTTTCCACGGTTTCTCCCACTATTTTCTCGTCATGGATAAAGAGCTTGTTTTTCGGACGTTCCGGACGTTCCGTCCAAATGATGTCGAAAGGTGCAAACTGGTCGTTAAGACGGATATCGTTATCGTTAAGCTCCTGCTCAAGGCGTTGTGCCCATGACACAGAGAATGTCATGCCATCAATTGCTACGGTCTGACCTGCGTTTACATTTTCTGTAACCCAGTCGATGAGGTCCACGGCATCGGGTCCATCCTCCTTCATCATCTCAAAACCGGTGCCATTCAGTTGGTCGGTAGCCTGTATGAAATAGCGGGAATCGGTCCATACGTAAGCTTTGTCGGTGAGGACAACGGCAGTGCCGTTTGTGCCGTTTTCAGATTCAAAACCTGTGAGCCATTCACGTCCACGCCAGTGGTGGGGCGGCAGTTCGCTTTGGTGCGGGTCTGTGCCGGATATTATTACGCAGTCTACACCATGTTCTTTCATGGCAGTGCGCAGAGCGGCGAGATATTGTGCATTCTTTTTCATGGTTGTGATAAATATATATTTATTT
>CAZEUD010000004.1:0-69012 GCA_964515455.1 uncultured Sangeribacter sp.
TGTCAACGAAACTAATCCCGGAACATTGACCGAAGCATGCCAGTTTGAGGAACATAGTGAGGGCAACGAAACAGCGCGGCATTACCTCGACAAAACGGTTGTATGAGAACGTCTTTGGGAAGAGATGTTTCCAATGCTGGCACACGCATCCAAGATAATAATGCTTGAAGTTGCGGTATGAATTGAAGTGAAAGCAGATCAGGATTGTGATGACCTCCGCATCGGACATCATCCGTTTTCTGCGGCGTTTGGACGCCTCTGAAGTGGATGGGAGTGCTTTTTTTGTCTCTTATCCCGAACTCACGTTAAAACATAGCTGCAACGCGCTTAAGCGCGTTTATGAAAATATCAGCCTCCTGCTGCGTGTTGTAAACCGCAAAGGAGGCTCTTATTGTACCCGGCACTCCCAAACGCTCCATAAGCGGTTGGGCGCAATGATGTCCCGTGCGCACCTCCACGCCGAATTTATCCAGCAGAAAACCGATGTCATAGTTGTGAACATCCCCAACATTGAATGATATGACAGCAGATTTTTCCGGAGCCTCTCCATAAATTCTGACTCCCGGAATCTCCTTGAGTCTGGCTGTGGTATATTCCAGCAATTCCTCCTCATGCCTGCGGATATTCTCTATTCCTGTTTCCTCAATGAAGTCTATAGCTTTGGAGAAAGCTGAGATATCCACAAAATCGGGGGTGCCTGCCTCAAACTTGAAAGGGAGGTCGGCAAAGGAGGTCCCGGAAAAGCTCACATGCTTTATCATCTCTCCCCCTCCCTGATACGGAGGCATGCTCTCAAGCAATGATTTGCGACCGTAAAGCACACCTACGCCCGTAGGTCCGTACATCTTGTGGGAAGAGAATACATAGAAGTCGCAGTCAAGATCTCTTACATCGATATGCAGGTGAGGGGAGGCCTGGGCGCCGTCAATCAATGTCGGCACGCCGTGCTCGTGAGCAATCCTCACCATCTCCTTTACCGGGTTTACGGTCCCCAAAACGTTGCTGACATGGGTGAATGTAGCCAGTGCGGTATGTTCGTTGAAATATGATCTGAATTGCGCCAGGTCAAGTTCCCCCTTGTCGTTGATGTCAACCACACGGAGTTTGATATCCTTATGCCGCTGCAGCAGCTGCCAGGGCACGATATTGGCATGGTGCTCCATCACAGTGAGTATAATCTCATCTCCATCATGGAAACGGTCGCCGAATGAAGACGCCACAAGGTTTATGGCCTCCGTTGTGCCACGGGTGAAAATTATCTCCTCAATGCTTTCAGCATTTATATAATCGCGCACCTTGCGGCGCGTGGCTTCCTGTAAATCTGTGGCTTCCTGAGAGATAGTGTGGACTCCGCGATGCACGTTGGCCTTGGTGTTCTCATACATGGAAACTATCATATCCACCACTGAAGAGGGTGTCTGCGAAGTTGCGGTGTTGTCGAGATATACGAGCGGTTTGCCGAGCACCTGCCGGCTTAGAATCGGGAATCTCTCTCTTATGGCTGCAATATCCATGGTCATATTTTTTATCTGTTGCATCCGCGGCAGGATGTGCATGCCGAACTTTCACCGGCAAAACGTCTCTCCACCATCAGGTGCAGCCGTTCGCGCAAAGCATCAATTTTTACCCTGTCGATTATATCTGCCATGAAGGCTTGTTTAAGAAGCAACCGTGCGGTGGCTTCATCCAGACCGCGTGTGCGCATATAGAAGAGCTGTGTCTCGTTCAGACGGCCTATGGCGGTGCCGTGCGAGCATTTCACATCGTCATTGTATATCTCAAGTTCCGGGCGGCTGAGCATCTGTGCCGTATCGCTTCCCACAAGGTTGCGGTTTGACTGGTATGCCTCTGTCTTTACTGCGCCGTAATCCACATGAATTCTTCCTGTAAATGCGCCTTTTGCCTCATCATCAAGAGTGAATTTGAATAATTCGTTGGATACGCATCGCGGCACTGCGTGGTCAATGTGGGAATAAGTGGATATTTTGCGTTGAGCATCCTCGATACCCATGCCATAGAGGTGCAGTTCCGCATCCTCACCGGTGAACTTGGTGTAATATTCGTTGCGTGTGGTGCCGTTGTATAGTGTCATGCCGTCAATTGAAACGTGACTTCCTGACTCCTGAGTCATATACAAGGCAGAAATGCGTGAAGTTTTCTCCGAAGACTCCTCAAGGCAGTAATAGTCGAAATTGGAATTCTTGCCGGCATGAATCTCCACTGTTTCAAGCGACAGGAAGTTGATATCCGGATTCTGCGTATGGTCGCACACCAAAACCTTGGCTTCCGAATCCTCTTCCATAACAATAAGCAGTCTCCTCACAGCCATCAAAGGCATCCCGTTTTCAAGTATGTTGACAAGCTGTATCGGTTTTTCAACTTTCACCCCTTTCCCGACTTTGAGATAGAATCCGTCCTGAGCAAGCAGAGAGTTCAATGCCACTGCGGGATTCCTCATATTGGCAATCCTGCCGTAATATTTTGCTATCTCCTCAGGATAGTCGAGGGCAAACTTGCGCAGACTCCCTGCTTCCACCCCTTCGGGAAGGCTGCCGCGGGCACCTTCGGTCTCGCTGAAAGTGTCATTGACGAGCATGAAAAGTGAGGAGGAAATGGCAGGCACATCGCAGCGGAACGTTGCTTGCGGATTCACATCGATATTAAGCTTTGCAATGTTCAGCCCGTAATCGGGAGCGAGCATCCCTTCAAGGTCGCAATTCTCATAGTTGTCGCTCCCTTCGGCAGGTAACACCATCTCTTCCAATATGCGGAAAGCCTCCGGGCGCAGCTTGTTGAGTGTGGCTGCACCGTTGGCATCAATCAGTTGCTGATGCTCATGGTATAAATCCAGATATTGTTTAAGCGCACTCATAGCATCGGCATTATTGGTTGTCAACCTCCTCTTTAATCCAGTCGAAACCCCGCTTCTCTATTTCAAGAGCGAGTTCAGGACCGCCGGATTTCACAATCCTTCCTTTGTAAAGGATATGAATGAACTCCGGTTTTATATAATCAAGCAGACGCTGGTAGTGGGTGATGACTATAATGGCGTTGTTCTCGGTTTTCAGCTTATTGACCCCTTCAGCTACAATGCGCAGTGCATCCACATCAAGACCCGAATCTGTTTCATCAAGGATTGAGAGTCTGGGCTCGAGCACAGCCATCTGGAATATTTCGTTACGCTTTTTCTCACCTCCGGAGAATCCCTCATTCACAGAGCGCGATGCCAGCTTGTTGTCCAGCTCCACGATGGCCCGCTTCTCGCGCATCATCTTCAGGAAATCGGTGGCGCTCATAGGGGGCTGGTGGAAATATTCGCGTTTGGCATTCACGGCAGCCCGCATGAAATTTACCATTGATACGCCGGGAATCTCCACGGGATATTGAAATCCGAGGAACAATCCTTCATGACTCCTTATCTCCGGAGCCATTTCAAGAAGATTCTTACCATTGAATTCGGCGGTGCCCTCCGTCACCTCATAAGCCGGGTTTCCGGCAAGTACCATGGAGAGGGTAGACTTCCCCGAACCATTGGGCCCCATGATTGCATGCACCTCTCCGGGACGCACTTCAATGTTAATCCCCTTTAGAATCTCCTTGCCATTTACCCTGGCGTGTAAGTTTTTAACTTTAAGCATATTGGTGTTTAAAATGTGGGTCTGTTAAGAAATTTTATGAATATCTTCAGCGATATTCCATAAATTTCTCACAAAATTACAAATTTAACCTCACAAATTAAACAATCTCCCCTCCCTTTTTGCTCACCTTCCCCCACATTTGCTGCGCTACGTTAAAGATTGTGGAAGTGTTTGGATTGGTGGCGCAGGAGTGGCAGGGAGAGGAGGGTGGATATGATAGTGCTCAGAGTGTCAGGGCGGTAATAGGGGTTTGTGCCGGATGTGCGGCAGAATTCTGAGAATTCCGGAGAGAGAGCTTTAGAGATGGCTTCGCATATTGATTTGAAATCCGGTTTGCAGTCGATAACCGTATTCCCTTCAGCCCTTCCTTTCTGGCGGTCACCGATATTTACTGTAGGTATGCCGAAAGATGGAGCCTCGATAAGTCCGCTTGAAGAGTTGCCAATCATTGCAGCAGCATGTGCAAGCGCCGAATAGAAACGGCTGCGCCCTAAAGATGCCACGCATACAGCCCTATGGTTGTTGGCAGACACCCAGTCCGTTATCATTGCTGCAATGCGGTTTCTGCCCGTGTCGGAGTTAGGCATTGTAAATAGTACCTGTCTGTCGGCAAACGTGTCGAGAGCAGTGAGCAGAGCTTCTGTCTGACGCTCCCCCTCTTCCGGCTGCATTGTTACAGGATGGAATGTAACAAGCAGGAACCCTTGCTGCAATTCAAATTTTTTGTCCGGTACGAGGTTTCCCAGACTTTTGTTTAGTTCGCTGATGTCAAGAATGTTTTCATTCATGATATTATCTACTCCCAAACTTCCGGCATTGAAAACCCTGTCGGGTTCTTCACCCATCTGAATCACACGGTTGCGATATTCTTCGGTGGATGTGAAGTGATAGGTGGATAGTTTTGTGATGGCATGGCGTATGCAGTCATCGTAGGCACCCTCGGTGATCTCGCCACCGTGCAGATGAGCCACCGGAATACCGAAAATTGCAGCAGCTGAGGCTGCTGACAGCATTTCGAACCTGTCGCCAAGAATAATAATAAGGTCGGGGTCAAGGGATGCGTATGCATCCGCAAAACCTGACATGGCGGCAGCCATAGCCTTGACAGTGCCACGAGGGGAGTCATCATCAAGAGGCAGAGGGATTCGGTAATTCACCTCAAAACCATCCGCCTCAATTTCGCGTATTGTCATTCCATGCTTGCAGGAGAGATGAGTGTTGGTGGCAATAATTTGCAAATCAGCCTCTTCGGTATCCTTGAGAGCCTTCATCATCCTGCTCATAATCCCATACTCAGCCCTCGTCCCTGTAACAACGCATATCTTCCTCATACTTAACATCTCATGCTTAACACCTCATACTTAACACCTGACACCTAAATCTCTATCATCTCATCAGCCTCAAAGTCGCGTATTGCCTGACTCCCCTCCACGTCAAGCCATCGCATGGGGGAGATGCCGGTGCCGGGGCGTTTGGCTGTCATATTTTTTTCAGTCAAAGTTTCCCCCTTCTTTATGTGGCACGCTGCCACAATACTTTTCCTCGCTATCGCTCTATTGGATTTCTCGGAAGCTGTCACATGCTTTACAGTGCTTCCCATAGCCTTCTCCACATTGCGGATGCATCTTACCATCTCCTTCAATTCCTGCGGTTCAAGGGACGCTTTGTGGTCAGGACCGGGCAGTTCCCTTGACAGTGTGAAATGTTTCTCGATTACAGAAGCACCCATGGCAGCGGCAGCAACCGGTATCTCAATACCTTTTGTATGGTCGGAAAATCCTGCATTCTCCACATACAGCCGCAAGGAATTCATGGCCCTGAGATTCACATCCTCCATTGGCGTGGGGTATTGAGTGTTGCAATGTAGCAGCGTTACTTTCCTTATATCCTGACCATTATCCCTGAGAGCTTGCAATGCGGCCTCTATATCATCCGGCACAGACATGCCGGTAGACATGATTACCTCCTGATTATATCCCGCTATTTTCCTAAGGTAAGGGTAATTGGTAATCTCCCCCGACGGAATCTTCCAGATGTCAAGTCCAAGAGAGTGTAGAAAATCAATGCTTTCAAGGTCGAAGGCGGTGGAAAGGAATCTGATACCCCTCCTTTCACAATGATGCATGATGGCGATATGGTCTGACTCGCTCAGTTCCAGCCTTTTGAGCATCCTGAATTGCGAGTCTTCCCCGTCATCCATATTCTGCTTCTGGTAGTCAGCTTTGGTAGCATCGGCTGTAACCAGTTTTTCGGTTTTGAAAGTCTGGAACTTCACAAAGTCAGCTCCGGCATCGGCTGCAGCATCCACAAGCTGCAGCGCCATCTCCAGCGAACCATTATGATTCACACCTGCTTCGGCAATTATTCTTATCATGGGTCAGAGTGTATTATGATATTGTTTGCACGCGGTTATTTTACTTTTCGTGCCGGAAATCCCACGTATGTGCCCGGAGCATCTGCATTTCTTGCAAGCAGGGAGCCGGCTCCGAGAAAAGCATCGTCAGCCATCACCGTTCCCTGCACCATCACGGCGCCGCTGCCGACAAAGCAGCGTGCTCCAACCTTGCATCCTCCATTCACTTTGGCTCCTGTGGAGATATGCGTCAGTTCCCCGACTTCAGCATCATGCTCAACGACAGCCCCACTGTTGACAATGACGCTCTCTCCAATCCTTGCCATGGAGTTGACAACCGACTGATGAAGGATTACCGTGCCCTGACCAATTGCAGCTCTGCGCGAAACATAGGCTGTGGAAGCCACAACTGTGGCAAGTGTGCCTCCGGCTTCCTTTATTTTAGAATGTAGTTTCTGTCGCGGAATGCTGTTCTCTATCGAGCCTAAGGTGACGATGAATTCACATTCGTCCACATACTTTTCGATATCATCATCGCTGCCGATAACAGAATATCCGCATACTTCATTGCCTATGAACCGGGGAAGATCCAATATTCCGCGGATTTTTCTTCCACAGCTCTCTGCCGCTTCTATCACCGAGCGGCAATGACCGCCTCCGCCTACAAGTATCAACTCCTTCATAAGACAACGGATGATGGTAAATTAACGATAGTATCCGCCATGTGGAGGACATTGGTGCCGCTTACACAAACCACAGCGCGCTTTGCTCCGGTAAAAGAAGCAATCTCACGCTCAAACCTGTCAACAAATGCTCCAACGCTCGATACAAACGTTGTGTCGATACATTCATCAAGGTATCTCTTTTCATTACCGGCGAATGCGGGGGCATGGAGAGACACAAACTGACCTCCGGTGGCTCCGAAACGGTGCCGTATCAAATCAAGTATCGGTTGAAAATCAGGATTATTCATGATGCGGATTACGAGACATAATCGAAGAATCAGCTAATAAGATTTACAAAGAAGGAGTACAAGATGACACCGAGAAAAAAGGTTATTCCGATCCACATCTTGGCTTTGCGGGCGGCATCGAAAGCCTGTCGCTTATATTCTTTTTTCTCTTCGTCTGTATAAAGATTTTTCCCTTTCGGAGACTCACTGTGAGAGATCTGGTCCCATGCTTTGCGCGACATTATACTGTAATATATGGCTACAAATCCAGTGGGTGGGAAACACAACAGTGTGAGCAGAATGGCAGCCACAAGCAGTGACACCGGCGGCTGGGTCATGTTGTCAACATTATCTTCCGGCATGGGGAACGGGTAGGTGCCGAGCATTGTCGGCACACCTTCCGGCTCAGGTTTGGGTTCCCGCCTTACAGGCATCTGAGCCTGCGGATGCATCTTGTCAAACAGGCGCTGACGGAAATAGCGGCATATATCCGCAACATCCGCAGCCTGCTGCCAGTCGTCCATACCTTTGGTCCATACGTATGTGTCCGGTCTTACCCCCGATTCCACCAATGCACCGAGGGTAAGGGGACCAATACGTTCTCCATCCACCATTGCGAAATATACAGCCATAGAGACTTAATTACCAAGATTTGTCAGTTGCTCAAGCAAACCACTGGTATGAAGGGTAACTGAAATGATTAATCCTACGCCACCCAATACCAGGGCTATGATGGTCATCGTGCGTGCCGAAGAATTGCTTCTGTCTCCATTATCGCGGAACCCTTCAGCATAGAATTTATTGGCTTTCTGAGCGTTGGTAATACCGATGATTCCAAATATCATGCCTATGCATGAGAACAATGCACCGAACACTGTTCCGACAACAGCCCATGGCAACCAGTTGGTATGCTTAACAGGCTGCGGCTCCCTGCCGTAAACATTATAAGGATCAGGTTGCTGACCGTATTGCTGCTTACCATACGGATACTGACCGTATGGCTGCCGGGGTGGCTGCTGACTGTACGGGTATTGACCGGAATAGGGATTTACCGATTCTTCGGGACGTGCATATCCTCCGAAAGCTGAGTCTGCCATGAAAATGTCTGCAAACTCGGAGTGTCTGTGCCTTAACCCATTCCGGCAGCCCCTGGCGCCATACATAGGTGTCGGGTTGCAGCCCCAACACTGTCAGCTGCTCCTTCTTATAAGGACCGGCCTGCGCTCCATTTATAATTATAAAATATTCCATATCTCAATGCTAAAAGATTAACTATCATTACAACCCTCTTCCGTGGCAATTTTTATATTTCTTGCCTGAGCCGCAAGGGCAGGGATCATTGCGTCCGATCTTCGGACCCACTTTGATCGGCTGCTGGGGGGCGGAAGGACGGTTGACATTTGTAGCTGCCTGTCTCTGTGCACTTTCTCCGGGATATGTATCTCGGGTGGTGCTGTAGTTGGCATATGGGTTATATGCCCTTGCCTGAGCAGCCTTCTCCTGCATGGCACGCGCTGCCGCAGCCTTTGCCTCGGCAGCTTTATGCTCATCGTAGTCGGCGATGGCAAGACCGCCGCGCATCAGAGTACCAACAGATTTGGAATTCATGTCATAAAGCATTTTCTTCCAAAGCTCGAAAGCCTCTATCTTATAAATGACAAGCGGGTCTTTTTGTTCATAAGAAGCATTCTGTACGGATTTGCGCAACTCATCCATCTCTCGGAGCTGCTCCTGCCATGCTGTATCAATTGATGACAGCAAAACAGCTTTCTCCCAGGCCTTTGTGAGAGGTTTGCTCTCATTGGCATAACATTCCTCGACATCAGCCTTGATATTGAACATGCGGCGGCCATCGCTCACCGGTACGCCTATTATACCTTTGGCGCCGCGTTCCTCCACAAATTCCTTGATATATGGTGATACCATCTGCACCATTCTCTCCTTCTTGCGTGCAAGTGTATGCATCGCTGATTCGGCTATGCGGTCGGTGAGTTCTGCGGTGTCGATTTTTGCAAACTCAGCCTCATTTACAGGAGATTCCATGGCAAACGACATATTCAGTTGCTCCGAGAATTCCTCATAGCTGTCATATTTTCTACCTGCGATATCTCCGGCAAGTTCATATACCATTGTGGCGATATCGGTGCCTATTCTTTCACCCTTGAGGGCATTCTGGCGGCGACCGTATACACCTTTGCGTTGGGCGTTCATGATATCGTCATATTCCACAAGGCGCTTGCGGATACCGAAGTTGTTCTCCTCAACCCGTTTCTGGGCATTCTCGATTGACTTGGTAACCATATTGTTCTCAATCATCTCACCCTCCTTGAATCCAAGGCGGTCGAGCATCTTGACAACCCGGTCGTTGGCAAACAGACGCATCACGGTATCTTCAAAAGAGACAAAGAATACAGAGCTTCCGGGGTCTCCCTGACGACCTGCACGACCGCGCAACTGACGGTCAACACGGCGCGATTCATGACGCTCGGTGCCTATGATGGCGAGACCACCCGCAGCCTTCACTTCATCGGAGAGCTTGATATCGGTACCACGACCCGCCATGTTGGTAGCAATGGTGACTGTGCCTTTCTGACCGGCCTGCGCCACGATATCCGCCTCTTTCTGATGCAGCTTGGCGTTGAGCACCTGATGCGGAATCTTACGCAGTTTGAGCATCTTTGAGAGCAGTTCGGAGATTTCCACCGATGTGGTGCCGACAAGCACCGGGCGTCCGGCATTCACCATATCCTCAACCTCCTGAATTACCGCAGCATATTTCTCTTTCTTGGTGCGGTAAACGCGGTCGTTCATATCATTGCGGATGACAGGACGGTTAGTGGGAATCTCGATTACATCGAGTTTGTAGATGTCGTAGAATTCACCGGCTTCCGTCATGGCAGTACCTGTCATACCGGCAAGCTTGCGGTACATGCGGAAATAATTCTGCAAGGTGATTGTGGCATAAGTCTGCGTGGCAGCCTCCACTTTCACACCCTCCTTGGCTTCAATAGCCTGATGCAGGCCATCAGAATAGCGGCGACCCTCCATGATACGTCCGGTCTGCTCATCCACAATCTTGATTTTGTTATCGTCAATCACATACTCCACATCCTTGTCGAAGAGTGTATAGGCTTTGAGAAGCTGGTTGACGGTATGCACCCGCTCGGCCTTCACAGCGTAATTCTGCAGCAAAGAATCCTTTTTCTCCTGCTTCTCCTCAGCTGAATGCCCTTCGTTTTCAACAGCTGAAAGCTGGGCGGCGATATCCGGCAGAATAAAGAATTCAGGATCCTGGGTTGTTCCGGTAAGCACCTCGATACCCTTGTCGGTCAATTCTATGGAGTGGTTCTTCTCATCAATCACGAAATAGAGAGGCTCCACAGCCTTCGGCATCTCGCGGTTGTTGTCCTGCATATATTTTGCCTCAACCTTTAGCATCAGTTGCTTGATGCCATCCTCGCTGAGATAGCGGATAAGGGGGCCATGCTTGGGAAGCGCCTTATATACGCGGAAAAGAGCAAGACCTCCCTCTTCGGTTTCCCCTTTGGAAATCTTCTCTTTTGCTTCGAGCAGGAGACTTTGTGCGAGTTTGCGCTGTGCATTCACCACTTTCTCCACATTCGGCTTGAAGTCGTTGAACATCTGGTCGTCGCCCTTGGGCACCGGTCCGGAGATAATCAACGGGGTACGGGCATCATCAATAAGCACAGAGTCAACCTCATCGACAATGGCATAGTAATGTTCATCGCGTTGCACGAGATCCTCCGTCTGCAATGCCATGTTGTCGCGCAGATAGTCGAAACCGAATTCGTTGTTTGTACCGAATGTGATGTCGCAGCGATAAGCGCGGCGGCGCTGCTCGGAGTTGGGTTCGGTCTTGTCGATGCAGTCTACTGTAAGACCATGGAACTGATACAATGGTCCCATCCATTCGGAGTCACGTTTTGCAAGGTAGTCATTCACTGTCACCACGTGCACACCCTCACCCGTGAGAGCGTTGAGGAATACAGGCAGCGTGGCCACGAGTGTTTTACCCTCACCGGTTGCCATCTCTGCAATATTATTTGTGACTTTGCCGTTGTTCATGATTCCATGAAGCACCATACCGCCGATAAGTTGGACATCATAGTGCATCATATCCCATTTAATGAGATTCCCTCCGGCTACCCATTCATTCTTGTAAATGGCTTTGTCACCATCAATAGATACGAAATCCTTTCCGGCGGCTGCGAGTTCGCGGTCGGCTTGTGTGGCCGTAACCTCTATTGTTTCGTTCTCCTTGAATCGGCGGGCTGTCTCCTTTACCACCGCAAACACTTCCGGCAGAGCCTCATCGAGGTCGCGGGCGTAATTTTCGAACATCTCCTCGTGCAGATCATCGATCTTTTTCCAGAGGGGTTCGCGTTTCTCATAATCAAGAGTCTCTATTTCCGCTCTTACCTCCGCCATCTGGTCTTTGTAATTTTGTGCATTGCCGCGGATACGGTCGCGTATGGTGTCGATGCGGCCTCGCAATTCATCATTGGAGATATCCGTGATTTGAGCACTTATCGGATTGATCTCTTTCTCAAGACGCTGCCAGAGAGGGCGCACAGCGCGCTCCGACTGGTCGCCAAATATCTTATGTAATAATTTTGAAAGCATATGTTATTTGTCTATTTTCTTTTGAATTTGGGATAGGGGTTATGTATTGTGGCTATATTTATATTAAAAGCTCCACATTAATCAAAAAGCACAGGCTTCGACACCGCACCATTCGGCGAGCGTATCCGCAATATGCCGCTTATTGTAGGGGCAATAGCCGTTGCATCTACAGGAGTGGAGATTTTTTGTGCTGTAATCCCGGGAGCGCAGATGAAAGCCGGAGTCAATACCGGAGTTTCGCGCACCGGTTGCCTTGTGGGGGGATAGGAGGTTTCGTCCACCACTGTCCATCCGGGATTGAAGGTGACAATAATATCTCCACCGGTTTTGGAATCAAGCATAAGGCGCATGCTCTCCTCTTCGGGTGTTGAAGGGGAAAGGATATCATAGAGTGTGAACGCGTCAGCCACACCGCTCATCTTGGTAAGAAAGCTGCGGGCATCAGCCACAACATCGCTTACATCCAGTTTCTTTTCCTCAAGAATCTTATGATTAAGATAAAGATGATTGTTGCGGAATGCATCCACATAGTCTGCATTTCCATGCAATGCGGAGAGATAAGAATTAAGCAGGGATTCCGCTCTTTTTATAGAGAATTCCCCTCCCGGAATCCTGTATTTTTTGTCTTCAATAATGGCATCATCGAAATAACCGGTGGAACTGAGCCAAATTACAGCATTGTTCACTCCCACATATTTGTCGATTGCTTCAAACAGTCTGCCAAGTTGCCCGTCAAGACGCAGGTAGGCATCTGTCAGTTCAGCACGGAAATCGCCGTCTGTCACATATTTGTAAGGTGCGAGCGTATACCCTAAGTTGAGCATGTCTATTGCATTGGCATTGCTGCCGATCTTCATCTGCTTCAGACATTCTATAGCCACATCCGTAACTTCGGCATTACCCATCGGGGAAGCGGTAAAACGGCTGTAAACCTCACGGTCAGAGCGAGGAAACATGTGGCGGAAGGGGTATATCTTTTTCTGCTGTGGTAATCCCGGGAATTTCTCAATAGCAATAGAGGGTTTCCATTGCATGGTGTCAAGACGCGATGCCAATGGAGTGGAATAATTCCGGGCGCTTACCGGTGTGGGAAGACTTTTATAATATGTAGTTGTAGCCCAGTTTCCGGTATTCTCATTTATCCAGCATGCTCCGCTACCGGCATGTCCGGTCATTATTATTGCAGCCTGCGGGTCAGCGGCAAATGAATATATCCGGGAAAGAGCCAGACCGTCCACTGCCACTTCATCGCCAAGTGTGGACAGCCTTATATTTTCCGGAGAGTAAGAGTCGTTGGTGAAGTTCCCCATAGTTTTGGGGTCGGAGAGAGCAGGTTGCGTCTTTTTTGTTGTCGGGTCGTAGACATCGGCTGAAGGCACGCCCGTATTTGCCGGATAAGCTCCGGTGAAGAGCATGGCGGTGGCGTTCGCGTTGTCGAGCCCCTTCACCTTGAAATCGACATCGCGAAAATACGCGCCATTCTTCATCAAGCGCTTGAAACCGCGCTCGGTGAAGTAATTCTGCAGGTATTCAATATAATCAGTGCGCAGCTGGTCAACGACGATTCCTACCACGAGCCGGGGACGCTGAGCCTCGTCGTGAGCCGCCTGCACGGCCACGTTCATTGTGACCAGACCGCACAGCACTGTTGATATTATTTTTTTCATTTTTTCTCAAATCATTGCGTGCCGGTATCATCGCGTATGATATCGCGAGCACCAGCGTGGCGGCCATCATCGGGAAGAATGCCGGATTTGCACTCTGTGCCTGAAATGCCCAGACAATCAGCAATCCCCCCACTACCACTATATTATACCATGCTATCCCTGCAGCTGCATATCGTAATTTTCTGCCCAATACGCTTATCGCCATCAGCAACTGAAGGGGATTAAGCCAGAACAGCAGCAGATTCGGGGATGTGGCCTCATGTTCGGAAACAAACACCAGGAATGTAATCACACAACCTGCAATGCAGCAAATTCCGAACCAAATTACATAAACAAATTTAAAAATTCTTTTTTTACGTATCTGCCAATAACTTATGGCAATAAAAATAACAAGTATTGCCAATCCTGCTGCCAATGGTGTAAGATACCATGGGGTGGGGGGGAGCGTGGCATCGGAATTCCCCTCAAACAAAGTGCGGGTGGCAGCCACCAGAGGTCTGCCGTCCTCAAAATGCGCACTGCCTGCTTTATGCATCATCTCCATGGGCACGAACATCTCATCGCGCGACCGTATCGGACGGTCAAGCCCTCCGCCGAGCGCAAGGTCTATGCCAAACTGATACCACGGATAATTGGCATGATAGGCACGCATCTCTTCACGGAATGTGCCATATCGCAGATTGTCCGGGTAAATCACTCTTTGAGAAGACGCACTGTCGAGACGCCATAAAATTCTTGTAGCACAGTTGTCGCGTACATAGTTGTAGCGGTAGCGGCAATTCTGCGGCAGGCTCTCCTCCCTCAACAATGAAAGCATTTTCATTGCCTCTGCCTCGCTGAGGTTCAGATCCTGCTCGGTGACCGTTCTGCCATCATGTATGTATTCCGGCATAAACCATGAAAACGGGTAGCCGGCGAGACGATAGTCGGTCTCTCCCTTCACGAAACGGTATACGAAATGAGGCTCGTTGAAGTCGAATATTCCGTAATTCCATACAGAGTCTGTTTTCTCTCCGCCGATGCTGCCTCTGATTCTTACGGCTTCATGACCGCACAGCTCATAGATCTCGCTGCCGGGAGCGCATGTTATAAGGCTCACAATAATAGAATCTTTCCGGATCTCCTCTGCTGCCAGAGAAAACCCGAAAAGAGATATAACCATTATTGCAAGTAGCCTGCGCATCAGAAACTGCAGTTCTTGGGATAACGCGGGAATGGTATCACATCGCGAATATTCTGCATTCCGGTCACAAACAATACAAGACGCTCGAAACCGAGACCGAAGCCGGAGTGAGGCACGCTGCCGAATTTGCGGGTATCCATATACCAGGGGATATCTGCCATTCCAAGTTCCTCCATACGGGCGCGGAGCACGTCATAATTCTCCTCACGTTGCGAGCCACCGATAATCTCACCGATCTGTGGGAACAAAACATCCATGCCGCGCACTGTCTTGCCATCCTCGTTAAGCTTCATATAGAAAGCCTTTATTTCCTTCGGATAGTCGGTAAGCATCACCGGGCGTTTGAAATGTTTCTCCACAAGATAGCGTTCATGCTCTGAGGCAAGATCCGCTCCCCAGTATACCGGGAATTCAAATTTCTGTCCGCTTTCCTCAAGAATCTTTATACCCTCTGTGTAGGGAAGACGTACGAAATCATTCTCAACTACGAATTTCAAACGATCTATCAACTCTTTGTCAAAGTGGTCGTTGAGGAATTGGATATCATCCCGGCAATGCTCAAGAGCATAGTTGATGCAATATTTTATGAATTCCTCTGCGAGATCCATATTGTCATTGACATCGTAGAATGCCATCTCCGGCTCTATCATCCAGAATTCAGACAAGTGGCGCGGAGTATTGGAGTTCTCGGCGCGGAAAGTAGGACCGAAAGTGTATATGCAGCCGAGAGCTGTCGCTCCGAGTTCACCTTCAAGCTGACCGGAAACGGTAAGACTTGCCGGCGCCCCGAAGAAATCCCGGGAATAATCCACCTTTCCATCCTCCTTGCGCGGAAGATCCTCCATGGGGAGTGTGGTTACCTGAAACATGGCTCCTGCTCCTTCGCAGTCAGATTCTGTGATGAGCGGGGTATGAAAATAGTAGAAACCTTTGTCGTTGAAAAATTTATGGATAGCAAAAGCCAGAGCGTGACGGATACGAAGCACTGCACCGAATGTGTTGGTGCGCGGACGCAGATGAGCAATCTCGCGCAGGAACTCCAGCGAGTGTCCCTTCTTCTGTAGCGGATATTCCGCCGGGTCGGAAGTGCCGTATATCTCAAGTTCTTCAGCCTGCACCTCCACAGTCTGACCTTTACCCTGACTTTCCACAAGCAACCCCTGCACGTGGATGCTTGAGCCGGTGGTAACCGGTTTCAAACTCTCATCAGTAAATTTGGAAAGGTCGAATACAATCTGGAGATTGTTTATTGTAGAACCATCGTTAAGAGCCACAAACTGCACGTTTTTGTTACCGCGACGGGTGCGCACCCATCCTTTGACATCAACTTTCTTACCCGCATATTCCGCATGGTTGGCAAGCAGCTCCTTAACTGTTTTTCTTCTTATATCTTCCATTTTATAATTGTTACCTTTTGTCTCTTGATTTTTATGAGACACAATCTTGTTATTCAACAATATAACGATTATTCGAAAGCACCCATGCGCAGGAAGTTAACCTCCTCCTGTGTGAGATAACGCCAGCGTCCGCGGGGCAGATTCTTCTTGGTTAGTCCGGCAAAGTATACGCGGTCAAGTTTTGTCACGCGGTAGCCCAGACTCTTAAAGATACGGCGCACAATGCGGTTGCGGCCGCTGTGGATCTCGATGCCTGCCTGGTTACGGTCTTTGTCGGATACATAACTTATGGCATCTGCATGAATCTCACCATCCTCAAGCTCTATGCCATCGGCGATGCGCTGCATATCCTCTTCGGTGATATCTTTGTCAGTCCATACGTGATATATTTTTTTCTTCACGAATTTAGGATGTGTGAGTTTTGATGCGAGGTCACCATCGTTTGTGAGAAGCAACACGCCTGTGGTGTTGCGGTCAAGACGACCTACAGGATAAATGTGTTCCTGGCATGCGTTCTTCACAAGATCAAGTACTGTGGTGCGACCGTCGGGATCATCGCTTGTGGTGACACAATCCTTCGGTTTGTTGAGCAGCACATAGCATTTGCGCTCCGGAGTAACCACCTTGTCATCGTATTCCACTACGTCATTGCGCGAGATCTTGGTGCCAAGTTCGGTAACTACCTCCCCATTAACCTTGACTTTGCCTGCAGTGATATATTCATCGGCTTCACGACGCGAGCAAATGCCGGCGTTTGCCATATATTTGTTAAGGCGAATCTGCTCGTTGGGATTGATATCCTCAAGCACATAATCTATCTGCTTTGGACGCGGCATGAATCTCATGCCCTGATTGTTTCTGTAGTTCTGACGGAAATCTTGCTGACGGTTCTGCCCATACCCCTGGCGGTTGTTGTTATTCCGGTTATAACCACCTTGCTGGCGCTGCTGTCCGTAGCCGCCTTGTGGCCGGTTGTAGCCGCCTTGCTGGCGCTGCTGCCCATAGCCGCCTTGCTGACCGTAGCCATTCTGCTGGCGATAACCGCTCTGCTGGTTGTTGCGGCTATAACCACCCTGCTGACGGTTTTGCTGTTGATAACCCTGATGGTGCATTCCTCCCTGACGAGGCTGATACCCTTCGCCCTGCTGGCGGTTCTGATAATTGTTCTGACCATAACCCTGCGTACGCGGCTGATAACCACCCTGACGGTTTTGTTGGTAACCACCCTGACGGTTGTAACCATTCTGCCCGTAACCGCCCTGACGCTGCTGGTAGCCGTTCTGACGGCTGTAGACACCTTGCTGGCCATACCCTTGCTGGGTGCGGTTGTAGCCATAGCTGCGTGATTGATAGGAGCTTGTCTCACTTCCGTCTTCACTCTGACGGGTTGAATCCTGAGGATAATTCACTTTTTCGTAGCGTGTTTCATTTTCTCCGCTTTCTGACGAAGATACGTTCATGCCGGGAACTCCAATCCGCGGTCGTTTTGTTTTTTTTTCTTCTTCCATTGTTTTAAAATTTTGCACCACAGACATCTCTGCCTTCCACTGTGCGCGAGATTGACAATCGTTTTTCAGTAATTGGTATGTTATTAATATTTAAAGATTTATAGGATTCTATATAAGTAATTTTATAACTGACCTAATAAGGGTTTGCTTTATAAACTGCAAATATACAGAAATTTTCTTAAACTGCAAAGATAAAACAAATTTATCAAATTTATCTAATTTTTAGTTAACATCATTCATTTTTCAAATAATTTTTATTAATTTAGCGGTCTGAATCAGAAAAATCTGTTAAGGTCAAAAATTCTGCATTATCATCATTAACATCATTACGATTTAAACAGTTACAATATAACAATTTATGAGAATTTTTACAAAATTGGTTCTGCCGCTCGCATTGCTCTTGGCAGTTCCCTCGGTTGCAAATGCTGCTTTTAAAGCGAAGGGTACATTCGATCCTTCAGCATTCACTTTCAAAGGTACACGTCATTCTGCATTCAAGTCGCCGCGCGACAAACGCATCAATGAAATAAACACATTGATGAGCAATAATATTAATGGTGCACGCCGCTCTGAAGCAAAACAAATTGAGGCTAATGTCTCCTTCCCGGAGCTCCATTCTTTCGGGGATCTTGACGGTCCGAATGATGAGATATGGTTTTTTACCTCGAAATTTGTTGTTAAGGAGATCCCTCACTACACTGATACTGAATGTTATACGGAGTATGTGATGCTCGAATATATATTCGATGTGTATGATTCCGGGATGCAATATGTAGGTACTGTCCACGACAAGGTGCGTTATCAGGATGATGAAGTGCGTGTGGCAGCCATAAATGATTCCGGGTGTACACTAACTCCTGTGATTACCAAAAATTTCTTCAATTCGGATGATAACTATGAAGTGATTGTTAGTCTGGCACTCAATTCCACCACGCAGGGATATAATCATTACCGCAACGTTATCTACTCAATAGGTGGTGAGAAAGAGACACTCCCTGTGGAAGATCCCCTGACAGGAGAAACAGTCAGCAAAGAGTTTGACAAACCTATCAATGTGATCCATTCCTCTATCGGTGATGTGCTTGACGCTACTGTAAACGGTGTTGAAAATTACTATCTTACCACCTACGGTGAGGATCTCGGCGATGATTCCTATCTGAATGATGAGGATCTTACCCTTGATGAGCTTCAAGAGCAGTATTGGCAGCAGATAGCTTCCTCTACAATATCATTCCAGGTATATGGCAAGGCTGATGAGAATGGTAATCTCCCGGTAGTATATGAAGCATCAATGCCAATATTGGCAATGCCCGGTGATCAGGAATACACACCCTTCATGATGAGTTTCATGCACGACGGGAAACCTTACATTGCATGGCAGAGATACAAGGATATCTTCTGGAATCCTTATTACTCAGCTACTGACGACCTGACTATGAAGGAATCAAATGCTCTTCTCATAGACATTGTGCGTCTTGATGGAAACACCGCTGTGACCGAATATCAGACAGAGCTTGCCTTTACCAAAAGCTCCGGCGATATCCTTGCGTCTTTCTATTGCATCGGAGACATGCGTTACCGGGAGGATATCAATTTCGGAAGCTTTGACTTCAACAGCGATGGCACTCCTGCATATTATATAACCAATGAAGATCTTGAGACTGCGGAATCGGGATATTACAACTATTATGTATATGATGTGGATGGCACGCGCAGGAAAGTATTGTTCAGAAGTGCGGAAAGCACGCTGGTTCTATCGGATATTGATGGTTTCGAGCCTCAGCAGATGTTTGTGCAGCTTGTGGGTAGCGACTATCTGTTCAATATGGTGGATCTTGTTTCCGGCAACACTGTAACCAAATTCAGCTACAATGTATATATTGATGAAGATCAGGATGATGAGAGAATCACCTCGAATCTTGACCGCGTTCCTTCCGGAGATTCCTACATTTATATGGCAGAATCCGGTCTTCCCCTTGTAGATGAGAATGACAATAACCTCCTTGGTGTGGTAATGATTGATAATAATGGTAAATATATTGGTACAGAATACGCAAATTTCGGTACCAACCTGCAGTATGCATGGCTTTACCTTGATGCCAATTCCATGAATCCCCATATTTTCGACACTGACGATAACCGAGAGTTTATGGCGTTGGTGAAATATCCGATTTCCGCCGATACCGACGACACCACATCCGAGGAGCATCTGGTGATTGCAAAAGTGCTTTGCCCGGACTATCCGGAAGGTAAGGAGTTACTCCGTCTCAGACCTTGCGAGAAAGGTGCTTTGTCAGGTATCACTCCTTACTATGAATCCACCACACCCATGATTCTTGTCATTTGGAATGACAGCGACAGCGGTCTTTACACCTCCGATATCTATTACCTGCCGCTCGGAAGTTCAGCTGTGGCTGAAATAGAGTCGGAAGATAATCTGTCAGGTATCAGTTTCGATGGCTCGGTGCTTAAGGCTCAGGGACAGATTATTCAGGTGTATAACCTTCAGGGTGTAAATGTTGCTTCCGGTTTCAACTCGGTAGACACATCTGCTCTTCCTTCCGGTATTTATGTGGCTGCAGCCAATGGGAAAGCATGCAAATTCTCAGTTAAATAAAAGTATGATATGAAGAAATTATTTATAGCGGCAATTACCGCACTCGGATTGACCGGTTTCGCAAATGCCGAGAAAACCACTTTCAAATGGGAGACCCCCGGCACTGTGATGATAATCACCGACCAGTTGTCGAACGACCCTGTAACGCTGGCTGCCGACCAGACAGAATTCGAATATGAATATTCCGACTACGGCTATGTATGGTTGTATTCAATAGATGGATATGCAATCACAAGCGCGGTAAAGGAGGGTGACTCCAAATCCATATCATCATCCAAGTCTCAGAAAACCGGGTACAGTAGCCAGATCGCCCCCTTCATTGGTTCGGCATACGATGGAAAGACAGTGACTGTTACTCTTGAGAAGGTGGTAAATGACAAGGTATTTACAGTCAATGTGGAGAATGGTGCAAAATATATTAACACCACACTTTATGCCACATGGAAAGATGCGCAGAATGTTTCGCATGGCTACACCACTACCTACCCCCTTTCGGATGGTCAGAACTCGGTGCCGTTCAATACCCTATATTCATCATATTTTGAATTTAACCTTATAAATGGAGGAAATGCCGACAATGTATACAGCGCAACGCTGAATGGTGAGGCGATAAGCGGAGGGCTTAACTATTATTACGGTCCCTATTCTCCTGTGGAGACGGATGTTTTCAATATCCGCGTTTTTGAGACAGAGGAGGTGGAAGCTAAGATCTGTACTCTTGCATTCGAGATTCCGGATGCAATCCCCGATTGTATTAAGAATATCCGCGACTGGCGCAAGAATGATTTTGTAACACTCACAGACAACAAACTTGATGTGATTGAAAACAGTGATATTCAGGTGAATTTCAACGATGATATCACAATTACAAAATTGATGCTTGGTGATCAGGATATTACGGAATCTTACAATGCGGACAACAAAAATGTGCGATTCACTGTAACTGCCTCAACCACTTTCGCAATCGAGGGTTATGAGACCATATATGGCGATGTGGAATTTACCGCCTATGTGATGAATCCTGAAGGTGTGTATATCACCAAGGAGGTTTACGGGGGTATTCGCAATAACGTCTTTGACTCCGCGGAGGGGGATGGCGTAGCGATAACTTCGGATATCCAGCTTCCACAATCTGTGATCAACGCCAAGGATGGCAGCGTGCTGAAGATTCAAGGTTCTTTGATGACTCCGGAGAATACGCAGGTTTTCAAAATCAAGGTGAGTGAGCGTGATCCTTACTTCTATGTTTCCGCAGCCAATGGATATTTTATAAAGGCAATGTGGAATTCAGAACTTACTGATCCATTGCCTTACGCATCAGTTGACGGAGGAACCACCGTATATATTGTGGCTCAGAAACTTGATTATTCCGCTGAAGCGAAAGTTGTTGTCAATGGCACGGGAGATGTGATTTTCCAGGCTTCACGGGCATTCTCCATGATGTGGGATAACAGGGCGAACACATACGGTCTGATGCAGGGCGAGCAGATCGTTAATTTTGATGCTGAATATGACAATCCATTCACCATAAGACCCGGAGAGGAAACAACCAAGTTTGAAGCATTCCTTGATGGATGGAAACTGGGTGCTGATGATAACGGTCTTTATACAGTGAATTTCAATGTGGCTAATTCCGCAGTTGTGGCAGGTGATTCCACGCGTGCAGAAGAATCGACATCTGATGCCGCATTGTCAACTCTTATTATTTATTCTGACTATTCTACATCGGCGGCTACCGGTTCTGTCCTCGTAAATACGTATGATGGAATGGAAGCATCATGCTATTATAGCGATCTCAATATAAAGGCTCCGGCAAATACCTTCACACTACTTGCCGGCACTCCGGTATCTATAGAGCCCAAGGGTACGAATTTCCGAATGTCCATAGACAATGACGTTATCTATGGGTATCAGAATGGAGAATTGGTTAATAAGCTGACCGATGGTAAATATTCTTTTGAAGTAACCAAAGGTATGATGGCGGTATTTGTCATAGAGGAGGATCTGGATGTTCCATCAGGTTTAGGTGTTGTTGAAATAGAAGCTGCCGGAACGTCAGACTCCCGAATCTTTAACATTCACGGCATTTATATGGGTAATGATCCGGAGAATCTTCCGGCAGGTGTCTACATTTGCAATGGAAAGAAACTCATAAAAAGGTAAATTACTATAAGAGATTGTTTATAAGCAAGCTCTAAGACTACAATTTTTATAGATATGGCGAGGGTGCATCATCTCTTCATGATGCACCCTCGCCATATTCTCTATATGGGTTCGTAAATTTACCGGAATTAGTGCATAAAAAAATTGATTGTCATCACGACAACCAATCTTACGTTAACCTTAAAATCTAATACCATGAAAAACTCATTGCAAATTTAACAACATATTTTGAAAATTATGCTATACAACATAAATATTTTCTTTGTTTTAACATCATTTAACATTTAAGATGGTAACCTGAGCAGTTACGTCTTAGAAAATTAGTATAGTGTTTGTCATATAAAAAGACCCGACGCGGAAGCGTCGGGTCTTCTATTTAAGGGGATCAATGATTATAGTCTCACTTTCCGGCTCTTTCCGCCCTGCACGCGGATGAAGATGCCGTGGGTGCCGATTGTGGGTTCGCTCACGCGGATACCTTGGATATTGTACCACTGAACAGTAGTGTCATCTTCGGTCTCAATTGAATCTATTGCAGTTACCAAGCCAAGTTTGACAAACAGTTCGGAGTCAGCATCAACTGATTCTACAGGAGTTGTCATTCCCGCATCTGCAAACCAGTGTGCTACTTCACCGTTGAGTGTAGTGGGGAGATTACCATTGGTGTAGATGGCAGTCTCTTCTTCAGAGGCGGTTACAATGTCATCGGTGATGATGGTATAAGCCACTTTGTAGACAGCTGCGCCATCAAACACCGGGTGTTCATCCTCTCCAATAGTCTGACCAAATGCCTCGCCAAGGAGGTGAGCAACTTCACCGGATGCCATTTGCTCTGCAGTGACTTCAGTCTGACCGGTTGTTACTACATATTCACCAATAGTATAAGCGTTGCTGAGAGTGGGTTTTGAGTTGGAGCAGCCAACGCATCCGCCAACGTAATTACCAACGATATTACCGGTATTGAAAAAGTTCTCCATAACCGGGGTTGTAGTGCTGTGACCACCTATGATACCGCCACTGTTGCCTGTACCATTGACATCACCTGTATTGTAGCAGTTGGTAACCTTTGAGTTTGCACCTGTTATATAACCGATTAGACCGCCAAGATAGGTGCCGCCATTGAGAGTAGCCGAGCTGCTGCAGCGGTCAATTTCCACATAGTCCTTGACATATGCTGCCAATGCGCCACCATAGGTCTTGACCGTTACATCTCCGCTTACTGCAAGGTTGCAGATCTTAGCCGGGCTTTCAGCTGTGCCTTGTACGTAGCCGAACAAGCCGAGGTAGGAAGTTCCGGTTTGGTTAATGTAAAGACCGTTTATGGTGTAGCCCTGACCATCAAATGTGCCGCTGAATGTATAGGAGGAAGTAGTGCCGATAACGGTGTTCCAGTCATAGTTACCAAGCTCAATATCGTTAGTAAGCACAGCGCAAGCAGTGGTGTTGCTTTTTACGTAATCAGCAAACCATGCGAGTTCTGCACCGTTGGAGATACTGTAAACACCATCAACAGCTTCGGGTTCGGTGAGGGTGACACCATCCCAAGAGTTAGCATCCTCAATAAGCTCTACTGTAAATGTCTGCAAGCCTTCTGCGTCATCAGGAATGTTGAATGCAAGTCTTGCGCAACGGTATCCCTTCTTGCTTGCAACCACGGTGTAGTCGCCGTATGTACCTGTGTAAAGACCATCATCACCGGGAGAAAGTTCCACACCTTGCTGAGTTAAAACGATGTCAGCATCTTCAACGTTGCACTCCAGCTTGATGTTAAAGTTCTTTACGGCCGAGAGAGGGATAACTACGTCCGGCAGAGCGCCAAAGTAAGTCTTGTGAGCAATGGCAGTGAAGTTGGGTGAGCGACCGCCTATTCGATCGATGTAACGGTGATTGCCAATTGGATCGCCATAGCCGTTGACTTGGATGACACCTTCAGTCATTTCGATATTAGGCTGGGCGGCAACGTCGTGGTCAGCATCAATGGTGATGCTGACAGCTTGTGCTGAAGCTGCGGAGCCGAATGTGTATTGACCGGAACCAAGGATGAGCGATGTACCGTTGGGTGTACCGTTGTAAGTTACGTAGGCCGACATGTTGTAGATTCCTGCAATCTTGTTGGCAGGATGGTAAAGACCTGAGTATTGAATCTTGATTTGGTCACCGGGCTGGAAGATTTGGCTACCGGGACGAGTCGCGTTGGTGATTTCGCGGTGGCAGGGACGAGCTCTAAGCACCTGGTAAGTAGAATTTCCGGAAGCATCGGTAAGCTTGACAATTTGGCGTCCTTCCTTGAGCAGAAGGGTGTATGAGCCATCATCATTTGCGGTGACGCCTTCGGATGTGAAGCCGGAATAAGTGGCCATGCGCTCGCCTATGGTGGGGTAAGCTATTGTCACAGACACGGCACCTTCGGGTGTGAAGGTATATGTTGCGCCGTCTTCGGTGTCAAGATAATAGAATACGTCATGCTCAGCGTCCACATAACTCCCTGCTACTTTCTTGGCCCCGTCGTTGTAAGCCTCATTTATGAGCATATTGGGCTTGACTGCAGACTCGTCTTCGTCAACAGATACCACGAATGCGGCAGTATTTTCAGGCCATATAGCACCCCAGAATTCACCGCCCAGATAGCCGGTGCGCACAGTCTTGCTCCAATAATCAACCATAATACCATCGTAAGTTACGAGTACAATGGCTGTACCTTTAGCTTTAGCCTTGAGTGTGGCCCATGCCGAGGTGTTTGGCTCATCTTGAATAACCTCTACCACTTCAGTTGAGGGGTTGCCGTCAAGGTCAAGGATTGTATAGTGGAAATCTGGCTCAAAGAAGTAGTTGTTGGTGGAATTGTCAGTGAGCTCCCACGTACGCATGCCGTGAGTGGCGTAGGTCTCTCCTGCAGACATCCTCATGAAACCTTGGTAAGGGGCATTTATGAAAATGTCACCGGTTTCATATCCGCTATTGCTTTGAGCGGAATGGTTGATTGCTGTGGGGTCATATAGCTTGTAGTCATCATCAGTGAGCACAATTACCGGACGATCGGCCTCAGTAGCGGAATAAGTGAAATAGGCAGCCTGGGTAATACCACCCTCTTTCCATGTGCGATAGTTATAAACCTGACCCTGGGCGAGATAGAATGTGTAGACAAGCGAGTTGTCTTTCTCCTCAATGCTCTTTGGCTCTATATGCTCAAAATCAGCGAAGTGTACGCGCTTAACGTTGAACTCAAGACCCGCATCCTTGGGGGTGGTGATTGTGAAGTCACCGCCGAGGGGAATGGCACCGGAAATGGTTATATTGCCGGTAAGAGTGCCAGTCTTGAAAAGGGAAGTGTAGCCTTCCTTCACATGCTCCTCGCTGGGATCGAAGTATGTAAGGTAGCTATTGCCGTTGAGTGCCAGGAAGGTCCTGCGACCCGCGGTAATGCTGTTGCCAAGAGTGATTTTCTGAGTTTTGCCTTCGCGTGTGCGCACCTCAGTGCGGATTGTGTAGTCCTCACCCTCTACCCAAAGTGTATTGTCGGCATCCTTATTGGTAGCGTAGCAAGTCAGGGTTAGCACTGTTATCTGTTGGGCAACGCTGTCGGGGTCTACGTAAACCTCCATGGTGCCGTTGACAGTGGTGCCGTCAGTGGCATAAGCCGTGAGAAGATAGTCACCGCCTTCGACATTGAAGTTGTAGATGTTGCTGGATGGTTCTCCAGCATCTACCGGATTGCCTCCTGAAAGAGGCGTCAGTGTCATGGTTTTTGACACTGAGTTCATCTTTATGGTCAGATCGGTTGCATGCGCTGCGGTGCATATTCCGACCAATGCCAATAAAGACAATGTTAATGATTTAAGGTTCATGAAAGGTAAAAATTTTAAATATGATTATATTGAATCAGTTATCGCATTATGTGCTTTTTTCTGTTTTGAATGTATATCTGTCCCGGAGTAGGATGATCGATCTTTATTCCCTGCAGATTGTACATTGTTCCATCCGCATCTTCAGCGTTAACCTCGGTTTCGGGGATACTTGCCGGGAAATGACCATCCGGGGGAAGAGCAAGGAAATGACCGGGATTTATGTAGACTTGATATTTGCCAATGTATTGACCCTGAGGCGACCATTGCAGCAAAGCTCCGGCCTCAACGTAGTTACCGGCGTCTGTGGCGTAGATATATCCTGTGTATGGGTTGATGTAAAGACCGTAGGGCATTGTCAACTCCTTCAGGTCGGCAAGCACAGTGCCGGGAAAGTCATCATCAATACCTTCACCTCCGCCAGATTCAATCACCTTCTTGGGATCAATAATCACATAATTGAATTGGTAATCACCTGTGTAATAGGAATATTTTGAACCTATAGCGTAGAAGCGCCCGTCGGTTGTAGTGCAATTGTAGGTTGCTGCATAGTCGTCAAGCTTAACGAAGCATTCGCTGTCCTTTTTGCCGGTCAGGGCGGCATCGCAGTCAAAGATTATAGTTGCAGCCTGCACATCATAGTAGTCACCCGGCGAGTTGATGCAGAGGTAAGCACCATACTGCGACATCTTTCCGTAGAGGTTTATTTGTCCGGTGTCGACGTTGCGGATCACCTTCATGGTTGATGCATCTATAACGCTGACAGTGGTTTCATAATCGTGATCCTCATTGAAGGCATATCCTCCGGTGTTGGCCACAAAAAGGTGACCTTTGTACAAAGCTATCCCTTCCGGCTCGTAACCAACCTCTACGGCGGCAACAGTCTTGAATGTGCTTATATCGATCTTGGCAACATATCCTTTGGTGAACGTAACCATCCCATTGGTGGTCATGCATTCATGGCCATAGGAAGAAACATAAACGTATTGACCATCGGATGCGAGCTTACGGTTGTTTGGCACCTCCTCGGTTGCAGCCACTGCCTTTCCTTGAGGGGTGATGAATTGAACGATGTTGCTCCAGTTGATGGCAATCGCAATCAGATTGTCGTTGATTTGGATAATGTCGTTCGGTGTATCCCCAAGTTTGTAGCCGTTGTTCTCCCTAAACCATTGATTGCTTATGATCTTTCCATCTTCAAAGTAAGAAATTCGTCCGTTGTCGCTTTGCCAATTGCCTTCATTGAGCAGTATTATTTTCTCTTGCGCCCAAATGGGCATTACCATCAGACAAAACAATAAACAGAATGGAATTTTAAGGTAAATATTTTTCATGAGGTATGCATGTTGAGTTAAATTGAAAATGTAAGCGAAAAAGTAAAACTGCGTCCGGGCATAGGATACCGGGGCACATGTTCGTATTGCTCATCGAGCAAGTCGTTGATTTCAAAAGAGGCGGTTAACCATTTCCACGTACCGGTGAGCTTCATGTCGATGTTATTGTATGGTGCGAGTACGTCCTCGGGGTCTGCGTACGACCACATGCGCTCGCCAACATGAAGCACTGATGTTGTAAGCGAAATCATTTTCCAGCCGACAATCCCTGTGATGCCGTATGACAACTTTGGAGAGTAGCAAATAGGTTGGTTGTATGAGGCGCTTTCAGGGTCTGTCTTGTTTATGTCACGCTGCCATGTAAGCGATGTAAGCAATGAGAAATTCCATTGGTAAGGTGAGTATCGTCCTTGCAGCGTGGCGTTAAGACCCCGGCAATATGTTTCGCCGTAGTTAAGCATTGACCACGAATATGTACCCTTCAAGGGCAAGCATACTATACGGTCGGTAATGCGGTTGATGTAGCCATCGACCTGTGCCGATGCTGACCAAAGCGATTTGTTGTAATGGTATTCAAGACCAAGGTTATATTGGCGTGTATATTCCGGCTTAAGGTTGCGGTTGCCAACCTGGGTATAGTATAAGTCGTTAAGCGTGGGCACGCGGAAGATTTTCTTGTACCATGCCCTGAAATAGAAGCCGCTCAATGAGTATCCAAGGGTTACTGACGGTGTAAATTTCTTCAGTGGCTCTGCAGCACCGGCATTGGTTACCGTATGGTCGCGATAATGCTGATAAAGCAGCGATGCGGCAAGACGCACATTAGCGTATTCAGCCTGCAAGGCCGCTACAACCTTTTGATCAAGACGGCGCACGGTGTGGAAATTCTTCAAGTCAGCCTGTAACCAAGACATGCGGGCATCATAGCCAATATTAAGCGATATCCACCGCCAAGGCGTAAAGGCGTAGGCTGCAGAGGCGTAGGCGTCCTTTTGCCAATAATGGTTATTAACACGGGCTGTATTTTGATTGTCCGGATAGTCGGTACAATAGCGTAGGTATTCTTGTGTGTATTTTCCGTTGAAGAGCACCTGATGTGCCTGCGAAAACTGATGACTCCATGACGCCTGAGCAAACCAATCTACGTCCCATTCCCGACCAACGTTGACATACTTGTCTGACAGTCGGCGAACAATTCCTCCGGGTACTCCACGTTCTGATACATAGCAGTACAAATGCGTTGAAAACCCTTTTTTGAACAAAGCGCCCTCTATTCTGTAATATTCTATATCGGAATTGCGGCGTCGACCAACGGTGTCCTCATATTCTGACTTATATCGGAATGGATAGTCACCTTTTGTCTTCAGGTATTCGCCATCTATGAATCCTCCCCAGCCGCCTCGGTTCATTTGCGCGGTAAGCCTGCCCTTGTAGGTGTGGAACGACCCTGTCGCTCCCATAACCGAGAGGGAATCTGTCTGTGGTCGTCGCGTGCGCAAATACACTGTAGCGCCCGAGGCAAACTCAGAGGCGGATTGGCAACGGTCAAGTTTGTTGGCGTTGTAAAGCGATACCGATTCAAGAGTGGAAAGAGAATATTTGCCAAGATCTACCGTGCCATTCTGAGCGTTGTTTATGCGTATGCCATCTATGTAGACACCAACATGCTGTGCACCGAGTGACCTCACATTCACAGTCTTTAGACCGCCAAGACCGCCATAATCCTTGATTTGCACGCCTGCGAAGTATTTCAAAGCATCGGCGATTGAGGTTGATGACAGGGCTTGAAGTTCGGAGCCTGATAGGTCTTGGGCTGTTGCCAAGGGGCGGCGTTGTGCTGTGACGATTACATTATTGAGAATATGCACCGTGTCAAGAGCCGTGTTATCAGCAGATGAGGCCAGAGCATGCCATGATATAAATGCACAAGGCAATGCAAATAAAAGTAATCGTTTTAGTTTCATAATATATTTGTCTGTTAGTACAAATTAAATATTATGAAGCTAAGCGAAAGTCAAATATCCGTGCGATGGAATTCTAAATCTTCGTGAATTCTATGGCTTAGACAATCCGGCTGCTTGTGTCGCGAAGCTTCGGGCGAAAGAAGTCGGCAGGATTAAGCCTGCATTTTGGTCGGCCGGTCTTCTGACTCATCTCGTTCTTCGTATCGCCTTCCCAGCATCAGCCAGTGACATTTTGATCCGAAGTGTCCTGAAACTCAAGTTTAACAACCTGTGTGTCAAGGACCGAGAAATACAGCAGCGCGTCTGTCGGGGATTCTCACCCCGTTCCCAAGAAATTCCATAAAATGGTATTTCCGCCGCCAGACTTTTTCTCTTTCGGTGGCAAATTTAGACAAATATATCCAATGCAACAAATAAAATGCAAAATAATTGAAAAAATGCAATTGTTTTGTCAGCTGCGGTTGGCGCGTTTGCGCTCGTTTTCATCAAGGATAATCTTGCGCAGTCGAATGTGGTTTGGCGTAACCTCCACATATTCATCCTCCTTTATATACTCCAAAGCTTCCTCAAGAGAGAATACCACCGGAGGCACTATCCTTGCCTTGTCATCGGCTCCGGAGGCACGCATATTGGTAAGTTTTTTGGACTTTGTAACGTTCACCACGATATCATTGTCTTTAGCATTCTCGCCAACTACCTGACCGGCATATACCTCTTCCTGCGGGAAGATGAAGAAGCGGCCGCGATCCTGAAGCTTGTCAATGGCATAGGCGTAGGCAGTGCCGGCTTCCATGGCTATGAGCGAACCATTCGTGCGCCTCTCTATGTCACCCTTCCATGGCTGATACTCAAGGAAACGGTGAGCCATGATGGCCTCGCCGGCTGTAGCTGTAAGCACATTGTTGCGGAGTCCGATGATGCCTCTGGACGGAATGTGGAACTCAATGTCAATGCGGTCGTTGCGTGTATCCATTGACACAATTTCACCTTTGCGGCGTGTCACCATATCCACAACCTTTGATGAATATTCCTCAGGCACATTGATTAACAAGGTCTCGACAGGCTCGCATTTCTTGCCGTCAATCTCTTTGATGATAACTTGCGGCTGACCCACCTGCAATTCATACCCTTCGCGACGCATGGTCTCTATAAGTATGGACAAATGGAGCACTCCGCGACCATATACCGTCCATTTATCCTCAGTGGCTCCTTTTTCTACTCTCAAGGCAAGGTTGCGGTCGAGCTCGCGCTCAAGCCTGTCGTTGATATGACGGGATGTAACAAATTTGCCATCTTTGCCGAAGAAAGGGGAGTCGTTGATGGTGAATGTCATTGACATGGTAGGCTCGTCAATGGCTATGCGGGGGAGAGGTTCGGGGTTGTCAAACGAGGTGAGGGTGTCTCCGATCTCAAAATTCTCAAGACCCACGATAGCACAGATGTCTCCGCTCGACACCTCCTGCACTTTCTTGCGACTCATGCCTTCGAAAGTGTGCAGCTCCTTTACGCGCTGCCTGGTGACTGTGCCGTCTTTCTTGCAAAGACCAAGTTCCATCCCTTCGCGGATTGTGCCGCGATGTACACGACCTACGGCGATACGACCAACATAGTTGCTGAAATCAAGGCTGGTGATGAGCATCTGTGGATCTCCCTCAATCTGTGTGGGAGCAGGAATATTTTCTATGATAGCGTCAAGTACGGCGGTGATATCCTCCGTAGGTTTGCGCCAGTCGGTCGACATCCAGTTCTGTTTGGCAGAACCATAGATTGTGGGGAAGTCAAGTTGCTCTTCTGTGGCATCAAGGTTGAACATCAGGTCAAACACCATCTCGTTCACCTCATCCGGACGGCAGTTGGGCTTGTCAACCTTGTTGACCACCACCACAGGCTTCAATCCCATCTGTATGGCTTTCTGGAGCACAAAACGGGTCTGCGGCATCGGTCCCTCGAATGCATCAACAAGAAGCAGACATCCGTCCGCCATGTTGAGCACACGTTCCACCTCACCACCGAAGTCGGCGTGTCCCGGAGTGTCGATGATATTTATTTTTGTTCCTTTATAATTGATGGATACATTCTTTGAAAGGATTGTTATACCGCGTTCGCGTTCCAGGTCATTATTGTCAAGAATGAGTTCACCGGTAGTCTGGTTGTCTCGGAACAGGTGACCGGCAAGCAGCATTTTATCCACAAGTGTTGTCTTGCCATGGTCTACGTGCGCGATAATCGCGATATTTCTGATGTTCTGCATAAACTTTTTTGATTTCAGTCTGCAAAATTACAAAAAATCCTCCATTCCCCTATTATTATCACGGGATTTTATCATTAGAAAGGATATCCGATGGCGAGGTGGAAGGCGAAAGCTTTCTTGAAGGCGATGTTGAAATAATGGTTGGTACCTGTATTGTAAGGAGCATGAAGCCCGTAGCCGAGATCACCACGCAATACAAGCATTCCGATGTCAACACGCAATCCTACTCCTGTGCCCAGTGCAATGTCGCGCAGGAAAGTATTGGCTTTAAGCTGGCCACCGGGACGCGCCGGGTCGTTCTTCAACAGCCAGATATTTCCCGCATCCACAAATACGGCGCCGTGAAGAATACTTGCAATCGGGAAACGATATTCACTGTTGAGTTCGAGTTTGAAAGTACCCGTTTGGTCGAAATAACCATTCTGCAAATCGCCGGGTGCCTTGTAGCTGCCCGGACCAAGCGACCTCACGGTAAAAGCCCTTATCGAGTTTGCTCCTCCGATATAGAACTGTTCCGAATATGGCACTACCGATGAGTTGCCGTAAGCGTGAGCTGCTCCGATGAACACTCTCGACACAAGCCATTGGTTGCTTCCCCTGATAAGCCGTCGGCTGTAAACGAGCTGTGCCTGCCCCTTCACAAATTGGGAGAACGGGGTGCCAAACAGTTCCTTTTCCCCTTTTACTCCGCAAAGTTTATATATGGCATCAAACAAATTGCCGGTCTCTGTGACTGTAGCTGTGAAATTTATACCGTTTATATGTTCCCGCTCAAGGAATTTATCAAGAGTATATGTATAGCTCAGCTGCGGAATATACTGGCTTTGGAAACTCAAAGCCACTGCCGGATTTTCCGCCATCACTTCGTCAAATTCGGGGGTTGTATGCATCAATTTGTTGTAAGTGAGCTTAAAGAGGGTAAGCTGGTTGAGCACATGGCGTGTGGGGTGCCACTCATAACTGATACCAATATGGAAATCCGCAAGTTTGAAGTAGTGGGGACGGTTCATTATATCCACGCCCAGGGAGATCGTGGTCCAGTTGAGTTCATTGTTCACCCTGCGTATGAAATTGGGAGCAAGAAGTCGCGGGAACGCAAGAGATCCGGTGACGCCAAACTCATAGCTGTTGAACACACTTCCACTGTTATGTCCCGTCTGCCACTCATAATTGGCGTTGAAACTCAGCGACAATTTTTCCGCTCCACCGAACGTGTTGTTGTTGGTGACACCGAATACAAGTCCCGGACCCAGATAAGAGTTGGATTTATATGCTACGTTTGCCTCAAGCGTGGCCTCCATGGGCCGGTCAAACTGGCAGGTAATATAGAGGTCAAGGGTCGGATTGGCAGCGGATGTGTCGGAAGGTATGGGCTGCAGCTGCACATTGCTGAATATTCCGAGCCGTGACAGCCTTTCCTGCGTGCGATCCATATTCCATACCGAGAAAATTCTCCCCTTGCGGAATGTGATGCATGATGGTATAAGGTTCTTGCGCAGTTTTGCCGGGCGAAACACTATCACATCTCCTGTCACAGGCGATGAGCATATCGTGTCGGGCGTGCCCGGATTGTTCGTGCTTCTTCGCAAAATGTTTGTGTATATGTTGCCTACGCGGAATTGCCGCCGCGCAAGATCCGGAACATTTTCGGCGAGTGTTATCCTCAGGGCTATGGCATGAGGCGTGATAAGACTATCTGCAAGATACTCTATATATTCCGGACGGAAATAGTAATATCCGAGATTGCGGAGTGTATTGGCAATCTTTGTCCTTACTGATTCCAGAGAGTCAACGCAGAATCTTTCACCCTTTGTAAGATACTTGCTCCGTTTGGATATCGTGTCTATCAGATGTCCGAGTTTAGTGCCGTCGTTGATATATTGTATGCTGTCAATAAGATATGGTCGCGACACATCCACATCATAAATTATTTTCCCTTTCCTGGGATTCTTTCCGGTCTTAACAGAATACCTGGCTGATGAACCGAAATAGCCGTTGTCGTCAAGTATCGATTTGAGCATTTTTACGCGCGTTTCAGGTCGTGCATCCGACACGAGCACCGGCTGCTCCACCCATTTGCGGTAAATCCATCCCTTCAACCCTCCGGCTGAATCGCTCATGTGATTGTATATCCATAACCCCAAAGGAAACGGACTCCGGATATATGGCGTGATAAGCGGCAAGGCATTGTTCGGTTTCACATTCACTACTTTAGTGAGGTCGGAAACCATTTCTCCCGGCAGTTTCTCATTGTCGGCAGGGTGCATGTTCATTTTCATGCCGTTATAAAGAATCTCCCTATCAGTGAGTTTTGAGGTGGTGGAGCACCCGCTTGCCAGGGTAAGGACTAACGTCAAAGCCAGCAATATTACAAAGCGGCTTTTATATGTTTGCAAATAATATGTGGTCTTATTTTTCATTGGCGTCCTCCTTTCTGATTGCTTCCGGTTTCAAAGAATCTGCCGGTGCCTGCATGGTGGCTGTCTTTGAGGTGGTGTCGTTGGTTTCATTACTCTTTTTGCGGCGGAATCTGAAAAGATGCAAAAGATTGTTAAGCTTTCGCTTCATCACAAATCCTGCACCCGTCTCTGTGATTTCACCTTCCAGAATGCTCTCATACCCGGTGTGACGGAAAATTTTCACTGCCATATTACGAGTCTCCGTTTGTTTCAGGATATATTCAGCCGAGATATCGCTGATAAGGTTCTGGCTCAGATTCTCATCTGCGGAAACATCCGTGGAGTAATTCCCTCCCACCTGAATCTTGAATCGGTTGTTGAAGAGTGATTTCGACACCTGATAGCTGTAGCTCGTTTGCGTCGAACTTGCACCATCGCTTATCTTGTCGTATTGGTCTACACCGAATGTGAGATCCACTCCTCTCACATTCTTTGCCAGCCATGAGTTCAGCTGCCCTTCGAGGTAGCCGTACAGCATACTTGTGCCCATGCCGCTGATGTTGCTGTTCCCCTTCACGTTTTTGCCGGAGTATTGCCCTGTGATAAGCAGGTTCATAGCCTGTGTCATACGCTGGTCGGCACTCATTGACTGCAATTCGTTCTGAATGCTTACATCTTCATTGGTGGCAAGGTCAAAGGTAACTTTCGGTGAACTCAGGGAGCCATCGGCTTTCAAGGTAACAATGAAATTTACCATCTGGCTGCTTGATCCTTGCATTATATCGGCCTTCATGTCGTCTGTGGCAGTGATGTCAAGGCGCGGATTCATCAGCTCCCCTCCCCATGTAACCTTGCTTGATGGATCAAAGGTAAACATCTTCTCTCCCAATACCGGGAAGTTATATCTTACAAAGCCGTTGCCGAGTGTAAATGTGCCGTTGAGGGTCATGTCGCCCATATAATTCTGGAAATATTTCAGGCTTGCAGTCGGTTCGAGTTGCAGCTGGTCGGCGCCGCTTGACGACAGAAGCACAGTCACCTCTGTGCCGGGAGAGATAGTGAGTCCGGCATCAATGTGCATAGAGGATGCACGCTCCACAGAGTCGGCTTTAGCCACCTGTGTGGTGTCGTTGAAATTAACGAATTTCACTACATCCTGTGTGCTTGTTTCCGTAATTCCTGAAGATTCTATATTCAGCCTGTAAGTAACATCGGTGGTGCCCAGGATATTCAGATTCGCCTTAATATCCATCACTGACAGTGAGCCTTTCACTGATCCGTCAAGGTCTATGAAGAGTTTGCCGAAGAGGTCGGCTTTTGAGCGTTTGTCGCTGTTTACAAGCTGACAATTTCTGGCGTTGGCGGTAAGGTTAAGCAGGATATTGCTGAAAGAGGTTGCATCCACTTTCCCATCTATTGTAATAGGATTGGCATTTGTGCCGAATATGTCGAAATCATCGAAACCTATAACGCTGTTGGTGACGGGAATGGGCACCGAATCGAAAGTCAGTTTGCAGCCGGCCATCGGTATGTAGACAGATGCTTCGTCAAAAGCGATTTGTCCGTTAAGCACAGGTTTAAGGAAACTGCCGTCCATACGCATTGCCCCGTTAAGCTTCCCTGCCAATGTCACCATATTGTTGAGGAATGGATTGGCGATTGCAAGCGGAAACTCCGTGAGACGCACTCCTATGCTGTCAGGGGTGAGACCTACTGAGTCCTGACGCAAGCGGGCGTATGCGCTGAGAGCCTCCTTGTTGTCTATAAGCATACCTATATTGACCCCGCTTCTACCGTCTTTGCCCATACCGGCGAAAAGATTGAAATCAAAATTACCTATCCGGCTTTTGGCGTATGTCAGGTCGTTGACCCCGAGACTCCCTTTGCCAAACAATGCTTTGCCGTTGTATAATATTCGGAGGTCGGAATTCACCGCTCCGGTGATTGGTGGAGCTGTGATTGATATGTTGAGGAAATCCTGAATCTTTATATTATCAAGTTTTAGATGCAGTTCCTCCATGCCGGGCGCTATGGAGTCAATCGGCTCGGTGCGGAGAAGGATGCTGCTTTCTGCGCTGTTGGCCTGCAGGTTGGCCTGTATCTTGTTGTTGTAAATGTTATAATCTACAAAGTTGTCTTCATTGAGCGACCATGGTATATATGCAATCCTCGATTTCAACGGAGTGAGGTGTACGGATACCACTGAATCCTGCAAAGCGCCTGTCAAACCGAGTTTGTAGCCGGTTTCACCTTTTATGTTCTGCTGCGTCAGATATGCGCCAATGCGGTTATTGCCCACATAGCCATTCAAATTGACCCTGGCAAATTCATCCAGAGTGCCGGGACGATTCCCCATGTGTATTTTGTAATCCAGAAGATTGCGGCGTTCGGAAAGATTAAGACCTATGGTGTCAATATTAATCGAGCCGCTTGTGAGACTTCTGACTTGTATGTTGCCGTGGAACAGGGAGTCTTTTGCAAAATTACCGAATACGGTGTCAATGCTGAGTCCGGAGCCTGCAAGCACTTGGTAGAGCAATCCTTTTCCTGAGGCATTTAATGACAGGGTGAACGGCGGCATGGCTCCGCTGATGCTGTCCATTCTGAGGTCTCGGCTCTTTATCCGGCTCATGGCTATGTCAGAAACTTTTGTGAATGCTTCTGTGAGCATCTTCAATCCTGTCGGGCTGCGAAATGCCAATGAGGTCATGTAGGAATCGACATCAGCGGTTGTGGCATTCTCGGTGGCGTCAATCTTTGCCGTAAGCCCGGTGGGAAGATGGATATACATATCCGGCATGTTCCAGTCGAACTCGTTGATCTTGACATCCGCCGAGTATAGCCAGCGTTCAGGACTTGCCGTGCCATTGATATATATATTACCTTTGCCATTGCTCATCGTTTCGCTCATTCCGAGCTTTTCAAGGTCAATATCATAAAGATGGGCTGCAAGGTCGAATTTGTAATCATCGGGATGTATGGAGCCGTTACCCTCCACTTCAAGGTTGAGCCCGGGGTTGGCAGATACGGCATATATGTCGAAATTTTTGTCGGGGGAGAGTGTGATGTCAGCGCGAATATCCTGAAGTATTTTCTTGTTGTATTCAATGGAATTTATGCGCACGAAAGCGTTGGTTACAGCGCTTCCGCTCAATGGATTGAACCCGGCGCCATCAGCTTTTACCGATGCTGTCACTTCCCCTATGCCCAAAGAGGGCATGAAATAACCCACGTTGAGTCCGTTGACCTCTGCATCAACATCGTATTTCTCTGAATTCATACCGACATGTCCATGCCCGGAGGCATTCCCGGCTGTGCTTCTGAAGTCAAAGTCGGCAGCGTAATTCTCCCTGTCGGCAGTTGCTGTTCCTTCGATATCGAATGCGGGAACTTTTATTTCAGACTGCCCCATGAATTTGTCAATAACGCGGGGATCCGACAATTTGCCATTAAAATCCAATTTGGCTTTCATCTTCTTGATGTCAAGTGGATTGTCGGCATATCCCGAGGCCTTGATACTCAGTATATCCCTCAGAGTGGCATCCAGTTGCGGTATATCCACAGATTCAAGTGAGCCTTCGGCTTTGAGAATGATATCAAGAGGATTGCGTGCCGGAATATTTGAAGTGTATTCTTTCAGGGATGGCATGAAGGAGTCAACATCCGGCATTCCGACACGTGCCTGCACATTTACATTTACAGGAGCCGTGGGTTCCAGTTGCATCAATGCGAAGGGTATCCCGGCGCTTCCCTTTACAAATGAATAAAGAGTATTGATATCGAGATTCTTTAGCGCCAGACCTGTGCTGTCCACATCAATATTCCCTTTGCCGCTTACAATCTGCAGACCGCTGCGTTCCCTGGCTTTAAGACGTGTTATGGGAAGCTTGACGGTTGAGGATTCATTGTAGAAATTCCTCATTCCCAGTGCAATCTCCGATACAGCGATATAAGAGGCATCAAATCCGGGTTGGGGCGTGACTCCTTTGGTGGCATAAATGAAATTGAAGTTGTCAAGAGATATGGAATCACCTTTAATCTGCATCGGTGGTGTGTCGGATGGTTCTGACACGGGAGCCGGATGAGCAGCCACCCATTCCGGGGTAGGGGTGATGTATGCTCCGTTGCCATCCGCTACAGATGCGAGTTTCCAGCTTACATTATTTTTGCCTAAGTCTACCACTCCCTCCTTGAGCTGTATGTCCCCCGCTTTAAGATACAATGTGTCGATAGTCGGGAGCATTGACATAGCGAATGAGAAATTCTCAAGTTGCAGGTCGTTGGCTTTTATGAGGAATGGGGTGGAGGAGGTGGTATCTTTGGGTGTGGATTTCTGTTTCCATACATCCATATAAAGTTTGAGGTTGCCATTACGCAGGAGTGCCTTATTCAGGGTTATCTCACCTGTGCGGATATTTGCCGAACTCCGGTCGTCCACATCAAGATATCCTGCAGCCACACTCATTATCATTGAAGAATCAGGAGAAACCATACGGTAATATCCGTCTTCAAGCATCAACCGTTTGATTTTCACGTCAAGATCAAGAAGGGGAAGTATCTTGATATCTGCTACAACTTTTGTGGCTCTCACCATTGTGTCGGAATGTTGATCAAGAACCAATACGTTGTCAAGATTCACATCAAGCGGAAAGGAGAGTCGGAATCTCCCTATGTCCACTTTCATCCCGGTGGATTTATAAACATAATTACATGCCACATTTTTGACAAATGTCTGTACGGGTGGGATATAGAGCAATACAGGTATAAGCAAAACGACAATGAAAATCCACATCAGGGTTTTCAACGTGCGTCTGAGCCACGTTGTCTTTATGAGATGCCGTTTAATCGGTTTCTCTTTCTGTGGAGTATCCTCTGTCCGGGTCTCCTCCTGTTTTATCTCTTTGTCGTCAGTCTTTTTGTCGTCCATTGTGGAATCGTGTAGGCAGCTATTTCAGCTGCCTGTAAATTAAGCAAAACAATGCCACTGCCAGTGTGCCTGCGCTGTCGGCAATAAAATCAAGAAAGTCGGCGGAGCGTCCAATATTCATTGCCCCTTGCAGAAATTCAATTAGGGCACCGAATAGAATCACAACGACCGATGTAAGTAGAATGAACAGCAGTGATGGTGATTTCCAGCGTTCCGATCGCATCCGATCCACGAAAATCATAAACTCCAACCCTCCGAACATCAACGCATGAACCACCTTGTCTGCCCCTGGAAACAATGGCGGGGTTATGTTCCCCAAAGGTCGTGGTGCCAACGTGAGCCACAGGATGGCAGCAACCGTCACTATAGTGAGAATCCAAGGTGGAAATTTACCGATTATGCGCTGCGCTTTGTTCATTCTGTGAAAATAAAGGCTAAAGAAATAAAATTTCTGTTAATATAACAAAAAAAAAGCAAAGGATTTTCTCCTCTGCTTTAAAAAATTTTTCAGAAACGACAGAATTATTTTCTGATTCCGAGTTCCTTCTTGGCGATAATCGCACGATAGCGGTTGATATCCTTGCGGATGAGATAGTCAAGAAGGCTACGACGCTGACCAACGAGCGCTTTCAAGGCGCGGGCGGTTGTGAAGTCTTTGTGATTCTCTTTGAGGTGCTCGGTAAGGTGTTTGATACGAACCGAGAAGAGAGCAATCTGGCTTTCAGGGCTGCCTGTGTCTGTAGGTCCCTGACCGTAAGTCTCGAAAATGTGTTTCTTTTCTTCTGCTGAAAGATGCATGATTGAGAGATTTAAATATGTTTAACAAAATAATTATACCTTTCTTTGAAAAGCCTTCGGAAGGTACTCTCAACCTTTCCCGCCACTTTTCGCGAAAAGCGATGCAAAGTTACAAAAAAAATCTTTTCCCAACAACCCAAACTCGAAAATTTTCAAATATTTGAATTTATAGGGGTTATTGTGAATGGAGCCTAAATTCTTCCCTGGTCTGCGTAAGAATAGAATCCGGTGGTTGTTACTATGACATGATCGATAAAACGGAGGTCCATCATAGTGCATGCTTCTGAAAGCTTGCGGGTAATCTGGTCATCCTGAACGCTTGGATTCCGGGCTCCGGATGGATGGTTGTGGCACATTACCACACTTTCGGCATCTCTGGCCAGCGCCTCCTTCAAAATCTTTTTCAAATCAAATACCGATGCGACAGAGCTTCCCTGAGTCACTCTCATTCTGGACATGACCTCATTCTGACGATTGAGAAACAAGACCCAAACCTCCTCATGCGGCAGGTTGCCTATCACATATCGCATCAGTTTATAGATATCTTCAGAGCACCTGATCTTCACCTTCTCGCCTACTGTTTCACAGCAATATCGGCGTATCAGCTCCATTACCGCCTCTATCTGCAATGCTTTTGTGCTTCCGATTCCCGGCACTTTCATGAAGCTTGAGCGCTGCATGCGCTCAAGGTTGAAGAGCTTGCCGTCGCATGTGTGCATAAGGTCACGACACATCTCTGTTATAGGTTTGCCGGGAACCCCGGTGCGCAATATCAGCGCCCACAGATCTGCGGTTGGCAACACTGCGCATCCGTGCTTCAGCGCACGTTCACGCGGCTGGTCATCCGGATCCATCTCCTTTACGGTGAGGATTCGCGGCGCCACCGGTAACTGGTCAGAGTCCTTCATTTCTCCCTTTTCTGATTTCTACCTCTCTGGCAACATCCCTCCCTTTGCCAAGGATAATTTTAGATACATATGCTTTGATAAAGCCGGTGCCATAACCGGTGAGTTGCACCATGGCAGCGCCAACGCCCATGGTGGCGATTTTAAGACTGCGTGTGGCCATCAGTCCTCCGATCCAAAGTGCTATTATATAGAGCAGCAGAGGCACAATCAGCCATTTGCAGAAGAAACTGCCGATGATAAGGGCAGCCGCTCCTATAGTGAACACCGCCGGAAGCCAGTGCACAAGCTTCATTGATCCGGGGTAGAGGAGCTCAAGAGTTATACGCGACATTCCGAATACATGCACTTGTTTCCAGAATTTCTTCATGTCGACACGCCGTTTGTGATAAACATAGACACCGGGGAAGAGTGTGATGCTGAATCCGGCGTTGCGTATACGGGTGCTCATGTCGATATCTTCGCTGAACATCTCCCTGAAGCCGCCAACTTTTTCATAGACCTCGCGTGAGAATCCCATGTTGAATGTGCGGGGAGTGAATTTCTCCATCGAAATCTTACCTCCCCGAATCCCTCCTGTGGTGAGGAATGAAGTCATGGCATAGTTGATAGCTTTCTGAGTGTCGCTGAACGATTCATGTGCCGCATCCGGTCCGCCGAAGCAGTCCACAGGATTTTCCCCGAGACTCTTTCTCAGGCTCGCTATATATTCCGGTGGTAAAATGCAGTCGGAGTCGATGAAGATGAGAAAATCTCCGTCGGCTCCGGCAATGCCATGATTCCGGGCTATGCTGCGCCCTTCATTGGATTTTTTGAAGTATTTCAGTTTCAGACCATCCGGACCTTTACCATTCGGCAGAGCAGGTATAGTGGAGCCGTCCTCCACAAGAATAATCTCAAATCCCCGGTCGGTCTGTGCTGTAAGGCTGCGGAGCAAATCTGCCACTTCATCAGGCCTGTTATAAACCGGCACGATGATGGAAAACAATAACTCCCTTGCCTCTTTCATAGGATTGTTATGCCTTTACGCGGCTTACATAGCTGCCGTCGCGGGTGTCTATTTCGATAAGTTCACCCTCGTTGATGAATAGAGGCACTTTCACTGTTGCTCCTGTCTCGACAGTGGCAGGTTTGAGAGTATTGGTGGCTGTGTCTCCCTTGAGTCCCGGCTCAGTGTAGGTAATCTTCAACACAGTCTTCATGGGCATCTCTGCATAAAGCACTGTATTGGTTGAAGCATCGCTGACAACCTCCACGGTGTCACCCTCTTTCATAAAGGCTGCACCGGTAACGAGCTCCTTGCTGATAGGAATCTGTTCGAATGTCTCATTGTTCATGAAGATATCATCCTCGCCGTCAGTATAGAGAAACTGATAGGGACGGCGCTCCACGCGAACGTCTTCGAGTTTCTCACCAATGTTGAAACGGCGCTCTATCACGCGACCATCTACCACATCTTTAAGTTTTGTACGCATGAAAGTGTTTCCCTTGCCGGGCTTTACGTGAAGAAACTCCACGCAGAAATAGAGACGGCCGTCGAGGCGGATGCAGGTGCCGTTCTTGATGTCCTGAGCGTTCATCATATCTGTAAATGGATATATTATTTTTATTGTTTATTTTCAGGTGCAAAATTAGTAAAAAAAATTGACTCTGAAATTTTTTGTGACTGAAAATTTGGCTATTCGGAAATGAATGATTAATTTTGCACTCCGAATGCGGAATGTGCATTCACATCGTGATTACGATAGAATAATAATTAAATATACCATAAAATGAAAAGAACATTCCAACCCTCCAACCGTCGCAGAGTCAACAAGCATGGCTTCCGCGAGAGAATGGCAACTAAAGACGGACGCAAGGTTTTGTCCCGCCGCCGTGCCAAAGGTCGTGCTTCACTTACTGTTTCCGATCATATCGCAAGTAAGTAAATCTCTTCGAAGATTAGAAATAAAAAAAGATGCATCAACGATGCATCTTTTTTTATTTCTAATCTTTAGAGTCTGTCTCTTAGTGTCAAGCCTCTTTAGGCTGCACGTTTATAAACTTGCGACCCTCTTTGCCGGTGGTGAACACCACGATGCCGTCGATGAGCGCGAAGAGTGTATGGTCTTTACCCATACCCACGTTCAAACCGGGATGGTGCACTGTGCCACGCTGACGTTTAATGATATTTCCTGCCTTGCAGTATGAACCACCGAAGATTTTCACTCCAAGTCGTTTGCTTTCTGATTCGCGGCCGTTCTTAGAACTACCGACACCTTTTTTATGTGCCATTTCTTATCTACGGTTTTAAGCGGTTACAATTTTTTTGATTAACACTTTGGAGAACTGCTGGCGATGACCGTTTTTGCGACGATAACCTTTGCGGCATTTCTTCTTGAAAACAATCACCTTCTCTCCTTTTACAAGGGGAAGAAGCACTTCACACTCTACTTTTGCACCTTCAACGGCAGGCGCACCTACTTTTACATCGCCGTCGGCATCCAGAAGGAGCACTTTGTCGAAAGCGACTGCATCGCCCTCTTTCACTTCTGCACCGAGATGGTGGACATAAAGGAATTTACCTTCCTCAGCTTTAAACTGCTGTCCTTTGATTTCTACGATAGCGTACATTTAAACTATTGAATTATAAATGAATCCGTTGGGCGGAGCCTTCAATGAGACTCTCTTTTTCTGGCCTTGGCGGAAAATGCGATGCAAAATTACAAATTTTCCTCCATTTCACCAAATTTTATTTTGATGATTCTCAAAAAATTGTTTCTTGCTTCCCAATCAGGCGGGCGGCGACTCCCTGAAGAATTAAAATACCCCCCCGCTATCTGCGAAGCCTCAGGTTAATATGCTCCACTTCCTCGTCAACAAGGTCACCCGGAAGTGAGATGCTGTCAGATGGTTCCGGCGTGCCGCCGTATATGAGCTGATATTTTTTGGAAAGAATTTTGTGAATGTGTGTGTCAAGTTGAGATTCGGTTATCTCTCCGGTTTCAATTGCTCTCAATATGTTGTTAATCTCCCTCCTTGTGTCTGCAGGTGCAAGGATTATATCAGCCCCCGCTGCTATCGCTTTATCAGCACCATACCCTTCGGCTCCGAGCATATTCATCGCATCTGTAAGCACAAGTCCGTTGAAACCCATGTCGTTGCGAAGCAAGTCGGTTATGACTGTGCGCGACACAGCCGCCGGAAGCATCTGAGGGTCAATGGCGGGGAATGCCATGTGCCCCACCATAATTCCTGACAACCGCTGACCTATATATTTCCTGAATGGTTGCAAGTCAATGCTGTCAAGACTTTGCAAGCTTTTTTCAATGCGTGGTTTCACCCGATGACTGTTGCCCGATGCCGCTCCATGTCCGGGAAAATGTTTTGCCACACTCATCACGTTGCCGCTCTCCAGTCCCCGTGCATAGGCTATGGCAAGTTCAGAAACCCTCGTGGTGTCTGTGCCAAGCGACCGTCGTCCTATATATGAGCCTTCAGAAGTTATATCCAGCACCGGTCCAAGCACCATGTTGATGCCAAGCAGCCGGCATTCCCTTGCCACCTCTGTGCCGTATTCAAACATTATGGCCTCATCAGCGCGGTCTGAAATTTTCGAATTTGCCGGAAAATCCGGCGCATCTTTCAATCTCATGGCAAGCCCCCATTCTGCATCAATGGCAATGAATGGTGGTATTCGCGACCAGCGATACATTGAATCCGCTATTGTAGCTGCCGCTTTGGAATCCCCCTTAAGCAGTATCAATCCCCCAATGCCGGCTTCAGCATATTCCTTTATTTTTCGAAGGGTATATGGGTCATCGGAGGAGTAAATGGCGGGTAAAAAAAGCTGCGCCGCTTTCTGCTCCCGGCTCATGAGCCGGATTGCAGAATCGGCGCGGCTTGTTACCTCTTCTGTAATATCGCTTATTATTCGTGCTGAATCAGTATCTGATTCTGCGCCTGCTTTTTGCCGACTCTGTGCGCATCCGCCTCCCGCAAGAAGCAGACTTGCCAATATTGTGGCAAAAAACTGTAGTTTCATCTGATGCTGTCAATGTCAATATTCACATTCTTCACGAATCTGCCGTTGGGGTTGGCACTTACCGGCAATCCAAGAGATGTCAGATGGCGTATGTACGCGATTACATCTGCACACATCTCCTTGTTGTCACGCCAAAGTTCGCGGTTGTTGGCCATGGTTACGAGGTCATCATTCCCTTGCGCCACATAGTCGATGGTGCATACTTTATAAAGTTTTTCAGGCTCCATCATACAGCCATTGATCGTAACGTGTTCAAGAGCACCGTTACCATCAGTGACAACACGCACATTTTCACTGATTGCCTCACCACCCTTCAAGGCTGCCACTTTCAGAGCCTCTATAATATCCTTGCCTTTTATCTCTATGATTGTAAGGCTGTTGGAGAAAGGGAAAGTGGAAAGAATCTGACCTTCTGTAACAGCGCCCTTATTCATAACCTGACGTATGCCTCCAACGTTCATCATAGCCATATCCACTGACGGGAAATCCTTTCCGGTGGCGCGGATGCTGTCTGCAATCTGATTCCCTTTCCAATAGCCGAAATCAGCTGTCCAATTGGCATAGGCTCCGTTGCGGTCGTTGTTCACCATATCCTGAAGGCTCCAGCCTATAACGTTATTATTGACTGAATCAACCTTTTGTCGGTATGGTGCAAGGAAATTCTCTATATTCTTGTCGTAGGCATCCGGTGAGAATCTGTCGGTGACCGGGATATATTTGTAATCAAACTGATGTTTCTTAATGTTATCAAGGTCAATCTTTATATACCCCACATTGCGCCCGTATTTTCCCGTCTGGGTCACGAGCACCGGTTTGCCGGCTGCATTCTCTATCCGGTATGGGGTTTTCTCCGGAGTCGAGGGGTCAACAAAGGTGTGGGAATGTCCTCCGATGATGATGTCGATATCCCGGCTTTGACGCGCCAGATCCTTATCATTGGCTTTTCCGGGAATCGATTCGTATCCTATGTGGGTCACTGCTACTACAAGGTCGCACTTCTCTTTGTTGCGCAGATAGGCAGCTGTCTTGTTGGCCACTGCTATGGCATCTGAATATTTCATCCCCTCGTAATTCTCCTTTGAGATGAGACTTTCGGGGTCGACATTGATACCGATGAATCCGATTTTTTTCTTGCCAACTTTCTTTATTACATAGGGTTTGAACAATCCTTCAGCCGGTGTGCCGGTGAAATCATAGTTGGCAGAGAGGCGATTACCCTTCACATCTTTCCAATGGGCGGCGAGTTCGTCAAGACCATTGTCAAACTCATGGTTGCCAAGGATGCGGATATCATAGTCCATCATGTTGAAGATGGGATATTCCACATCTCCACGGAAATATTTGAAGTAGAGTGTTCCCTGCACCATATCTCCGGCATCCACGAGAATAACATTCTTTTCGGCTTTTCGCACGGAGTCTATGATAGCTTTGCGTGGAAGTATTCCCCCGCGACCGTTCTCATCGAAGTCAATGTTGGAATGGGTGTCGTTAGTGGTGAGGATCACCATATCTTCGGCGGGGAGCGCTAACACGCCTCCTGCCAGAAGAACCAATGTCATAAGTATTTTCTTCATGGTATTTTTTTTATTGTATCCTTAAAGACCTAAAAGCCCTTAATAACCTTATATTCCTTGTAGTTCTAATTCTTTTCTAAAAATTAATCAGATTCTCCCCGGTCATATCCTTAGGCTGCGGAAGCTCCATAAGCTTAAGCAATGAAGGGGCCACATCCGCAAGGCGGCCATTCTGCAGCCCGGCATCTTTGTGTGAACCTATATAGATGAATGGCACGGGATTCAGGGAGTGAGCGGTATTGGGGGTGCCATCCTCGTTGAGGGCATGGTCGGCATTCCCATGGTCGGCTATAATAATTGTCTCATATCCATGCTTTTTTGCTGCCTCAACCACTTTCTCCACACATTTGTCGAGTGTCTCCACAGCTTTCTGAATTGCTGCGTAAACGCCCGTATGACCCACCATATCTCCGTTGGCGAAGTTGACAACAATGAAGTCATATTTCTCAGAGTCTATCTGCTCCACAAGTTTCTCGGTAACCTCTGGAGCACTCATCTCCGGTTTAAGGTCGTAGGTCGCTACTTTTGGTGAGGGCACAAGGATACGGTCTTCACCCGGGAAGGCTTCTTCCCGGCCGCCGTTAAAGAAGAATGTTACATGGGCATATTTCTCTGTCTCGGCAATATGTAGCTGTTTCTTGCCTTGGTTGGAGAGGTATTCACCCAATGTGTCAGGCACATCATTTTTTGTGAAAATGACATGCACTCCCTTGAATGAGTCGTCATAAGGAGTCATGCAGTAGTATTGCAGGTCGGGAATAGGGTTCATGCCGTCTTCAGCGTGCTGTGTGAGCACGGTGGTAAGCTCTTTTGCACGGTCGTTGCGGTAGTTGAAGAATATTACAACATGGCCGGCTCCGATTCTGCCGTCAACAAGATCGTTGACTATGGGCTTTACAAATTCATCAGTAACACCCTCGGCATAGCTTTCCTCCATGGCTTTCACCATGTCATCGGTATGTTTCCCTTCTCCGTAAACAAGCTGGTTGTAAGCCTCTTTCACTCGTTCCCAACGGTGGTCGCGATCCATGGCGTAGTAGCGACCGATAATGCTTGCCACAACTCCGGCACTCTCTTTGCAATGGTCCTGCACCTCTTTGATGAAGCCGGCTCCGCTTTTGGGGTCTGTGTCACGTCCATCCATGAATGCATGGATGAAAACTTTCTCCAGACCGTATGCTTTGGCAGTGTCGCAAAGGGCGTACAGATGGTCAAGCGATGAGTGTACTCCGCCATTTGAGGTCAGACCCATGAAATGGACAGGCACTCCATAATCGCGGGCATAGCTGAACGCATTCACAATTTCAGGATTTTTTGCGAAAGAGCCGTCGGCAATGGCACGGTTGATTTTCACAAGGTCTTGATAAACCACACGTCCGGCGCCTATATTGAGGTGACCCACTTCAGAGTTGCCCATCTGTCCGTCCGGCAAACCTACATTCTCGCCGCTTGCCTGAAGCTGGCTGTGGGGGTAATTGGCAACAAGATTGTCGATATATGGGGTAGGTGTGTTGAAGATGGCATCGTCTTTCTTGTGGTCACCGATGCCATATCCATCAAGGATAATCAGTAAAGCTTTCTTTGACATGATATTTTCAATTTTTAATAATTTCTATTCAATTATATGAGACAGACTCTAATTCATGAGACAGACTCTAAAGCTATGGCCGTTAAGTATGTGTCCATTTATAAAGTACGTGCATACTTATAACGCAAAATTAGCCATTTTTTCTTTAAAAAACAACCCGTCCGTGTGCGGACGGGTTGAGGTAATAACAATTTCGGCTAAGAAAAAACGTAAATTATTTGTTTTTCTTAACAATGCGCTCTTTGATACGGGCTTTCTTACCTGTGAGGTTACGCAGATAATAAAGTTTTGCGCGACGCACTTTACCGTATTTCATAACAGTGATCGACTCGATGAAGGGTGATTCCATGGGGAAGATACGCTCTACGCCTACACCATCGGAAATCTTGCGCACTGTGAAACGTTTCTTGTCGCCGTGACCGCTGATCTTGATTACAACACCGCGATACTGCTGGATACGCTCCTTGTTACCCTCTTTGATACGATAATCCACAGTAATTGTGTCGCCGGGACCGAATGAGTCGAATTCTTTCTTGGGAGTAGCAAATGCCTCCTCTGCAATTTTAATTAAATCCATTTTTGTTATGACGTTTAAATTATTTGCAATGTAATAAGCATCCTGTTCGGGAGCGGGGGACAGCCCCTTGTTTCCCTATTTTTAATGAGAATTTTATTCCCGTCTTACCAGAGATTGCAAAACCGACTGCAAAATTACAACTTATTTTTTAAATACGAAAGTTTTTTGTTAATTTCGCGTTAAATAAATTTTTTATAAGACTTAAAGAGTGTTTATGGCTGATTCACATATTCTCTCTATTAATACGGGTGGCAGGCTCCTTTCTTTTGAGCGCCCCAAGGTGATGGGTATACTCAACGCCACTCCCGACAGCTTCTATTCCGGAAGCAGGGCAATGTGTGCAGATGATATATTGCAAAGGGTAAGGCTTCTCCGCGAAGAGGGAGCGGATATTCTCGATATCGGCGGATATTCTACAAGACCGGGGGCCGCCGAGGTGGATTCGAAGGAGGAATACCGCCGTCTGGCGCTTGCTTTGGAAATAGTAAGGGATGAATGGCCGGAGGCAATAGTGTCTGTTGATACCTTCCGTGCTGACGTGGCTTTGCGATGTATTGAGGATTGGAATGTAGCGATAATCAATGATATAGGTGGTGGAGACCTTGATCCGGAAATCTGGCAGGTTGTGGCTGATAAAAAGGTGGCGTACGTTCTGATGCACATGAGGGGCACCCCAAAAACGATGGGCACACTCACTGATTATGAGGATGTGACGGCGGAAGTATTGTCAGATCTTGCCTTTAAGACAGCGCGTCTGCATGAGATGGGTGTGGCGGATGTGATTATTGATCCGGGTTTCGGGTTTGCCAAAACTGTGGAGCAAAATTACCGGTTGCTCTCCGACCTTCATGAGTTCAAGTCGATAGGTGGACCGGTACTTGCCGGCTTATCGCGCAAGACTATGCTGTGGAAACCTCTGGGCATTACACCAGATCAGGCGGCGAATGCCACCACCGTGGCAAATACCATTGCTTTGCTCAATGGTGCGGATATACTCCGCGTCCATGACGTCCGCAATGCTGTGGAGACCGTCAATATTACCCAAAACATTAAAAATTAAGAGTCAGTCTCATCAATAAACATAGGAACAGTGTTTGGAATCAAAGATATAGTGGATGTACTGATAGTGGCGCTGATGCTCTATTACGTATATCGGTTGATGAAAAACAGCGGCACCTTGTCGCTCTTTTATGGCGTGCTCGCCTTCATTATAATATGGGTTGTATCATACGATATCTTCGATTTGCGCCTTACCGGTACGATTGTCGACAAATTCATGAGTATCGGTCTGATTGTGCTTGTAATCCTTTTTCAGGATCAGATAAAGCGCTTCCTGATTGACATCGGCAGCCGCGGAAGATGGTCGGGATTCAGAAAACTTTTCCGCCACAGGGAGGAAGATGTGGAGAAGGAGCATTCAAGGGTTATGGCTGTGGTTTATGCATGTATGTCAATGTCCAAATCAAAAACAGGCGCTCTGATAGTTTTTCAGAAAAAGGTCCCGCTGTCCGACTATGAAAAAACAGGCGACATCATTGATGCTGACATCAATGTGCGCCTGATTGAGAATATATTCTTTAAAAATTCACCGCTACATGATGGTGCGATGATTATTGCCGACCACAGAATAAAATCGGTAGGATGTATCCTGCCGGTGAGCCATGACATGAACATACCCAAAAGCCTTGGTCTCCGGCATCGTGCCGCTCTTGGTATGAGTCAGGTCACTGATGCGGTGTGTGTCATTGTAAGCGAGGAGACCGGCAATATATCCGTAGCTCAGGATGGAGCGTTAAAAGTCAAGGTTTCCACCATCGACCTCGAGCATATCCTTTCCAATATTTAGACCACTATTTTTTATGAAACGGGCCATTCCTTCAAAATTTGTTAATACAGGTGACCTTAGAAGGGAACAGTTTGTTCTCCCGGTCCGGGCATAAGGTCAGCAAAGCCTGAGGTGTCGCTGCCACCTGTTGGTGTGAACCCTCCCTTGTTTTCAGAATTCATCTTGGATTCAAGTCTGGTAACCCCGACCTCGTTGAGTGTGTCGCGCATCATCTGATACCCCTCCTCCCAGTTTTCGAAACGGGCGAATTTGGATACAAAACGTAAATCTACTGTGCCCACTGCTCCACTACGGTGCTTGGCTATAATCAATTCCGCTTTGCCGCGGATATCGTTGCCCTCGGCATCCTCCGAACTTCTGGTATAATATTCCGGACGGTGTATGAAGCAGACCATATCAGCATCTTGCTCTATGGCACCTGATTCACGGAGGTCGGAAAGCACGGGCCGTTTGTCTTCGCGGGATTCAGTGCTACGGTTGAGCTGTGACAGTGCTATGATCGGTATGTTCAGCTCTTTTGCCAGCGCCTTCAGTGAACGTGAGATTGTTGATACCTCCTGCTCGCGACTACCGAATTTCATGCCTGTGGCATTCATCAGCTGCAGGTAGTCTATCATGATTATCTTCACTCCATGCTCACGCACAAGCCTGCGGGCTTTGGTGCGCAATTCGGTAATGGATAATCCCGGAGTCTCATCAAGATAAAGCGGTGCACTGTAAACTCCGCGAAGCCTGTTGTTGAGGCGATCCCATTCGTCAGGTGTCAGATTTCCGGATTTTATTTTCTCACCCTCGAGGTCTGCAATATTACTCAGAAGACGTTTCACCAGCTGTACATTTGCCATTTCAAGCGAGAATATAGCTGTCGGGGTGTTGTAATCAACAGCCATATTCTTTGCCATTGAAAGCACAAATGCGGTCTTTCCCATGGCCGGTCGTGCGGCTATGATGATAAGGTCGGAGTTCTGCCAGCCGGAAGTAATCTTGTCGAGACCGTGGTAGCCGGTTTGCAAACCTGAGAGACCGCTCTCGGAATTGGCAGCTGTCTGTATCTGCTCTACAGCAAGATTTATCACGGGGTCAATCTGTGTAACCTCCCTCTTCAGATGAGTCTGCGAGATCTCGAAAAGCTGACCTTCAGCAGCCTGCAGCAGATCATCCACATCATTGCTCTCATCAAAGGCGTCTGTCTCTAACTGTGCAGCAAATGTTATAAGTCGGCGGGCAAGATATTTTTGCGCAATGATTTTTGCATGAAATTCCACATTTGCAGCAGAATATACGCGTGCTGTCAGTTCGGTGATATGCACTGCACCCCCCACATTCTCCAACTCTCCGTTCCTGCGCAATTGCTCTGTAACAGTCATCATGTCGATAGGGCGCTGGTTGAAACCAAGCGTGCATATCGCATCATATATCTTCGCATTGACAGGGTCGTAAAAGGCATCGGGAGTGAGAATGTCGCTGACATTCATATATGCATCTTTCTCAAGCATCAGGGCGCCGAGCACCACTTCCTCCAGCTCTGTATCGCGCGGAGGCAATTTGCCGGTAGCATCCTGCCGTACAGGCTCAAAAGCCGGTTTTCTCTTATATTTTGATTGCTGTTCTGGCATTTTTTTATGTTTCAGTTTTGTTAGGTTTTCTTGAAGGTCATCAGGATCATTAAGGTCTTTAGCTGAATCTGAAGCCTAAAAAGGCTACCCATGCTGAGATAATCAGCATTATTATTGCTGTTTGTCCCAAGATGGGATTCAGCTCGGCACCCCCGGAGTGTTTGAGTTTCTGCCAAAGAAGGTAATGCTGGTTGGCATAGAGAAGCACTCCTATCTGATAGAAGTAGGGTATCAAACCTATTGTGGCTATCATCATCAGTATTGTGGCGGCAATGCCATTGGCAAAATACAACCATGAAGCGAATTTGCGTCCGGAGATCACCACCAAAGTGTTTTTCCCAACCAGACGGTCATCATCGGCATCGCGATAGTTGTTAACCAAAAGCACATTAACACCCATCAACCCTACAGCAGCCGATATCGGCAGTGCTGTCTTCCACATCTCCCACGATCCTGACTGCACGTATGCTGTGAGCATCACAGGCACCAGCCCGAAGAAGACAAATACAGCGACATCCCCGAGCCCGTGATGCGACAGAGGCCACGGTCCGGTGGAGTAGGCGAGTGCAAAAACAGCTACAGCCACCCCGACAGCTATCAGCCACCATCCGCCCCAATAGATAAGGGTGCATCCCACAGCACATGTGGCTGCAAGCAGAATGATTGTGGCGCGAAGCATCGCTTCCGGTCTTATGTCCCCTTCGGTTACACCGCGGCGAAACCCTTCACGGCCTTTGCGGTCAAGACCATTGCGGAAATCGAAGTATTCGTTGGCGAAATTTGATACAATCTGTGCCATGACGGCAAATAGCAGACATATCAGGAAGGGGAGTGGCTTGAAACTGTTGTAAAAAGCAGCAACTCCTCCTCCTGCCACCACTCCGGCTATCGACACCGGCAAGGTGCGCAGTCTCATCGCTTCTATCCAGGCTTTGGGCATTTCTCTTTTTCTTTTTTTAGTTTTAAATAGGGTCTTTAAGGTCTTTAAAGTTTTTAAAGTCCTTACGGTCTTTAAGATCTTTAAGGTTCTTTTGTGATGAAAGCAGCGTAGCGGTCAGCCATTTTATCAATAACGTCATAATGGGGCAGTTTATTGACTTCTTCGGGAAGAGAATCGTAACCATATCTCAATCCTGCCAGCCCCATCGCCACAGCAGCAGGTCAAGCCGGGTGTCGTTGCTCCATTCGGATTCACCTTTGGTTAATCCATGGGTGAAAACTTATTATTTTTTTTAATCATTACTTAGATAATAACGGATAGGCAAAAGTATATAAAAAATTAATGGCGCAACTTTTTGAAGAACGTTTGCATCAATTCTTTGCACTCCTCTTCCAGAACCCCATTAACCACTTCTGTTTTAGGATGTATCGGTGATCTGCCAAGGTTGAAATAGGAGAAAAGGCCCCGCTTGGGATCAGGGGCGCCATATACAATTCTCCCAATCTGGCTCCAGCCTAATGCTCCGGCGCACATGGCGCATGGCTCCACTGTCACATAAAGCGTACATTCCGGCAGATACTTCCCGCCAAGGTGGTCGGCAGCGGAAGTTATGGCTTGCATCTCTGCATGTGCCGTGACATCGTTGAGAGTCTCGGTGCGGTTGCGGGCGCGTGCTATCACCCTGCCGTTTACCACAATCACAGCTCCAACCGGTATCTCCCCCTCTTCAAATGCCTGCCGGGCCTCGGCAATTGCCTGCCGCATATAATATTCATCATTGTCAATCATTGGCATTTCTGATTTTTTCAGCAATTTCCGTCATAAGCCAGCGCGGAGTGGAAGTGGCTCCGCAAATACCAATCGTCTCGGCTCCTTTGAGCAGTTTTAGATCCAATCCCTCTCCGTCACTCACCAGAAATGACCGCGGATTAACCTTGCGGCATTCCTCAAACAGAACTTTGCCATTACTGCTTTTGGCGCCGCATACAAATACTATCGCATCGTGTCCGGAAGCAAACTCACGCAGTTTGTTGAGCCTGTTGGCCACTTGTCGGCAAATTGTGTCGAAATATTCAAACTTTCCGGATACCTTGCGCTTCTTTATCTCTTCCACGACATTGCGGAAACCCTCAAGCGACTTGGTGGTCTGTGAATACAGGAGTATGTCGCGGTTGAGATCCACGTTGGCAAGATCTTCGACTGACTGAATCACTATTGCGCTCCCCTCTGTTTGACCTACAAGACCATTGACTTCGGCATGTCCCTCCTTTCCATATATAAGGATAAGGGGCATTAGGTCAATCTCATGTTCCTCCTGTTTCCTGATATTCTCATCGTAAGCGCATTTTATGCGACGTTGCAACTGAAGCACCACCGGACATGTGGCATCCACAATGGTAATATCGTTTTTTGCCGCTGTCTCGTATGTGGAGGGGGGTTCTCCATGTGCCCGAAGAAGCACCGTGGAGCCGTGGAGATTCTCCAGATCTTCATGGGTAATAGTCTTCAACCCCTTGCGCTGCAGCCGTTCCACTTCCGAGGCGTTGTGCACAATATCGCCTATACAATGCAGGGAGCCGGATTTCTCCAGCTCCTCTTCTGCTTTCTGTATAGCTGTGACAACGCCGAAGCAGAATCCGGAATTCTCGTCAATCTCTATCTTGGGCATAAGAGTCTGTATGATTTTTCAACAACCGCTTATCTTATTGTACAGTTTGAGCAACCAGTCCATCTGCTCAGGTATTGTCATGGTATCATTATCAAGAAGCACGGCATCGTCAGCCTTGCGCAACGGAGACTCTTTGCGAGTGGTATCAATTTGGTCGCGCTCTTTAATGTTTTCAAGGACATCCTCATAGGTGACTTTCTCACTTTTCTCCCTTAATTCCTTGACACGGCGCCTGGCACGCTCTTCTGCCGATGCGTTTACAAAAACTTTCATCTCGGCATCAGGGAATACGGTGGTGCCGATATCCCTGCCATCCATCACGATGCCCTTCTCTTTGCCGTATTGTTGCTGAAGCTCAACAAGGTGGTGTCTGACCTCCGGAATCACAGCAACAGGGCTAACCATCGAACTAACCTGCATATCGCGTATCTCGCGTTCTACATCCCTGCCGTTGAGCATGGTGTGTTGTACGCCATCGGTTCCCGCCGGTGTGAAGGAGATATTGATTTCAGGCAAAGCTTTTACCAAAGCTTCAACGTCAACCCCTTTCCCCGGACTCACCATCCCATGCTCTATGCCATATAGAGTCACAGCGCGGTACATGGCTCCGGAATCCACATAAATATATCCTATACGTTTTGCAAGGTCACGGGCCATCGTTGATTTCCCGGAAGATGAATACCCGTCAATGGCTATTATGATTTTATTCATTTTGTCTTTTTCTTCTTTTCGACTTTATGAGACAAACTCTTGGAATCCTTGACAATGGCGGTTGATCTCTTTTTCGGTTTCGGCTTGACAAGGCGCAGCACCTGCGCTGTCCTTGCCGGCAGATACATCTTCAGCCAACCTTTACCGGCCGGTGAATACAGAGGGTCGGCCTGAGTGAAATGGTGAATCTTATCATCAATATTACCGAAACCGCCGAATCGCGTCGAGTCGCTGTCAAGAACAACTTCATATTCTCCTGCCGGAGCCAGAAACCCGTATCCGCTGAAAGATTTGGCCGGGTTCCAGTTGAATACGAAGATCAGATCTCCTCTGCGGAATGCCAATACCTGATCATCATCCTTCTCCCATAATTTCTCCACGGGCAATGCCTGGAAATTATAGTGGGAGGAGACTGTTTCCACCATGGCATTATCGAAAGCATTAAGGAATTTATATTTGAGATCCTCACGGTCTACAAGGTCCCATTGCCTGCGGGCGTACTTATAACTCCACCCGTTACCCTCGCGCGGGAAATCGATCCATTCGGGGTGCCCGAACTCATTACCCATGAAGTTCAGATAACCACCGTTGATTGTGGCCAATGTAACAAGACGTATCATCTTGTGCAAAGCCATTCCGCGGGCCACGGTGCCATCCGTGTCATCTACCATCATGTGCCAGTACATCTCCTTGTCAATCAGTCGGAAAATGATTGTCTTGTCTCCTACAAGCGCCTGGTCATGGCTCTCGCAGTAGGAGATGGTCTTCTCATCCGCACGGCGGTTGGTGAGTTCCCAGAAAATGGAAGTGGGATGCCAGTCCTCATCTTTCTTCTCCTTTATCATCTTTATCCAATAGTCGGGGATCCCCATGGCCATCCGGTAGTCGAAACCTATCCCTCCCTCATCGAATTTCACAGCAAGACCGGGCATGCCGCTCATCTCCTCTGCTATGGTGATCGCATTGGGATTTATCTCGTGAATCAAAAGGTTGGCAAGAGTGAGATAGACAATCGCATTGGTATCCTCATTGCCATCGTAGTAGTCGTCATAGCTTCCGAATGCCTTGCCGAGTCCGTGATTGTAATAAAGCATGGAGGTGACGCCATCGAAGCGGAAACCGTCAAACTTATATTCCTCAAGCCAGAATTTGCAGTTGGAGAGCAGGAAATGAAGAACAGAATTCTTGCCGTAGTCAAAGCAAAGGGAATCCCATGCCGGATGTTCGCGGCGTCCATCCCCATAGAAATAGAGGTCGTAGGAGCCGTCAAGCCTTCCGAGTCCTTCCACTTCATTTTTAACGGCATGTGAGTGCACGATATCCATAATTACAGCGATGCCGCGCTCATGTGCATCATCGATCAGCCGCTTTAGATCATCGGGAGTGCCGAAACGCGAGGAGGCGGCATAGAAACTGCTGACATGGTATCCGAAGGAGCCGTAGTAAGGATGCTCCTGAATAGCCATGATCTGTATGGCGTTGTAGCCGTCGGCGGCAATTCGTGGCAGTGTCTTGGTGCGGAACTCCTCATAGCTGCCTACTCTCTCCTCCTGCTGCGCCATCCCTATATGACATTCATATATAAGGAGTGGTTTTGTGTCGGGCTTGAATCTCTTTACTTTAAACCTATAGGGATTCTCCGGAGCGTAGACCTCCGCGGAAAAGATATGAGTGTCGGGATCCTGCACAACGCGCGTGGCGTATGCCGGTATCCTCTCTCCTCTGCCTCCATGCCAATCTACGCGCATCTTGTATAGATCACCATTGTGGATGAAGTCTGCAGGAAACTTACCTTCCCAAACTCCGCCACCTATCTGAGACAAAGAGTAGCGCTCGTCATCTTTCCAGTCGGAGAATGTGCCGATAAGCCATATCTGAGAGGCATTGGGAGCATATTCGCGAAATACCCAGCCTCCATCTTTTTCGCGGTGCAGACCGAAATAGTTGTATGCATTGGCAAACTTAGATAACTTTCCGTCATTGTTGGCGGTAAGTTCCTCCAATTTCTTTATGACATCCTGATGACGCCCTTCGATTGCAGGAGCAAAGGGCTCCAGCCATGGGTCATTGCAGAAAATTTCAAGTTTCTTTTCCATTTCTTTTTCTATTTCAACATGGACTTTAAAGTCGTTAAAGTCTTTAGGGTCACGGGACGTTAAAGCCCCTGTAGCTTTAAAACAGATTTGGCGCGATAAAAGTTAGAGCGCAGCGAGTCTTGCAAGGTATTTCCCCAGAATATCAAATTCCAGATTTACCACCGTGCCTTTCTCTATGCGGCAGAAATTTGTGTTGTCGTGAGTGTAAGGTATGATAGCAACCTGAAATGAATTCTCTGTAGGCTCGCAAACTGTCAGGCTTACACCATTTACTGTTACAGACCCTTTGTCTACAGTCATATAGCCCCTGCGCGCAAGTTCTTTGTCCGCTTTATATTCAAAGGTGTATCGCCAGCTTCCATCCAATGGTTCAACATTGGTGCATACCGCTGTCTGATCCACATGCCCTTGTACGATATGACCATCCAGCCGACCGTCTATCTTCATTGAGCGCTCGAGATTCACAAGGTCTCCAACCTTGAGACTTCCAAGATTGGACCGGTCCAATGTTTCGCGAATGGCTGTGACTGTATAGGTGCCGTCACCGGGAAGAGCCACCACCGTGAGGCATACACCATTGTGCGCGATGCTCTGGTCGATACTCAATTCATCTGTAAAGCTGCAGCGCATTGTTATATGAAGATTGCTACCCTCTTCACGCAATGCCACCACTTCGGCAGCCTCTTCTACTATTCCTGAAAACATTCCGTTTAATTTTTAGAGAATGCGAAGCCCACGCACATACCATCATAGGAGGAGAGGAGGCTTGACAGGGTTTTCGCAGCCGATATGTTGGAATAATTGGCCACTGCATCAATTATGGTCATCAGTTTTGAAGCGTCAAACATCACGTCCATCGAACTTGACGACTTCTGCACGTATGTCTTTATTGTGCCAAGATTGATTTTTCCGGCTACTGCAAATTTAAATTCAAATACTCCTTGCTCAGATGTGGCTTCCACTGTACCTGACAATGTCAGTTTTTTTATGGCAAGCGTGAATGAACCGGATTCATCAATAGTGAGTGTAGCTCCTGTAAGTCCATATTTCGTGAAGTATGGTTTCAGCTTGGTCTCTACAGCTGCAGCAGCTGCCTTGCCGCCTGCCTGCTTCAGGAAGTTGTCACCCTGGAACGCTACGGCAGGTCCTGTAGATGTCCAAGAGCCCTGCATATCGGAAACTGAGATATTGGAGCTTGTGAAAACACCTTCAAGCAGGTTGCCGATGGTCTCTGTAGTTGAGCTGCTGCCACCTAATTTACCGAGGAGATCCTTGATGTCACCGGAGTTTGCGGCATTGGTCATATTAGAACATGTGAGAATAATCGCCGCTATGGCTGCTAAAACTTTAATCTTTTTCATATCAGTATTTTATTGATTGTTATTCGCTATTTTGGGTTTGAAAATTTATGGTGATATTGGAATATCCGCGATGCAAATTTACAAATTTATTGGTTTATTTGGGGTATTTATGCACAAATTTACATTAAAATTAGCAATTATTATAATTTATGAATAATTTTGTTTCGTGAAAAGTATGCGAAAAGCAAAAATAATTCAAAATTAAGAAATTCTAACTAAACAATTTCAGTAGCATAGATTACCTATTGCTAATAATTTAACAACATGAGACAACTTAAGAAAGCAGCTCTGTTCATGACGCTTTCAGCGCTTGCGCTGACCTCCTGCTCGGATGAGTCCCTATGGGGCGGATCCGCCGATGAGGGAGCGGTGACGCTCAACTTCAGTACAGACGGACGTGTAATGCGTCAAACCCGTGCAGACGACACCATGAGCCCGGTGGTGCCTGATGGTAGCCTGTTTAAAGTCGATTTTACCAAAAGTGACAACACTTATTCCAAACAATGGAGCAGTGTAGAGGGTTTCAACCGCGAAACTGCCTTTGCTATTGGTGACTATACACTGACAGCCACCTACGGTGATATTGATGTGGAAGGTTTCGAGAATCCTTATTATAAAGGCTCGGCTGATGTTCACGTTTCTCCCGGTGCCACTACCGAAGCTAATGTTACTGCTACTCTCGCAAATGCGATGGTGTCAATCCGTTATACAGATGCTTTCAAGGAGAATTTCAAGGCTTACAGTGCCGCTGTCCAGACGGAAGGTCACGAATATGTGATGTTCGCCCAGACGGAGACTCGCCCGGCATATATCTCTCCTTGTGAAAATGTGACGGTATATATTACACTTACCAATTCTTCAGGTGCTAAGGTAACAATACAACCCGCAACCTTCCAGGCATTAGCCCGTCACCATTATGTGGTGACAATCGGTGTTACAGGAAATACTACCAGCGGAGATCTTGCTCTTGATATTGAGTTTGATGATGATGTCATTCATGATACTGTTGCTGTTTCTTTGGGTGATGACCTTTTCTCAGCTCCTGCTCCTACCATAACAGCACAAAATTTTACTGAGGATACAGATGTTGAGAAGATTGAATATGAGGAACTCGACTCCAACCCTGAATTCCACGTATTTGCTTTCGGTGGTTTCAAGAGCGCTACTCTCACCGTTATTTCAAGCAGTTATACACCTCTCTTCGGTAGCAGTGTGGAACTCGTAAACGCAGATGATCTTACAAACCAGCAACTTGAGAGCGAGGGTATAGGTGGGTATTTCCGGAATGTCGACAAGATGGCGGTGGTGAATGTTAAGGGTTTCCTTGAGAAACTACCTTCCGGAACTTATACTCTTGAACTGAATGCCACCGACCTGATGACCCGCGCTGCCGATCCTGTAAAATTAACAGCTATAATATCACCTCTTTCAATCACGCTTTCACCGTCTTCCAACGTTGATTTCATGGCTACTCAGGTTGCTGTTGACCTTACTACCAACAGCACCAAGCTTGCGAACAATGTTTCGTTCAAGGTGCCGAATGCCAGGAACAGTATGGTTAGTACCGACTATACCAGCGTTGAAGAGATTACGGCATCAGCAGCAGCGACTCGCGCTGATGATATGCATACTTATAGATATGTATTACCTGTTGAAGCTTCTATCCGTTCTGCAATAGATGTAGAAATGATTGTCAAGACAGGAAATAACGTAACTACATCAACAGTTGTAAGTGTCAATGCTCCTGTCTATACAATCACTCCGGATGCCTTTAGTAATTATGTTGTGCTGAAAGTTGAATCAGGTGATTCTTCTATTGTAAAAGCCTTGATTGATAATCTGAAGTTCTATAATGGTTCTAATTTGATTTCTACATCAAATATTATCTATGATGAGAGCAACGCTCTTATTATAATAAAAGGCTTGACACCGTCTGTTCAGTATCTTTCATTCAAGGCAGTATGTGGTGATTTCGAGATGTCAATCCCTGAATTTACAACTGAATCAGCTGAAGATGTTCCGAATGGTCAATTCACAAATAATACTGAAACTATTAACATTAGTTCAATAAATACAGGTGGTCCCTTTCAAATTTCTTTTATAGCCACTTCCACTACTCAATTGAAATCTTCAATTGTTAGATCTACACCGGATGGCTGGGCAAACGTTAACGCTTTGACTTGTAATACTGCTTCTTCAGAAATGAATACATGGTATGTAGTTCCTTCAACTTATTCTGAAAACGGAGCAGTTGTTATACGTTCTGTTGGATACAATCACAATGGTCCTGCTATCAGCAGTACCAAAACAACAACTACGTATTATTGTACAAATACACCTTCCCAAAGCGATTTGAATAAAGCATCAGGTGAACTTTTCTTGGGATCTTATTCTTTGGATAATAGAGTAGACGGTATTGAATGGAATAATCGTCCTTCTTCACTTTCATTTGATTACTCATATGTGCCGGCAACATATACAAGTGAAAAAGGAGAAGTATATATTAAGATTTTATCTTCGACAGGCGATATTCTCGCGGAAAAGACCGAATATCTTGTGTCATCTTTATCAACAATTTCCAAAACATTATACCTTTCTTCATATCCGTTTGGGGAGAAAGCATCCAAAATAATATTAGGATTCAAGTCTACCCAATCCGGTGTAACGCCAACTATCGTAATTCCAACAGGCAGTGAACTTCAAGAAAGTCAGATTAACAGTGGAAACTATTTAATTAATACGCCTTCAATTACTGTTAATGAATATAAGGCGGTTGCCACCGGTTCTGTATTGACCATAGATAATGTCAAGCTCAACTATGATGCGCCGAGCAGCGCTTCATCTGCAAACTCAAAGAGAAGAAGATAACCTAACAAGACTTATATAATGAAAAAACTATATATATATTCATTGGCTGCTGCGGCATTGATAATGTCGGCGTGCAGCAAGGAGAATCCCTTCTCTTGGGAAACCAGCTCCGAGGAGGGACAAATCCTGAAATCCGCTCTCGCCGTCGATATGAAGGTTGATGAGACGGTACGCAAAAACAGCCCTACCCGTGCTGATGCGAATCTTGATGACTTCAATGTCGTTTTTACTCAGACAGGTCATACAGAACCGACAAAAAAATATAAATATTCCGAAATGCCGGATGTTGTAACTCTCCCTGCCGGTGATTATACTGTTACGGCCACCTATGGTGAAAATCGCAGTGCTGAGTGGGAAAGCCCGTATTACCTTGGAGTGTCGGATGAATTCACAATCAACCCGTATGAGATCACGAGTTATGTAGCTCCAATCGAATGCCGTCTTGAAAATATAAAGGTCACAATAGATTTCGATGCAACTCTAAGATCTCATATGTCGAGTGATTCTTATGTGGAGGTGAAGGTCGGTTCAAGTAGTTCTTTACAATATACCACTACTGAAGCTGATTCACAGAAAGCCGGTTATTTTAAGCATAGTGACGAGACAACCCTCGTGGCTACCTTCAATGGAGCAATAGATGGTGTTCAGACTTCCGAAACAAAATCAATGCAGAATATAGAGAAGGGTTATCACTACAAGATAACCTTCCGCCTACATACTCATGACAGCGATGAGACAGGCGATGCCGATGCAAGTGTTGGTGTTGATGCCTCTGTGAGCGTAATTAATATCGAGCATAATGTCGAGATTGGAGAGGAGGAACTTCTTGAGGATACAGACCGCCCGGTGGAGGGTGAGGAAGATACGGAAGATCCTGAACCCGGCACAGGCGATGAAGATACAGCATGGACCGGTCCCACCGCTGAAGCAGAAGAGCCGATGTCGTTACCGGATGTTTCTACATGGAAGGCTATAAATGGTGTTGTCACTCTTACTTGTTCTCAGACAATTGATGATCCTGGAAATGCTCATGTGGTTTTGAATTTTGCAAGTGAAACAGGATTTACCGAATTTTATGCTGAAATTATTTCGCCAACGTTGACCCCGGAAGAACTACAAAACGTGGGATTGTCATCACATCTTGATTTGGTAAATGATGATGCAGGATTATGGACTAAACTTGGTCCTGGTGCATTGGGTCTTCCTGTCGATTTAGGAGGCGAAACATCAGCTAAGTTTGATATTTCAGGCTTTATGTCACTTCTAAAAGCTGTTGGAAGTGGTGCTACCCATACATTTGAAATTCATGCAAAGGATGCTAATGGTGAGTTAGTAATTAATCTTGTTCTCACTATGTAAATTGAAGTAAATATGAAATTAACAAATAAAATATCATTATATTTCGGCTTGGGTGTCTTTTGCGTGGCAGTAAATTCATGCTCCCTGGAAGAACCGTTCAAGTCAGGAGGCGAGGGTACTCTCAGACTGAATACCGAAATAAACGGGGAAGTTAAGAAAACTCGTGCCATAGAAGGGGAATACCTTACGGAATTACGTAATAAGTGTGTGGTATATATTGAGAAGAAAAATTATGGTATTGTCCGTAAATATAAAGGTCTTGACAATGTACCCGAGTCTATATCGCTTCAGACCGGTGATTATATTATTGAAACATGGACCGGAGACTCCGTTTCCGCATCTTTCGATAGTAAATTCTACAGAGGTTATGATCCAATTGAGATTACTGAGGAGGTAAATTCATATACTGCCCACTGTAAATTAGCCAATGTGCTTGTATCGGTGGATTCATCTTCTCTTGATGTGAACCTGTCTGATATGAAGGTAACATTCTCTCACTCTCGTGGAGCTCTTGTATTCGATGAGACTCTTATTCGTGAAGAAACCAAGGGTTATTTCATGATGCCGAATGCTGATACAGATCTCACCTATTTGGTGGAGGGAACGGCAGCTGATGGCAGTGCTTATTCGAAACAGGGCACGATTGAGAATGTTGAGCGTGCTCATGAGTATGCTTTGACAATCAGCGAAGAGGAATCGGAGATTACAGATGGTGGTGCATTGATCCGTATTGAGATTGCAGATATCCCTGTGATTGAGGAGAATGTGGAGATCTATATGGGACCGGCTGTTGCGGGTGTAGGCTATGATATCGATAGCCAGGTAGTTTCCACAGACAAGAATTTTACAGATACTAAAGTTTATATCCGTGGATATAATGGTCTCAGCTCCGTTATAATGTCCCTCAGCGATAACTTCAATGGTTTGCTTGAGTCCGGTTTGAATCTTACAGACGGTACAACTGTTACGCAGTTGAGAAATTACGGTGTAAATGTGGAGTTGACTGAATCTACTGACGCTACTTACGATGGCGGCAGTGTTAAGGTTGATGATATGTATGTTACATTCACCAAAGCTTTCCTTGATGCCCTTCCTGATAGTGAGACTGAGTATGTTGTCACATTTGAAGCCGTTGACGGCAACCATAAGGAGGGCAGTGGTACACTGCGAATTGCAAATAATCTTGATGCTGTAGAACATATAGATCCTGTGGTGCTTGCTGATGCATCTGTCCTTGTGAATGATCCTCTTGCCGTGCTTGCAAAACGAGCTACTCTTACAGCATATATTCAAGATGTTGAAGCCGCTACCAACTATGGTATTATGTATCGTGAACTCGGCACATCTGAGTGGCTGAAGGCATATCCTGCTTCAACAGCGCGTCTGAAGAATACACGTGCTACCATTATACCTTACACTGTAACTGTTACAGACTTGAAACCGGGTACGGTTTATGAGTTCAAGGCATTCTGTGATGATTTTGAAGGAAGTGAAACTCAAACCTTTACAACAGAATCTATATATACTATTCCAAATGCATCAATGGAAGAGTGGAGCGAGTATTCTGAGGATAGTGCGGTTATAATTCCAGGAAGTGGTGGTGTTAGAACTTTTTGGGATACTGGTAATCATGGTTCTGCTACGATGAGTGTAACATTGACAAATTCCAGTGATGAACTTGTTCATAGTGGTAATTATTCAGCTAAACTTGTTTCTCAATTTGTGTCTGTATTCGGTATAGGAAAATTTGCAGCCGGAAACCTTTTTGCAGGGACGTATGATAACACTGTCGGGACAAATGGAGAGCTAACTTTCGGTAGGGAATATAATGGTTCTCATCCAACAAGTCTTCAGGTGTATGCAAATTATAGACCGGGAGTGGGAGTAAGTGGCAAAGGAGCTAACGATAGCTATATAGCAGCCGGACAACTTGACGAAGGTCAGATTTATGTGGCAATTTCTTCTGCTCCAATTTCTGTTAAAACTGCAAGTGCTGATACATTGTTTGATCCTGAAGCTGATGAGATTCTTGGTTATGGACAAGTAACATGGAATCAAGATTTCGCAGCTGATGGTCAATTAGAGTTGGTGAATATACCCATCACTTACTACGACAGAGCAAAAACTAATGAAGCAAAATATCTAATAATTGTTTGTTCGGCCTCCAAATATGGTGATTTCTTCTCAGGAGGTGTTGGCTCAACAATGTATCTTGATGACTTTGAACTCGTTTATGAGTAAACCTATAGGTATAAAAACTACTCTGACGATAGTGATGACTCTGTGCGCTTCCGGTGCGCAGAGTCTCGCTGCGTTTATGGATTCTGTCCCGCAACCGACTCTTGAGGTGCGTCATGACACACTTCATATCACCCCCGCTATGGTGGAGGAACTCCAGAAGAATACCCCCGTTCAGGAATTCAATATGGAGATGGAGTCGGTGAAGTTCGTCCCGAAAGGGCAATGGGTGGCAGGTGTTTCGGTTTCTTATTCGCAGTCGACGCAAAACGACTACCAGTTTTTGATACTTCAGAATATCTCCGGTGATACCTATAGTTTCAAGGTGTCGCCAATGGTATGCTATATATTCAAGGATGATATGGGTGTCGGTGGTAAATTCCAGTACACCCGCTCCCTTACAAAACTGGAGAGCGCTGATATAGTGCTCGACTCGGAGACAAGCTATGGTGCCGACTGCTTTTATTCTCTGTCGCACAACTATTTTGTAACCGGTATATTCCGCAGATATTTCTCTTTGGGTAATAGCAAACGCTTCGGTATATTCCATGAAGTGCAGCTTAAACTCGGAGGAGGACAGTCGAAGCTAACTAACGGCGCCGGTCAGTCGTTGACAGGAGCTTATGAACGAAATTTCCAGTTCGGTCTTGGTATCGCTCCGGGTCTGGCGGTGTTCCTGAGCAATTATTCAGCGCTTGAAGTCAATGTTGGAGTGCTTGGTTTCACACTCACCGACACCAAGAGTATCTCTGACCAGGTATATGTGTCAAGACGCAAATCGAGGATGGCGAATTTTAGAATTAACCTTTTCTCAATCACGTTTGGCGTGGCTTTCTATTTATGACGGTTATGAAGAGTATATATACAATGCTTGTGGTGGCAGTTGTTTCGCTGCTGTCCGCTCTGCCGTCGAAGGCTCAGGATGCGCCTCGTGACAGCGTAATTCCGGGGAAATATATATTCGTGCCTGATTCGCTAAAGGATGATGTGATCCGCCTGTTGATGGGTAATTCAAAAGTTGTGGACGATGCCTCGAAATTTGATGAGAATGAGAAAGTGATATGGAAGGGGGATACTGTACCCATGAAATTGCGCACGCGCAATCTTGGCAGATATGATCGCGGTCTTTTCAACTATCTCTTTATTCCCAAAGGGAGATGGGGCTTCGGCCTTACAGCTTCCTATGGTGAACTCTCTACCGAAGATCTTGAAATTTTCGACTTCCTTAACGATATTGATATTGGTGCTCATGCCTTTTCTATAAAGCCGTTTGTGGAATATACCATTCGCAATAACCTCTCTGTCGGGTTGCGTTTCGGTTACACTTCTGCAAAGGCGAGGATAGATTCGTTTCAGTTGGATATCGATGATGATGTGAATTTAAATCTTCATGATATCATGTACCGTAATGAGAATTATTCAGCCGCTCTTTTGTTCCGGCAATATATAGGTATCGCAAGGCGGGGACGTTTTGGAGTCTTCAATGAGGTTGAATTGTCTTTCGCTTCAGGAAATTCTGATTTCTCACGTCCTTACAATGGCGATATCCGCACTACGCATACCACTTATATGAATGCGGCGTTGAACTTCTCTCCCGGACTTTCGGTTTTTGTTATGAATAATGCTGCGTTCAACATATCTTTCGGTGTGTTTGGTCTGCATTTGAAAAATGAGCGACAGACGGAAAATGGAGTGCAGACGGGTAACCGTACCACTTCCGGAGCTAATTTCCGCTTCAACCTTTTCAATATCAACTTCGGTATTGAAGTCGTAATTTAGAGTCTGTCTAATAAAAAAGAACGTTCATGCTTAAAAGGCTTTTAATATCGGGATTCCTTATCATATTGCTTGCAGGTTGTATACACAATGACCTGCCTTATCCCCGAATACCCCAGATTATAACCGCTATCGCTGCTGTAGGCGAATCCAAGTCGGCTTATATTGACTCTATTGCTTATGAGGTTAACATATATCTGGAGGAGACGGTGGATATTGAGAATGTCAGTTTCTCGGAGTATCAGATTACGCCGGGCGCTGTTTCCACACCTAATCTTCTTGAAGGAACTTACGATTTCAGTACTCCGGTATATGTTACGCTTAAGAGATATCAGGAATATGATTGGGAAATCATCGCGCATCAGGAGATAACACGTTATTTTGAGGTTGCCGGCGAGGTGGGGGAGAGCGTGATTGATCCTGCCGGCCATCGCGTGATCGTGCGTATGCCCGAAGGTACGGATCTTTCGAAACTCACACTTCAAAAGATTAAGCTTGGTCCTGAAGGGTTGACAACTCTAATTCCTGATATAGTGCCCGGTATTATTGACCTCTCGTATCCTCTCCGCGTTGAAGTGGAGTGCTTTGGACGTAGCAGTTACTGGACAATCTACGCTGAATTGACGGAAACCATAGTATCTACGGAGAGTGTGGATGCTTGGTCGAAAGTGTTGTGGGCGTATGGGGAAGGTCCGGCGGATGTGCAAAATGGGTTTGAATATCACCGATCTGATTCGGAGACTTGGATTCCTGTGCCCGACGAATATGTTACGCAGACACAAGGAGCATTCTCTTGTTATATCCCGCATCTCGAACCTCTTACAGAATATGTGGTGAGAACAGTTTCCGGTGAAAATTATGGTAATGAAATTACAGTGACTACGCAGGCAACGGAGGATTTGCCTAATGCGGATTTTGAAAACTGGTGTCAGATTGGTAAGATTATTTATCCTTATGACGAGGGGGGTGTTCAATTCTGGGATACCGGTAATACCGGTTCGGTTACGTTGGGTAAGAACCTGACAGTCTCTTCTACAGACACACCGACCGGTACCGGACTGTCAGCAGAGTGTAATACCAAATTTGTGGGTATTGCCGGTATCGGTAAATTGGGAGCAGGCTCTATCTTCACCGGTAGCTTCGTGAAGGTGGACGGAACAAATGGTATTCTCGATTTCGGACGGCCATGGACCACTCGTCCTACCAAGCTGCGTGGATATTATAAATATCAAGGTAAGGATATAGACTACACCTCAACGGAATATACTTCACTTAAGGGACAACCTGATACATGTTGCATATACATAGCCCTGACTGACTGGACAGCACCGTATGAGATAAGGACCAATCCCAAGAATCGCGTACTGTTTGATTCCACGGCATCTTATATTATCGGATACGGACAGTTGCAATACAGCGGCACAATGAATAGCTGGCAGGAATTCGAGATTCCGGTAACATACAACAGCACATCGCGCGAGCCAAGTTATATTCAGATCACGGTCGCCACGTCCAAATATGGTGATTACTTCACAGGTGGTAATGGTTCCGTGCTCTGGGTAGATACATTCTCGCTCGGTTGGGATGTGGAATAATGCTAATTCAGGTATGTTGTTGCCTTTTTACGAGTTGATGGAATTTTATAAAACAGACTCTTGGAATGAAGCGTCTTTTAAAATCTTTTGGATATGCCGGTGAGGGAATAAGGGCATTGTTTGCGCATGAGGCAAATGCGAAGATTCATCTCTTCGCTGCCGTGTGCGTAATCATTGCCGGATTCCTTTTTCATATCAGTAATGTGGAATGGTGCGTGATTGCATTGTGTATCGGAGGTGTTTTTATGGCGGAGGGTTTCAATACGGCAATTGAAAAAGTTTGTGACAAAATCTCCCCTGATCGCGACCCTCTTATAAAAACAGCAAAGGATGTAGCAGCAGGAGCGGTTCTCCTTTTCGTTTTAGCTGCAATTGCCTGCGGTCTTATCATCTTCATCCCCAAGCTTTGGTAAAATTGCAGCGCAGCTGTTGCAACCTTCCTGTCGGCTGTTTCGTGCCGCGGAGCAGCGCAGCCGTTGAAAAATCATGAATTAACATTTCTAAAGATATTTTAACTATTATTTATTAAGTTAATTCACAAATGTTTATCAATGGATAAACAATTTTTTTCGAAAATTTGTTGCAGAAAAATTTGCACAGCGCGAAAAATGGTTGTAACTTTGCAACCGCAA
>CAZEUD010000005.1:0-68910 GCA_964515455.1 uncultured Sangeribacter sp.
AACAGGGTCATTGGGTTCGGCCTTGGGTGTCGGGAAGCAAAAAATAGAACCTCCCAACAGTAAATAGTATCCCTATACAAAAAACAGAATTACAATCTGTGCTGCAATTACTCTCATGAACATCGTAAGAGGATAAACAGTTGAATATGCAACTGCCGGAGCATCATTGTTAGCGACCTTATTGGCATAGGCAAGAGCCGGAGGATCTGTGTAGCTGCCGCTCATCATACCCAAAATATAAAAATAATTCATCTTATATTTTGCTCTTGCAATTATTCCAATCACTATTAGTGGAATAACCGTGATGATGAATCCGTAACCAACCCAAAGGGCTCCCTGATTATTGAATACAGTTGCAAAAAAGTCTTTTCCCGCAGCAATCCCTACGGACGCAAGGAATAAACAGATACCGATCTCCCGGAGAAGCAAATTGGAAGATGAGTTGGTATAAGTGACGAGATGAAACTTATGACCATAAGCACCTATAAGAATAGCCACAACCAACGGCCCACCAGCAAGACCCAACTTCATTGGTACAGACATTCCGGGGAATTGCAATGGGATGCTACCAAGGAGAATTCCCAAGAAAATACCGATAAACATCGTTATAAGGTTAGGTTCGTTAAGTCGTTTCATAGAGTTTCCAAGCCGATTGGCAAGGTTATTGATATCATCCAATTTACCAACTACCGTTAGGCGGTCGCCCATTTGAAGGCGCAAATTGGGTCCTGCTACAAGGTCTACACCGGCACGATTAACACGGGTTACATTTAGCTTATAAGCTGAATGTAATCGCATGGAACCGAGTTTAACACCATTATATTCTGTCTTTGTAACAAGAATCCTGCGAGAAACAACCGGACCGGTTTCCATTTCCCACTCTTTCTCTATGACAGGTCCAATAAACCTGGTGAAGAGTTCCTCATCTTGTTGCGAGCAAACCACCAGACATATATCATTCACATTAATCACATCATCAGAAGTGGGAATTATAACGGGACCATCCGGTTTCTCTATACGGGAAATTACATAATCACAGGAGATTAGTGTGTGAAGTTTCTTCATTGACAGCCCATCAACCATATTATTGGTGACACGAAGAGACACTATATGGGGAGCTAAAAGTGAGGTTTTTTCATCATTCTCTATCTCTGCAAGCTCTGCATTTGTATCTATTCTGAAAAACTTCTTTATAAGAATCATGGTTATAATGATTCCTACGACTCCAAGAGGGTAGGCTGCAGCATATCCCATCGACATCTGTTGACTGACATCATAACCATCAGCATTTACTTGAAGATAGGCTTGCTGTGCGGCTCCAAGTCCGGGAGTATTTGTTACCGCTCCACTCATCACTCCCACGAGCTGCGAGATAGATGTAGAACCTTCGGAACCGTCCTGAATAAAGTATATAGCGATCATTATCGCCACGTTAAGACAAATTCCTGTCACTGCAAGAATGTTCATTTTCACTCCACCTTCTTTAAAAGAAGAAAAGAAACCTGGACCGACCTGCATACCGATGGAAAAGATAAACAGGATTAGTCCGAATTCTCGTAGGAAGTGAAGCACATTGACATCGGCAGTATAGCCAAAATGGCCCATCAAGATACCAACAAACAGCACGAATGTAACACCAAGCGATACTCCCAGAATTTTAATTTTGCCAAGATATATTCCGGCAAAAATCACAAATGAATAAAGCAGAATCGTGCTTGCGAGTGAATTGTTGAATGGTCTGACCAAATCAATAAGCCAATCCATAACTAATAGAATTTTAATAAATTACCTTTAATAGTAGTTATGTTTTAAAAAATTGTTGGAAAACAGCTGCAAAATTAATAAAAAATCTAATCTAAAAGTATTTATTTAGGAAATGAAATTCCATCTGCTTTAATATTCCTGTTGGAGGGATTTCCATAGCATTTGATATTGCTGGTAAGCCCACTTTTGCCCCTGAAAGATTCAGAAGCATAACATTGAATATCACCAGTGCCGTTTGCATTTGCATTCACGCTTTTAGCCTTCATGTTTTTGGCACTAATATCTCCGGTGCCGCTGCAATTGTATTCAGCATTGTTAACAGAGCCCTTCAATTTCACATCACCGGTGCCATTGAGATTACATTTCAATGTACTGTCCAATGTAAGATTAGCATCTATATCACCTGTGCCTGAAAGACTAATCACTGCAGATGTGGCAGAACCCTTCGCTTCAACATCACCTGTCCCGGTCAAACTTATATCAAACGAGCGGGATGAGAAAGAGGGGAGTGTTATATCACCGGTGCCCTTGACTTTTAATTTAAGGTCTTTCGCACTAAGATTACCTTTGAATTTAACATCGCCGGTACCATTTGAAGTTACGGTATTAACGTCCTTCATGGTGAGATAAACAACCATATCAAATTTTTTTATTTGAGTATTTCTCCATTCTTTTGATGCTACAATTTTCAATACGCCCTTTCCTACCGAAAGGTCACAGTAAGACATAATGTTGTCTGATGCTTTGACAGTAATTGACTGTGTGTTCCCTTGTGTAATAACTATATCCTGCATTCCGGAAACAGAAATGGAATTGAAGGGAGCAAGATTGAAATTCTTAGAAACAACTTTGCCTGAAGCTGTTACATATTCACCACCCAATGACACCTTTTTCTTGGCATCAACAGATACGCAAGCTGAGAAAGTAAATGTGAAAAGAACTGCCAAAGCAATCCATAATTTATTATTTTTCATACTGCTAATCTTATTAATAAATATAAACTATTAGATAAAGAAAAGGGGGAGGAGAGAGAAGAGTATTATCTACCAGATGATGACGCGTTCTGATTCAGGACGGTATATTTCATCACCTTCTTCAATTCCGAAAGCTTCAAAGAAAGGAGCAATGTTGCGCAAGGATACATTAACTCTGTTTATACCTAAAGAATGGGGGTCTCCCGTGGTTAAACTGCGAATCTCTTCATCACGTATATTATTTGCCCACAGGTTGGCATAGTTTAGATAGAAAACCTGCATCGGATCCAAACCTTCAATTTTAGCTTCGTTTGATGTAACATCAACATTTTTCTTTTTCTGAGAGTCAAGGAAAGCAGTTCGGGCAATTCTCAAACCTCCTTGATCCGCAATATTCTCACCAAGGGTATATGAGCCATTGGCATGGAGACCGGGCAATACTTCAACTGCATCAAATTGCTTTGCAAGACCTTGAGTCAACTCGGCAAAAGCCATTGCATCCTCAGGTGTCCACCAATTGGTCATGTTGCCTTTAGAATCAAAATTACAACCTTGGTCATCAAAACCATGAGTTAATTCATGACCTATAACCACTCCAATTCCACCGTAATTTTCGGCATCACTTGAATCCGGATCATAGAAAGGAGCCTGCAGAATACCGGCCGGGAACACGATTTCATTGTTTAATGGATTATAGTAGGCATTGATGGTCTGAGGAGTCATGCCCCATTCAGTGCGATCGACCGGTTTACCCCATTTTTCAAGATAGCGATCCTGTGCCCACATCTGAGCATTGTGGATATTTTCCCAATAGGAGAGGGTCGGATCCACATTCAACAGTGAATAATCTTTCCATTTGTCGGGATATCCAATTTTAACAGTGATGGCATTAAGTTTTTTCAAAGCCTGTACTTTGGTATCATCGCTCATCCATGGAAGATGAAGGATATGCTTGCCAAGAGCATTGCGCAGATTTTCTACAAGACCTTCCATATATATTTTTGAACTTTCCGGGAAATATTCCTCCACATATAATTTACCTATTCCTTCACCCATGATACCTTCGGTAACTCCGAGAGCCTTTTTCCACCGTGGACGTTGCTGCTGAACACCGCTAAGAACTTTTTGGAATTCAAATGAAGCGTCTGCGAAGTCATCACTCAGATATGGCGATGCACTGCTTACGTATTCCCACAGATACAAATCTTTTTTCTCACGATCTGTCAGAGATTTCATAAGATTATTACCTTGCAGCACAGTGTTTGGATTGGTAACAATCAATGTTTCCGGAGCCTCAAATCCCATAGTTTCCAAAAACAGACGATCCCACGGAAAAGCAGAGTAAAGCTCCTTTACTTGAGAATATGTTCGCGGATTGTACATAGCAGGAATGTTGCGACTTTGCTCGCGTGTCCATGTGGAATCACTAATGAGAGTTTCAATCTTCAATACATTATCAGCAATGCGCCTGGCATCTTTCTTGGAATAACCGGCAAGCTGCATATCTTTTTGGATAAGTTTGAGATAGGCAGCACGAACATCTTTATTACGTTTGTCATTCAGAAGATAATAGTCGCGGTCACCAAGACCAAGACCGGGACCTTGCACATACATTGCGTATACATTGCTGTTTGTGAGATCTTCCATAGGACCCAAGCCAATAAGTGGTGAGCCATAATTCTTATGCATCCAGATGAATAGATCCTCCATACCATTGGGAGTGGTATTCTCAATTTTTGCAAGATCGGCCTTTATCGGAGCGGCTCCCAGCTGATTTCTTCGAATTGAATCCATACCAGCCTCATATAATGTGGCAATTTTAAAAGCATCGCTGCCAGGTGCAGGATTTGTAGCAGCCAAACCTGTTACAATGCGACGAACACGATTATTGCTTGAATCATTCAGAATATTGAACTGACCATAACGTGAATATTCAGCTGAGAGGGGATGTTCCTTCATCCATTTATTATTCACATGATGGTAAAAATCTTTTTTAGGAGAAATAGAATTATCAATCCCTTTGGCATCAAGACTTTTCAGATGCTCTTGCGCTGAAAGACCACATACAGACAATCCTATGAGCGCACATGAAAAAATTGCTTTGAAATTCATAATATTAATTATTTGAAAATTTTATTAACGACAATATTGATTGAGCTTTACGTTCTGTTTCCTGCCATTCAAGCTTTGCATCAGAGAGAGATGTTATGCCACCCCCGGAATAGAAGCAATAACCGGATTTATCAAATCTCATTGAACGGAGAATTACGTATAGAGAGAATGATTCCGTAGATTCAAAAGGTCCACAAAAACCTCCATAATACCCTCTTTGAAAATTCTCTATTCTTGAAATTCGCTCAAGCGACTCCTCTTTGGGCATTCCGCAAAGGGCAGGAGTTGGTGAATATCCCTTTATAAATTGTATTATATCCTTCGGAAGAGGAGCTGTAAATTCGCAGAACAAATGCTCTATACTTCCAGCCTGTTTTGTTATTGTAGAGGAACAATCCGGGATAATTCCGCACTTAAAGAAATAGTTTAAAATATAATCTTTAACTATCTGATGTTCTTTAATATTTTTTAAATCCCAACATCTACTTTCATAGCTTCGGCGAGTTCCTGCCAGAGCGTATGTGCTTATAATATGTTTGTCAGATTTGAGCAATAATTCCGGAGAAGCTCCAAGCCAAGCTCCCGAAGCCGGAGTATAAAACATGAATACAAAAGCATCCGGCACTGATTCAACCATAGACTCAAATGACAATCTGACATCTATTCTTTCATTACTACATATTATTTTTGCTGCAATTGTCTTTTTATTGGGATTTCCCGCCAACTCTTTAATAATGGTCTCTACAGAAGATTTATGTTCTTCAGCGGTCGTTGAAATGTGTGGCATCTCGAATTCAGTCACACATTTTTCTTCTTTAGCTAAAATATTATCTAAATCCTCCCATTTAGCAGGAGAAAGACCGATTATAGTTTTTGCTGGGTGCATATTAAGGTCAAAGGGAGCAATTACAAACCCTCTATGTATTCCTTCTTTCATATTTCCAGTATAAAGATATATTCTTTCTTCACCTGGTAATCTATATGAACAAAAACTATCAAACATATTTAAATTAATATATCACCGCAAAATATCAAATAGCTTCTGCGTTGAAGTCATAGAGTTGGTGTCCTGTGATTCGGGCGGTTATAAATTCACCTGGCAATGCGTCAGTGCCTTTTACATAATAGTTCATATCTACTTCCGGACTATCCCACTCAGAACGGCAAATACGTATTCCATCTTCGATCTCATCAACAATCAGACGAACGGTTTTACCTATTAATTTGTCATTCTCTTCCTCATATATTTCAGACTGGGTTTCCATCAATATATCAAGTCTTCTTTGCTTCTCTTCATCAGAAACGTTGTCCACAAGATTTTTTGAAGCCCAGGTGTCATCCTCCTCAGAATATGCAAAAGCGCCCATCCTGTCAAATTTCATTTCTTTAACAAAATCCAGCAGTTCATTGAATTCGGCTTCCTCTTCTCCCGGAAATCCTACCATCAATGTAGTCCGAATCTTAATTCCAGGCACTTTTCTTCTAATCTCGTTTATCAAATCTATAGTCTGCTGCTTTGAAATATGTCGACGCATATTTTCAAGGACCTTGTCAGATATATGCTGTAAGGCGATATCAATATATTTGCATACATTATCGCGTTTTGACATAACTTCCAAAACATCAACAGGGAAATCTGAAGGATAAGCATAATGCAACCGAATCCAATTGACACCGGGAATGTCAGCCATTTGGTTTACCAAATCTGCGAGCCGATGTTCACCATATATATCCAATCCATATGATGAAAGATCTTGAGCTATAACATTAAATTCCTTAACTCCTTTTTTTACCAAATATCGAGTTTCGTCCAAAATTTCCTCAATAGGACGGGATTTATGTCGTCCTGTTATAATAGGTATCGCACAAAAGGCGCAAAAGCGATTACACCCTTCAGATATTTTCAAATAAGCGGTATGAGGAGATGTAGTTATCCGCCGTTCCCAATTTCTTGGATTGTCTCCCGATTTTAAATCAGGAAGGGAATTTATAAATTCATCCCAATCAAATTTTCCCAGAAGGATATCTATTTCCGGGATCTCATTCAACAAATCTTCCTTATATCGCTGCGTGAGACAGCCCATGGCCACTATTTTCCCGATGTCTCCTTTATACTTAAATTCGGCAAGTTGAAGAATCATCTGAATTGACTCCTCTTTTGCATCAGAGATAAAGCCACAAGTATTGACAACTACATATTCTCCTTTGGGAGATTCCGGGTTATGAACAGCTCTATAACCTTTAGCCTCAAGGCGTCGGAGTATGCGCTCAGAATCAATAAGATTCTTGGAACATCCCATTGTAATTATATCAATCCTGTTTTTTACCATTTATCCGAAACTATCTGTAGTTTGAAATTATAAAGCTTCTCCAAAAAGAGTATTGACAAATTCCTTGGCATGGAAAATTTGAATGTCTTCCTTTCCTTCACCCAAACCTATATATTTCACGGGTATCTTGAACTGGTCGCTGATGCCGATTACGACTCCTCCTTTGGAAGTGCCGTCAAGTTTGGTTATTGCAAGATTATTTACTTCTGTCGCAGCCACAAACTGGCGAGCCTGTTCAAAAGCATTCTGACCTGTTGATCCATCAAGCACAAGGAGAATTTCCTGAGGTGCATCGGGAATTACACGTTTCATAACTTTCTTAATTTTAGTCAGCTCATTCATTAGACCGATTTTATTGTGAAGTCGACCGGCTGTATCAATAATCACAACATCCGCACCTTGCGCCTTAGCTGATGATAATGTGTCAAATGCTACAGCAGCAGGATCACTACCCATTTTTTGCTTAATAACAGGCACTCCGATACGTTCGCCCCAAATATCAAGTTGCTCAATAGCGGCAGCCCTGAAGGTGTCCGCGGCACCAAGCACAACTTTATTGCCTGCGGCTTTGTATTGATATGCAAGTTTACCAATCGTTGTAGTTTTGCCTACACCATTCACACCTACAACCATAATAACGTATGGAGATGAAGAAGAAGGAACATGAAAATCCTCTATATCGTGTTCATTCTCCGGTTTTTCAAGCATGTCAGCAATCTCTTCGCTAAGCATTGTGCGCAACTCTGAAATACCGACATATTTGTCTTTGGCAACACGCTCCTGAATACGTTCAATTATCTTCAAAGTAGTGTCCACTCCAACATCGCTTGTAATGAACGCCTCTTCAAGGTTATCAAGCACATCATCATCAATTCTGCTTTTGCCGGTGACAGCACGTGTAATCTTATCCCAAACACCCTGTTTGGTTTTTTGAAGACCCTGATTTAGGGTATCCTTCTCTTTTTTTGAAAAAAGTTTATTAAAAAATCCCATCTATTCTGATTTATTATGCAAAATTAACAAATAATCCCAATATAATCTAAAAGCTACATCGAAAAGGAATCAAATAATTAAAAATATTGAGATAGATTGTGGAATTTTGATTAATTTTGTAGTTGGAAGCGCTAAATGCAACCTATCCTAAATGAACAATTACGATTATACTCCTCATATTGACACCATCGATGATTCTCCGTTGATTATAGATGATTCAGCGAAAGGCAAAGAGAATGATACAGTGAAAGGTAGTTCCAAGAGAAATACCCCTAAAAAGAAATCATCCAAACGCATTAAACAAAAGGAGGAAGGACATTTGTCATGGACTGAAAAAATAAAATCGGCAGTGACTTCTCCGTCTGTGCGACAAATAACAGGAATTTTTCTTGGATGTTTGGCGGTATACCTCCTTATAGCCTTCGTTTCATATTTCTCATCATGTGTCAAGGACCAATCGATGGTTAACAATGTTCCCATAGGCGGTGTCATAAGAATAGCAAACAATGCCGGAGAGGGGGGTGCAAGGCTGTCGGAGTGGCTGATAAACCGCACTTTCGGATTGGGCTCTTTTGTAATAATATTCTGGTTGGGAGCAATGAGTTTGAAACTGCTCACTGGGTGGCCTAAATTCAAAAGCGTAAATTTTACAATTAAGTGTTTGGTAGCATTGATTACCATTTCATTAATTGTAGGAATATCAAGTGTCGTTACTAACACATACGTAAACTGGGGTGGTTATCATGCTCATTATGTTTATGAATTCATAAATAGATTTTTAGGGTATGGCTCTTATATACTATGCTTCTTCATGGTAGCATTGTTTATGGTTATTTGCATGAACGATGTGCTCGTTTGGATTCGAAAGAAATATAAAGAACGTGCTGAGAAATTAAGAATCATTGCTGAAGAAAAGGCAGCAGCAAAAGCCAAGGAAAAGGCTCTACAGCGTGATGAGCAAAATGAACGACTGGATGATATTAAGGCCGGAGAGATGGTGGATCTTGATTCAACAATCTTGGATGATATGTCGGAAAATGAGTCGCATGTTTCATTCGCAGAGCCATATATACTTGATGATAATTTACCTGAGGATGTTGAACTACCTGCTCAATATGATGAAACAGGAGTAAAATCAGATCTAAGTAATAATGAAGGTGATAAAGGGAAGGAATCAGCTGAGACAGCTGAAAATGGCATGTTAAATTCAGATGCTGAGGATTCTATAGATATCAAGAATGAAGGTCAAGATGCTGAACCGGCTATGATTGTAAATGTTAATCAGATTGACCAAAACGGGAAACGACACTTTAAATCACAACTTGATTTTGAGGCATCTCATAAATATAAGTTCCCTCCTTTTGAACTGATGAAAGAGGGCGTTTCAAAAATTAGTGTCGATGCCGACGAACAAATGGAAAATAAGGCTAAAATTCAGAAAACATTACTTGATTTTGGCATTCCAATCACAAAAATTGAAGCAACCGTCGGTCCGACTGTAACTCTATATGAAATAGTTCCTGACAAGGGTGTGAAGATTGCTAAAATCCGAAGTCTCGTTGATGATATTTCATTGAGTTTATCTGCGAGAGGTGTGAGAATAATAGCGCCAATACCAGGTAAAGGTACCGTAGGAATTGAGGTAGCGAATCAAGACCCGCAGATAGTGTCAATGCAAACAGTGATAAAATCACGTAATTTTCAAGAAACCAAGTGTAAATTACCTATAGCATTGGGATCAACGATTTCCAACGAAGTGTATGTGGCAGATCTTGCCAAGATGCCACATTTGCTTGTTGCAGGAGCCACGGGTCAGGGTAAATCAGTTGGTCTTAACGCCATTGTGACCTCTCTTCTTTATAGTAAATCGCCATCAGAACTCAAGCTTGTTATGATTGATCCAAAACAAGTGGAATTCAGCCACTATAACAAGCTTAAAAATCATTATATGGCTTGCATACCGGAATTGATGGACTCAGACGAGCCGGTTATTACTGATATGGATAAGGTGGAAGAAACACTAAATTCATTATGTATTGAGATGGAAAATCGTTATACACTTCTTAAGATTGCAGGAGTTCGCAAAATAGAGGAGTATAACGACAAGATTAGGGAGAATTTGCTAAATCCTGCTGAAGGTCATAAGTTTTTACCATATATTGTAGTTATTGTGGATGAGTTTGCTGATTTGATCATGCAACTCAAAAAAAATGTGGAGATGCCTATAGCGCGTCTTGCACAAAAAGCGCGAGCTGTGGGTATTCATGTTATTATTGCCACACAAAGACCTTCAACAGACGTTATTACAGGTCTGATAAAAAATAACTTCCCTACAAGAATTTCATTCAAAGTGTCTTCCGGAGTTGATTCAAAGACTATCCTTGATACAACTGGAGCACAGCAACTTATAGGACATGGGGATATGCTGATTTTCAACAATTCGGAGATGACTAGGGTGCAGTGTGCGTTCATTGATACTCCCGAAGTTGAAGCTATCAATGATTATGTTGCGAAACAGCCTTATGCTCCCGGACCCTATGAACTGCCGGAACCTCCTGTTAAAGCATCGGATGATTCCGGTGGAGCCTTGGGACCGATAGGAGAGCGAGATCCTCTGTTTGAAGAAGTGGCAAGGAGAGTTGTTTCTTCAAATACAGCTTCCACTTCTTCTCTTCAACGAGCATATTCGATTGGCTATAACAGAGCCGGTAAAATTATGGACCAACTTGAGGCAGCCGGAATTGTAGGACCTTCTCAGGGTGGAAAACCACGTGTTGTTTTGGTTGATGCAATTAATCTTGAGTCAATACTTTCAAGTTTATAACTTATAATAGTTAAGTAGATTCAAAGATGGGAACCGCCAGAAAAATATTGACAGTCTTGATGTTTATGACTTCACTTAATATATGGGCTTTAACGGCTGGTGAAGTCATTGCGAAAGCGGCAACTCAAGCCAGAAATGCCAAGGGTATTTCAGCAATGTTCACAATCTCGTCTGGAAACACGGTGACAAACGGCACGATGAAAATAGCCGGTTCAAAATTTTCTATTGTCACTCCCGGAGTATGCAACTGGTATAATGGCAAGAATATGTGGGTATATAATGCTTCATCTAATGAAACGACGTTAATTGTACCAACGAAATACGAATTAGCTGAATCTAATCCCTTCGAATATATAAAATCATATTCTACGGATTATTCAGTAACATTCTCCACAAAAAAAGCAACCGGAAAATATATATTGAAACTGACACCTAAATCAAAAAATAGCCAGATAAATAACATTGAAATTACTTTAAATTCAAAATCTTATATGCCGGAGAGTTTCATAATAACGCCCAAGTCCGGTTCAAAATCTACTGTGACGGTAAAATCTCTGGATTATAATGCTTCGTTAAAATCTTCTGATTTCGAATATCCGAAGGCAAAATATCCAAAGGTTCAAATAATTGATCTCCGGTAGACTTTTTTATAATATCAAATGTTAATTATTAAGTAGCAACTTATGACAGTTACATTTATTCATTGAATTCAAAATTTATAAATTATGACAGAAACAAAGGCCAAACTATTGATAATTGGATCCGGTCCTGCCGGATACACATCTGCTATATATGCTTCACGTGCAAATCTTAACCCTTATGTTTATGAAGGTAACCAGCCCGGAGGACAATTGACACAAACTACAGAAATAGAGAACTTCCCGGGATATCCACAGGGTGTTCAAGGGATAGAGATGATGCAGCACTTGCGCGATCAGGCAGAAAGATTTGGTGCCCGTGTAGTATCAAGACTAATCGAAAAAGTGGATTTTTCAGAGAGACCTTTCAGATGTACAGATGATAGAGGTGATGTGATTATTGCAGACTCCGTCATAATTTCGACAGGAGCATCAGCAAAATATTTAGGTCTTCCGGATGAAGAAAAATACAATGGTCTTGGTGTGAGTGCTTGTGCTACGTGCGATGGATTCTTTTACAGAAAAAAGAATGTGGCAGTAGTAGGGGGTGGAGACACAGCTTGTGAAGAAGCTTTGTACCTTTCCACACTTGCAAAGAAAGTATATATGATTGTAAGAAAAGACTATCTACGTGCCACAGATATAATGAAGAAACGTGTTTCTGAAAGAGAAAATATAGAAATCTTGTTTAATTGTAACACTGTCGGTCTATTTGGTGAAGAAGGTGTGGAGGGTGCTCGTCTTGTGCGCCATCTTGGCACCGATAAGGAGGCAGAGTTTAACATCGATATAGATGGTTTCTTTCTTGCTGTTGGACATCGTCCAAATACAGATATATTCAAAGGTCAGCTTGAAATGGATAAAGAGGGGTATATAATAGTGAAAGCGCCTAAGACAGAGACAAGTGTAAAGGGTGTATTCGCAGCCGGTGATTGCGCTGATCCTATATACAGACAAGCGGTGAGCGCAGCAGGCACGGGGTGCCGTGCTGCGATTGATGCCGAAAGGTATCTGCTTGAAAATGGATTGTAACATTTTTTGTTTTTTGAATAAAAATTTATGATGGCCACCCTAAAATAATTTATAAGGAAGACTATATAAAATGGAAGCTAAACAGACCAAACTTGACCGAAGATATCTCAGGATGGCAGCAATATGGAGTGAAAACTCTTATTGCAAGAGACGCAAAGTCGGAGCTATACTTGTAAAAGACAAAATGATTATATCAGACGGTTACAATGGCACACCCGTCGGCTTTGACAATATATGTGAGAGTGAGGAGGGTGTTACATTCCCATATGTGCTTCATGCTGAGGCTAATGCTATTACAAAAGTGGCAAGATCAAATAATTCAAGCGATGGAAGCACTCTTTATGTATCTACAAGTCCTTGTATGGAATGCTCAAAGCTTATAATTCAAGCCGGGATAAAAAGAGTGGTCTTCTCAGAAATGTATAGAATTACAGATGGCCTTGATCTTCTCAAAAAAGCAGGTATAGAAGTAGTTTATCTTCCAAATGAATAAGGTATTGATTAAAAAATGAGTAATAAAAGAAATTTTTCATCAATATTGCTGCCTTTAATGCTTGCAGCCGGTATAATTGGTGGTATATTCATCGGTAAATATGAGTCCCGGAGAAATAGTACACCTGGTCAGGAAAAACTGCGTACAGTATTGGGACTCATACAAGCTCAGTATGTAGATGAAATTGATATTGATTCATTGCTTGACTCTACAATTCCGGATATTCTTGCATCGCTGGATCCTCATTCTGCATATATTCCCAAATCTGAACTTACCACTACCAATGAAGAGCTTGAAGGGGCATTTGGAGGTATAGGTGTATCTTTCCAGATATTATTGGATTCTGTTAAAGTTATTGAAGTTATTCCTGGGGGACCGGCGGAACTCGTAGGTCTTCAGCCCGGCGATGTAATATTACAGGCGAATGGCAAGAAATTGAGTGGAGAAAAAATTTCAAATCAAGATGTTTATAAGAATCTTCGCGGAAAAGAAGGGACAAAGGTTACTTTGAAAGTGAAACGCAAAGGAACTGCCAAAGAACTGACTTTTGATATAATCCGGGATAAGATTCCTGAATATAGTGTCGATTCAAAATATATGCTTACCGATAATATCGGTTATATAAGGATAAGTAAATTTGCAAAGACTACATATAATGAATTCTTTAATGCCCTTGTGGAATTAAAGAAGAAGGGAACTGTCAAATATGTTCTTGATTTTAGAGGAAACACTGGAGGGTTTATGGATCAGGCTATTTACATGGCTAATGAATTCCTGCCTGCCGGGAAGATGATTGTTTATACAAAAGGAAGAAGACCTGAAAATGAAAGTATAGCCATTAGCGATGGTAACGGTCAATTCCAAGATGCAGAGATTACCGTTCTAACCAATGAGTTTTCGGCTTCTGCATCAGAAATATTTGCCGGAGCAATTCAAGATAACGACAGAGGACTTGTAATTGGAAGACGTTCTTTTGGAAAAGGATTGGTGCAGAATCCAATTATCTTACCCGACAGTTCCGGAATAAGACTGACAGTGGCAAGATATTATACACCTTCCGGAAGATGCATACAGAAAGAATATCAAAGAGGGAAAGATGGTAAGTATGATCTTGACATTATAGACAGATATAATCACGGGGAATTTTATTCCATGGATTCAATAAAGATGGACAAGAGCAAAATATTTACTACACCCAATGGCAGGACAGTATATGGAGGTGGTGGTATAATGCCTGACATTTTTGTTCCGGAAGATACAACCGGATATACATCTTACTATCTTGAAGCTCTTAACAGAGGCCTGATACAGCGTTACGCCGGAGAATTTGCCGAGAAATACAGACCCATGCTAAAAGGGAATAATTCATTGGAGGAACTTAACAGGATAATGCCAAGAGATAACATGCTCTTGAATAATTTTGTGTCCTATGCTGTCAGCAATGGTCTCCCGGCAAGATGGTATTATATTAATAAATCACGCGATCTTCTTTTAACTCAGCTTAAAGCTGTAATCGCAAGGGATTTGGTTAGTTTCAATGCATTTCTTGAGATTCTAAACAGTAGGGATACAACTATAAAACAAGCTGTTGAGGCTCTTGATGCTGGCAAATCTCCTGTAGACATATTCAATAATAACGCAAACTGATTTATACTATGGGAAAGAATGAGATAAGAAAAAGAATAAAGGATTTGAAATCCATGTTGATAGAAACAGAAAAATCGTTGGCTGCTGAAGAGGTATTTTCAAGATTTGAGAATACAGCGGCATTCATTATGGCAAATCATATCCTTATATATCATTCATTGCCGGATGAACTCTCTACACGCAGATTTATTTCGAAGTGGAATGATAAAAAACGCTTCTATCTTCCAAGAGTGAATGGTGTCAATCTTGACATACTTCCTTATGATGAAACCCGGATAGAACTCGGTGCGTTTCAGATAGAAGAGCCGACAGGAAATAACATTGTAAACCCGGATGAGATTGATCTTATAGTGGTGCCGGGAGTGGCATACGATCGTAAAGGAAACAGACTCGGCAGAGGGAAGGGATTCTATGATCGTTTGCTTAAGTCTACAAAAGCAACAAAAGTTGGCGTTTGTTACGAATTTCAACTTATGGATGAAATCCCTGCTGAATCTCATGATGTAAAGATGGACATGGTAATCAGCCAGAATGGATGTTTTGTTATCAATACCAATTTGAAATATAAAGACTGATTATAAATATGATTTCATATTTTCATATTGAAAACATACTTTTGCTAAATAAATATAACAACATAAAATTAAGACAATTATGACAATCAAAAGAATGTTAGGTGGCGCATTGATGCTAATTGGAGCTCTTTTTGCCTCTGCGCAACAGCCCCAGATGCAACCATTGCCTTTGAATCCGGCAGTGAAGCATGGCACATTGCCCAATGGTATGCAGTATTTAATTCTGCACAACGAGGAACCCAAAGAGCGAGCTAATTTCTACATTGCACAGAAAGTAGGCTCAACTCTTGAAACATCTGAACAATTGGGTCTGGCACATTTTCTTGAACACATGGCTTTTAACGGAACTACTCATTATCCAGGGAAAGACATGCTAAACTACCTTCAGTCTAAAGGAATACGTTTTGGAGCCGATATAAATGCCTATACCGATTTCGATGAGACTGTTTATAATATAGATAATGTTCCTACTACAGACAAAGCTTTGATGGATAGTGTGCTTCTCGTGCTTCATGACTGGAGCGGTGAGATTCTCCTTGAAGAGGATGAAATCAATGCTGAGAGAGGAGTGATAGAGGAGGAATGGCGTTCAAGAAATGATGCCAACAACCGAATGATTGAATATATACTACCCAAGATTTATCAAGAATACCAATATCAGCAGATGCCTATTGGCAAAATGGAAATAGTAAGAAATTTCAAGCCTGAAGTTTTACGTGCCTACTATAAAAAATGGTATCGCCCGGATCAGCAGGGTATAGTGATTGTTGGAGACTTTGATGCTGATGAAATGGAACAGAAAGTTAAAGAACTTTTCTCAACAATTCCCATGCCCGAAAATGCAGCTGAAAGGACTTATCCCACTGTAAGCGACAATAAAGAGCCTATATTTGTTTATTTTGATGACCCTGAGATTCAATACCCGACTTTGATGTTGAGTTTCAAAACAGAAAAGACACCATTTGAGATGAGGAATACCTTGGCCGGTTTTTTACAGGATCAACTTCTCGAACGTCTTCTTTCCGGCCTTATAAATAACAGGCTTGATGAATATCGTCAGAAAGCAGAATGCAAATACGCCTATGCGGGCGTTAGATTTGGAAACTACTGGGTATCCAAAACCAAAGCTGCATTTAATGTAACCGTAGTGCCTAAAGGAAGCATGCAAGAAGCTTTTGCCGATGCCATGGCTGTAATTGTAAGAGCATGCAAGACAGGATTCACTGATTCAGAATTGGAGCGCGTTCGCGATAATATGCTCTCTACCTTTGAAAAAAACTTTAATGAGAAAGATAAGACAAGAACGACTACTTTGGCTCGTGAACTTATTAGACATTTTGTTGATAATGAGGCTGCTCCGGGGGTTGAAATGGAATACAACCTTGCAAAGCAGATTCTCCCCAATTTGCCTGTGCAGGGTATCAACCAAGTGGCTTCGATGATTCTCACGCCGGAAAATCAGGTCATTGTAGTATCTCAACCGAAGAAAGAGGGTATGGAGGTAATTACGGAAGAAGAGATTATACCGACACTCGAAAATGCATTGAATGCTGAGTATGAAGCATATGTTGACGAAGTAATTACGGATCCATTGCTCACTTCTATTGCAAAAGCCGGTAAAATTAAATCAGAAACATCCGGGAAGTATGACACGACAGAACTGTTACTTTCAAATGGAGTGCGTGTAGTCGTTAAACCTACAGATTTTAAAGCCGATGAAATTACAATGACAGCTTTTAAGAATGGAGGTAAACGCTCTTATGCTGAATCTCAATCTGCCAATGTGCTTCTTATGGATGATGCTTTCGAATCAAGCAAACTTGGCAACTTCGACCGTCAGACCCTGAAGAAATATCTTGCGGGGAAACGTGCAACTGTCTCCTATTCAGTAGGGAATACTGTCAACAGTATAGATGCTGCATGTTCTGTGAAAGATCTTCCAACAATGATGGAACTTGTATATGCTGCATTTACAGCCGTTGGTGCTGATGCTGATACATATAACAACAACATGGATCAGGCACGTACTGCAATGAAAAATCAAGATTCGGATCCAAATACAATTTTCAGCCGTCATATAGCTGAAGCAAGCTACGGTAAAAACCCGATGATGCAGGAGGTGGATATAAATACTATAGATGCTGCAAATTACAATGAGATGCTCCAGATGATTAAAGAATCTACCTCTAATGCTTCAGACTATACATTCATATTCGTTGGCAATGTTGATCTTGAAACTCTTAAACCACTCTTAGAGAAATATATTGCATCTCTTCCTTCATCTAAGAAAGCGAAAAATGAGATTGTTAAAGACCTTTCGCCAATCTCTTATGTGACCGGTCAGGTAGTTGATCATTACAAGCAACCAATGCACTCTCCAAAATCACAAGTTTTTGCCACATTCTCCGGTGACAATGTACCTTATACTACTGAAAATACTATCAAAGTAACAATGATAGGACAGATTCTAAGATCTATTTTCACAGATACTCTTCGTGAAGAGATGGGTGGAACATATAGTCCTGCCGCCGGATCAAGCTTGTCTCCATTTACAGGTCAATGGGCAATTCAATATCTGTATGGTACAAATTCTGAAATGCTCGGAAAGATGGAGGAGCGTGCGAATGCCGAGTTTTCAAAACTACTCAACGATGGTGTCAATGATGTGGATTTTAACAAAGTAAAGGAGGCAATGATCAAGCAATACGAAATTTCTGAAAGGACAAACGCATACTGGTCAAATAATCTTCTTCTTCTTGAAAGAGGATTTGATAATATTTCAGGCTATCGTACAGCTCTTGAAAACACCACTCTTGATAATCTCAATAAATTCATGAAAGACCTTTATAACGGCAAGAATCGCATATTGGTAATCATGGAGGGTATTGAGGCTCAATAATAGCTATTTATGAACAATTTGTTTAAATCAATAACCGCTATGACAATAATGTCATTTGCTTCTACTGCTGCAGGGGCAACTTCAAATCTTCTTTTGGAGGATTCGAAGTTGCCCTTCGGCACTTTGCCTCTTTCCCGAATTTCAGCCTCACAATATGAAGAGGGTATCTTGGAAGGTATAAAACGCCATAATCAAGAGATTGATGCAATAGTAAATAAAAATAGCATTCCCTCATTCGAAAATACTATTGTAGCTCTCGATAGAAGCGGTAAGCTGCTTAATGAATCACTACTTGCATTAAGCAACCTTGATGCTGCATCCGGAGATGCTGTTATTATGGAAACTTTGGCAAAGATTACTCCCTATGTTTCCGAACATTCCACAAATATCATGCTTAATGATGGTCTTTGGCAAAGGGTAAAATATGTTTATCAAAACAAAGATAATGATGAAAATCTCACATCTGAAGATAAACGCCTGCTGGATAAAACATATCTTGAATTTGTTTTGTCTGGCGCTGACCTTCAGGGCGATAAACGAGATAAATTCAAGGCACTCAATAAAGAATTGTCTGAACTTACTTTAAAATTCGGACAAAACGTTTCGAATGCAATGAAAGAACCATCCAGACGCTTGTGGCTTAAGGAGTCAGATCTTGATGGAATTCCGGATGGTATCAAGCATTCATATAGAAGTGCTGCTCAGGAAACTTTGCAACAAGAAGGTAAGCAGGATGATGATACTCTATATCTTGTAACAATATTTGCTCCGTCATATCAGCCCTTTATGCAATATGCAAAGAGACGAGACTTGCGTGAGAAGCTATACAGAATGTATAATTCCAGAAATATTGGGGGAGAACTTGACAATACCCTTATATTAAAGGATATCGCCAATGTGCGTCTTGAAATTGCCCAACTGATGGGTAAGAAGAATTTTGCAGAATACGGTTTGCAAAACACAATGGCAAAGACTCCGGAAGCAGTTATGGAATTTCTCGGGAATCTTAAAGATGCATATACTCAGCCGATGAAGAAGGAATTAAAAGAGATCGAGGATTATGCACGTAATACAGAGGGGGAAGACTTTAAACTTTCTCCTTGGGATTATTCCTATTGGTCAGACAAATTTAAGAATGACAAGTTTGCTTTCAACGATGAGGACATGAAGCCATACTTAGAACTCAACAATACTATAAAGGGAGTATTCGGTCTTGCCACAAAACTATACGGATATAAATTCAAGGAAACAGATAAAATCGATAAATATCATCCTGACGTAAAAGTATATGAGGTTTATGATGAGGATGGTAAAATTTTAGGTATTCTTTATGCTGATTTCTTTTATCGCGAGGGTAAAAGTCCGGGAGCATGGATGACTGAATTTAGAGGGGAATCGAAAGATAATCTTGGAAATCGTGAAATTCCTTTAATATCAATAGTATGTAATTTCTCAAAGCCGGTCGGCAACAATGCAGTGTTATTAACACCATATGAAGTTGAGACTTTCCTGCATGAGTTCGGACATGCTTTACATGGATTATCTGCACAAGCAAAATATGTTTCCCTAAGCGGTACAAATGTAGATCATGATTTTGTTGAACTTTTTTCACAATTCAATGAGAATTATCTTACAGAAAAGGAATACCTTGACGGATTTGCCAAACACTACAAGACAGGTAAGAATATGCCTCAGTCGCTTATAGACAATTTTGTCAAATCAGCACAATTTGGAGCTGCGTACAGCTGTATGCGTCAGCTCGGATTCGGATATCTTGACATGGCTTATCATATGATAGAAACGCCTATACGAGCAACCGCTGATATTGCTGAATTTGAAAAAGAGGCACAAAATCCGGTAAGATGTTTCGAAGTAGTTGAAGGATGCATGACTGCTCCGGCTTTTTCTCATATTTTCTCTGGAGGATATGCTGCCGGTTATTATGGTTACAAATGGTCGGAAGCGCTGGATGCTGATGCTTTTGCAGCGTTCAAGGAAACCGGTATTTTTAATAATAAGACAGCCAAAAAATTCCAGAAAATGCTACAGGCAGGAGATACCGTGGATCCCATGGAACTGTATGTAGAATTCCGCGGTAAAAAACCTACAGTGCAAGCCCTGATGGAAAGAGATGGAATCTAAAAGTTGCAGCAAGTGAAATTTGAAAGTTGCAGCAAGTGAAATTTAACATTAACAAATTTCACTTGCTGCTTTTGTTAATCCATAAGTCAGCACCTGAATTACGTAATAGACACCCCGAGAGACTTAGAAAACTATCATTGAAATCATCTTGTATATATTTCAGCACGGACTGGCTTCGCAGCCTACAGTATGCCATTGCAAGCACCCTGTTCCACATCGTCGGCATTGCCGCTTTCAGATTATCTGTCAGCTCGGTGCATTCATTTGAAATAAAAGCCGACAACCCGTATTCTTTCACTTCGCCAACTCTGGGAGGCGGACATGTCACTTTGCCTTCTGAAGCTGCCGCTCCAATTTTCTCATTCTCAATCTCGATCTGCCTTTTACGAGGAGGGACAAGGCCTTTCTCCTCTGAAATCATACCGAGATATTTGCCGGTTTTCTTCCTCGTCTTTTTGAGATCCTTGTCGTAAAAACTGGAGCATTCATACAGGTAGTACTTGCCGCAGATGCACCGCAGCTCTGTTCCGGACCTCTTTTGTTCAAGTGCCCACTTGGGGTGATTTGCTTTCTTTTTCATATTACGTGGTACGTAACGAAAAGGTACGACAAAATTTTGATACCACCAAATCTATTGGCATAAAAATTAGCGGCTTGGCAAATTTTTCTGCCAAGCCACCCATGTGTTACGTGGATGAGTTTCCGAATTACGGATTAAAAGGTGATTCTATGCCATGAAGTCCAAGTAATAATTTTCCGCAATCGGAATCTTTATTCGCTTCTATAAAATCGAAAAGACTACTATCAATATTTTTGAAATTATCCATATATGCAGAATAGAATATACGCAAATTTAATAATTTTATAATCGGTGTACAATCTTACCAAAAATTTTTCCGTTAACAACATTTAAATATTTTTCAAGATAAGAAAAAAGAGGTATATTTGCACATAATTTTGAAATTGAGAAATTGGAGTTATGGATTTTAAACATGATATAAAGAAGCTATTAATTTTTTGTATAATAAATTTATTTACATTGGTCCAACCCACAATTGTTGCAGCTGTTGAAGCGGTCAAACAGGAAGAATTTACTATAGTGTTGGATCCCGGTCATGGAGGCAAAGATTTTGGAGCTATTGATAATAATGTAAAGGAGAAGGATATTAATTTAGGCGTCGCTAAAAAGCTGGCTTCAAAAATAAAAAAGGGTCTTAAAAATGTAAAGGTTGTAATGACGAGAGACAACGACACATTTATATCCCTTCAAGAGAGAGCCGACATTGCCAATAGCAACAAAGGAAATCTTTTTATTTCCATTCATACCAACTCAGTTGACAAGACCAATCAAAAAAGGAAAAGTATTGCTGGGGCTTCTGTTTATGCCCTTGGATTACATAAAGATAAGAATAATCTTCAGGTGGCAATGCGTGAAAATTCCGTAATTGAACTTGAGAAAAATTATGACCAAAAATACAGCGGTTTTGATCCTTCAAAAGATGAATCATATATTATTTTTGAAATGGCTCAGAAAAAGAATCTTGGTCAGAGCCTTAAATTTGCTGATTTAGCACAAAAGAGCCTTGTACAAGAAGCCGGGCGTGCAGACAGAGGTGTAAAACAGGCAGGATTCTGGGTGCTATGGGCCACATCAATGCCTGCTGTGCTTGTGGAGTTGGATTTCATTTGCAATCCTAATTCAGCGATATATATGGGATCTGAAAAGGGTCAGGATCAACTTGCTGATGCTTTATATAATGCAGTCAAAAAATACGTAGATGGTAATCTGAATATGTTGGAAACGGTTTCACAATCTGAGATTGAAGTTCCGGAAAATATTGATGAAGAAGCCATGCATTTGCTTGCATCATCAAAAAAAGAGGAAGCAAAGATTGGAATTGAAAACAAAGGTGATAAAAAAAAGTCAGCATTGACAAGGCGACGCAGAAGATCTGAAACTGCAAAGAAAGCCTCAGCTATAAGAAATGTTGAGACAGCTAATATACCTCTGCACAGTGAAAATGACCGTCTTGCAATTGCCGAAACAAAAAGTGCCAATATTGAGATTGCTTCTTCTGAAGAACCGATAAAGGATAATAATACAAAAAAGTCAAAGGGGAAATCATCCAAAAAGAGTGAGAGCAAGAAGAATGAGAATAACAAAAATAAAAGCCAGGTTAAGAATCATCAATCCATAAGCGGTTACCACCCTAAAATTGAAAGACTTACTACCGTTTACAAGATACAGATTCTTGCAAGCGAAGACAGACTGAAGGATAATAATCCTCGATTTTGCGGATTATCTCCGATTAAATCGTTTAAAGAGAAGAATCTGTATAAATATACTTATGGAGAAAGTGAGAATAAAAAAGATATGGAAATTCTGCTAAAACAAGTCAGAGAAAAAATTCCTGATGCATTCATTATTAAGAGTATGAAGTGAATTAATAAAAAGTATATGCTATATTGAAATTTTAGAAAAGGTTAATGGTTATGAAAAAGATATTTAATAAAGAATTTATAATTGGAATCTGCGTTATTGCAGCGATAGTAATTCTTATTTTCGGTATTGACTTTCTCAAAGGGATCAATCTGTTTAGTCCGTCAAATTTCTATTATGCATCATACGATAATGTTTCCGGACTTGAAATTTCAGCTCCCGTCACTATAGATGGATACAAGGTTGGACAAGTAAGGGATATTGAGTTTGATTATTCCAAGCCTGGGAAAATAAAAGTACTCCTTGCTCTTGATAAGAAACTGCATTTACCGGTTGGTACCAAGGCAAGCATGGGAACAACATTGATGAGTGGAAATTTCATTGCATTAAAATTGGGTAATAGCAATGAGATGCTTAAAATAGGAGCTGAAATAGAATCTGTGGGTAGCAGCGACCTTATGACTTCATTGAGCGATAATGTGATGCCTGCTGTAAATGAGATTCTTCCTAAAATTGATTCTCTCCTTTATAATCTTAACAAGCTTGCCGGAGATCCCGCTCTGATATCATCCATACAGCGTCTTGATCTTATTACCGGCAATGTGGCAGATGCTGCATCGGGACTAAAAACAACAATGAATAATGATATTCCTGCTGTCATGGGCAACGTAAAATCCATAGCATTAGGCATGGACACAGTAGCAGCTAATCTTGGAATATTGTCAGCACAGTTAAAGGCATTACCATTAAACACAACAATTGATAATGTAAATGATCTTACAGCCAATCTTACCCGATTCTCAAATCAACTTAATGACAAAAATTCAACGCTCGGATTATTAATGAACGATCCGGAACTATATAATAAATTGAATAGGGTAGCAGCTGATGTAGATTCCCTGATTGTGGACATAAAGAAAAATCCCAAGAGATATATCAGCATAAAACTGCTTTGACAGGATGCCCCACAAATGCTTATTTATAATTATTACAAATAATATAAAATTGAGCATTCCTTAACGAAATGCCATTATAAAAGCTATCTTCAGATAAATGTTAAATTTAAAGAATTTATTCATTTGAATCTATATTTCTGAATATAAACAATTTATAAAAATATTTCCTGCTTAGTTTTATGTTAAAAACGTCATCATGTTAAAATGGTGTGGCTCAAAATGATATGATAAAATTTAAACTTCCAAATAATTCGTCATTTTTTTTTGTGAAATTTTTATTATTATTTTGTAGTCCATATGAATTCGGATTTTCAACATAAATGGAACAAATGTCTTGAGCTGATACGTGATAATATCGGACAAGAGAGATTTGACACATGGTTTGCATGTGCCAAACCGGTGGCATTTGCCAATAACAAGTTGACACTCCGTTTACCTTCAATGTTCTATTATGAGAAATATGAGGATACATTTTATTTAATCCTCAGCATGGCATTGAAGAAGGTGTTTGGAGAAAGTATTAAACTTTCATACGATGTTGATGTAGTATCCGGCAACGACAACAAAGCAAAAGTAAAACTTGATAGCCCTGAGCAGTCTCCTGTTATCAAAGGGAAGTTGCAATATTCATATCAGAAGACACCTGTAGAAAAAAGAGAACCGGACTTTGATCCTCAACTTAATTATTCACTTAATTTTGAAAATTACTGCGTAGGTGAAAGTAATAAGCTGCCAGTAACAATTGCCGAACACATCGCCAACAATCCAGAGAAGCCTGAATTCAATCCATTCTTCTTGTATGGTAATGTTGGAGTCGGGAAGACCCATTTGATTCAGGCAATAGGAATTAGAATAAAGGAGAGGAATCCTAACGCCAAAGTCCTGTTTGTTCCAATGAAGCATTTCCAGAATCTATTTGCTCAGGCCACAATAAACAAGGATGTCCCCGGGTTTATCAACTGGTTTCAAATGATGGATGTAATCCTTTTTGATGATCTTCAGGAATTATCGAACAAAACAGGAACAGCTGAGGCATTATTCCCGATTTTCAATCATTTGCAAAGGAATAAAAAGAATATTATTTTTACTTGTGACAGACCTCCCATGGAGCTTGACGGAATAGCCGATAGACTTATTGACCGATTCAAGTGGGGACTTGTTGAGCCTTTGCCTAATCCGGATTTCGAACTTCGAAAGAAAATTCTTGAATTCAAGTCCAATAAAAACGGTTTAGGTTTGCCTGCAGATATTATAGAGTTGATAGCTACTGAGATAGTCGGCTCTGTAAGGGAATTGGAGACGATTGTAAACGGGATATTGACACGTTCTATTGTTAAAAACGCACCGATATCTCTGGACTTGGCACGAGAAGTGATGAGTCATGTTGTTAAAAAGACAGAACGCAAGGCTATCAATTTCGATATGATTGTAGAATCTACAGCAGAATATTACAATTTGAATCCGGATGCAATATTCTCAAAAAGCCGTGTACGCGACATTGCGGATGCCCGCCAGATGATTATGTACCTTACTCATAAACATACTCAGCTTTCATCACCTGCAATTGGTGGCAAACTCAACAGAAAACATGCTACGGTGCTTCACGGAATTTCGTCAATTAAAGATAGGCTTCCCTTCTCCAAGGAACTTATGGACGCTGTAGAAACAATTGAGCGGGATCTTTTGAAATAGAAAGTCTTTTATTTAGGTTGCATCGCCTTGCATTAACAATTTTGGGGAATGAAGCCTAAGAATCCTTATAACATACTGCTTCAAGTAATAGCGACTGGGTTGTATCGTCAATTCCAAGCTTGGTCAAAACCTTTCTGTCTGCATTGAAAGCTTCTTCAAAATTCATGGAATCAAGGGTATCAGATTTCCTATACATGTCAACAGCTTCGTTCATTTTGCCCATGGCAAGCAAAACGTGTCCATAATTAAGATAATCAACAGCATCCGGTATTGTTATCTTACCGGAAAATATTTTATCATATACCTGCGCACTTTTGGTGAAATTCCAGGACATCAGTTCAGCCCAAGCGATCGCCCGTTTTATTTTGATATTTTCTGAATCAATATAATCTGCATGATAATAATGCTTTAAAGCTCCTTGTATATCTCCGGTCTCAAGAATAGTATTTCCGGCATTCATAAGGAGACTAATATTATCAGAATCATTTTTGAGTGCTTTTACATAATATGCAGCAGCATCATTAAAATTACCCAATCTTTTATTTACATGGGCAAGTCTCATAAGGAGCCATTGTCCGGGATCGCTGAGCAGTGATGATTTGGTATATGCATCCAAAGCATTTTCATATTGTTTCATACATTGAAAAGCATAACCGACCTTCTCCCAATATGTGTGGTCAGAAGCAAAAGATTGTTCCATTACAGAGAATAATTCAAGCGCCTCCTTATAGTATCCTCGTTTAAAATAGAATTCACCTACCACTGAAATTATCTCATCACCTGCGATTATATTCCCTATTACAGGCATTGAGAGGAAATCAAGAGGCTGTATGAAGGGATCTGTAAATTCGCCTTTCCTCCTGTATAGCTTAAAAAATCTATATAATTCACGAATAAATATAACTGAATATCGCGTAAAATCAGTGTTTGACGTATTGCTTAGTTTTTCCAAATTCTCTTCAGTAATCTGGTTCATCTGTTGCTCAAACTGTCCAAACATCATATCACGTTGAGGTTTAGGCATCGTGCCAAGAGCGAATACAAGAGAATATTTATCAGAATCACACATATTTGCTCCTATAGACATTATTTTATTCAACTGATTTACAGAATCCTGTGGTAGAGAAATTGCAGGATTTGATGTATCAAAGGGCAAGAACCAGGAATTTACATTCTGGAAAAATGGGAAGTTTTTTAGATTAGAGAATGTAACCATGAGAATATCTGCACCCTCACTTTGCATTTCTGTAAGTTCTCTCATCTTATCAGCTATACCATTCTTTTCCAGCATTTCCTCCCATTCGGGATTATTTTCAAGCATACCTGTCTCAAAATCCGTTATGCTGTTTCTCATTCTATTTAGCATATCAGGTCTTAGTTTCATAAGTCCAGGTATCACTTCATCACGCATTTTGGCAGTTACACGGTCAGTGTCGCGAGTCCTTATAATTTCTTTTATAACAGTCTTCAAACGGCTATATGTGATTAGCGAATCTTGCCATAATGACATTCTGGCAATAATATTTTTATCGGTCTCGATTCTATCACTATATCTTTCACATACGAGAACAATTCCTACAAGCGCGGTCGCTGCAATGGATTCTGATTCTGTATTATCATATATATCCAAAAGTGAAACAAACTTATATCTGTCATAAGCAACGAGAAGAGAGATGACTAATGCAGAAACTGCATAACATGATATATTTTCAGTTATATTGCTTTCAAGAATTTTATTTGAAACTTTACTTCCTAATTCATTATTAAATCTGGAGGTCCACAAGAAGTCGAACAGTTGCCTGAGAATGCTATCTTTTTCATAAGCGGCCGTTGAATCTGAATATCCGGTTTCCTTGTTTAAGGATTCCTTGAAAAGAATATCTTCAAGTGATGACCAGATATTCGAGAAATCAAGTTTTCCATGCCTGCAGATCCTTGCAGTGGAATAGTATACATCTGAGCTTTCCGACATCTCCATATCATATATCAGCTCATCACATAATTCCAAAACTCCGATTTTTGTTTGCATAAACACCTCATTACGAGATGGGTCATTCGCTCCATTTATAAAATAATGAAGCATATACCCATATGTCTGACGGTACTTCTTTAAGGCATCAATGACATGATAATTATTAACTTCCTTTGCAATAGAAATCAATTTTTCCATAGCAACGTAAATTTTATCAGTCTTTATCAAGCTGACTATTTCGGAGATATGTTGTTTCAAAGATTGAGATGTCATACTAAATAAATTACAATTAAATTATCAGTAAGTCTGCTTTCATATTGAAAATACCTTTTCTATGGGTTTAGTTAAATTTATATATAACAGACTCAAATAATTGTATCAATAGCTTGAATAACTATCAATATAATAATAACAAATTTTACGCCAAATTATATACAAAATATCACTAAAATCACTAATTTTGTAATTAGAATAACTATAGTTAGGGTTATAACGCTAATTGTCTAAGAAAAATTAATATTATGGTAATTCAACGTTGGCAATCAGTATTGCTTTTCATTGCTTCATTAGCGATGTTTACTTTTACTTTTCTATCATTGGGTCAAATTCAACTTCCTGATTATTCTTTGAATTTCACCACATTGGGATTCAATATTGAAGGGGAGACAACAGATGGCATATCCGGATATTATATGCATACATGGTCATTTTTCATAGTTGCTTTGATGTGCGGAATTATACCTTTAATCAACATTTTTCTGTTCAGAAATCTTAATTTGCAAAAAACTTTATGTTTAATTGAGATTCTTTTTATCATTGCAGCAGCAGCAATAGGTTTACGCTACGGATATTCAGCAATAGACGGATATTCAGTAAGCTGGTCATCGCTAATTATAGCACCTCTGCTTGCGTTGGTTGCAACTTATATGGCATATAGAAGAATACTCGGTGATCAACGTTTACTTCAGTCGACCGACCGAATTAGATAAACTTTAGCTATTCAGCTATCTATAATATTTTAAAGGAGAATGCAGTCGCAATGAATGACACTCTATTCCTATAGCATGCGCCTCTGCAATAAGATCTAATTCTCGAGTCTTTCTTACGGATGGATGAATTACAACTTTTGATTCACCCATATTGCTGATTAAATGTTCAATATTCCCTTTATATCCATCGGCAATTATTATGAAATCGTAATTGTCTGTGTTTTTTATATCATTTATATCACAGTCAACTGATAATATTCTAACTCCACTCAGTGATAAAACAGATACACAACCTCGTTTTAGGTTGATTTGCTTTTCTGTATCATTTGATTTCACAACAACGCGTATATGGTGATATTCATTACTGATAATAAAGCTGCCTTCCTTTACATTATTCGCATGCAATGGAATCAATATAACAGTAATCAATAAAGCGATTATTCCAATATATTTAAAGGGGTTCCACTTGAGAAAATTCAGGTATAAACTCAATAGTATCAATCCCAAACACCATATTACAACCATTCCCAAACTAACGTTAATTTCTATATAATTGCCGGCACCGAGCCATTGCAAATAATTGGTTGCATTGCCATATATTATATCAAGTAAAGCAGATAAGAATTGTAATTCAATACCTAATGTGGATAGAAATACATATATGATAGCCAGCATTATATAATAGGGGAGGAGTGGAAGTATAAGTATATTCGCTGGTAGAAAAGCCAAGGGGAAAGCATTAAAATTGAAGGCCGTTATTATCCAGCTGCCAAATGTAGCGGCCACGGTTGCAGATAAAATAGACGACAACTTGTATAGTTTGGGATGTTTTCGATGATTTACCCAATTGGTATGACTTGTGAAAGCTGCCAATGACGCCACGCATATAAAACTCAGTTGAAATCCCACATCATACAAACTACGTGGCGAAAACAAAAGAATAACAAATGAGGCGCAAAAAAGAGAATTGAAAATATACCTTTTCCTTTCCAATATTATGGCTGTAACTGCAAAAGAAGCCATTAAACAGGCTCTGATCGTAGATGGGGAGCACCCGGAAATAAAAGCATATATCCATAACATTACTGCAGATATAATTAAACGAATTTTATATTTTCCTGCAAAATTTAAAGGGAATAATAAAAAAAGAAATATTCCTGCAATAATTCCCACATGCATTCCACTGAGTGCGAGAACATGAGCTACTCCGGCATCAGCAAAAATTTCCCGGATCTGTGAATCAAGGTATGTTTTATCACCAAGAAGTAATGTTATCAGAAAATTTTGTGTCTGTTTTTGAATATGAGTATTCTCAATAACCTTTTCCAAATAATTTCTTATAGAAACAGAAATGCTCCTTACCGATTTATGGTTATCAATTACTTCAATTTCGGAGCCATATACATTCCCTGTATAATAGACTCCTTTTGCAGCCATCATTTTGCTATATCCTGATTCGAAGCTATTGGGATTATCCTTGATTTCTGATATATCGCATTTTAACCGTACAATATCACCCTCCTTTAGCATATATTCCGAATTTACCAGCTTGAGAAGCATAGGAAAATTCTGATTAATGCTGTTACCTTTAGAATCTGAAATATTCTTGACGTCAACCATTAAAACATCAGCAAATGTAGATTCTTTTATTTGATATATTTCTCCCGTAAGCAAACACCCCCTCATGCTTGATAAATTTCTCAAACACACAGGATCATTGAATGAGGCAAATAAGATTCCAACCCCCGAAAAGGATAATGCAAGCCATAAATAATGCATCATCCTGAGTTTGTAACTTTTTACAGGAGTTGAGGATTTATAAATAATAATCAGATAACATGTAACGGCACATACAATAAACATCATACCAACCACAATATTAATTCCCATGCTATTTTGGATAAATATTCCTAAAGCAAGGAAAATGGTTGGTATGACAAGACTATTGTTGGTCAGTGCTCGTTCCAGATTCTCCATGAAAGTTCCGCCTGTATATGGAGCATTTCTAATCCATTTTTAACTCTGGCACCAAATTTGGAAGATCTTTTCATAAATTCAGTGACCTCTGGATTATAAACAAGGTCATAACATATATGATGTTCAGTTAGCAAATTATAAGGGATATCAGGACATGTAGATATTTCAGGATACATACCTAATGGAGTAGTGTTTATGATAAGAAGATTGTCTTTAATTATCTGCTCATCAATATCGGGATATGTTATCGAATCATATTGATTCTTTTTAATCCTTGAAACAAATGTATATTTAATTCCCAATCTTGATAAAGCATAAGCCACAGCAGCTGAAGCGCCTCCAGTACCCAATATAAGAGCTTGTTTTATATTGTTGTTAAGAAGAGGTAATAACGATTCATAGAATCCTGACCAGTCTGTGTTATAACCAACCAATCCGGATATTTCTGCACATTCATCTCTTTCAATCCTGACTACATTTACAGCACCAATATCCTTTGCATCTTCGGATACTTCATCAAGATATCCAAATATAGATCTCTTATAAGGGATTGTAACATTAAACCCCTTGAGACTCTTGTTCTTTTTAAGAAGCAACTCTATATCTTCTATCTTTTGAATTGGAAACAATTCATATTTTTCATCAATATTTTCGCGCTTGAATTTTTCGGCAAAATATTTTGCCGAGAAAGAGTGTCCAAGCGGATAACCTATCAGACCATACATTATACAAATATTTACCAAATTACTACACGATCTGACTCGGGGAGATACATCTTATCACCCACTTCAATTCCAAACGCTTCAAAGAAAGGTTCAATATTTTTTAATGTGACATTTACCCTGTTTTCGCCCAAAGAATGAGGGTCTGTCTTAGTACGGGAAAGCACTTCTTCTTCCCTTATATTATTAGCCCATACATTGGCATAAGCGAGGTAGAAACGCTGCAAGGAAGAAAACCCGTCCAATTCACACATTTTTTCCCCTTCCATCGAATCAAGATAAGCAGTGAGCGCCACACGAAGGCCTCCCTGGTCTGCTATATTCTCACCCAAGGTAAATCTACCATTGGCGTGAACTCCCGGAGCAACTTCAACTGAATCAAATTGAGCTGCAAGTTTATCTGCCATAGCTGTGAATTTCTCAGCATCAGAAGGCTGCCACCAATCTGATAAATTGCCATTTTTGTCAAATTGTCTTCCTGAATCATCAAATCCGTGAGTCATTTCATGCCCTATTACTACACCAATAGCTCCATAATTTTGGGCATCATCAGCATTAACGTCAAAATATGGAGCCTGAAGAATACCGGCAGGAAAACATATTTCATTAGTAGAAGGATTATAATAGGCATTTACCGTCTGGGGGGTCATGTGCCATTCATCTTTATCTACAGGCTTGTTTAGTTTGCCAAGATTATCTTGAGAATACCATTTGGACGCCTCTCTTACATTCTCCAGATAACTCCTTGTAGGATCAATCTCTATACCACTATAATCTTTCCACTTATCAGGATATCCGATTTTAACAGTAAATGTGGCAAGTTTTTCATGTGCTTTGGCTTTTGTCTCATCCGACATCCATGTCAGATTATCAATATGTTTACCCAAAGCTTTGCGGAGATTTTCTACGAGTTGCTTCATATATATCTTATTCTCCTCGGGAAAATATTTTGCCACATACAATGCTCCTACAGCTTCACCAAACATGGAATTGGGGATAGTCATCACACGTTTCCATCGTGGTTCCATTTGCTCAATTCCAGACATGGTTTTGCTGTACATTTCAAAATCTGCATCTTGAAAATCATCACTCAAAAGTGCAGTGGAAGATGATACTATATCCATTACCATAAGGTCTTTCTTCTGCTGCTCTGTGAGAATCGGTAGATAAGAATTCATGAATTCGAGAAACTTCAATGATGAGACATTTGCCTTATCAAGACCAACGACACCCAAATATTTGAAATAATTATCCCAATCAATATTTGGATAATTCTTTTTTATTTCAGCCATTGAGAGCATATTATATCTCAATTGAGGATTTCTTCGCTCCTCTCGAGTCTTCTTATTTTTTGCTATTTCTGTCTCTACCGTTATGACATTATTCCATACGCGCTGCTGTGCTGCTTCATCATAACCTATAAGCTCCATTAGACGTTTTACGTATTTCTCATATGCAGCCATTATCTTGTCGTTAGTCTCATTTTTCTCAAGATAGTAGTCGCGGTCGCCAAGACCCAGACCGGTCTCACCGATATGCATTATGTTCATATCAGCATTTTTAGGATCCGCACCAACTCCCGCGCTGAAAAAAGTATCTCCTATTCCATTATGAATCCAGGCGAGCGTCTCAGTAAAATTATCGGGAGTCATGGCATTTATTCTATCAATCATTGGCATCAAGGGTGCTGCCCCTTCTTTATTAAGACGCACACTGTCCATTCCTAAAGCATAAAGGTCGCTGACTTTTTGAGCATTTGTGCCTTTGATTTTTGATTCAGGATTATCGGAAAGGTTAATAATCAAATCTTTAAGTTGATTTCTGGCATTCTCTCGCAACTGGTCGAATGTGCCGAATCTTGAAAATTCAGCTCCAAGAGGATTATTTTTCATCCATCCTCCGCATGCATATAGATAAAAATTATCTTTAGGGCTTATATTGGGATCAAGATTAGCCAATTCTATACCATGTTTTTGCGTTTGCGATGCAAAACATATTAGGGGAGTACCCACAATGGCACACATCATCATTTTTTTTAATTTCATATCGTCAATTTTATTCATAATTAGCTAAAAAGAATAAATCAATATGTATTGTTTAAAGTAGCTGAATATTATTCCCTATGCTAAAACCTGAAGGTTATCCAACTCTATTTGCGCCAATTCCCATACAGACATTGCATTCTCAATATCCTTACCTAAACGTGAATATATCTCCAATGTTTCGGCACTTGCATCTCCTGCTGCTATTTTGTTTTCAAGTTCTTTCTGCTCTTCTTCCAATTTTGCTATTTCCTCCTCTGCCTTCTTTACATTTTTCTCAGCTTTGGAAATCATCTTTGCTTGTTCCTTCTGCTCAGTATACGATAGTTTTCTTTCTTGAGAAGGTTTAATCTCATTTTCCGGTTGATCTTTTTTAGCAGTATCTGATAACCCTTTTTCTTTAGAAGATAAGGTAGTACCGGATTTGGACAATTCAAGGTCCGAGAGCTTATCAATATTCTTACTTCTCAGAAATTCGTAAATACCTCCAAGATTTTCTCTGACCACGCCTCCACCAAATTCATATACTTTCTCCACAAGACCATCGAGAAAATATCTGTCATGACTCACTATAATAACGGTGCCGTCAAAATCCCTGATTGCTTCCTTCAAAATATCCTTGGTCTTCATATCAAGGTGATTTGTAGGCTCATCAAGTATAAGGAAGTTTACAGGCTCAAGAAGCAATTTAATCATTGCAAGTCTTGTTTTTTCACCTCCTGACAATACCTTGACTTTTTTATCAATATCTTCTCCATGAAACATAAAGGCGCCTAAAATGTCACGTATTTTAGTTCTGATATCACCAACCGCAACATTATCGATGGTTTCAAAAACAGTAAGACTTTCATCAAGGAGTTGTGCTTGGTTCTGAGCGAAATAACCAATTTTAACGTTATGTCCTATCTTCAAATTTCCGGTAAAAGGAATTTCACCCATTATGCATTTGACAAGTGTGGATTTTCCTTCTCCGTTTTTGCCAACAAAAGCAACTTTCTCACCTCTCCTTATAGTGAATTCAGCGTGATCGAACACTTGATGATTACCATAAGCTTTTCCAAGATTTTCTACAATCAATGGAAAATCTCCGGAACGTAAGGCCGGTGGAAATTTCAGATGAAGCCGAGATTTATCAACATCATCTACTTCAATCGGAACGATTTTTTCAAGTTGCTTGATTCTGCTTTGCACCTGTACTGCCTTGGTAGCCTTATATCTGAATCTCTCGATGAAATCCTTAATATCGGCAATTTGTTTTTGTTGATTTTCGTAAGCCCTTATCTGTTGCTCCACGCGTTCCTTGCGCAGCTCTACAAATTTGGAGTAATTTACTTTATAGTCGTATGCTTTGCCGCAAGATATTTCAATTGTGCGTTTTGTCACATTATCAAGAAATGCCCGGTCGTGACTCACGAGCACCACAGCTTTTGCTTTTGTCAGCATAAATTGCTCAAGCCACTGGATAGACTCGATATCCAAATGATTGGTAGGTTCATCGAGCAACAACACATCGGGACGTCTTAGCAATATTTTGGCTAATTCAATTCTCATTCTCCATCCCCCTGAAAACTCAGAAGTAGGTCTGTTGAAATCCTCCCTTACAAATCCAAGACCTGTCAATGTGCGCTCTATTTCAGCGTCCATATTGTCGGCACCCTCGATTGCAACTCGTTCATTCAAGAATTCCAGCCGAAGCAATATATTCGAATATTCTTCTGATTCATAATCGTTTCTAACAAGAAGAGATTTATTTATGTTTTCAATCTCCTTACGGATATCAATCAGATCCGAAAATGCTTTTTTTGTCTCATCAATTAAAGTTGTAGAATCTGCAAGTTGCATTTGCTGTGGCAAATAGCCAATTGTAATTTCGTTAGGTTTCGATATTGAGCCGGTAGATGGAAGCTGCAGACCTGCGAGAATCTTTAATAAAGTGGATTTGCCAGCACCGTTCTTGCCTACAAGTGCAATCTTATCAGTTTTATTAATTACAAAACTGATTTCACTAAATAAAGGACGGGCAGAGAATTCTACAGATATATTGTTGACAGATACCATTAATCAATTAGATGAAATTTTTTACAAATTTAGCTAAAAAAAGCAGATGAGAAAATCATCTGCTTTTTTAGTCAATAATTGTATGTATTTAAACTTTAAATTTTACATCATGCCACCCATGCCGCCCATGCCGGGAGCCGCCATAGGAGGAGCAGGATTTTCCTCTTTCTTATCAGCAATGACACATTCTGTTGTCAGGAACATTCCGGCTATACTTGATGCATTTTCAAGAGCGATACGTGTAACCTTTGCCGGATCAATAACACCTGTCTCAAAGAAGTTTTCAAAATTATCAGTACGTGCATTATATCCATAATCACCTTTACCTTCCTTTACCTTCTGAAGGATAACTGCTCCTTCCACTCCTGCATTCTCCACGATCTGACGCATTGGCTCTTCAATGGCTCTGCGGATAATTGCAATACCGGTATTTTCATCCTCATTCTCACCTTTAAGCTGGTCAAGCGCAGAAAGGCAACGTATATAAGCAACGCCACCACCAGGCACAATACCTTCTGCAATGGCAGCTCTTGTAGCAGACAAAGCATCGTCAACACGGTCTTTCTTCTCTTTCATCTCCACTTCTGATGGAGCTCCGATATAGAGCACTGCCACACCACCCGCAAGCTTAGCAAGCCTTTCCTGCAGCTTTTCCTTGTCATAGTTGGAAGTAGTGGTCTCAATCTGTGCCTTTATCTGATTTACTCTGTTAGCAATAGCTTCTTTAGAGCCTGCTCCATTTACAATGATTGTGTTATCTTTATTTACGGTAACTTTTTCAGCAGTGCCCAGATCATTAACAGTAGCTTGTGCGAGTTGCATACCTTTTACTTCGCTTACAACCGTCCCACCTGTAAGAATTGCAATATCCTCAAGCATCTCTTTACGGCGATCACCAAAACCGGGAGCTTTGACTGCACAAATTTTAAGAGAACCACGCAAACGATTCACAACCAATGTTGCCAAAGCTTCATTGTCAACATCCTCAGCTATTATAAGCAATGGGCGACCGGACTGGGCAACAGCTTCCAGAATCGGAAGCATATCCTTTAAATTAGAAATCTTCTTATCATATAAAAGGATATATGGAGAATCCATTTCACATTCCATTTTCTCACTGTTTGTGACAAAATATGGTGAAATATAACCTCTGTCAAACTGCATGCCTTCAACAACATCCAACGTGGTTTCAGTACCTTTGGCCTCCTCAACAGTGATTACACCCTCTTTTTTGACTTTTTGCATGGCCTCGGCAATAAGACGACCAATCTCCTCATCATTGTTGGCAGAGATACGAGATACATTTTCAATCTTGCTGATATCATCATCCACTTCCTGACTCTGCGCTTTTATTCCTTCTACAACTGCCGAGACAGCCTTGTCAATTCCTCGCTTCAAATCCATGGGATTTGCACCGGCAGCAACATTTTTCAGACCGACATTTACAATAGCCTGAGCAAGTACGGTTGCTGTGGTTGTACCATCTCCGGCTTGATCACCGGTCTTGGAAGCAACTTCTTTAACAAGTTGTGCACCCATGTTCTGGAACGGATCTTCAAGCTCAATTTCGCGTGCCACTGTCACACCATCTTTTGTTATGTGTGGGGCACCAAATTTTTTCTCTATAATAACATTGCGTCCCTTGGGACCGAGAGTAACCTTAACAGCATTGGCTAATGCATCAACGCCGTTTTTCAGCTCTTCACGAGCTTTTATATTGAATTTAATTTCTTTTGCCATAATACAAAATCTTAATCTATAATTGCGAGAACATCGTTTTGACGCATCATAAGATACTTAACACCCTCATATTCTATTTCTGTGCCTGCATATTTGCCATAAAGCACGGTATCGCCGGCTTTGAGCTGCATCGGTTCATCCTTCGTGCCATTCCCGGCAGCAAGCACTTTCCCTTTCAATGGTTTTTCTTTGGCAGAATCGGGAATAATTATTCCGCCCATGGTAACTTCTTCAGCAGCAGAAGGTTCGATAAGAACTCTATCTGCCAATGGTCTGATACTCATAATATTTTGCTTTTATTTAGGTTAATTTATAATTTCTGTCTTATTAAATACAAATTTCGTGCCAACTGAATACATCCTATATTCTTATTAATAACAATCAATACAAGTGCAGGGTTCGACATCTAAATCAAACCCTGCAATTGTAAATATGTTAAGATATTCATTTATAGATAATATAAGACCGCTCCGGGGCCGCAAGACCTGTCAGCCGCCCTTTCCTAACCTTAAATTCCTTTCCATAAACATTGTCCTTATATGTGCCGTCCGGAAGCAATGTGGGTAGATTCACAACATTTGAAAATGTGCCTAAATTGACAATGGCGGCACCTTTTTTGCCACGGCTTACTACAATAACCTCTCCATTAGGCGAAATCTCAATCTGCTCACGCTGACCATTCATTTTTGTACGGAACTTATTTACGGCTACAACCTCCGGATGCATGAATTCGTCATTTCCTCTTGCTCCAAGCACATTATTACCCCAATAATTTTTTCTTGTGGAACCGGCAGGACGGCTGAAAAATAGGGGAGTACCGTTTTGACGGGCTGTAAGAAATACCCATCCAATCCTAATCTGTTCATCAGTGAGGTGAGCTGATTCATGAGCATTAGCATAAGTGTCGTGACTTTCAACCCATGTTGTCAGGAACTCCGGAGCAGCTTCATGATGATAACTTACAATATCTAATCCGTTTGCACTTCTTTTGTCAAGCATCTCTCTGATTACATGACCATATCCTGAAGCTGTCTGTCCCATATAGTCAGCATACTCCGCTTCAGGCACACCCTTATCTTGCAACACCTCTCCATATACAAACAAAGAATCGTAGGGGAGTGCCAGGCTCACACCTTTAACGGCTTTCCTTCCTGTCACGACATCCCAGAAATCATTTTCCGTAACACCGGATTTTGTATCCACAGGATCTGAATGTACTCCTATATGTTTTGCTGTGTCATACCTGAAACCTCTGACACCCAATCCAATAAGATCATTTACAAATTGGAGATAATATTTCTGAAAATCTTTATTTTCGGTGTTAACATCAGGAAGACCTCCCATAGCCCATAATGTGCATTGTGTCCGATCTCCATAATCCGTAATTGGATCAAGTCCCGATGAATGGAACATCTTGTCCCTTCCACCAACTGCTTTATAAAAATCATCACTTACTGCATCCACATCAAATGCCGTATGATTCGGCAGAACATCCACAATAACCTTTATGCCATATTTAGCAGCGGAATCCATCATTTCCACCATCTGTTCACGCGTACCTACAATATTATTACCGATTTTCCAATCAGTTGGTTGATAATAATAATACCAGTTCCCTTCAGTAACATCATCATCAAAAATCTTCTTACCGCTTTCTTCCGGCTCGAAACAGTTCTGAACAGGGGAGGTCTGCACCATTGTAAAACCGGAATTCGCAATATTTTTCATATTCTTTGCAATCTCGGAAAAATTCCAGCTCCATGCATGAAGTATTGTTCCGGTATTAACTGCATCGGGGTTAACGGTCATTCTATCTTTTGAAAACAACTTAAATGGCAACGCAATCATTATGATTGCTAATAATGCTGATTTTAAACACATTAGTTATAAGAATTTAAAGTTAAGCTTAAATATTATCAGATTTCTCTATACTATTTAATATGGCGAATTTAATAAATTACTGAAAATTCCACAACTTTATTAATAAAATTTGAGTTTATCAATTTCGTGATTGCACACAAACCTTACAATTGTGCTGAATATTAAATTATTTTAAATTTTGAAATTCAATCAATTAATAATTTTGAATTTTTAAATAAAATTTATAATTTTGCATCACAAACAACAACAACTAAACACAATACCGGAAAATTTTAATTCGGTACTTATAGCATCCATGAATTTCAAATCTATTATAGCGACAGCGATTGTTATTCTATGTGGAATCAATACAACAGCACAGACCAATAATAAAATGTTGTCGATACATAATAAAATACACAGCGAGCAATTGGCAAATGCCAAATCCAAACTTGACAAAAGTGTTATATCAGATATTATTAAGGATGATTTTATCAATAGGGAAAACCCCAAATCATCACTATCCGATGAATCATCTCAAATGATTTCCGACTTGCTTGGAGAAGCAAAAAGATATATGGGACGTCCTTATGCACATGGAGCAAAAGGTCCAAAAGCATTTGATTGTTCCGGCTTCACGAGTTATGTATATAAGCAATTTGGATTTAATCTCGGTCCTTCATCTCGTACGCAATTCAACCAAGGAATATCTGTAAATAAAAATGATCTTAGAGAAGGTGACCTCGTTTTCTTTACGAGCAGAAGAAGCGGTAATAATGTGGGGCATGTAGGAATTGTGGTAAGTGCTGATAATGCTACAGGAAATTTCAAATTTATTCATGCAAGCATGAAAGGAATAACCATTAGCGACTACAAAGGATATTACCTTGGAAGATATCTCGGAGCTCGCCGCATAATCACTGAATAAATTTTTTTTAAAATATTTATTAAAAAATTTTGTCAGTTCAAAAATAAAAAGTAATTTTGCAACGTCAAAAGGGAAAGAGATTCCTTATGAATATTTAATATTGCCTTGTGGTGTAATGGTAGCACACCGGATTCTGGTTCCGTTTGTGAGAGTTCGAGTCTTTCCAAGGCAACTAAAAAATAGCAGTGAAATCACTGCTATTTTTTATATAACCAAGTAAACAGTTAAACTCTATTTAACATAATAGTGATTATGTGTAAAATATTTGGATATTCGGGTTTATCTATTTATTTTAATTCAGCTCTAAGGAATTCAGATGTTGGTGTAGATTGATTGATAAAATCTTCCGGCTTTCCGGTCGCAATTATTTTGCCACCATCACGACCTCCACCCGGACCGAGATCAATTATCCAGTCAGCACATTTTATTACATCCATATTATGTTCAATCACAACAACTGTATTCCCCTTGTCCGCAAGTTTATTTATCACCTTTAGAAGAACTCTGATATCTTCAAAATGAAGACCTGTGGTTGGCTCATCCAGAATAAACAATGTTTTGCCGGTATCTTTTTTTGCCAGTTCAGTTGCAAGTTTCACTCTTTGGTTCTCCCCGCCACTCAATGTGCTTGAAGGTTGTCCCAATTTAATATATCCCAACCCTATATCTTGAAGCACCTTAATTTTTTTAAGAATAGTCGGAACATTCTCGAAAAATTCAACTGCTTGATTCACCGTCATTTCCAATACATCCGCTATAGATTTACCCTTAAACCGCACTTCAAGAGTCTCACGGTTGTAACGCTTTCCATGACACTCTTCACATGGCACAAGGACATCCGGAAGAAAATTCATTTCTATTGTGCGATATCCATTCCCTTTACAAGTTTCACACCTTCCTCCCGATACATTAAAAGAGAATCTGCCTGGCGTGTAACCTCTTAGTTTTGAATCCGGTAGTTCTACAAACAATTTTCTGATGTCGGCGAATACTCCGGTATATGTAGCAGGATTGGAACGTGGCGAACGTCCTAATGGAGATTGATCAACTGTGACAATCTTATCAATATTCTCAATCCCTTTTACCTCCTTATATGGCAATGGCTCTTGAAGGGAACGATAAAACTTTTTACTTAATAACGGATGCAAGGTGCCATTAATCAGAGAAGATTTGCCGCTGCCGCTCACACCTGTAACACATACAAACATTCCCAAAGGGAGTTTCAAATCCACATTTTTAAGATTATGCCCCGTAGCACCTATTATTTCCAAGAATTTGCCATTACCTTTTCTACGGTTTTCCGGGATAGCAATTTCTTTGTTACCATTCAGATATGATGCTGTCAAAGTATGAGTTTCAAACATTTTATCAGGAGTGCCTTGAAACACCACTTCTCCCCCGCTGCGCCCTGCTCCCGGTCCTATATCCACAATATAATCAGACTGTTGCATGATATCCTTATCATGCTCCACCACTATTATAGAGTTACCATTGTCGCGTAAGTGCTTTAAACTATTGATAAGCCGTACGTTGTCTCGTTGGTGAAGACCGATTGATGGTTCATCCAAAATGTAAAGGACATTCACGAGCTGGGAGCCTATTTGAGTCGCAAGTCTTATTCTTTGGCTTTCGCCACCACTGAGGCTTGCACTATCCCGGTTGAGGCATAGATAATCAAGACCGACATCAAGCAGGAACTTCAATCTGCTCCTAATCTCCTTTAGAATTTCTTCAGCTACAACTCTTTTTTGTTTGTCGAGACGATTCTCCAACCCAAGAGTCCAATCATACAATTCCGAGATATCCATTCTCGATACCTCCGCAATATTCTTGCCATCAATGAAGAAATTAAGGGAAATCTTATTCAACCGATCTCCATTACAATCCGGACACAAACCTTTAGAAAAAAATTTGCCACTCCATTTATTAGCTTCCGCACCTGCATCATCATCCTGCTGCATCTCTATATATTTTACCAGACCATCGTATGAGGATGCATAATGACTTGTAGACATCGTCTCATTCTTTATATCAAGACGTGCATCGGTGCCATCGAGAATATCTTGTATTGCCTCTGTCGGTAGCTGATTTACAGGAGTTTTAATATCACAGCCATAATGTTTACATATTGCGTCTATTTGCCAGAATATTAGTGAATTCTTATATCTTCCAAGAGGTGTCATTGCTCCTTCATAAATAGACTTGCTCTTATCAGGAATAACCTTGTCAAAATCCACAAGCGAAACATAACCAAGCCCTTTGCATCTTCTGCATGCTCCTTGAGGAGAATTGAAGGAGAAATTATGTGGAGCCGGCTCAGGATAAGACAAACCCGTTTCCGGATCCATAAGCATCTGGCTGTAATGCCTTATTTCTTTAGTCTCGGCATCTATCACCATCATTTGTTTATCTCCTTGTTTAAGAGAAGCCTCTACAGAAGAACGCAGTCTCTGAACATCGTCGGAAGAAGCACGCAATCTGTCCACCACCAACTCCACACTATGATTCTGATAGCGGTTAAGCTTCATACCATAGGTGAGTTCGGTTAATTCACCATCAATTCTGACATATAGATAACCCTTTTTACGAAGGTTCTCAAAGAGTTCCTTGTAATGTCCCTTCCTGTTTTTCACAAGGGGTGCGAGCAAATATATCTTCCTGCCATCATATTGACTTAACACGAGATCTACAATCTTATCCTTCGTATACTTCACCATAGGAGCGCCGGAAAGATAGCTGCGAGCCTCTCCCAACCTCGCATATAGGAGACGAAAGAAGTCATAAATCTCTGTAGTTGTACCTATAGTGCTACGCGGATTTTTATTCACAGTCTTTTGCTCTATGCTGATTACCGGACTCAGACCGGTAATTTTATCCACATCCGGACGCTCAAGAGAACCAAGCATATTGCGTGCATACGAGGAAAAAGTTTCAATATACCGACGTTGTCCCTCGGCAAAAATCGTGTCAAAAGCCAAAGATGATTTCCCGCTTCCGCTAAGACCGGTTATTACGGTCAGAGTATTATGAGGAATGGTGACATCTATATTTTTAAGGTTGTGTACTCTTGCACCGTATACATCAACCGAATTTGAAATATTATAATTGTTAAATTGTTTATCCATTGATATATCTTCACAAATCCATTGATATATCTATAACAAAAAGCGTGCCATTATTCCGTGGTGGCATCTGCCGAACTTCCTACTTTCTTATATCTTAATATATTGATATCTCCACCTTTTTTATATTTCACGCCATCTGCTCCTTTTGCCTCAATCACATAATAATACACCCCTGGAGAAACTGTTTTACCTTTGTATTTTCCATCCCATCCTAATTCAGGACGATCGAAATAAAACAATTGCTGACCATTTCTATCAAAAATCCAGCATCTGAACTCCGTGAGCGAACGATACCCTACTTTCCACTCATCATTTACTCCATCACCATCCGGAGAAAAAGCATTGGGGATTCTCAAGTCTGAAGCACCGATACCTATCTCATATGTTTCTCCGTATATTACACAACTTCCATCATCATTACTGCCAACATATCTCACATAAAACTCACCCTCTTCATTAAATGTATAGGATAGGTCCTGTTCATTGAATCGATATCTTACATATTCAAAATCAGAATCATCCGCAATCTGCCATTCATTGTGAATAACGGCATCTGAAGGATAAGCGTAAAAGGTGAAATCAGCCGGTGCCGACCCGCCAAGCATCGTATCATCGCTGCTTATCATATTTTGTCCACTGCTATCATCTGTAGCGTTTGTTTGCACAGCATCTGTATATACCTCCAAGCCATTGGCTTGTATCATTGACGACTCTATACTTTCACCTAATCCCCATGCCTTTAGAAATCTGTCACCTGACACATTAACATAAGTGTTGCAATAGAAGGCGGGTCGAATATTCACAGCTGTTTGAAGATAATCCAAACTGACAGTTTTGTCAATAGAAAGATACATCTTTTGTGAGTCTTCCCATTGTAATGAGGTATAGGAAACGATTATATCCCTGCTTAAAATGCATTGTCTCCCATTTATGGAATAATAATGTATAGCACTACCCTTCCCATCAATATTTAAAGAGGTCATGTCACAATCTTGCTCTGAATTAGCCTCTACAGCGGATAATTCAAGATGCTTGTCACTATAATCTACTATCCAGAAATTATATTTATTGCTCCCATCCTCAATCATATACCCCATATCCCTGTCGGGATAAAGAATTGATGCAACGGAGCCATTCACCGAAACAGGCACATCCACCGCATATCCTCCCCCCAGATTACTGTATTTCATGACCTTAACATCCGCACCGGAGGTTAAGCCACTGATATCAACTGAAGAAATTTCTTTCATGTCATATACCGTATATACAGCATCAAGTCCTGTAGATGATTCAGGAATATCACAAATAACTTGCTTTGAACTTCCTGAAAAATTAATATGTATCGATGCTTCAAGAGGTATAATGGCTATGAGCCATGAAATACACAATATTAAAGATACCTTATTTCTCATAAGTAGCTGTTCAAATTAAATGCATACTAAATGCGCAGTGATTTTTGAGTCAATTTCTTCACTCGAAGAAGGAGTGATGCGGACACCACGACTTATGAAAGAGGTGAAATTGACCCAAAATAACAAGCAGATAGTATGCAAGGTTTTCATAATTTTTTATTGTGTCGTTTTAATTTGAACAACTACTTATTATGATAACGATACATAAGTTATCTTATTATTTACAAAAGCGGTCTATTTCTTTGACTCAGATGATGGCCACGGGAAATTTGATGGATTCAACGTTAAATGAATATTCTTACGTTTCAAACGCACCTCCATATATTCAGTAAGTTTTTTTCTTTCCTGACTATTCAACCCTGCCGGAGCATTCACAAACAGCATGCTTACCGTGTCTGTCGCCGTGCCTCCAACTTGTGCCGCCACCATGTGCGACAATGCTATATCCTTAATAGACGGGAACAAAACATTAATTTCCGGTGACACTCTGACACTCTCATCCGAAAATTGTTTGTGTAAACTTACTATTGATTTTAGTGAGTCTATTTCATTTTCCCGGTTTGCAATTTCAGCTTGCATCAGTTTATAAAATTGGTCGAAATTCTTCTCATCATCTATCTGTTTTGATGTCAATGAAAAACCTTGTTTTATATTCAGTATTGTACCTCCGAGACCTACTGAATCTAGCTTATTCATCATGGCCAACTGTAAGGAATCCTTTGGAAGGGCTGCTCCGATGAGAGTTACATTAATATATCTTTTGCCATTTTCTATATATTCAGAGTGGTTCAGCACCTGAGTGTTTGGAAAAACCATTTCTGTCTCAACAAACTTACTTGCATTATTTACAAACATTGTTTTTCTTATCATATTAACTGTCAGATATACAGATATTGCAATTGCTATTCCTACAATGACATATACAATCCGTTGAATTCTGACCGTCCGTTTTTCATTGTTATATACCATTTTCTTATACCTCATCACCTTCACGCCAATCCATGTGGCTGCAAAAATGAAGAGCATATTTGTGAAAAATAGATATAATGCACCCAAAAAGAAATTCATTTGCCATGTGGCAAGTCCATAACCGGCGGTACAAAGGGGAGGCATCAGAGATGTCGCAATCGCAACTCCAGGCATCACTTGCCCCTTATTTTTACAAGCGATACTCAGGATCCCTGCAGCTCCACCAAATAATGCCACGAAAACATCATATATTGAGGGTGAAGTTCTTGCAAGAAGTTGGCTCGCCCCTTCATATTGAGGAGAGATAAGGAAATATATGGCTGAAGCAATAATTGATCCTAACATGGCCGCAAGAATATTCTTTGTGCCCCGTTTCAGCAAATCAAAATCCTGAATTCCAATTGCCAGTCCCATACCGATAATCGGACCCATAAGAGGAGATATCAACATCGCACCGATTATCACCGGTATACTGTTGGTATTCAACCCTAAAGATGCTATGAATATTGCAAATATGAGCACTATCAACTGCGATCCTTTGAACGATACGCCACTTCGGATAGATTGCTCCGCATCCAATTGAGGTTCAAGATCATCAACTACATTAAAATATGATTTCAAACCTTGCCATAAATTTACGGCTTGCGACTTTAATGCTGTTTTAAAATCCATTTACTTTATTTTTATTTGTGACAGACTTCTTATACTATTTTAACATTTTATTAATATTTATGGTTGAATCTTTGAAAGAAAATTCGGAGATTATGGATAAATTAGCTATATTTGCAAATCAAAAGTGCTATAAATCTTATGACACAATTTAACCTCAAAGGGCTCGGGGTGGCCATGATTACTCCCTTTAAATCTGATAAGACAATAGATTATAACGCCTTATCCGGCATTATCGAACATCTCATAAAGGGTAAAGTAGATTACATTGTAGTTTTAGGTACTACCGGAGAAACGCCTTCCCTCTCTTATGAAGAACGTCATGAAATCCGCAGGTTTGTCATCAAGCACGTAGCGGAAAGAGTTCCACTGGTGTTAGGATACGGTGGAAACGACACAATGGGTCTTGTAAAAGAGCTTCTTGAAGATGATCTCACCGGATTCAGTGCTATTCTATCAGTTGTGCCATTCTATAACAAACCGTCTCAAGAGGGAATTTTTCGTCACTATAAAGCTATTGCCGGAGCCTCTCCCCTTCCTGTGATTCTATATAATGTACCGGGGCGCACAGGAGTAAATATGACAGCTGCAACCACTCTCCGGATTGCCAGAGAAATAAAAAACGTTATAGGCGTTAAGGAGGCTTCAGGAAATTTCACACAGATAGAGGAGATTATTAAAAACAAACCGGAATCGTTCCAGGTAGTTTCCGGTGACGATTCAATCACATACCCGTTGATGACTCTCGGTGCCGTAGGTGTTATATCCGTAATAGGGAATGCGTTCCCCTCAGAATTCGGCAAGATGGTGAGACTCTGTTTAAACGGTAATTACAAAGACGCTCTACCAATACACTTTGAGTTCACTGAATTATTTAATCTTCTTTTTGTAGACGGAAATCCCGCGGGAGTGAAATGCACACTCAATGCTCTCGGCATGATTGAAAATGAACTTCGTCTCCCACTCGTGCCCACAAGATTATCTACAAATGAAGAGATTCACAAAATAACAGCCAATATCATTGATAGATCAAATCACCGCTCAGAAAATTAAAGATGCCGCTGACATCGTAGAAGTTGTAAGCGATTATGTGCATCTGATACGCAGAGGCGCGAATTATATGGGGCTATGCCCTTTCCATAACGAACGGACACCATCCTTTTCAGTAAACAAACGCAAGAATTTTTGCTACTGTTTCTCATGTAAAAAAGGGGGCTCTCCGGTAAATTTCATTATGGAAAAGGAGGGCCTGTCATATCACGATGCTTTGCTTCATCTCGCCAAAAAATATGGCATTGATGTTGTGGAGCGAGAATTGACAGATGAAGAGAAGGCTGCTCAGACAGAGCGTGAAGCAATGCTCGTTGCCAACGAATGGGCAATGATGAAAATGGAGAAGGATCTTCTTGAAACTGATGAAGGCAAAGACATTGGTTTGAGTTATCTCTATGGACGCGGTGTGACCGAGGAAGCAGTAAGGAAATTTCATCTTGGATATGCTCTTGACAAGAGTAACGCCTTGACATCTGCCGCCAAAGCAGCCGGATATGATATTGATGTCATGAAGTCGCTCGGGCTCGTAGGCACATCTAAAGAAGGACGTGAATATGACAGATTCAGAGGTCGTGTGATTTTCCCTATTATAAATTCATCCGGCAAAGTGATTGCCTTTGGCGGCCGGGATTTAAAGGGAGGACTTGCCAAATATATAAATTCCCCGGAATCACAAATATATAAGAAAAGTAATGAATTATACGGCATCTTTCAGGCACGTGCCGATATTGTCAGAGAAGACAAATGCTATCTTGTAGAAGGGTATCTTGATGTTATTGGGATGTGGCAATCCGGTATGAGAAATGTTGTAGCCTCGTCAGGTACGGCTCTCACCGATGGTCAGATTGCCTTGATACATAGATTCACAGAGAATATAACACTCATATATGACGGAGATGCTGCCGGTATAAAAGCCTCCCTGCGAGGCATTGACATGCTGCTGTCTCACAAAATGAAGATTAAAGTGCTTCTGCTTCCGGATGGAGATGACCCGGATTCCTTTGCTCGCAAGCACACACCTGAAGAATTTCGCGAATATATAAAGGCAAACGTGACTGATATTATACGCTTCAAGGCACAAGTGCTTCTGTCTGATGTAAAAAGCGATCCCCAAAGAAGAATAGAAGCGGTTAACAGTGTGGTACAATCCATTGCCAACATCCCGGATTCAATTTCAAGGGATATATATATTCAGGAATGTGCCTCAATACTTGGAATTTCTGAAGAGACAATAGCCAAATCCGTGGCACGAGCAAGAGGTGTCATTGTAGAGAAATGGAAACAGGAACGCGAAAGGAAAGCCATTAATTCCAACATCACAGCCAACGACAAAGATTCTCAACCCAGTGCAAGTATCGAAGGTCGTGTATCCGGCAACCCACAACAATCCAAAAATGTCAATACTGTTTCTCCTCTCTATCCTCTGGAAAAGACAGTGATTGAATACTGCATAAAATATGGATTCATTGAATTATGCTCTGACTTTGAAAATAATTCAATGTGTCTGCTTGAATATGTTGCGGAAGAATTAAATGATGACAATATCAAATTTTCCGTAAACATTTTTGGCAAGATTTTCAATATTTTGCAGGATATTAAACCAGACTTTGACATGGCTCTCGAAAGATTTTCTGAGCAGTTGGAAATCTTGATAAATCGTCAAAGAGAGGAGAGAATTGCAAAGATTGCTGAGTCAGACTTCTCAATAAGAGAAATAGAACGTGCAGAAAAAAAACTTGAGGAAGAGCTTGACGAATATCGCAAAGAATCAATAAAAGAATTTTCAAAAGATTATCCTTCACGACAGTTGTCGAGCCATGAAGATGACTATGTAAGGTCCACTGTAAATAATATAATAAGTGAGCGTCACCAGCTTAGCCACATATATACTCGCGACAATAACACTATTGAACGTGAAGAAGATAGACTAAATGTGCTTATGCCACGTGCCATAACGGAATGGAAAAGCGAAATTCTTAATCTTAAACTTAAGGACTTATTTGCTAAATTTCATGAAATAAGTGGCAAAGGTGATTTGGAAAGTGAAAAGCAGATAATGAATGAAATGAATAATATAATGAGATGCAGAGCAGAAGTTGCTAAAAATATTGGTGAAAGAATTCTTTCACCAAGGGAAAAGAATTCAAATCCCATAAAAAATTAAAATGAATACATACTTTATGCAAAAGTTTCATTATGATACTTGAAATTGAAAACCTGTCAAAATATTTTGGTTCCCTGAATGCCCTGGATCAAGTTAGCATGAATGTTCAGGAGGGAACTATATGCGGACTCCTCGGACCCAATGGTGCCGGTAAAACCACACTTTTGAGAATAATCAATGGTATTCTTGCAAAAGATAGCGGAAGCGTAAGAATTAAAGGTGAAGAAGCATCGCTTAAGACAGCACGTAGAATAGGATACATGCCTGAAGAAAGAGGTCTTTATGACAATATGACTGTAGAGAATCAGATAATGTATTTCGGACAGTTGAAGGGTGGCTCACCGGCAAGAATACGCGATGTGATGAGAGATTATCTTGATCTCTTCAATCTGAAAGGTAACGAGCACCGCAAGCTGAAAGAACTCTCAAAAGGGAATCAGCAGAAAGTACAGATTATATCCACATTGGTGCATGAACCAAATCTCGTCATTCTTGATGAGCCGTTCAGTGGATTTGATCCAATCAATGGTCAGCTTTTGCAGCAACTCATAGAGCGATTGCACAATAACGGCACCACAGTAATGCTATCTTCCCATAATATGCATGCTGTGGAAGAGATGTGCGATTCCATCGCCCTTATCAACCACGGCAAGCTTCTGCTTCAGGGTAATATAAATGATATAAAGGAGGACAACAAAAGGGATGAAATAATAGTTAATACCGTCTCTCCCCTCCCTTTGTCTAAGATTGGAGAAGCTGGCTTCGTTGAATGGATCCGTTTGGAAAATGCCGCCAACAACCGACATGGATTCCGTTACAAGCTTAAAAAGCAAGCAGGGATATCCAACATATCTCTTTTAAATGAAATTTCAAGCCACAGCGATATTTCTTTATTTGAGGAAGCACTCCCCTCTCTCAACGACATATTCATCGCCAAAGTAAGCAGCTAAGAAAAATCTAAGAATTATCTTATAATTTATACATTTAGTAGAAATGAGCCAACTTGGATTAATCATAAAAAATGAATATTTTACAGATGTCAAATCCAAATCTTTCTGGATTGGCACCATTATTGTTCCAATCCTCTTCATTGCGTTCAGCATGTTCTTGGGATATCTGATGTCTGATTCCGAAACTACTCAAAAAATGGCAAATCCCGCTGCTCCGAATACGGATGAACTTAGTGGCAGTGAGATAATGGGGATGCTTACAGGTATTTTCCTTGCCATGTTTCTGATGATTTATGGTGCACAGATATTCAATAAAGTAAAAAAAGAGAAATGCAACCGCATAATGGAAGTCCTCGCCACATGCGTCACCGGACGCACCATGATGCTTGGAAAGATAATATCTGTTGGGCTTCTCGGCTTTACCCAACTCCTGATATGGGTTGCTATGATTATGCTCGGATGCAGTGCAATAGCCACTATTTTCAATCCTGATATTCCTTGGTCGGAACTTCTTGATGCAAGAGTTTATATGGCTTTGATATGGTCTTTGCTCTTCTTTATTGGAGGATATGTATTTTATGGTGCCATATATGCGGCATGTGGAGCAATGACTGATAAAGACAATGAAAACCAGGGCTATATGACTCTTATTACGTTTATGCTTCTCGGTTCGTTTTATATTGGGGAATACGCAGTGACTCACCCATCTAATGCTTTTGTTATTTTCTGCACATACTTCCCCTTCACATCCCCGACTATTGCCACAGTCAACGCTGCAGCCGGCAGTGTACCATTATGGCAATCCATCATCTCTATTGTTGTGCTATATGGATTTGCCGCGTTATCTGTGATTTTTGCTGGAAAAATTTACACCTCTTCCCTTTTGCTGAAGGGAAAGAAATTCTCACCCAAAGATCTTATATTATTCATGAAGATGAAATAAGAGGATTACGATATTGACAATAAATCCTTTACCCGGTTTTTAAATTCTTCATCAGTCAGATCCCAGGGGAGCCAATTGATTTTGGTTCCCCTCCTTTCCATGCCGCGAAACCATGTCATTTGTCTTTTTGCAAATTGATGAATGGCAATTTCGAGTCCTTTCACCATATCATTATATTGAAGTTTCCCAATAAGGTATAGTGTCACATACTTATATTCAAGACCATAATATATCAAGTCCTCAGGCAAAATTCCACTTCTCAGCAATGCATCCACTTCCCGTATCATACCTTCTTCCAATCTTGCCCTGAGCCTGTCTGATATTCTCTGCCTGCGGCTTTCTCTATCTATATCAATACCGATTACAAGAGTTGACAAAGGTTTCGCTGTATCTTTACTTATACATCCGGTCTTATCCGGATGATTTTTGTAATATTCCTCAATTTCAATAGCTCTGATAGCTCGTTTCGCTGTATCAACATCCGTTACATTATGAAGGGTCTTATATTGACGGAGAATATCTTCAAGCTCTTTCAAGCTCTTGTTCGCAAGAGCATCTCTTAAGGCTTTATTCTCCGGAACATCCGGTAGCTTTATGCCATTGATTGCATTCTCTACATACATCCCTGTGCCGCCACAGATCACCGGCACTTTCCCTCTTGTCAATATATCACTATAGGAATTGTTGAAATCTCTTAAATATTGGTACAAATTATATTTACTTCCCGCAGGAGCAATATCTATCAAATGATATGATATTTCACCATATTCATCAATATCTTTACCGGTACCTATTGTCATACCCTTGTAAACTTGACGGGAATCAGCGGAAATAATCTCTCCGTCAATCATTGAGGCAATACTCACTGCCCGTCTGGTTTTCCCACTTGCCGTGGGACCAACCACTGTTATGGATTCTAATTCCATTGGTTAGCCTTGTTACCTCGTTTACTGCCGGAAATCCCCTTCAGCCACTTTTTAAACTTATACATCGGGGTATCGGAATTGAACATAGATATCCTTATCCATTTGTCATCCTGAAAATCCAATTCTGAATCCCTCACCTCCCTCAAGGTGAAAGTGGGGCGGTAAGACTTGAGTTTGTTTCTGCGATAACCCCTTTCGTCAAATATTTTGTTTGTCAGCATGATAGTGGCAAGGCGTGTTATGTCAGACACACATATTCTTGCGAGTTTGCCGGAATTGAAAGAATAGATGCGCTTAAGGTCATCAAAAGCCATCCATTCCCCCTCTACATTAAGTTTTCCATAATCCTCGGGACTGCCATCAAGATAATAGAAATACCGTAAAAGAGAGTGATTATCAATGTCCGCAACTTTCCTTCCGAAGAAGAATTTGAGTTCTCCTGTTTTTACTCCGGTCATACGCCTTATTATATCTGTTACTTCGGGAATTGTTATACCATTTACTGATCTGTTTGTGAAAAATGGGGTGTCTATCACCAGCTTGAAAGGCAAGCTCGGATCCGCTGAATTAAAATTCATATATACATTCTCTCCACAAACCACATAATAACGTATATATGTCTTGGCTGTCATGTCGCACAGTTCCTCCTGGGTTATTATCTCATTATTCTCTTGAAGATCAAGATAGAGATTATAATATCTGAATATGAAATATAACTCATCAAGCACAAATACAATTACATTAAGCCACATGAATACATACCAGTCGCGTTTGTTTACATCCGTATTAATATAGAAATACAGATAATACCCCCATACCACAAATGTCAGCAATGCAAACACTGCAATCAGATTACGCAACTGAAGATGGGATTCATAAGTAAGTATACTGCCCGTTTTCCCCCTTTCCCCTGAATCTCCATTCAAAAGCTTGCAATCTACGCATATACTCAGTTTCTTCCTCCTTATGTAAATACCAATCAAAGTGACCATACTTACCGGACAAAGCATCAGTGAAGGCAAATATGGAGAATTGAAGAATATCATCTCCTGAGGAATTTCTATCAACCCCCATATTGACATGATATTGATTGAGATACTGATGAAGGAATAAATTATAAGGCAGAAGAAAATTGAATACGGCACCACCATGCACGTTGGTTTGCTGCTCAATTTATTATTATACAGCATTGTATAGAGGAATGCCGCTGCCACCAATGCCACGATTGGAGAGAAATAATGAGGTAAAGAAATCGAAAACACAAGCAAGCCTACTATAGTCAGCAAGCCTACTGAAAGATTCTTCCAGAAGGTATAAAGCTGCAGGCTGCTTATTTTTTCGAGATCTTGCATCGTTAATACTTATTTCTTTAATGTAACCTTTTTAACAATCTTATATTTGCTTATCTGGCAAGATATGTGTTAAGGAAATCTTCAATTTTCTTGAAAAGCATCACCCTTGCATTGCACATTCCGAGACTATGCTCAAATCCGGTCAATGCCATCATGTCAAACACCTTCCCCTCATAATTGAGTTTGGAAGTATATTTCAAGGTATTGTAGAAATGCACATTGTCATCGCTCGTTCCTGAAATGATAAGCAATCGCGAATTCATCTGCGGCGTGCGTGCAATTGCGGAAGAGGAGTTATAGCCGGATTCGTTCTGTTGCGGAGTGCTCATATACCTTTCTGTGTATACCGAATCATAATATCTCCAGTCGGTAACGGGTGCCATTGCCACTCCTGCCTTGAACGGGCTCTCCTTGGCTGACAATTCCATCAGGGTCATATAGCCTCCATAGCTCCAACCGAAACATCCTACCTTTGACGAATCTATATAAGGAAGAGATGCGAAATATTTGGCACCGGCAATCTGGTCTTCTGTCTCATATTTCCCCAATTGACGATATACTGCAAAAGCCCACGAATTTTCACGATATCCGGTTCCTCTGCCATCTACACAAGCCACCACATACCCTTTTGATGCCAGGTAGCACACCCCATTCATTATCCACCTGTTTGCCACCTCCTGCGAATCCGGACCATTGTATTGGGTCATCAGTAATGGATATTTCTTTGAAGCATCAAAATCAGCCGGCTTGATAATAAAAGCATCCATCAGCTGTCCGTCAGCATTCTTCACTTTCAGCAATTCTTTTTTCGGTGCGGATGCATATTTGGCAGCATATTCGGAATTATTTTCCAATTCCTTAACTTTCTCACCTTTTGAATTGCATATTGTATAGATTGTAGGAGTCAGCACATTGCTGTAGCTCCTTACATAATACTCTTTGTTTGCACTAAAGGAAGCGGTCTCAAATCCGTCAACATCATTCAATACTGTGCACACACCCTTGGCATCCACTCTGATGACATTGCGGTTTACAGCACCTCGTATAGTTGTCTGTGCATAATGCGCACCGGTCTTGTCCGACTTGCCATAATAGTTGGTAACATTCCAATCCCCCTTTGTTATTTGCCTCAACTGCGTTCCGTTATAGTCATATTCATAAAGATGACAGTATCCGGTGCGTTCGCTGCCGATCACAAAACTATTCTTGCCATAACTTACCATCTGGTAGGCTGACGGATCAAGCCATGCCTCGCTTTTCTCTTCCAGAATCTGTTTTGCCACAGTGGAACCGGGATTCACCTTATATAATCTTAGAAGATTCTGGTCTCTGTTGAGAACCATAACCATCAACTGGCTGCCATTCCCGTCATATTCCATCGAAGGAGCATAATCAGCACCTATAGGAAGATCCATCGTCTTGGTGGTTCGGTTGTCAAGATTATATACGTTCACACTCACCTTAACATTTGGATAACCTGCCAAAGGGTATTTATATGCGTATTGTGCGGGATATGGATCCGACAATGGCTCCGGCTCGCAAAAACTCTTGTATTGGTCGAAAGAATACATCGGCACCTCGGATTCATCAAATTTCATGAATGCCAGCGAGGTGTCGTCAGAATTCCATCTTATGGTGTTGATTACACCAAACTCCTCTTCATAGCTCCAGTCGGAAACTCCATTGATAAGTTTGTTGATTTCTCCATCTTCGGTAATCGCCTTGTCTGTGTCATAATCAAGATTGGAGATAAAGATGTTGTTATCGCGGACATAAGCCACCATTCTGCCATCGTGCGACAATACTGCGCCACGCTGCTTCCCTTGTGTGGACACTCTCTGAAGAGTGGAGCGCATGGTATCGTAAACATAATATTGGGCAGTGAATGAATAGCGGTATATTTTATCTACATCATTCCATAGCAGAATCTTTCTGCCGTTGTCACTTACCTCATAACCATCAAAAGAATCTATCTTCACATCCCCTTTCACTCCGTCTATGCTGAACAGCGTCCCTGTTTTCTTGCCGGTGCGATATTCAAACGTCTCGATTGCCTTTCCATCCTCACTGATCGCAGAATATGTAAGGCCGTCATACATTGGACGCATCTCCTTGATGCTCACCGGTGCATTCTTACCGGGCTGCACAAAATCTTCTATTGTAAGTGCATTGGCTTTAACCGCTGGAAAGATCGCTACAGCCCCTGCAAATGATGCGCATAATATAAAATTCTTAAGATTCATGGTTTATGATTTTGGGATATTATTATTTAGATATAATTTATTTGATATGTTCTGAAGTATAATTAATAAGATCTTGCAAAAATCACTCTTCTTGCCGAGGGCTTGCCTGTCACCATGCAAACTCCCGGAGTCTCATCTCCGTCAAAAGGTATGCAGCGTATGGTTGCCTTGGTCTCCTCCTTGATTTTCTCCTCCGTTTCCGGGGTGCCGTCCCAATGTGCGAGAATAAACCCACCTTCTTCTATCTTCTCCTTGAATTCATCGTATGTATCTACAGATATTGTTTTCTCCTCACGCATCTTCCTTGCTTTCTCAAAGAGATTTTTCTGTATGTCATCAAGAAGTCTTGCAACCTCATCTGCAATACCTTCAAATGATACTGTCTCTTTCTCAAGCGTGTCGCGGCGCATCACTTCCACAGTACCCTCTTCAAGATCGCGCTGACCTATGGCAAGACGCACCGGAACTCCTTTCACCTCATAATCGGCAAACTTAAAGCCGGGACGCTTGTTGTCCGCATCATCATATTTCACACTTATTCCCCTTGCCTTAAGTTCCTTAACGAGTGACTCCACTTTCTCTGATATGGCTTTCAACCCCTCATCATTCTTATAGATAGGCACAATCACCACCTGTATCGGCGCCAGTTTCGGAGGCAAAACCAACCCATTGTCATCGCTGTGAGTCATTATCAATGCGCCCATGAGTCGCGTTGAAACGCCCCAGGAAGTAGCCCATACATATTCCGGCTTGTTCTCCTTGTTCATGAATGTGACATCGAATGCCTTGGCGAAATTCTGACCGAGGAAGTGGGAGGTGCCCGACTGAAGAGCCTTCCCGTCCTGCATCATAGCCTCGATAGTGTATGTGTCAAGTGCTCCGGCAAATCTCTCATTGGGAGATTTAACACCTTTAATCACCGGCACTGCCATATAACTTTCAGCAAAATCGCCATAGACATCAAGCATCTTGCGTGCCTCCTGCTCGGCTTCCTCTTTTGTGGCATGTGCCGTATGACCCTCCTGCCACAAGAACTCGGCAGTACGAAGGAACATCCTCGTGCGCATTTCCCAACGGAACACATTTGCCCACTGGTTCACAAGAATCGGAAGATCCCGGTATGAATGTATCCAATTTTTATATGTATTCCATATTATGGTCTCTGATGTAGGACGAATGATAAGCTCCTCCTCCAACCTCGCGGCAGGATCCACCACAACGCCGTTACCATCGGGATCATTTTTCAGGCGGTAATGGGTCACAACTGCACACTCCTTTGCAAAACCTTCCACATGGTCAGCCTCTCTGCTCAAAAACGATTTCGGAATAAGCAATGGGAAATATGCGTTCTGATGACCGGTTTCCTTAAACATATCGTCAAGCTGCCGCTGCATTTTCTCCCAGATTGCATAGCCGTAAGGTTTTATTACCATACAACCTCTGACTGCCGACTGCTCGGCCAAATCTGCTTTGACTACAAGCTCGTTATACCATTGAGAAAAATTATCTGATCGTTTGGTGAAATTCTTGAGTTCTTTTGCCATAACCTATGGATAAATTAATACAGTTCATTAGTCAGCGCATGTCATGTGATTTCTATCAGCACAAGACATGTACAAATTTATGCAAAGTTAATAAAAATGATGAATCCGACAATCAAAAAAGGGCATAAATATTTCGATTTCACCGAATATTTATGCCCTGTATTGATAATTTATATATTTAGACTCCATTCCCCTGCTTTAACAATTTTTGGGGAATGGAATCTAAAGCTTCGCTCTCTGCTATCTTTCCAATTGTTTCATGCGCAGACGCAACTCCTCGTTATATGCTTCCCAATCAGTAATATTTCTGCCTGCGACCCCTGAATCCATGGCTGCTTTCACCACAGCCGGTGCTACAGTATATAGCAATCTTGGATCAAATGGCTTTGGCAGGATATAATCCTTCCCGAATTCAAAATCTTTACCATCATAGGCTTTCTTGACCTCTTCCGGCACTTCCAGGCGTGCCAGATCAGCTATGGCACGGCATGCCGCCAGTTTCATTTCTTCGTTGATGTCGGAAGCGCGGCTGTCAAGCGCACCTCTGAAGATATACGGAAATCCGAGAACATTGTTAACCTGATTGGGATAATCACTTCTCCCCGTTGCCATCACTATATCATCACGCGTAGACATGGCGAGTTCGTAAGAAATCTCAGGCTCCGGATTGGCAAGGGCGAAAATTATCGGCTTGGACGCCATGGTGCTGAGCATTTCAGGAGTGAGGACATTTCCGACACTTAGTCCTACAAACACATCAGCACCCTTCACTGCCTCGGCAAGTGTATGCAAATCCTCCGATGTCGCAAATTCCCTCTTCTGAGCATTTATATCCGTGCGATCCGCACGAATCACCCCTTTCGAGTCACACATCACAAGTTTCTTGGGATCTGCCCCAAGCTTTATATAGAGCTTTGCACAACTGATGGCTGCTGCTCCGGCTCCATTCATCACAATCCTCACATCCCCTAATTTCTTGCCCTGCACTTCCACCGCATTCACAAGCGCAGCTCCGGAGATTATAGCCGTGCCGTGCTGGTCATCGTGCATTACAGGGATCTCACATTCCTCTTTGAGCCTCTTTTCTATCTTGAAACATTCCGGTGCTTTTATATCCTCAAGGTTAACACCACCGAATGTTGGTGAAATGGCTTTCACTATCTCCACAACCTTGTCAGGATCCTTCTCATCCACCTCAATATCGAATGAATCTATTCCGGCAAAAATTTTGAAAAGTAATGCTTTACCCTCCATCACCGGCTTGCCGGCCAATGCTCCGATGTCGCCGAGTCCCAAAACTGCCGTTCCATTAGACACAACGGCTACAATGTTACCTTTGTCGGTGTATTTATATGCCAGACTATTCTCTCTTTCAATCTCCTTGCATGGATATGCCACACCCGGCGAGTATGCCAGCGATAAATCTTTCTGGTTACTGAATGGTTTTGTCGGGAGCACCTCTATCTTACCCGGTGTCCATTCTTCATGATATTTCAATGCATCAGCCTTGAGGCTGTCATGATTAACTGACATCTCTATTAAATTTAAGGGTTATCTTTCTAAACAATCTCACATGGGAGTTTTATGCATTCATATATGATTTTGCCTCATAAAAAATAAACTGAATGCAATTCCCGGTCCTTTAATCCCACAAAATTAATAATTTCTCCCGAAAATCAGTATATGTTATTAAACATTTTCCAAGGCAACCGCATCAAAATCCCGGTTTTTCTGACTAATGTTTAATATCGAATGAGACTGCTATCCATAATAACGCAGAGGCGCAAAAATCTCTGCCCTCTGTGTTCTCTGCGATAAAAATTCGGAAAAGTTAAAGACTACATCAATACATAAAAACAAAATAATTTAATCCTGATAACTTTATTCAGCATTAAAGTTTTCCAAAAATATTTTTATTTATCTTTATATCAACTATTTAAAAATTTTGTAATCAATAAAAGTTTTCCAAAACAAAATTTTAATATCATATTTTTATCAAAAATATTTGTTTTATTGACAACAATATCATAACTTTGTGTCCACAATAAATAAGAATTTTTGAACACCCAATAAAAGAAATTATGATTCAGATAGTTGTAAAAAGAGACGGTCGCGTTGTGGGCTACAACGAGGAAAAAATCAAAGCCGCAATCCGAAAAGCAATGCTCACCACTGATATGGGAGAGGACGAGGCTCTTATCCAGAAAATCACCGACAGGATTGGCATCGGAGGCAAAGAGAGGATGACCGTGGAGGAGATTCAGGATCGTGTGGAGATTGAGCTTATGAAATCCGCACGTAAGGATGTTGCGAAGCGTTACATTGCTTACCGCGACCAGCGCTCCATAGCTCGCCGCGCCAAAACCCGCGATATGTTCCTCGAAATCATCGAGGCCAAGAATAATGACATCACCCGCGAAAATGCCAATATGAACACGGATTCTCCTGCCGGAATGATGATGAAATTCGCAAGCGAAACCACAAAACCGTTTGTGGATGATTATCTCTTGAGTCAGGAAGTGAAGACCGCTGTGAAAAACAACTATCTGCATATTCACGATAAAGACTACTACCCTACCAAGAGTCTCACCTGCGTTCAGCATCCTCTCGACAAGATCCTTAAAAAAGGGTTTGTGGCCGGTCATGGCGAGTCACGCCCTGCTAAAAGAATTGAGACAGCAAGCGTGATTGCCTGTATATCTCTCGAAACCGCACAGAATGAGATGCACGGCGGTCAGGCTATTCCGGCTTTCGATTTCTACCTCGCCCCCTTCGTCAGAAGCTCTTATATAGAGGAGGTAAAGAATCTTGAACAACTCACCGGCAAAGACCTCTCCCATCTTTATAATGCGGAAATCAAGGATTTCCTGAAAAAGGATCTTGATAAACTCGAAGGAGAGGAGCGACTGAAACAACACGCCATTAATAAAACCGTGGGTCGTGTGCATCAGGCTATGGAGGCTTTCATACATAATATGAACACTATCCATTCCCGTGGCGGCAACCAGGTGGTATTCTCATCCATAAATTATGGCACTGACACCTCGGCCGAAGGAAGATGCGTGATTCGCGAACTCCTGAATTCAACATACGAAGGTGTCGGCAATGGTGCCACTGCAATATTCCCCATCCAGATATGGAAGAAAAAACGCGGTGTAAGCTATCTGCCGGAAGACCCCAACTATGACCTTTACAAACTCGCTTGCAAGGTTACTGCCCGCCGCTTCTTCCCTAATTTCTTGAATCTTGATGCAACTTACAATCATCATGAGAAATGGGATCCCAACGACCCTGAAAGATATAAATATGAAGTGGCTACAATGGGATGCCGTACCCGCGTGTTTGAAAACCGCTATGGTGAGAAAACGTCCATAGGTCGTGGAAACATCTCCTTCTCCACAATAAATATCGTGCGCATAGCCATCGAGCTGATGAACATTCAGGACAAAGAGGAGCGAATCCGCAGATTCTTTGAAAAGCTTGATGAAATTCTCGATATCACCGCCCTTCAGCTTGAGGAGCGATATAATTTCCAGCGCACGGCTCTTGCCAAGCAGTTCCCGCTGGTGATGGGTGTGCTTTGGAACGGTGCTGACAAGCTCGAACCCAACGACACTATCGACTCTGTTATCAACCAGGGCACACTCGGCATCGGCTTCATCGGTCTTGCCGAATGTCTCATAGCTCTGATCGGCAAGCATCATGGTGAAAGCGAGGAGGCTCAGGCTCTCGGTCTGCGCATCGTGAAGCATATGCGCAGCCGTGTAAATGACTATTGCGAGAAATATGGGCACAATTTCTCAGTACTTGCCACCCCGGCTGAAGGATTGTCGGGCAAGTTTACCAGGAAAGACCGCAAGACTTTCGGCATAATCCCCGGCGTAACCGACAAGGATTATTATACCAACTCCAACCATGTGCCGGTGTATTATCATTGCTCTCCCCGCCATAAAGCCAAAATCGAGGCTCCTTACCATGAGCTTACCGGTGGCGGTCATATCTTCTATGTGGAGATAGATGGGGATGCCACCCACAATGAGGAGTCGATTATGCAGATTGTGGATCTTCTTGACAAATACAATATGGGATACGGCTCTGTAAACCATAACCGCAACCATTGCCCGCGCTGCGGATATGAGAACGCCTCACAGGAGGAGACACATTGCCCGAAATGCGGCACCAAATTTGAGACAATCCAGCGTATCACCGGATATCTTGTAGGCACTACCGACCGTTGGAATTCCGGGAAACTCGCCGAACTCCACGATCGCGTGGTTCATAAATAAGAGACAGACTCTGTTACCCAATATGACTATATTCAGAATCATTGATATAATCCGGGGCACCACTGTGGATGGCCCCGGATTTCGCACTTCAATATATTTTGCCGGCTGCAATCATCATTGCGAGGGTTGTCACAATCCCAACTCCTGGGATTTCAATGCCGGTAATGAAATGACCCTTGATGAACTGCTTGAAGTGATAAAGGAGGAGGATTTCGATGTCACCCTTACAGGTGGTGACCCCCTGTATTCTCCGGAAGCTGTTATTGAGCTGGCAGATGCTATTCATAGCCTCAATCACGATGTATGGCTCTATACAGGCTTTACATGGGAGGAGATTATGAACGACCATGTCCTAAAAAATGCTGTGAGCCATGTGGATGTAGTGGTTGACTCCCCTTTCATACTTCCTTTGCGCGACACTGATCTGCTCTTTAAAGGCTCATCAAACCAACGCATTATCGATGTTGCCAAATCCCTGAAAAAAGGTAATATGAAATTGTGGCACAGATAATGAACATTATATGCTTTTTTTTGTTTTAACATTAGAATTATTGAAAAGATAGAAATTACGGATAGAAATTATTAATACTTCTATAAACTCAAATAACTATGGACACATGTAAAAGCATCAAAAGCACGAAGACGGAGCAAAATATCGTTAACTCCTATCTTTCAGAGACCCAGGCATACGCCCGCTATACTTTCTACGCAAAAATAGCCGACAAGGAGCAATATTTCCCCGTAGGCGTTATCTTCCGCGAAACTGCCGAGAATGAACTTCATCACGCAAAAGTATTCCTCAAAATGCTTGAAAGCAATGAGGTTACAGGCACTCCGGGCGTTGATGCCGGCTTCCTTGGTGACACTGCAGCCAACCTGAAAACCTCTATGAAGGAGGAAAGTGTTGACGGATATGAATTCTATTATGCTTGCGCAAAAACCGCCAAGGAGGAGGGGTTCGACAATATAGCAGCTCATTTCCAGGCCATCGCACAGGCTGAGAAAACTCACTACGACAGATTCAAATATATGTTGAATCTGATCGAAACCGGAACGATGTGGAAACGTGAGAAACCGGTGACATGGAAGTGCCTGGTTTGCGGCTACACATCCGTAGGCACCGAACCGCCGGCAAAATGCCCCGGTTGCGATCATCCCTACCAGCATTACATTGCCATCGAAGATGGTTATGTTCCCGCCCCGGCATGATAAATTATTAAAATTCATAGAAATGTATATGGAATCCGCCCCAATCCGGCGGATTCTTTTTTATATTGTACAATGCCCCCTCGCAACGATAATTCGATTTTAGTTGCGTATACCGACTTTTTTCGTTAATTTCGCACTTTGATGGAAGTATCAAAGATAATAGGAACAGTAGTGCTGGCCATAATATGGATTTGGCTCGTATGGTTGCTCTTGACGGCAGGAGGCTTGAATCTCAAGAATTTGCTCATTGCCGCAATGACTGGCGTTATTATTTTTGTGCCTCTGTACAAAAAATATTTTGGTAAGAAATGACCATACTCAATCATATAGATAATCCGGAACAACTCAGACAACTGTCTTCTGACCAGTTGCCCGCTCTCTGCAATGAAATCAGGGAGTATATGATAGAGAATCTCTCGCACAATCCGGGACATTTCGGCTCAAGCATGGGCGCTGTGGAGATTATAGTGGCGCTTCATTATGTGTTCAACACACCGCGCGACCGCATAGTCTGGGATGTGGGACATCAGGCATACGCCCACAAGCTCCTCACCGGAAGACGCGACCAGTTCCCCAACCAGCGCAAAGAGGGTGGCATCAGCGGTTTCCCGTTCCCCAAAGAAAGTGAATACGATACTTTCGTATGCGGACATGCCGGAAATTCCATCTCGGCTGCCCTCGGAATGGCCATTGCCGATATGAACACTCCCGGCAATGCCGACCGCAAAACGATTGCCGTGGTAGGCGATTCCTCCATAAGCAACGGTCTCTCTTTCGAGGGTCTTAACAATGCCTCCAACAACCCCAACAATCTTCTTATCATTCTTAATGATAATGATATGTCGATTGACAATCCGGTGGGGGCAATGCACAGTTACCTTTCTGACATCACCACTTCCGCATCGTATAATAAGCTCAGGTTCAAGCTCTACGGCATATTCAAGAAATTCGGACTTATCAATGATAAGCGCAAAGGTCTGCTCTTGAGGTTCAACAATGCGGTGAAATCACTTGTTTCAGCCCAGCAGAATATTTTCGAGGGTCTCAACATCCGCTATTTAGGTCCTTTTGATGGCAATGATGTGGAGAAGGTGGTGAAAGTGCTTCGCGATATCAAGGATATGAAAGGTCCGCGCATCCTGCACCTGCGCACTGTAAAGGGGAAGGGTTACAAGGCTGCTGAGGAGAATCCCCAGATATGGCATGCACCGGGAAATTTTGATCCCGAAACCGGTGAACGTCTCTGCTCTCCCAAGCACTCCCCTCTCTGGCAGGAAGTGTTCGGTCAGACTCTCTGCCAATTGGCGGAAAAAAATCCTGATATAGTGGGTATTTCCGCTGCCATGCTTTCCGGCACATCCATGAGCGAGATGATGGCAAAATTCCCGAAATGCACTTTTGATGTGGGGATCTCCGAAGGTCATGCCGTGACTTTCGCCGGAGGATTGGCATCGGCGGGCAAAAAACCGTTTGTTGCCATTTACTCTTCATTCCTGCAGCGTGGTTTCGACAATATCATCCATGATGTGTGCATCCAGGGTTTGCCTGTTGTGTTCTGCATCGACCGCAGCGGACTCGTAGGCGAAGATGGCGTTACCCATCATGGCTTTTTCGACATGGCATATCTGCGCATGATTCCCGGCATCAGTATCGCAGCTCCTATGAATATCGAGTCTCTTCAAGGCTTGATGAAAACGGCGGAATCCTCATCCTCTCCCATGGCTATCCGTTATCCTCGCGGCAAAGCCGTCGGCAGTTATTGTCAGGGTGAAATCACCCCTCTGCAGGTTGGTAAAGGGAGATGCGTATATAAATCTGAGGGTGCAAGGATAGCGCTTCTATCAATCGGCACTACAGGTAATGATGCAGTCAAGGCAACTGAAACGCTTGCTAATGAGTCAATTCCTGTAGATGTCTATGATATGATCTGGGTGAAACCACTCGATGAGAAATTGCTTGGAAAGATAATGGAGAAGTATGATGCCGTAATCACAGTGGAGGACGGTATGATAAACGGTGGTTTCGGCTCGGCTGTGATGGAATGGATGTCGGATAATGGCGTGGATAAGAAACTGATGCGTCTCGGTATCCCCGACAAGTGGATATTCCATGGAAATGTTGAACAACTCCACGCTCAATGTGGTTTTGACATTAAAGGTATTATGGAATCAGCACGACAGATGCATTCAAAGATCTCTGCTGTTGCACCTAACTGACTAAGAATATGAAAATTGTTATAGCAGGAGCGGGAGAAGTGGGAACTCATCTGGCGAAGATGCTTTCCAATGAAGATCAGGATATTATTCTGATTGATAATGATCAGTCGCGCCTTGACGTGATCGACTCCAATTATAATCTCATGACATGGAATTCCTCCACATCCTCTTTCAGCAGCATGAGGGATGTCGGAGTCTCCAATGCCGACCTGTATATTGCCGTCACCCCGTATGAGACACGCAATATCACAAGCTGCGCCATAGCCAAAAGACTCGGCGCCCGTAAAACCGTGGCAAGAATAGACAATAGCGAGTTTCTCCTCACCGAGAATAAGTCTATCCTTAAAAATGTAGGCGTGGATTTCCTTATTTATCCGGAAAACATTGCAGCTCAGGAGATAGCCGTGGCGCTCAATCACAACTGGGCACGCTATTGGGGCGAACTTCATAACGGTGGTCTACTTCTTATCGGCGTAAAACTCCATGGAGATTCCATTCTGATAAATTGCAAACTCCGCGACCTTCCGGTAAAGACCCATGATTTCCATGTGGCTGCCATTAAGCGCAACAATGAAACCATAATCCCTAATGGTAATGATGAGATACTGCGTGATGATATAGTATATTTCATTACCACTCCGGAATATATACGCGAGGTGCGCGACATTTGCGGCAAGAAAAAAAGAGTGGTCAGAAAGGCTCTGATTGTAGGAGGCAGCCGCATAGCGCAGCGTTTTGCCAAACTCTATGGCGATGATTACCATATAAAGATCATCGACAATGTCCGTGAGAATTGCGAGAATATGGCCACCATGCTCCCTAATTGCGAGATTGTTTACGGCGATGCCCTCGACATAGAGGTGCTCCGCGAAAACAATATCTACCAGTATGATGCTTTTCTGGCTCTTACGGATTCCTCTGAAACCAATATCCTCTCATGCCTTACAGCCAAGGAGTTTGGCGTACCAAAGACCATTGCGGATGTTGAGAATCTGCAGTTCCTCAGTCAGGCGGAGAATCTGAATATCGGCACCACCATCAACAAGAAACTGTGTGCCTCAAGCCATATCTTCAAGATTCTCCTCGATGCCGATGAGAGTAATTCCAAATTCCTCGCCCTTGCAGATGCGGAAGTAGCTGAGATTCAGGTAAAGCCAAAAGCCAAAATTACGAAAGCTCCCGTAAAAGACCTCAAGTTGCCGATAGGCATGACCCTCGCTGCTCTTGTCAGAGGCGAGGATATACAACTCGTAGGCGGTAACACTCAGATACAGGAGGGTGACTATGTAGTGGTATTCTGCCTGTCGGGCACTATCCACAAAATTGAGAAATGGTTTAATTAAGCAGCTGAGGAAAAGGAGAGTTCAGGATGTTTTTCTATAAGAAACAGATATATTACATCAATCTGCTCATGCTGCTCCGCGTGATCGGATACCTTCTGGTGATTGAGGCTCTCTTCATGCTCGTGCCCTGTCTTGTGGCTCTCATTTACCATGAGGAATCCCTGACCGACTTCCTTATATGCACAGCCATCACCGGTGTAAGCGGTGCCGGCATGATGATGCTCCACCCGCGCTCCAAGGATATGGGAAAGCGCGAGGCAATCCTTCTTACGGGACTTACATGGGTGATTCTCTCCCTCTTCGGCATGATACCTTTCCTGATGACCGGCACCCACATGAGCATAACCGATGCATTTTTTGAAACTATGAGCGGATTCACCACTACCGGTGTCTCTGTATTGAATACACTTGTCGGAGTGCCGAAATCTATCCTTATATGGCGCTGCGTGGTGCAATGGATTGGAGGCTTGGGAATTATACTGTTCACGCTCGCTGTGGTGCCGATGCTCAATTATACCGGAGGCATGCAGCTTTTCAATGCTGAAGTTACCGGCATAACCCACGACAAACTCCGTCCGCGCGTGAGCTTTACTGCCAAAAGTCTTTGGCTGATATATATCATCCTTACAGCCGTCCTTGTAATCCTCCTGACATTCTCCAGAATGGATTTCTTCGATGCCTTCTGCCATGGACTCTCCACAATGTCCACCGGTGGCTTCTCCACTGTAGACATGAGCATCGCGCAATGGGATTCCCTCTATATAAAGATCGTGATGTGCGTGTTCATGTTTCTTGGAGGTGTCAATTTCTCACTTATATTCAACACTCTTACCGGACGAACCGGGAATCCGTTACGTAACACCGCTTTCAAATGCTACGTGTTCATGATTTTGATATGTTATGCCATATTTGTCATCAGTATGATCATCGAGCAGCCGGTAGGCAAAGGCTTGGAATACTTCACTATCGACCCGCTGTTTCAGACCATCTCGATACTCTCATCCACCGGCATCACCGAACCTGGTTTCCGCGACTGGGGCTCCCTGTCGATAGTCGTTCTCCTTATTATGATGGCAATGGGAGCGTGCGCGGGCAGCACGTCCGGAGGTGCGAAGATCGACAGATTTGTGGTGCTCTTCAAATACCTCAAGAATGAGTTTTACAAAATAATGCACCCTTCAACGGTCACTACTGTCACCATCAATGGCAAAGGCACGCAGCCTTCGGTAGTTAACAAGACACTTGCCTTCCTCTTCCTTTATGCGATCGTGATTTGCACCGGGGGACTCATACTGAGTCTGATGGGACTCCCGCTGTCCGACTCCTTCTTCTGCAGTCTGTCCGCGATATCCAACAACGGAATCGGCACAGACATCACCGGCATCTCCGAAAACTACGCCCTCATCCCCGATGCCGCCAAATGGCTCTTGTCGCTCATCATGCTCATCGGACGTCTCGAAATCTTCACCATCCTCATCATCTTCACCCCCACTTTTTGGAAAAAATAACCACCCCGAAGGGACGTTCGTTCCGTATTTTTTTCTTTGCAAGATGCCGATCTTGTGTTTTTTTGACGCAAAGGCGCAACTGTGTTTAATGTCGCTGCGGTTTGCTTGGATGGTGATTAAATAAACGGTGTCAATGTTCCGCAGCCATCGGCTTTAATCGGCAATTATGCGTATGCAAAATAATTCGCATTGCCGAAGCTCAATGCAGCGCTTCAGCCGTCCTCGTTATGGTTCCAGCCCAGCGCAGCGTCATCAATACATGGTGCCAGCCAAGCGTAAATAAACCGATGCTTGCGTTAGGGCAATAAAAATCTTACCCCTCTCACAAAAACGAGGATGATTTGGACGATTTTCAAGTCGTAATTTTTGTAATTATAGGAATTTTTGTAATTTTGCACAAAATAAAGCTGCGATTTATTGTACAGAAATCGTGGTTTTCGGCTTATGCGTGGAGCCTTGGATTCAGGGTAACATGCACGATTAGAGCTGTTTATGCAGTATACTAACAAGCACGGCTTTTGCCGGCATTCCTTTCATCAGCGGATGCCGGAAAAGATATGCGTCACTATTTGAAAGATGAACATTGCCAACTACGATTCCCACTGGTTTGCCCTCAATGTTTACGGCAATAAGGTACTTGCCCTCGATGAAATCCTCCGCAAAATGGAGATTGAGACATACGTGCCCATCATCGAGCGTGTCAAAGCCTCACGCGATGGCGAACCGAAGATTGTCACCGTGCCGGCGGTCAGCCGCCTGATGTTCGTGCACACCTCTGCCCCACGCATTCTCGAGATTGAGCACTCCTCCATTCTCGACTTCCACATATACCGCACCCTCGAGAGCAACCCCTTCGACCGCCGCCTTATCGAGATTCCCGACCGCGAGATGCAGACTTTCATCCTTGTGAGCAGCAGCGGCAGCAAAGGACTCGAATACTTCGCCGACGGCAGAATGGAGTTCAAGCACGGAAGCCGCGTGCGAGTCATCAAGGGACCATTCAAAGGATGCGAGGGGCATATCAAGCGCATAAAAGGCAACCGCCGCCTTGTGGTGGAGATTCAGGGCGTATGCGCTGTCGCCACCTCCTACATCCCTTCCCCTTCCCTCGAATCCCTACCCGACTGAACTATGCCATCTCTCTTTTGATGCCGGATATGTGGGCCGTGACGGGGCTTTGAGGAAAAAGGGAGCCAATC
>CAZEUD010000006.1:0-64701 GCA_964515455.1 uncultured Sangeribacter sp.
AGCCCAAAACCATCAAGCTCGATTAACAGTACAAATAATTGAAAAATTCAGATTAGTTGCGGATGTGAGGAATTATTGAATTTTTTTATAACTTTGGGGGAAAGTTATCTCCAATATAAACTCTATACAACCTATGGACAGCTCCAGACCGTTTTTCCCCTTTATTGCCATAATTATGGTCATATTTTTATGTGGTTGTCACAACCAATCCAAGACTAAGAATCCGGATTTGGAAAAATATTATGCTTCCTTAGACAAAGAACTTCAAAGGGTGCCAGAATATGATGCCATAAAAGACAACCGGATAAGGATGCTTAAAAAGGAATTGACTCACACTTCTGACATTTATTCCCAGCTTCGCATCAATAGTCTGCTGATAAAGGAATACGAATCCTATGTAAGCGATTCTGCCCTTCATTACATTAACAACAACTTGCGCTTAGTCTCAAATCTTCGGGATGACAGACTGATGCAGAAACTCAAGTTGCAGCGCATTGACATAATGAGCCATGCCGGTCTTTTTGAGGATGCACTTGCCGAAATGCGAGCCATAAAAAAGACTGACCTTGATTCAGCGTTATTGGAACAATATTATTATGTCTATTGTGGAATCTACCAATATCAAAGTGAGTATCACGACCGGAACGCATACACTCAGGTATACGACTCCCTGCGACGCATATATACTGACTCCCTAATGCTTGTGACTCCTGAGAATTCCTTCAGCCGTCTCTCCTATCATTCAAATGAAATGATAGTGAGTGGTAAAATTGATGAGGCACAAGATATGCTTCAAGCAAGATTATCACAATACGAGCCATCCTCTCGCGAATATGCTATAATATCTTCCATCCTGGCATATTCATATAAGATGGAGAAAGACGACATCAACTATAAGAAATATCTGACAATTAGTGCACTAAGCGACATTAAAGGAAGCACTAAGGAAAATGTGTCATTTAGAGAATTGTCTGAGAGCTTATTTAATGATGGAGACATTAAGCGGGCTAAGAAATATCTTCAAAAGAGCTTCGATGATGCTAATTTTTATGCTGCCCGCATGCGCAATGCGCAATCAGCACGTATGCTTCCAGTGATCGACACAGCATATGATGCAAGTCAAAAGCAGCTGCAAAACAGACTAAAATGGATGCTCGCCCTCACCGCGGTGCTCGCTATTATCTTAGCCATTTCTATTATCTTTATTCTCAAGCAAATGAATAAAATCCACCAGGCTAACATTACCATCAGAAACCATAATGATGAACTCTCTGAAATTTCTTCTAAACTAAGGGAACTGAACAAGAAGCTTGCAGAAACAAATACTGCACTAAAACAATCTGACTCCATTAAGGAAGAATATGCAGGTCTTTTCATGCAATTCTCGTCTCTTACAATCCGCAATCTTGAGCGTTATCAGCAAGTTCTGCATAATCTTGCTGTGAAAGGGAATGTCAAGGATTTGATTAAGAAAATAGAAAGCAGCAACATAGCTGATCAGACCCTGAAAGATTTCTACAATAAATTTGACGATGCCATTTTGAATATCTATCCAAATTTTGTTGAGAAAGTCAATGCCTTGATGCGACCGGATTGCCAACTAATACCTAAGGCAGACAGTAAACTTAACACAGAATTGCGTGTGTTGGCATTGCTGCGAATTGGGATTGTCGACAGTGAGAAGATCGCAGAATTCCTGAGATGCTCGCTCACAACCGTATATACATATCGATCAAAGCTACGTAAAAGAGCAATTAATCCAGACTCTTTTGAAGACAATCTGATACAATGACTACTCATCAGGACTTGATGACCACCTTGAAAAACTATCTCTCCATTATTTATTAAGACATTCATAATCAATGTCTTGATTTTTGGAAATATTTAGAAATTGATATTAAGCAGTGATTTTTGTGAATTTTTTACTTTAATTTTGGCAGTGTGAAACCCACCATAGACAAACTCTGCCTGACCATGATTTCACTCTTTGAATTGACAACTAATACCAAAAACTAAATAACAACCAAAAATCAAATTAAATGAAAACAGCCTCAAAGTTATTACGCACCATTGCAGTCTGCATAACATGTGCGTTGGGCATCATGGCAAGCCCTTCGGTTATGTCGCAGACAAAAACGGTGACGGGAACTGTGTACGACACTACTGGTGATGTCATGGTAGGCGCCACCGTATCGGTCAAAGGACACCAGGCCATAGGGACAGCCACTGACATCGATGGAAAGTATGAACTCAAGAATGTGCCGGAAGACGGAACTCTGGTTTTCAGTTTCGTCGGATTTCAGACAGTGGAAAAATCCGTAAAAGGATTGACAATCGTTGACGCCACTTTGCGAGAAAATGAAGAACTCCTTGATGAGGTGGTGGTGGTTGGTTATGGATCTGTGAGCCGTAGGGAGGTCTCAAGTTCCGTGGTTCAGGTCAATAGGGATGATTTCCAAAAAGGAGCCATGAACAATCCTATGGAGATGTTGCAAGGCAAGGTTGCCGGTCTTAATGTGTCAAGCACGGCTGCTGCCAATCCTAATGGCTCAGCCGACCTTCAGGTGCGTGGTGCCACATCTCTTAGCGCAGGCAATGGGCCTCTCATTGTGATTGATGGTGTGGCAGGTGGTGATATCCGCACTCTGGCACCTCAGGATATCGAGTCTATGTCAGTGCTGAAAGATGCCGCATCTGCTGCCATCTACGGCACAAGGGGTGCAAACGGCGTAATCCTAATCACTACCAAGAAAGGGACAGGACAGCCCGGGCTACCTGTAATTACTTATGACTCTTATGCTGCAATGTCGATTGCAACACGCAAACCGGAGGTGCTTTCTCCTTATGAATGGAGAATGGCTCGTCGTGGCAATGATTATGGGGCCAGCACCGACTGGTATGACCTTATCACTCGTGATGTTGCTTATGATACTAACCAATATATAGGCATTGACGGGGCTCTTCCAAGTGGCGGCTATTACACTGCCTCAGTCAACTACAAGAAAGCTAATGGTCTTGACATCGCAAGCGGTCGTGAAGAGTTTGGTGGTCGCGCCGCCGTTTCTGCCAATACTCTCGACAACCATCTTAAATTCACCGCTTCCCTCAATGCTCGTCGCGTCAATGAGAAATGGGGTGATGACGACATGTTTGACACTGCTCTCGGAATGAACCCAACTATCCCTGTGTTTAACGAAGATGGAAGTTACTATCAGCCTACATCTCCAACTGATGTAAAGAACCCGGTGCAACAACTTAAGGTGAACACCTCAGAAGGACAACGCACGTATCTATTGGGAACAGCTGACGTGAAATATGACATATGGCATAACGATGTGCATACAGTAAGCACCACCTTGTCTTATTCATACAATTATAATGACTTGAAAAGCAACTACTATACACCCTCAACTTCAGGCGAAAGTTTCTGGGGTGGATATGCCGGACGAGCAAATATTGAATATCAGAAATGGACCACCAACGGTCTTGAATGGATTGGTAACTACAGTTTCAAGACTGACAGTCATGACCTTCGTTTTGTGGGAGGTTACTCTTACCAGCGCACTGACTGGGAAAGCATGGGTGAGACAAACTATGACTTCTCTTACGATAGTCCATTGTGGTGGGGAATCGGTGCCGGAACATGGCTCAAAGACGGCAAGGCTAATATGTGGGCGGGTAAATCTCAGTCTACTCTTGTCGGTTTCTTTGGCCGCATAAACTATGCTTGGAAAAATATGGTGTTCGTTTCTGCCTCTGTGCGTCATGAGGGAAGCACAAAATTCGGTGCAGACCGTAAGTGGGGTACATTCCCTGCCGCCTCAATTGGCTGGGAAATGGCATCTGCTCCCTTCCTCAAAGACTATGTGCATGTGGTGCAAAGCCTTAAGCCAAGATTCTCATATGGAATGACTGGCCGAAGTGACTTCGACCCATATCAATCCATATCTACATACAGCGCTGCCGGCACATATCTTATTGATGGATCTTGGGTGACAGGATACCGACCTTCATCTAACGCCAATCCAAACCTTGGATGGGAAAAACTCTCCAGCATCAATATTGGCGTTGACTTTATGTTTTTCAACCGTATAAACGGTAGTATCGAATATTTCGATCGCCGTTCTCAAGATCTGCTGTATAATTACACTGCACCTCAACCTCCCTATGTCTACAGCAATATTCTCGTGAATGTCGGCACAACAAAGAACACCGGTATAGAGATAGCACTCAATGGGGATGTCTTGAACAACACTCCGGTAAAATGGAATATGGGAATTAACTATTCATATGGCACAACCAAGCTTACCAAACTGAGCAACGATATCTACGAGGCATCTTACCTTGACCTTTATCAGAAACCGGGAGTCGGCACCAGTGAATATTTCTTCCGCGTTGAAGAAGGCAGCAGGATAGCCCAGTTCTATGGTTATGAGTATGCCGGCACAGATGAGAATCATCAGATGCTTGTATATAATAAGGACGGTGAGGTGGTAAATGTTGCCCTTGCCACGCCGGAAGACAAACGATATATCGGCAATGGAGCTCCGAAACATTTCCTCACATGGAGCAACAGTCTCTCTTGGAAAAACTTTGATTTATCATTCCAATTCCAGGGCGCATTTGGTTTCGATATCTTCAATATGCGCAAATACGGAATGGGGCTTCAGGGAAGCGGCTCCGACAATTTGTTGCGTTCTGCATATCTCGATGATAAGGATACCTGGAGTAGCGGCGGCGTGATTTCTTCTTATTTCCTTGAAAAAGGAGATTATTTCAAACTTGAGAACATTACACTTGCCTACAATGTGCCTTTCAAGAATAGAAGACTCATAGATTCCCTGCGTGTCTATTTGTCTGCAAAGAATGTTTTCACACTTACAAAATACTCTGGCACAGATCCATCTTCTGTGCCATCAACCGGAATCACTCCCGGTGTTGATGTGTCAAGTGCATATCCTAATGCCACTGCCTTGACTTTAGGTGTCACTTTCCGTTTCCGTTAATTATATCAGTGAAATAAATGAAAAGTATCAAATATATATGCGGTGTATTGTGTGCAACCGCAATGGCTACCGGCATAACCGGCTGCACAAACCTTGATGAGAAGACGTTCGACCTGATTGATGCGTCTGCATATTATCAAGACCAGAAAAGTCTTCAAGGGGCGGTTGCCTCCATTTATTCAAGTGCGCAGAGCGGATTCCTTGAATATTTCTGGTATCTCAACGAATTTTCAGCCGATCAGATTGCTTGGCGATCTTGGAATGGTGGCGCCTGGGGATATGATGAGGCAGAGAAATTTGTATTGTCAACCCAAACTTGGAATGCCGAGTCAAAAATTGTGCGTTCTGCTTGGGAGAAAGCCTGGGAGACAATCGGACTCTGCAATACGATGCTCGGTGACCTTGAGAAGCTCAATCCTGAAAATTTAGGTGTCACCCAAGCCGATATCAATCAATATATTGCAGAACTTCGCACAATGCGGGCATGGGCTTACTACAACAACTTCGAGCTGTGGGGTGGTGCGCTTCCCCTTTGCACTGACACCAATGGTGATGTGCCGGGATCTGCCGATGATGACTTCAACACCGGATGCAAGGTGATTTGGAATTTCATGGTTGATGAATTGGATGCATGCTGGCAAGACCTTCCGTCAGAAAATGGGTCCAACTCAACACGCAATCGAATGAACCAGGGAGTGAACCGTATGCTCAAGATGCGCTTGCTGTTGAATTCTGAGCTCTGGACCGGTGTGGACAAATACTCAGAGTGTGCCAACCTCTGTCAGGAGATAATCGATGGCAAATATGGTACTTATAGTCTGGCGTCAGATTATCGCACTATCTACAACGTGGATAATCATACCTGCCCTGAGATTGTGTTTGCTTTTGCGATGGAAGCAGGTATGCTCACAAACAATAACCGTGACACCCCATTCCTTCCCTATAACTATGATGAGTTGTTCGGCTATTCTTGCGACCAATCGGGATGGAATTGCACATGCATTGTTCCTTCAAAAGATAACAGCGGTACACTGCTTTACACACCCAACAATAGTGCTTACGGTTCAACAGGCGCTAAAAGCTTTATTTTCGATTATGGAGATAAACTCGGAGCACCTTTCGACAGAATGAATGACAACGATATCCGCAAACAGCCTTTCAGCAGCGATGCTGCCGGCAATTGGAAAGGGATCTTTGCCATGGGAGCTCAGAAGAACTACAACACCGGGGCAGATGTCCTTGCTGATGCGGATCTTCAGGACCAACCGCTGATTTACGTTGACCAATGTGGAACTTTCAGCAACCTTGGCCGTGACCTTGAGACTGTCATGAGTCCCCGCTGGGGTATGACAAACACCGGCTACCGCCTTTTGCGATATCCTATTCTCCCGGAATCTACTGGTCTTGACTGGCGTAATTCCGATCAGGTTGAGTTCCGTCTTTCTGAAGTGTATTACACTCTCGCGGAATGCAAAATGCGCTCAGGTGACAGCAATGCTGCCAAGACATATGTCAACAAAGTTCGCCAGCGTTATTTCACCAATTCTGCCGATATAGAACAGCCTGGCCCGGGATTCTCAAATTTTGATATGGACTGGATGTTGTCGGAATGGGGATTGGAATTCCTTGATGAAGGTCGCCGCCGTCGCACTGACCTCCGCCGTTTCGACAAGTTTACACAGGGGCAATGGTGGTTCTTCGGGCGTGCCAACGAAACTGATGGCCGTCAACTCCCTGCCCAACGTGACCGTAAATATGAGTGGTTCCCTCTTCCTCAAGCTGCACTTATGGTTAACCCGGGACTGAAGCAGAATCCGAATTATTAATTTTAGAAATCAATTGTGACATGAACACAAAAAAGATATTAAGACTCCTTCTCATGCTTTTGCCGCTTCTATCTGCATGTTCCAAAGAGGAGATAACATTTGATATCGAGCTTCCCCGTTTTGAGCTTCGGGAGGGATATCAACTCTTGGAGGTGATTGTGCCTCAGAACACAAATTCAACCGATGAAATCTATATAATCGGTGAGTTTAACGGCAATATGAATGCTGTTAGCGACCAGCGTTGGCAATTGGAAAAGGCTTCCGACACTGACGGGAAGTTTGGCATTTATCTGAATCCTAATGACTTCATCTCAGGGAAGACTCTCGCAGATGGCTACACTTTCTATAACGTGGAGCAAGGTGTGGAGCGTTCGCTTCAGAATGACACTGTGATACATCGAGAAAACCCACATGCAGGCACCCGTGAGAATGTCATTGTCTACCGCTGGGCTGACTATTTCAATAAGCCGGTTGACCCGGACGAGATTGTGCATGACGGATACGTCATTTATGTCGTTGACAATACTGGATGGGATGAGCTCGCAATGTATGCCTGGGGTGATTCCGAGTGCTTTGGAGGTTGGCCTGGTATGCAGCCAACCGGCAAGGTTACTATCAACGGTATTGATTATAAATATTTCGACACCGGTGTCAATAATGAAGGCCTTAACGAGAACCTCATCTTCAACAACAATGGCAACGGCACTCAACTCGCTGACTATAACGTGACCCTAAATCAGGATTATTATCTTGAGCTGACTCCACAAGGTGTCAATGAGTTTGACCCAAGCAATGTTGTCAGCCACGATGGTTATACCGTATATGTTTACGATACATCAGGCTGGGATGAGCTTTACCTCTATATGTGGGGAACAGTCAATGACCTGAATGGTGCCTGGCCCGGAATGCCCGTGACAGGCACCCAGAAAATTAACGGTGTTGAGTACAAGTACTTTGACCTCGGTGCTTCCAACTGTAACCAGGGTCTCGAGGAACACCTGATCCTCAACAATGGCAAAGGCTCTCAGGTTGACGATGTCGTGGTGTTTAATCTTGATCGTGATGTCTACCTTGACTTTACCGGCAAGAAAGCCACTGAAATAGACCCTGACACATTCCAGCCGGGAGGAAGCAGCTCCGGTGATGACGCTGCCGTAACCCCATCAGAGCCGCAAGAATATAAGATTTATGTCCATAACAACACTGGCTGGTCGGGCTTCTATGTCTATGCATGGGGTGATAAGGAGATATTCGGCGGATGGCCGGGCACATCCGCTTCCTCAACCGAGACGATTGATGGAGTGGAATATCTGGTCTTCCCGGTTGAAGGCTCCGGCGAATCAGAAAACCTGATTTTCAATAATAACGACGGGGTGCAATATGATGTGATAAACATCGTTCTTGATAAAGACTACTATTTTATTGCTGAGCCGGAAGGTGCAACCGTTGTAGAGGCTAAGTGAATGTATTATTCGATAAACGATGATAATCAAATTAATCTATAAAGTTATCCTAAGCGCAGTGGCATTTTTTGCCACTGCGTGCGGGTCCGATAATCCAGGCTCTGAACTGATAATAGACCCAATTGTGATGAGCCAAAAGGCAACAACTGATGTGATTTACGAAATCAATCCTCGCTTTTATGGTGACTCGGATTGTCTGAATGCGATTACTTCTGACATTCCACGCATAAAGAGCATGAATGTGAATATCCTCTGGATTATGCCTCCCTATGAAATCGGTGAGGAAAAATCCATTGGCTCCCCTTATTGCGTAAAGAATTACGAGAAAATCGACCCTCAACTGGGCAGTATGGATGATTTCAAAAATCTTGTCAAGACCGCCCACGACAATGGAATGCGTGTCCTGCTTGATTGGGTGGCAAATCACACAAGTTTCGACAATCCATGGACTAAAGATCATCCTGAACGATATAAGAAGGATGCAAACGGGAACATAGCCTCCACTGACCAATGGGGAGACGTGGCTCAACTCGACTATAACCAGAAGTCAACACGTGAGGCGATGATTGAGGCAATGTCGTTCTGGGTCACCAGTGCTGATGTTGACGGGTTCCGATGCGATTATGCCGAGGGAGTGCCAAATGATTTCTGGAAAGAGGCTATTGAGGCTCTCTCAAAACTTGATGCCGACATTTTTATGCTTGCAGAGACAAATTACACGTCTTATTTCGATGATGGCTTCTATATGATTTACGATTGGAATTTCCCCTCCGCAGTCACGTCCATGTATAATAGTGGTAATATCACTAATTTTTGTGACTTCATTGCCGACCGTAATGCCCAGATTCCATCAGGAAAAGCGCTCCTCCGATACGCATTCAATCATGATGTGGCATCTGAGAATGATGTTGCGACAATGTACACCAATCAAGACGGAACAATCTTGGCATATGTGTTGGCAACTTTTTCCGGAGAAACGCCTATGCTTTATTCCTCTATGGATGTTGAGGGGCTATCGGGGAAACTGTCTTTCCTAAACAGCAATCACCGCAAGTTCACTTTCTCCGATAAGCTCACCAAGACTTATGGAGACATCAACAAGGCATATGTCAACACTGACGTGGCGCGTGGCGGCGAGATGAGGAGTTACACTTCCAAAGATGGTGTGATTCTTTGTTTTGCCAACGGTAGCAAGCAATTGCTCCTGATAGTAAATCCATTCAATGAAGAGAAGACAATAAAGACCCCTATCGCTCTTGCAGGAGACACAATGAACGATCTCATCACAGGGGAAGAGACAACAGTGGGGACTACGGTGACACTTCCAGCTTTCGGTTACATTATCCTTGGGAATTAACAAGAATTATTGAATTATGCGTAAGATATTATCAATTTTTTTGTTAGGTGTCGGGCTTGTAGTCTCCGCTGCCGATATCACGTCTCCCAATGGGAATCTTCAACTCACTGTTGACGTTGATTCCCAGGGGATACCTTTCTATTCACTCAATTATAAAGGGAAACTTTTAGTGGAGAAAAGCAAACTCGGCTTGAGTGCAGACGAGACCAAATTTGTGGATGGCTTCAGAATTGCATCGGCAGACACCATTACCATTGACCGCACTTGGGAACCGGTGTGGGGGGAGTATGACAAGGTGCGCGACTATTTCCGCGAAATGGCTGTAAATCTTGTGGCTGACAATCCAGACCGTAAAATGAGAGTAAGGTTCCGTGTCTTTGATGATGGTATGGGATTCCGATATGAATTGCCGGCACAAGATTCCAACAACTATCTCACACTCCGCAATGAGGCAACTGAATTCAACTTTACTGACAATCACACCCTCTTCTGTATCCCCGGTGACTACGACACTGATGAATACCTGTGGTCGGAGACTACATTCACCGACCTGCCTGAGGCATTGACCAAATACAGGCGACATTCAGAAGCGCAACGTGCCGATGGAACTGTGATTCAGACCCCTATGCTCATCAAGACTACAGGTGACAATCCAGTGTATGTCAATGTGCATGAGGCTGCTCTCGTAGGCTACCCAGCCATGCTGCTTGATGCCGACACTGAAAATTACGACCTGAAGACACACCTTGTGCCTGACCGTCTCGGTGTCAGCGCCTATCTTCATCTCCCGTTCGCCACTCCATGGAGGACTCTGATTGTCAGTGATGATGCACGCGACATTCTCGCTTCCCAACTGATCTATAATCTCAATGAGCCTTCAAAGATTGAGGACACCTCTTGGATCAAGCCCATGAAATTTATGGGTGTTTGGTGGGAGATGTTTACCGGCAATGTGAAGACATGGGCATACAGTAATGACTATCTGGCAAAACCCGGAGTCACCGCCTACAGTAAACTCCCAAGCAATGGACATCACCCTGCCAACACAGAGAATGTAAAGCGATATATTGATTTTGCCTCAGAACATGGCATAGACGCGGTGCTTGTGGAGGGTTGGAATGAAGGTTGGGAAGACTGGGCTTCCTACCGAAAGAACCGCCAGTTCCTGTTTGACAAGGCATATCCCGACTTTGATGTGAATGAATTGCGCGAGTATGGAAAGAAGAAAGGGGTAAAATTGGTTATGCACCATGAGACTGCCGCCAATGCTGCTGACTATGCGCTTCAACTTGACCGTGCTTTCCAATTTATGAAAGATAATAATTATGACGCCGTGAAAACCGGGTATGTGGGTGCAATCATCCCCCGCTCCGAGCACCATACAAGCCAATGGATGGTCGACCATGTGTTGGATGTGGCAAAACGTGCAGCCGATTATCGGATCATGGTTGACAGCCATGAGGCTCCGCGCCCTACCGGATTGGCACGCACTTGGCCTAATTGGCTGGCTCAGGAGTCTGCGCGTGGTGGTGAGTTCGAGTCTATGGGTGGCAATCCCCCAAGCCACACTGCAATACTTCCATTCACCCGTCTCAAAGGTGGACCTATGGACTATACTCCCGGTCTTTTCCAGACTGACCTCAGCTATTATGGCGAGGGGAAGACATCAAAGGCTGGAACCACTCTTGCCCGTCAGTTAGCTCTTTACCTTACAATGCCCTCCCCTATGCAGATGGCTTGTGACCTTCCCGAGACGTATGAGCGATTCCTCGATGCTTTCAAATTTATAGAGGATGTTCCGGTGGATTGGAGTGACTCAAAATATCTTGAGGCTGAGCCTAACCAATATATCACAGTGGCTCGCAAGGATAAGAATAGCGATGACTGGTATGTGGGAGCTATCACTGACGACAAGGCCCGTAACGCAACAATTGACTTCTCTTTCCTGCCAAAGGGTGTGAAATATGAGGCAACTATCTATGAGGATGCCCCCGATGCAAATTATCGCACGAATCCCCAGGCTTATCGTATCCGCACAGCAAAAGTCAACAGCAAGACAAAGCTGAAGCAATATCTCGCTCCAGGCGGTGGCACGGCTATCCGCCTCGTCCCTATAAAGTAAATAATTAATGACTCATTTGACAAGAGGGTGTTGCATGCCAAATCTATGCAACACCCTCTTGTCAAATATAATTGGATTCTAATAGTTGTATTTCAGAGATATGTTGTAATGTGTGCCATTTGCGGGGAGAGAAAATACCCAATGATCAGGTCTCATGGTGAAAGCATACTTTGCTGTAATGTGAAGAATAGTCTTCATAATGGTATTATTATGTCTTTGTATCAACTCTCATATTATAATGACAAATTTAACGAGAATTTGTGACATTTCTATCCAAAAAAAATTCCACTTGCAGAATAGCGAATATTCTTGTAATTTTGCAATATAAATAAGAGTATGAGAATAGACCTGTTGACAGTGATGCCGGAGATGCTTGAGCCGTTTTTCAACTGCTCTATTCTCAAACGCGCTCAAGACAAGGGGCTTGTGGAGATTTTTATTCATAATCTCCGCGACTATACCACCAATAAACACCGCAAGGTGGATGACTACCCTTTCGGCGGCGAAGCCGGAATGGTAATGCAGATTCAACCTATTGATTCCTGCATATCCTCCCTCAAGAAAGAGCGCGATTACGACGAGGTTATATTCACATCTCCCGATGGCGAAAGATTTGACCAGCCTATGGCCAACTCTCTTTCCCTCCTGAATAATGTGATTATTCTTTGCGGTCACTACAAAGGTGTTGACTGGCGGGTCAGGGAACATCTCATCACCAAAGAGATCTCCATTGGCGATTATGTGTTGACCGGAGGAGAACTCCCGGCAGCGGTGATTGCCGATGCTGTGGTAAGACTGATTCCGGGTGCGATAGGAGATGAGCAGTCGGCTCTTTCTGATTCTTTTCAGGATAATCTGTTAGCCCCTCCGGTATATTCACGTCCGGCTGAATATAATGGTTGGAAAGTGCCCGATATTCTGCTTTCAGGACATGAGGCTAAGATCGCCGAATGGCGTTACGAACAGGCTCTGGAACGCACACGCCGAATCCGTCCGGACCTGTTGGTATAAATTTTATGATACAGGCTCTTAATATTACAAAGAATTTATGAGACAGGATGAACGTAAAGGAGCATGGACGCTCTTGGTAGCCGTATTGGTATTTGGGGCCATCGTTTGGGGTATTGGTGGCAGACAATTCCGCGAAGACCGCATGAAAGCCGAAGAAAATCAGGACATAGAGGTGAATGTTATAAAAAATCCCGCTGATTCGACAGCAAATGCTGATAAAGGAGTATCTAAAAAGAAAAAGGATAAGAATTCATCAAAAAAAAACAAGAAATCAACCAGGGGAAGCACCGGAAAAAAATCCTCGGCAGCAATATCCTCATCCCGCGATATTCTATCCGATACAATAAAAAATTCAAAGCCTTGATGGCTCAATATATAAAATAAAACATGCGTACAGAAAAAGAACTTGAGGGTATAAGCCTCCTTGGTAATCAGGGAGTGGGATACCCTGCCGATTATAATCCGAATCTACTCGAAACATTCGAGAACAAGCATCCGGAAAATGAATACGTGGTTACTTTCGATTGCCCGGAATTCACCACTCTGTGTCCGAAAACAGGTCAACCGGACTTCGGACATATATACATATCCTACATTCCGAGGGAGAGAATGGTGGAAAGCAAATCACTTAAACTTTACCTCTTCAGTTTCCGCAATCATGGCGATTTCCATGAAGATTGCGTTAATATCATAATGAAGGATCTTGCCAAACTAATGAATCCCAAATACATCGAGGTGAAGGGCATATTCATGCCGCGTGGAGGCATATCCATCTATCCCTTCGCCAACATGGGAGATGCAGACCATCAGGACTACGTCAAGGCACGCCGCCTTGCAGCTTTTGACAACAATACCAAATAGAAAGATCCGCGTTTAGGACCTGTTAAGCTGTTCTTAAGTAATAATCATTAGATGGGAAAAGATTCTATAAAAGATTCCATAATAGTATTGTCCGGAGGCATGGACTCCGTAACTCTCCTTCATGATATGAAAGAGCGCATAGCTCTCGCGGTAACCTTCGACTACGGCTCCAACCATAATGCACGCGAGATTGAATGTGCAAGCTGGCAATGCACCCTTCTTGACATCGAACATCTTGTTATCCCGCTATCCTTCATGGGGCAGTATTTCAAAAGCTCCCTGCTCTCAGGAGCCGATGCAATTCCGGAAGGACACTATGCCGATGAAAACATGAAATCCACTGTAGTGCCTTTCCGCAACGGCATCATGCTCTCCGTAGCCTGTGGACTTGCCGAGTCAAGAGGACTGAAACACGTGATGATTGCCAACCATGGCGGCGACCACGCCATATATCCTGACTGCCGCGAAGGGTTTGTAAACGCCATGTCGCAGGCAATGAAAGAGGGAACGTATAATGGCGTCACCATCATCGCTCCCTATACAAATATTACCAAAGGGGAAATAGCCCTTAGAGGGTTGCGCCTCGGCATTGACTATAACCACACCTATTCATGCTATAAAGGAGGGGAGAAACACTGCGGCAAATGCGGCACCTGCGTAGAACGCACCGAAGCCCTCGCCTACGCCCGCGCTCATCTCGCCAAATAATCCGTGCAGTCATCCCTTTCTGATATCCTGATATCCGCATTCTGCCGGCGCTTTTTGAAGGCCTGCGCGAGCTCTGCTCGCCTTAAGGTATATCCAGATACCGATGAAGCTGCACCGAAAGCGTCCACTTCGGATCCGCCATAATACGGCGCACAGTGCTCAGCCTGTTCTGCTTGAATTGCTCTTCATCCGGCACATAGCAAGGCTGCAGATACATTATCGTATCCTCACCTCGACAAGGAAGGTCGAAATATTGGTCAAGATCCTGACCTAAATCCACCACCTTTATCTCATTCGCATGCTTCACCTTCACCGGAGCCTCTCCGGCACCCTCGAATCCTGATTTCGGGCTAACCGTCACCCAGTCGATACCTTCAGGCAAGGGTATCATGCCATTAGTCTCAATTGCTATCCTCTTGCCGGTGGCGCGTTTCAGCAGATGTATGAAATCAGCATCAATCCATAATGCAGGCTCTCCACCGGTGAGCACCACCCAATCCGCCGAATAAAGATTGATGGCGCGTATTATCGCGTCATCATCCATATATATTCCCTCATCATGCGATGTATCACAAAAGGAACAGTTCAGATTGCAACCGGAAAAGCGCACAAACACCGAAGGATACCCCTCATGATGTCCTTCCCCCTGCAGGGAATAGAAAATCTCGTTAATCTTCCTCATAAGCAGCCATATTCCCATCGCTCTCCTGCACCTCGCAACGATAGCATGTGGGGATTGAATCAACCACCCACCGGGCTATATTCTCAGCTGTGGGGTTAAACGGGACAACATCATTGAGCACCTTATGGTCAAGCATACCCATGATCTGATTTTTGATATGGGTAAAATCAGCCACCATACCGTCAGCATTCAATTCTTTCGACCTGCATTCTATGGTGATCTGCCAATTATGACCATGGAGCGATGAGCACTTGCTCTCATAGCTCAAATTGAGCCTGTGGGCAGCACTCACCTCCAGACGTTTCCTTACATAATACATTATTTCTCTGCTGATTTGCGGGTCTTTCTCTTCTCAGTGGTCTCAGACTTCTTTGTATCCACCACGCCTGCCAGAGCACCATCAATCATTATTCTTCCGCAATATTCGCATACTATAACCTTCTTGTGCATACGGATCTCAAGCTGACGCTGCGGCGGAATACGGCTGAAGCAACCACCGCAAGCATTACGCTGCACAGTTACAATACCCAGACCATTGCGCGCATTCTTGCGAATACGCTTGAAGGCAGCCAGAGTATAGTCATCGATAAGAGACTCAAGAGCTTTCGCTTTCTCGCGAATCTGCTCCTCTTCCTGACGGGTCTCTGAAATAATGTCATCAAGTTCCTTCTTCTTCTGTTCAAGGATATGCTCATTATCCGCGAGTTCCTCCTTATCATGCTCAATCTCAGCAGTCTTAGCCTCGATTTTCACCTTTGCATCGCGGATATTCTTCTCGGCAAGTTCAATCTCAAGGCTCTCAAACTCCTTCTCCTTCTCAAGGAAAGCATACTCGCGATTGTTGCGCACATTATTGATTTGCTCCTCATACTTGGCAATCTTATCCTTGCGCATCTCAATATCACCCTGCTTGGTTTTTACAAGAGTATTAAGACCGGCAATCTCCTCCTCATGCTTGGCTATGCGGGTTTGAAAACGAATTATCTCATCCTCGCGATCCTTCACCTCATTGGGAAGCTCTCCACGAAGAGTTTTTATACGATCTATCTCAGAGAGATATGTCTGCAACTGATAAAGAGCCTTGAGTCTGTCCTCAACGCTGCGCTCCTTGTCATTCTTTTTGCTTGTTGCCATATATTTTGTAAATTTAATTTTTCCTGTTTTTTAGCATATCAAATCACTCCGATCGGATTCATCTCGACCTCGGAGAAATAAAGCACCATATCCGGATATTTTTCGCGGATTATCCTCGAAAAAATGCTCGTAGCGCATAATTCACTCTCATAGTGTCCAATATCAGCTATCAATATATCAAGTCCGTAAGTAGTGAAATCATGATATTTCACATCCCCTGTAATTATGATGTCAGCTCCCGACTTTATGGCTTCAGTAATCAAAGAAGCTCCGGCACCTCCGCAAAGGGCTACACGTTTCACAACTATCTGGGGGGATTGCAGTGAGTATTTCAATGCTTTAACTCCGAATGTCTCCTTCACTTTCCTAAGGAATTCCAGCTTTGGGGTGGGAGCTATACTGCCAACCACACCGAGTCCTGTACTTTCATCATCACCCTTGGGTTCGAGCACCCTCAAATCGCGCATGCCGAGCATGTGTGCCATCTCATGGCTTACTCCGTCCCATGCTGAATCAAGGTTTGTATGTGCCGAATATATTGCCACATTACATCGAATTGCCTTGATAGCTATGCGTTCGACAGCGGTGTGCCCGGTCAATTCCTTTAATCCGTGGAAGATCAGTGGATGATGGGTTATCACCATATTGCACTGACGGTTGATAGCCTCATCCAGAATCTCCTCAGTAACATCAAGGCAAAGCAGCACGGCAGTAACAGCCATTCCCGGATCTCCCACCTGGAGTCCTGCATTGTCATAGCTTTCCTGCAATTTTTTCGGGGCAAAATCTTCAATCACCCGAGCCACATCGGCCACAGTCACCGTCTTGTTAGCTCTTATGGCCTCCACTATATCTAATGCTGTAGTCAAGGTTATTCAGTTTTCAGTTTTTTGTCGGTTTCAATTCCAGTTGCAATTCATCGAGCTGTGCCTTGTCAATTGGAGAAGGCGACTCATTCATCACATCACGTCCGGAATTATTTTTCGGGAAGGCTATGACATCACGAATAGTGTCAAGACCTGCAAGTATCGATACAAACCGGTCGAAACCAAGTGCAAGACCCCCATGAGGTGGCGCACCATATTTGAAAGCGTTCATCAGGAAGCCGAATTGCTCATGAGCTCTCTCTGGAGTGAAGCCGAGTAATTCAAACATCTCATCCTGCAATTCCGCATCATGAATACGTATTGATCCGCCTCCAAGTTCCGTGCCGTTTACCACTATGTCATACGCTGTGGCGCGAACCTTGCCGGTATCAGTCTTAAGCAATGGTATATCGTCCGGATTTGGAGAGGTAAACGGATGATGCATTGCATAATAGCGTTGTGTCTCCTCATCCCATTCAAAGAGAGGAAAGTCCACAACCCACAGCGGTGCGAATACATTCCTGTCACGCAGACCGAGACGGTTGCCCATCTCCAGGCGCAACTCGCACAACTGCTTGCGGGTCTTCATGGCCTCACCGGTTATTACAAGCAAGAGGTCGCCTTTTTCAGCACCGGCCTTCTCGCCCCATGTCCGGAGATCATCCTCGCTATAGAATTTCCCTGCGGAACTCTTCAGAGAACCATCCGGCTCGTATTTCACATATATCAACCCTTTGGCTCCTATTTGCGGACGTTTCACAAACTCTGTAAGCTCATCAATCTGCTTGCGTGAATACCCCGCACAACCTTTCGCCACAATTCCTACAGTCAGCTCGGCATCATCCACCACGCTGAAACCTTTCCCCTTGGCGAGGTCTGTAAGCTCCACAAACTCCATGCCGAAGCGCACATCCGGTTTGTCAGAGCCGTAACGTTCCATGGCATCCTTCCATGTGATGCGCGGGAACGGCGCTGTGAAATCTATACCCTTAACATATTTGAAGATATGCTTTACCAAGCCTTCGAATGTCTCTATTACATCCTCCTGCTCCACGAAACTCATCTCGCAGTCTATCTGCGTGAACTCCGGCTGGCGGTCGGCACGCAAATCTTCATCGCGGAAACATTTAGCTATCTGGAAATATCTGTCGTATCCGCTCACCATCAGCAATTGCTTGAAAAGCTGAGGACTTTGCGGAAGAGCGTAGAACTCACCCGGATTCATGCGTGAAGGAACCACAAAATCGCGGGCACCCTCCGGAGTGGATTTCACAAGGATCGGAGTCTCTATTTCCAGGAAACCCTGTGCATCAAGATAACGGCGTATCTCAAACGCCATCTTATGTCTGAGCTCAAGATTGCGGCGCACACACGGACGGCGCAAGTCAAGATAACGGTATTTCATGCGGAGATCATCGCCTCCGTCTGTATTATCCTCAATGGTGAACGGTGGGATCTCACTGCGGTTAAGCACTTTGAATTCTTCAGCAATCACCTCTATATCCCCGGTAGGAAGATTAGGGTTCTTGCTGCTGCGCTCTGCCACCTTCCCGGTGATCTGCACCACAAATTCACGCCCCAGACCATTGGCGGCCTCAGTCAATTCACGGTTTATCTCATTGTTGAAAACCACTTGTGTGATACCATAACGATCACGGACATCCACAAAAGTCATTCCGCCCATCTTGCGGGTGCGTTGCACCCATCCGGCCAGAGTCACTGTTTTGCCGGCATCGGCGAGACGAAGTTCGCCACATGTAGAGTTTCTATACATTCTTAGTATCTGTTCGTTTAATCAGCTGAAATTTCGTAACAATAGCGGACTCTCCTGCCCGGCTTTTTACAAACCCGGCAAAAGAAATCCGGCTTAAATATGCAAAATTAACAAAAAAACACCGCTTTGCCAATAGTTTTCGCGAAATACTTTTCAGATTTCAGGCTGCACATTCAAAAAATTTTGTTATTGCAGGAGATTATTCAGATATATGTCTCAATCAAATATATGTCTCAAGAAGCACGCACTCTCCCACCGGTGAAATCTCCACACTCTTTGTTGATGCCGGCAATAGCAGTGTCTCTCCCTGATGTATGGTTGCCATGCTGTCTTCCATTGCAACCTTGGCTCTACCCTGCGTCATAACGAGCACTATAAAGGAATCATTCTCACTGTAATTACGTGTAATCTTGCCATTTAACGCTAATATATTGGCAGTAAACATCGGGCATCTTACCACATTTACCGGCAAATTTTCAATAGCTGTATATTCCACGGGATTACCACCGGTGTCATTGAAATTCACAGCCTCCTTCGCCTTTGCCGTGTGTAATTCGCGCTCCTTACCATCCTTATCCTTACGATGATAATCATACATTCGATATGTAGCATCGGAAGTTTGCTGAATCTCCGCCACAAAGGAACCTTTCCCAATGGCATGTACTCTTCCCGCAGGTATGAAATACACATCCCCGGACTTTATCTTTACAAAATTGAGCACATTTTCTATCTCCCCTGTAGCCAGAAGGCACTCATAATCTGCGGGATTGACAGGATTCCTGAATCCGTTTGCCAACTTTGCCCCCGGAGCGGCCTCCACCACAAACCACATCTCCGTCTTACCATTGGGCTCGCCATATTTTTGTGCCATGGCATCATCAGGGTGTACCTGTACCGACAGATCATCCCTGACATCAATAAACTTTACAAGCAGAGGAAACCGATTCCCGAATCTTTCATAATTACGGCTCCCCATAAGGGATGCTCCATATCTGTTGATAAGTTGGGAAATGGTCAATCCGGCATCCGGACCATCTGTCACAACAGACTCGTTGCCTTCAACCCCGGAAAGCTCCCAGCTTTCCCCTACATTATCCTTATCAGTTTCTATCTCTTTATATGGAGCAATCTTGTTGCCTCCCCATATTGTCTGTTTTAAAATAGGATTGAATTTCCACATATATATTATGAATTTTCATTTGGAAACTCCGATTGCAGCAACGATATGGCAAAGTCAAGAATCGCGTCTTTGCCGGCGGCAAGATCGTCATCACTGCAATGCACCTCGCATCCCGGTGAGGGATCGATTCCGAACTCGGTCGTTTCATCATTGCCGTCATTAATCGGACAAGCGGAGAAACGCACTGCCCAGCCGTTAGGCAGTTCTGAAGAAAATGGCAGACCGCCACCGCCCCCGGTTCTCGCCCCTACTATCCTCACATTGGGAAGCATCTTCATCACCGCCACAAAATTATTGGCAGCAGAGAAGCAGGAACGGTTGGTCAGCACCAATATCGGCTTATCCATATATTTTATATGATGCGTATCCGATGCCGGCTCATATTCCACCGGATACGGATCGGAGAATGCATCATGCTCAGGTCCTGTCTTGTGGCGTATATAACCTCCTGTTATCTTCTCAGATATAAATCTCCCCACAAGAGTGTTGATATTTGTCAGAGTTCCCCCACCATTATCACGTATATCAATAATTAATCCCTTGGAATCATTCAATATGGCAAGGATATAATCAAGGTTGGTATTGCTTATACCGGAGGAGAATGAGGGGTAATACATATAGGCTATATCCCCATAAAGCATCTTGTAGGAGATACCGGTGGTCTGCATATAATCAAACTGCAGATAATACTGCTGCAATGTGCGCAGATTGAAATCCTGTGGATAATCACTCCACCATTTCCTGTAATAACTCGTATTAAATCGCGATGACAGGTTCACATGTCCATCCTGAAGCTCATCAAGCAGCGAAGCACATATATCGAAAAGTTCAAGTTGCCTGGTATCGCTGCTGATCTTAGCCCTGTATTCCTTGCATTTTGCATCCCAGTCTATATCTTTCTCAGCGAAGAAGCAATAGCGCTGGCTCACAATATCCGCCAAGGCATCGAAATTGCCGAAAGGATCGTTCTCATAATCCGGGGCATCATGACATCCGGCAAGCATCATGGCCACAATAACAGCGTATATTAATTTCAAATTTTTCATCCCTTTACAGTCTGTCTATTAAAATAGAGGTGAATTGATATTGGCTTTCCGTTTTATGCCGAGGCCGTGTGGAATCACCCCGATCACAAACGAATGTGTGGAAAGTTGCGTGTTCAATTGGTTTGCCCAGGATGAGCGGTAATCATAGCGATAACCCACCTCCATAGCCGTTCTCCCAAAATCAAGCTTCAAACTCAAAAGATTGTCAATACAAAATCTGTTGCCCCACCATCCGCAATGAGCTAATCCACTGCGATTACCCAGCCATATCTCATAATAAGTCTCGCCATATTGCGGAGAGAAAAAACAACCGAGAGAGGGTATTCTCAACTGGTCTGTCAGCAACATTGGCAATTTGCCGATATTGAATCGCCATGAAAGCGATGCGTTAATGTCGAGCGATGCGGATGCAAGCACGCTCACCGGATTATTCCCGTTACGCGTCAGATATAGGCAACCGGCATCAATATCCAGCGAACCGCCGGTAGTAACCTGCAGGGAATAAGGTAATCTTTTACGCCATTGCAAACCCCATGCAAACATACCGTCAACGCCCACCATGGTAGCAGTATGCATGGGATTGAGGTAATCACGCATGTGGACGGCAGCGTCAAATTCCATCACCAAAGACTCAGGAGCCCATTGTGAGCTCTTGGTCCATTGACCCGACACACCAAGCACATCCCCGTTATAACGCAACGGAGACAGATACGTTGACAAGGCGTTGCCTCCGCCAATCTCCAATCTATACTCCTGCACCACCGGTCTACCCTGATTATCTTCAGCAAACGAAATTCCTCCGGACGCAATCAAAAGAATCAGCGCAAAAATAGAATTTATTCTCTCTATCATATCATTAAAAATCGAAGAGTGAGGGTTGGATATCCTGTGGTTTGGATGTCTCCATAGATTCCGGTGATTCCTCTGAAGCACCTGTGTCTTCTGCCACCTCGGCGATTACTTCCTCAGTTTCCACATCAGCATCTGTGCCATGAGTTTCCTCTATAGTTACGGTGTCCTCAGGAAAACGCGTTGGTTCGAGTTCTGTAATGGCAGCTACATTGTATGTGGTGATCCGCTTACCCTTGGCCTTGAAACTCTTAACCGCAATGAAGTCTTCACTCTCAATCTCCAAAGACGGACGCACGGAATCTGCCCCGCCGAAGTCTACCTGCAACCGCGCATAGGGTGTGTCTGTAAGCAATATTATATGCGACTCAGGCTCAGAACCCACAAAACGCTGCGGTTTTGCAGAGACATCAAATTCAAATCTCTTAAGATACGGGTAACCCAACGAGGCATCGTACAAAGCAAGTGTCCAAACCTTGTGAGGATCAAATTTCTCTATCCTTAATATATTATCCTCATAATGATTGGCATCAGAATAGGATGAAGTGAAAAATTCTCCTGTCTTTGTGATAACCAGAACCTTGTCATCCCCCTGGAATACACCGACGCTCTCTCCCCTGCCATCATAGTTGAGGCGAAGCACATCTCGGTCAAACCAAACCTCACGACCGCCAAGAGTGCTTGATCCTCTTTTCTCCAGAGAAATACTCTTTATCTGATATTTTGTAACAAGATTTCCCAACGACTCCTTACCCTTGATTGCAAGTTCTGAGAAATTCACATACAACTCCTGATTTCGCGGACGGCGTCCCGACTCATTTATCTCATCTTTAAGGGTCACGCGCACAGTCTCCGCTTCCCCATTGGGATTGCATGTAAGCCATTCTATTCGCGAACCTTCAACCCCTTTGGTTATGTCATACTCTTTGTCGCGTGTAAGTCCGGTGATATAGAAACGCTTCATATATGAGTTGCCGCGCTTTCCATTGCGGTAAATCACATTATAAATTGTGCGCTTGTCCCCCTTCTTGAAAATACCAAGATATATCACCTTCTTTCCAACATACAGCTTCTCCTGCACGCGCACAATCTTATATGTACCATCGCGATATATCACTAAAATATCGTCAATATCAGAACAGGTGAATCGGAATTCCTTATCCTTCAACCCTGTACCGATAAAGCCACCTTCGGCATCGTAATAGAAACGCTTGTTGGCCTCTGCCACTTTCGTCGCTTCTATGGAATCGAAACTGCGTATAACTGTCCGTCTCGGGAAATTATGACCATATTTATCTTTCAGGTGCACATACCATTTCTCCGTGTATTCCACAATATGCTCAAGGTCATATTGCAGTTTGGCTATCTCTTCATCCAGACGCGCAATCTTCTCATCGGCTTTCTGCGAATTGAATTTCAGGATGCGTCCCATCTTGATCTCCCATAATTTGATAAGATCATCATCAGTTACAGCGCGGAAGAATGTGGGTTTGAAGGGAGTGAAGAGCACATCGAGCCGGCGTATCGCTGTCTCCATATCCTTGGACATCTCCACCTCTTCATCCTTATACATCCTCTCTTCTATGAATATCTTCTCCAAAGAAGCAAGCAGCTGCTGCTCACGCGTCTCTCCAAGCTTTATCTCCAGTTCCTGACGAAGCATCTCCTGCGTATGATCCACAGAATATCGCAACAGGTCGGAAACAGTGAGGAATTCCGGTTTGCGGTCGCGTATCACGCAGCAATTGGGGGATATAGACACTTCGCAGTCGGTGAAAGCATACAAAGCATCTATAGCCTTGTCGGAAGAGGTGCCGGGCATAAGATGCACAAGGATCTCGGCTGTAGCTGCCGTATTGTCATCCACCTTGCGTATCTTTATCTTCCCTTTCTCCATCGCACCGAGTATCGAAGAAATAAGGGTTGAGGTAGTCTTTCCGAAGGGAAGTTCGGTAATTGCCAGCGTTTTGTTGTCAAGTTTCTCAATCTTGGCTCTCACCTTCACAGCGCCCCCTCTTCCACCGTCATTATATCTCGAAACATCAAGCAAACCCCCTGTCTGAAAATCCGGCAGCAACTTGAAGGGACGGTCATGAAGATACTCTATGGCAGCATCTATTATTTCATTGAAATTGTGAGGGAGTATTTTTGATGACAAACCCACAGCGATACCCTCCACTCCCTGAGCGAGAAGCAAGGGAAATTTCATCGGCAAAGTTACAGGTTCTTTCTTCCTGCCATCGTAAGAGAGTGTCCACTCTGTAATCTTGGGACTGAAAGCCGTCTCTATTGCAAATTCCGAAAGTCGAGCCTCAATATATCTTGGCGCGGCAGCGGAGTCACCCGTAAGAATATTTCCCCAGTTGCCTTGCGTATCTACAAGCAGTTCCTTCTGACCGAGCTGGACAAGCGCATCGCCAATGGAGGCATCACCATGCGGATGATACTGCATGGTATTTCCCACAATATTCGCCACCTTGTTGAAACGACCGTCATCAAGTGTTGACATCGAATGCAATATACGGCGCTGCACCGGCTTGAGACCATCCTCGATATGAGGCACGGCACGTTCCAGAATCACATAACTTGCATATTCAAGATACCAGTCGCGGAACATCCCGGAGAGCACTGTTTTCTTTTCTGTCAAAGACTGTTCCTGATGTATTCCTTCGTTGTTGTCCATGACCGATGACGGCTCCCGGAGTGTATCTTCGTTATTGTCAAAAGAATCGTTAAAGTCAGACATTATAATGTTTATTCTTGAAATTTCTGCGTAAAGTTAGCAAATTTTTCCGAAAATTTATTAATTTTGTTTCAATCAATTGTTTTTACAAAAACAGCCAAGATGACATTATGGAGAATGTAAATTTTATATTATGACACAAAGACACAAAGACACAAAGACACAAAGATTAATATCTTGAATTTTTCAAAGGTCATTTCATTCCTACAAAGGCACAAAGCCTTATACTTCTATGAATAATTCAGAAAAAGCCGGAGACATAACATATCAAATAATTGGAGCGGCTATTGAAGTTCACAATATTCCTTCCGAGACTACTCAGTGCCTTCGCAGGAGTGAAACGACCTCAGACAAGAATATAACTCCTAACTTTGCGCCTTTGCGTCAAAAAAAATATAAATAACAAATAAACTCAAGTAACATGTATTACATCACACTGAATAACCAGACTATCGGGCCGATGAGCAAGGAGCAGATGATGGCCTATGCGGTTGTCAACGACACCCCTGTAAGCAAGGACGGCGGACCGTGGATGCCCCTCTATACCTTCCCGGAATTAATGGAAGAGATGCAGCGCAGCGGCAAGAGTGCTGCCGCAAACGCTGAAACCAATTCCAAGAAAACCCTCTGCGGAATAATGGCAATAATATTCGGAGGTCTCGGCGTTCAATACTTCGTAATGGGGAAGACAGCAGGTGGATTCTTAACTATACTCCTCTCCTTCGTCACTTGCAGACTATGGGAAGTGGTTACCCTCATCCAGGGAATCCTCATGCTCTGCATGACTGATGCCGACTTCAAGCGCAAATACATCGACTCATCTTCTGTCATGCCGCTATTCTAATTAAGAAGCACAAAAAATTAATGAAATTTAACTTAAAATTTACGTTTCGAAATATTTTTTAGTTAAAAATTTGCATCAAACGAAATTTTAATTTAACTTTACGCAACTTTTTTTTAACAAACTTCGAAACTCACAAGAATTAACTTTTAAAATCATGATCAAGAAAATCTCAAGTCTACTTCAGGCAGTCTTGATGTTTGCTCTCTTCTCCGTAAGTTTCGTGAGCTGCGGTGACAAGGATGAACCGACAAGCGGCAGTGAAAACACACAAACCGAAACTTCGGATCTCAGCTTCACCCTCCCCTCAAGCGTGGATGTGGTGAAAGGTCAGGATTGTCAGATTGATGTAACCAATTGCCCGGTGCTCACTTCCGACCTGATTTATCTCGAGAAAGATGGCAAACTGACTGTTTGCACAGTCACGGAAGCTGATTCCAACCATTTCTGCTTCTCCCTCCCCTCTACATTCGAGGCAGGTTCATACACTCTGTATGTGAAGCGTGGTGACCGTCGTGTAAAGATTGGATCCATCACCATCACCCTTGTGGCCTACAAGATTGACCTTCAGGAAGGCACTACCATCTATGGCGTTGTCGAAACTGCCGATGGTCCAGTACCCGGTGTGGTAGTCAGCGATGGCGACAATGTTACAGTCACAGATGAAAACGGTGTTTACCAGCTGCAGTCAGACAAATCACACGGATATGTATTTATCTCTGTTCCTTCAGGTTATGAATGCGAGCTGAACGGTGCATTCCCAGATCATTACAGAACACTGATCACAGGCGCCGACACTCCCGAAAACCAGAGTTTCACCCTTAAGAAAGTGGATCAGAGCCAGTATCGTGTACTCTTCCTCGGTGACATGCACCTCGCCAACCGCTGCAAGGGTGGCACGGCTTCAAACTCTGACAATACACAGTTCAAGTATATCGCCAAAGATATCAGAAACTACATTGCTGCCAACAACAAGAAAACCTATATTATAACGCTCGGCGATATGAGTTGGGATCTCTATTGGTATTCATGCAGCTATGACCTCGCAGAATATAAGAAAACAATCAATGAAGAATTGGGAGGTCAGATGCTATTCCACACCATAGGCAACCATGACAACGACATGAACGGTGCCGGTCTGGCAGGAGCCAAAGGACCTTTCGCCGTGAATATCGCTCCCCCATACTATTCATTCAATATCGGTGGCACACACTATATCATACTTGACAACATCAACACTTCCAAGTATGTTGCCAACGGAGGCGAAGCCAACCGTACAGATGATGTTATGGAATGTGGCAAGGTTTACGATGCAGAGATGGAATGGCTGAAGAAAGACTTGAGCTATGTTGACAAATCCACTCCTCTTATTGTAATGCTCCACGTACCTATCTATAATGATTCGGGCGTAGCCAAGTTCTCGTTGAAAGTGGCTACATATTCCCAGATGGTTATTGACGCCTTCGCCGGATACAAAGTGCACTTCGTAACCGGTCACACTCACCGCAACTATAACGTAGTTCCCGGCAACTCCGGAAGCGTTTCATCTGATATGTATGAGCACAATGTCGGTGCAATATGCTCTGACTGGTGGTGGAGCGGTGCCAAGAGTCCCGGTTACCTTATGGCACATGATGGCAACCCTGCGGGATACGCAGTATGGGATATTCAGGGAAGTGACTACCAATACCTGTACAAGGCAGCAGGCAAGGATGAGTCATTCCAGTTCCGCGCATACGACCTCAACACTCTCAGCTATTCTGTAGACGATGTGGAGAACGGAGTAAGCAGCACCCTTCTAACCACGTTCAACAACATCATATCTGATTACACCAACAACCGCAAGAACGAGGTGCTTATCAATATATGGAACTACAATACCAACTGGACAGTGGATGTAAAGACTGTTGACGGTCAGTCGCTCGCGGTTTCACACGTCAGCGCCTACGACCCGTTGCACATCAAAGCCAACATCTTCAAAAGATGGTCAAGCAGCGACACTTCCACACCCCTTGGCTCCACTTCCAAGAATCATCACTTCTTCAAGGTTACAGCGCCTGATGCCGACACGGATCTCGTGATAACCGTGAAAGATGAGTTCGGACACACATGGACCGAAACCATGGAGCGTCCTAAAGAGATAACTGATGCAAGTTACAAGATAACATTGAATTAATCTTTTTTACTTACTAATACCTGCCTTATGAAACAATTCAACAGACTAATTCTTTTGCTGGTAGCCCTTCTGACGAGCGTCCCCGTATGGGCGGCGTCTCGCCAGGTTTCGGGTACTATTACCGACGATAAAGGTGAACCCCTTACCGGTGCCAGCGTAATGTTGGTAAACACCCGCACGGGATGTATGGCCGACTTAGACGGTAATTTTTCTTTGCAGGTGCCTGATGGTGCGGCGCAGTTGAAAATCGCCCTCATCGGCTACCAGACACAAACAGTAAAGGTGGCTCCCAATCAGACAACAGTGAACATTGTGATGAAAGAGGATGCCCAGACTCTTGAAGAGACCGTAGTCGTTGGTTACGGTGTTCAGAAGAAAGTAAACCTCACCGGTGCAGTAGCCTCCGTAGAGGGGAAAAGCCTCGAGGATCGTCCCGCAGCCAATATCTCGAATATGTTGCAGGGTGCTGTATCCGGTCTTAACGTAACAACCACTTCAGGTCTTCCAGGTTCTTCAGCTACTCTGAATATCCGTGGTCAGGCTTCAATCAATGGTGGCTCTCCTCTGGTGCTCGTTGATGGTTCTATCGGCGATATCGACAACGTCAACCCTAATGATGTTGAGTCAATATCAGTTATCAAGGATGCATCAGCAGCTGCCGTTTACGGTGCTCGCGCCGCATTCGGTGTAATCCTCGTTACCACAAAGAATGGTAAAGACAGCGATCAAAAAGCAACAGTCCGTTACAATGGTCGTTTCGGATGGCAGGAGCCTACTACTTGCAAGGAATATGAAACTACCGGTTTCTGGTCTGTATATCTCGTAAATAAATTCTTCAGTGCAGCCAACGGTGGAAGCAAATATATCCAGTATGATGACAATGATATGCAGGAACTCCTTGCCCGTGTAAACGACAAGACTGAGAATCCTGACCGTCCATGGGTTGTTGAAACAACAAAGAGTGGACGTGCCGCATGGAAATATTATGCAAACCATGACTGGTATAATGATTTTCTACGCGACAAATGGTTCTCACAGCAGCATAACATATCTATGAGCGGCGGTTACAAGAAGATCCGTTATTTCGTATCAGGAGGTCTCAATGCAGCTGATGGATATATCAAATCCGACAACGAGAATTACCACAAATATAACCTCCGCGCGAAAGTAGAATTCCCGATCAACAAATGGATCACATTCAGCACCAACAACTCATTCTTCGGTTCTGAATATGATTACCTGGGCTCTAAGGAAGGAATTCTCCAGGGTCTGTCACGTCACGCATTGGCATGCTTCCCCTTAACCAACCCCGATGGTTCATACGTTTATAAAACAGATTGGAGCACATATAGTGTAGCCAACGGTCGCGGTATCCTCATCACTGAAGGAAAGAGTAAGCAGGTTGACCGTAAAACCGACTTCACTACTGTGAACGCCATCAACTATACTCCGATTAAGCAGCTGACTATCCACGGAGATTTCACTTACCGATTCAACCAAAACCGCAACACCGGACGTAACGTAAATATCCCGTACCGCACATATCCCGGTCAGGCAATGCAGTATTATATCTCAGGTGCGGGTGTCAATGACCTGGATGAATCAGTAGGTACTTACAACTATTACGCTGTCAACGCCCTCGCAACGTACAAGGATACTTTCAAAGAAGATCATAATCTTACAGTGATGGCAGGCTATAACTATGAAACCCGCAAATACAAAATGGTCTCTGCTTCAGCAGAGAACCTTATCGCTGATGATATGGCAGACTTTGACCTAGTCGGCACAAACGACAGTGGTGAGACAATAACATCTGTTTCCGGTGGTCAGAATGCTTATGCACTTCAAGGTATCTTCGGACGTATAAACTACGACTACATGGGTAAATACCTTGTAGAGTTATCCGGACGTTATGACGGTTCTTCCCGTTTCGCAAAAGGTCACCGCTGGGGCTTCTTCCCCTCTGGATCTGTAGGTTGGCGTTTCTCTGAGGAGAAATTCTTCGAACCATTGCAGACATGGTGGAGCAACGGTAAGATCCGCTTCTCTTATGGTACTCTTGGTAACCAAAATGTATCCGACTACTATACTTTCCTTCGCAAGGTTGGTACAGGAACTTTGGATGGCAGCAACTTGTATTACTTCGGCGAAGGTGCATCATTAGGTACATACGCCACTCTCGGCTCACCTATCGCAGGTGACCTCTCTTGGGAAACTACCCATCAGTATGACTTGGGTCTTGATCTTGGTTTCTTCAACAACCGCCTTTCTTTCACAGGTGACCTTTATATCCGTGATACAAAGGATATGCTTGCACCCGGTGTCGACCTTCCCGCAGTTTATGGTGCCGATGTACCGGATATGAACGTTGCAGACCTTCGCACCAAGGGGTATGAAGTTGCCCTTAACTGGAATGATTCATTCAAACTCTGGGGTCATGAATTCTCATACGGTGCTGGTTTCAACCTCTCTGACTACAAGAGCGTGATTACCAAATATGACAATCAGGAAAAGCTCCTAAGCAAAGATTATTACGTAGGTATGGAACTCGGCGAAATCTGGGTATATGCAACTGACGGATTCTTCAAAACAGATGAGGAGGCACAGGAATATACAAGCCGTATAGACCACAGCTACAATGATATGTCGAAATACGTAGGATCAGGCTGGCAGGCCGGAGATTTGAAATTCCTTGACCTTGATGGCGATGGTAAGATCGGTGTGGGTAGTAACACTGCTGATGATCCCGGTGACCGCTACAAATATGGTAACTCACTTCCTCACCTTTCATACGGCTTCCGTGCAAACATCAACTATTTTGGCTTCGATGTAAGTGCATTCTTTCAGGGAACCGGTAATCACTATCAGTATCCTAATGGTTATACTTACGACTTCTGGGGAGGATACTCATGGTGCTACCTTACTTTCTATCCAACAGACTTCAAAGACAAAATATGGAGTGAAGATAATCCCGATGCTTACTTCCCTCGCGCTATGGGTTATCAGGCAACCGGCGGATATCTGGCTGTCAAATTCCAGAATGACCGTTATATCCAGAACCTTCGTTACCTCCGATTCAAAAACCTGACTATAGGTTATACTATCCCTCAGAAATGGACCCGCAAGGCATATTTAGAGAAAGTACGTATCTATTTCACGGGTGAAAACCTATGCTACTGGTCACCTTTGAAGAAGAATAGTAAATATGTGGATCCCGAGCAGATTGGTACACATGATGGTGAAACAAACAATATGGTTTATCCATGGGCCAAGAGCTTTATGTTCGGTATTGATGTAACATTCTAACATTTAACATTAGAATTCAAATGAAAAAATTAATATATATTCCTATAGCTCTTATTGCGTTAGCCGGTCTAACCTCTTGTGAGGATGCAATTGACTTGCAGCCTACTTCAAAGATCGGTCTTGATGAGTATTTTAATAATGCCACCGACCTGCAGCTCTTCACCAACTACTTCTATCCCAATGTAATGACACAGGCTGTAGGAGCAGATCCCGCATTTGACAATATGGCCGATGATCTTTTCTCTCTGCCGCTGTCAACTGAACTTCGTGCGGGTCAGAGCCGTGCAGTTCCTGCATCGGGCGGTGGTTGGAAATGGAACATACTTCGCCGAATCAATACCTTCCTTGAGTACGCTACACTGGAGAATGCAGCGGAAAAGGGTATCGAGGAAGCCGATGCTAAAAAATATATTGGAGTGGCACGTTTCTTCAGAGCATATTTCTACGCTCAGAAAGTTATCCGTTTCGGTGATGTGCCATGGATTGACCGTCAGCTCGAATCTGATGATGATCAACTCTACGCTGCACGTGATTCCCGCGAGTTGATTATGACTAAAATCCTCGAAGATCTCGATTATGCCATCGAGAATCTTCCCACAAAGGAGAATGAGTCATCTGCTCCTTACCGTGTAACCAAGGGAGCAGCTCTCGCATTGAAGTCTAACATATGCCTTTTCGAAGGAACTTTCCGTAAATATCATGGTATCCAGATTGAAGGTGGTAATGACTGGAGATATTACCTTGAGCAGAGTATTCAGGCTGCAGAGAATGTTATGAGTGGCAACTATGGTAAATACAAGCTTTATACTACCGGAAAACCCGCTGATGATTATCGCGAAATGTTCGCTGCTCAGGATGCAAACACCGATGAGTATATTCTGGCTGTAAAATATGACCAGGGTCTTGGCATTAAACATAATGCAAACTCATACTCAATCAATGCAACACAGGGTAAACCCGGATATGCACGCAAATTTGTCTGCACATATCTGATGAGCGATGGTTCCCGCTTTACCGACATTGCAGGATGGCAGACAATGCAGTTTGCTGACGAGATGCAGAATCGCGATCCCCGTCTGACTCAGTCAGTGCGCGGTCTTAACTATCATCGCCAGGGTGCTACTGCAATATTACCTGTAGATCTCGGTTGCACCGTTACCGGTTATCAACCTATCAAGTTCGTCACAGAATCTACCATCGGCAGCTACAGTTGCGATAAGAATAACGAAACGACAAGTGACCTTCCCGAATTTCGCTATGCCGAGGTTCTTCTGAACTATGCCGAGGCTAAAGCAGAACTCGAAACTCTTACACAGTCAGATCTTGACAAATCAATCAATTTAATCCGCGAACGTGCTGGCATGCCTGATATGAATATGTCAACTGCAAACGCCAATCCGGATCCATATCTGATGAGTTCGGAAACCGGCTTTACAACACTTCCGACCGGATCAAACATAGGTGTCATCCTTGAAATCCGTCGTGAACGCGGCATTGAGATGGTGCAGGAGGGTAGACGATGGAATGATATCATTCGCTGGAAATGCGGAAAGATGATAGATCAATCATTTATGGGCGCTTATATCCCGGGACCCGGCAGCTATGACTTTACCGGAGACGGCATACCGGATTATGTGTTCTATGCTTCCGGAACTGTAGTTCCTTCCGCTCCCAATGGTGAAACTCTTTTAGAGATCGGTAAGGATATATACCTCTCTGACGGAAACTCAGGATATATCAATGGCACAAGGGATGAAATCCGTCAAGGCTTCAATGAAGATCGTGATTATCTTTATCCTCTGCCTTCAAATGAACTCCAACTCAACCCGAATCTCGTACAGAATCCGAATTGGTAATAACCTTTCATTGTAAAGAATTAAAAAAAATGAAAAAATATTATAGTATTTTAATGGCTCTTATCATTGCATTAGGATGTGGTCTCACATCCTGCAGTGATGACGAGACAGGATTGTCAAGGATGGTTCTTGCAAGTGTGTCTGTTCTTGAATATGAAGCACTTCCTACAGGACCACAAATAATTACTGTGACTTCCGATGCTGATTGGGTGGCAGAAGCTCCTGAATGGATTACTGTAAGCCCAACAACAGGTTCAGCCGGTCAGACCGAAGTAGAAATTTCTGTATCCGATAATTACAGAGATGGAGGTATTGACAATCCACGTAAATCCAACGTACTTTTTAAGGGACGTAATCTTGAAAGTATCGCTACAGTAATAATCTCCCAAAAGGGTGATAAATATCGCGATCCGGCTGATTATACTATCGCGTCGCTCTCTGACACGTCTAATGAAACAATTGTTAAAGTACCATCCATAACACTATTGACCATAACACAATCAGGCTTTATTGGAACGGATGGAACAGACAACATTTTGGTCAAGGTTGCTGATGATGCATTGGAAGTAGCTCCATTCAATGTTGGCGAAAAATATGATGTAGTCGGAAGCAAACTTACAGATGATGTTAAATTCATTTATGTTGATGGTGGAAAAATAACATCTGCTGGACAAGGAACAATAATATCACAAAATGCTATAGATATTACTGAAAGCCTTGACAAGGTCGCAGCTGCAAACTATGGCTTGGTCACTGTAACAGGTAACTATGATGATATTACAAATTCTGTATCAGTAAAAGGACAAACAAATTCAGCATATTTAGTAGATGTTCCTTCAACTGTAAGTACTGATGATCTTAATGGACACAAGATAACACTGACCGGATACTACGCAGGTACTGCTACTCCAGTTGTTCGTGTTATTCCTACTGCTATTGAAGACCTAGGTTTGAACGAAACTGTTTATTTCTTCGATGATTTTGAATGGCTTGATCCTTGGGCTGAGGCTGCCGGAGCAAGTGACTACGTTGCTCTAAGTGAAACCATAGCTGCTGAGTCAATAAATATTGATAAGACATCGGATGATGGGACAAAATTGATTGATGTAATAATGGTTGATCATGGGTACGGTTTTGTAAAAGCCACCGGTGACAGACCTAACAAAACATACGAAGACAGACCATTCGAAAAACGAATTTATCTTCAGCGTAATTATCTTAAGTTTGGTTTGACCGGTATAGAGGCCGGACTTATACTCCCGTCCGTCAATGATATACCTGATGGTGAAAAAGTTGAACTCCTGTTTGATTGGACACCGATGCGTCAAGGTAGTGCAGGAGCATCCGGAAGGAAATATGATGATGTGGAATTGGTAGTAATCGTAGAGAACAATGGTACGGAAACACAGGTTAAAGTTCCCAACCATACTTTGGTAGCTGGTGGTCCTCATGAATGGATGCGTGCGGTAATTGATTTGAGTGCCTTTACCATAAACGCCAACACCAAGATTACTATTCGCTCATGTGATGAAAAATGGCCGAATTATAAATATGCGGCAGATGATCCGAATGACGATGGAACTTGCGCAGTAAACCGTTGGTTCATTGACAACATTAAGATCAGAGCTGCACAGTAAGAATTTGAATAAATTATAGTCCAAAATCTCCCGGGGATAACTAATCTTCGTGAGATTTAAAAATTACAATAATTATGAAAAAGATAATTGTAGCAATAACTTTTCTATTCCCATTCTTCTTTTCTTCATGTTCAAGTGAGGAGCCAACAATTGAATCCCAAGAATTCAGAACAAGATCTGTAGATTACTGGTTTTACGATTATGATGGTGCCTATGATGGATTTTGGGAGTATGTTGATGAAATAGATGCTTCGGCAGAACTTTTAAGTAGAACTAATTGGTTGCCCCAAAAAATAAAAGACCAATTTATAGATGCAATTGATATTGGAGGTGTAACCCAAGATCCAATGTATCCATGGGAAGAGACAGCGTATGTTGTAAAGGAAGTATTGGAAAGAGGAGGAGAGAGTGGAAACACCCCTACAAAAATCTGCTATACATTATGGGCAGTTCAAATACTATATAGTGACAATGGAACTCCCAAATTCCGATATTTTATTCCTGAAACGGAACAATCAATATATGAAGTAAATATTGATCCCTATGAATCAAGCACGGAAGTTGCTTTTTAAATGATTGAAATATCATCTAATAAACCATTATCAAAGGCTCTCCGTTGGCACATTGACAACATCAAGCTCGCCAAACCGATGTAATATACCCCTCTCAATCTATTTATACCAGAGAAGCCGGCTCATCGCCGGCTTCTTTCTTGTATCAAAACATAGCACTAAGGATTTTGTAAACAGTCAAATAAAAATGATATTTGATAAAGATTAAAGATAAAAGATAATATCAAGATGGTTCATGCATGGTTTTCCAGCCAAGCGGAGGCGTCTGCACGTAGGGACGCCACGACACGTGCGTCAGCACAAGTGTGTTTTGACGCAGAGGCGCAAAGGAAGGAGGGATGGGGGTGGTCAGGCGAGGAGGGGGGTCATGTAGACGGGGAGGTATATTGTCTGTCCTTCGGTTTGAAGGTCTTTGGTATAGAGCATTACCGGACGGTTAACCCTTGCCGAATATTTTTCACAAAATCTGTCAAGAGACTTATGCGTCTTGTAACCTGAAGATTTGACCTCTATGGGGGTGAGCATTGCTCCCTCACTGATGAGAAAGTCTATCTCGTAGGAATTCTTTCCCTCCTTGTCTGCGGGGAATGTGTAATAAAACAGTTTTCTGCCGGAAGCCACCAACATCTGCGACACTACATTCTCATATATATAACCAAGGTCAGCGCACAGTTTGTCGGACAACAACTTGTTATATATCACATTTTCGGTTATATCCTTATCCCAGAATGCAAGGGTGACAAACAGACCGGTGTCGCCTATATACAATTTAAATGAGGAATTATCCCGATGCAAAGCCATACCGACATTGGGGTCTGTGCATCTGTATGATATGTTTATGGTAAGGGAATCTTCCAGATCCTTCCAGATTGTGTCGAGATTCAAGGATGAGACATTGTTAATAACGCTGCCTGCATTATATTTGAGTTTGCTTCGTGACAATTCTCCGGGAATGGATTCAAAGATTATTGACGCTCTTCCCGATTCATCCACCTCTCGCAAATCATCTATATATAGTTCGATAATTTCCCTTTTTACGGTGTCTACCTCGCTGAGGTTATTGCTTTCGATATATTTTTTTACAGCCTGGGGCATGCCGCCAATCAACATGTAAAGCCGGAAAAGTCTCATCACTTTTCTATGGGTGGCATCCCCGAGACTTCGCAGTTTTTCCAGAGAATAGCGGAGCAGGGGGTAAACATTGGTTTCCCCGATGGCATCGAGAAATTCTTCGAAGTCCATGGGATACATGGTGATACGTGTCTCTTCGCTGGGGATGATCATCCCCTTTTTGTTCTTTCTGATTGAGAGAAGAGAGCCTGTTTCAATATAGTCATATCTACCGTCTTCAACAAGAAATTTTATCGCCTCCCGAGCCTTGGGACATTTCTGTATCTCATCAAAAATCAATACTGATTTCCGAGTTTCAAGTTTGACATTAAATAATGCCTGCAGACGAAGGAAGATATAATCGAGATCTGTCAGATTGTTGAACAAATCTTTTACGTCGGAATCAACCTTGGCAAAGTTGATTTCGATGTAGGAGGCATATTCTCTCTTGGCAAACTCTCTGGCAATAGTGGATTTACCAATACGGCGGGCTCCTTTTATCAACAGAGCCGTTTCTCCGTTTTTCTCATTTTTCCATTTGAGGATTGTATCGTAAATTTTCCTTTTAAAAATACGGGCCATAAAGCTGAATGGTTTTATACCTCAAAATTAGCAAATTAATTTGATACCGTAAAATTTAAAATCGCAAAATTCTGCTTTTCCGTAAAATTTAAAACGCGTATTTTCTGCTTTTCCGTAAAATTCAGCTGGCATCCCTGTGTGTTTTGACGCGGAGGCGTCTGCACGTAGGGACGCCACGACCCGTGCGTCCGCACAAGTGTGTTTTGACGCAGAGGCGCAAAGGAAGGAGGTTTGCTACAGCTGTTGAGGTCGTTTCACTCCTGCAAAGGCGCAGAGCCGCCTCGCCACGTAGGAATAGGTATTAGACTGAAAGATTAAAAATTTTTTTGGAGGTGTGTGAACAATTTTTTTGTGAAGGATGTTTTATTATCTTAAGATGAAAAGAAATTTTACGCTGCTATAAGCGTTCTGAAAAAGTTGTTATTGTTGTTTTAATTGAAGAAATTGGGTCGACGTGAGTCGACCTTTTTCTATTAAGCAGCTTTCTTTTCAAGTAATGATGCAGTCTTTCTATTGATAGATACTCTCACGGAGTTCAGCTGCAAGCTCTGCATGGGAAGCAGCCGAAGCTGCAAGGGATTGCCATGTGATCCGTTTGCCGAAGATGACGCGGAATGTCTTGCCACGCGCAGCGCACAGCTCCGCCGGAAGCATAGCCTGCTCCAAATTTATCTTTATACCCAATTTCTTTCGAAGTCGCGCAAGTTTATAAAACCGCCTCCTGTTCTCTCCGATAAAATGCATCGGTATAATATCTCTCTGATATTCTATTGCTTTTGCTATAAACGATTTATTCCATTTTAAATCACGAATTTTCACATCATCACCAAGCCGGGAACACAACCCTGCCGGAAATATCAGAATCTGCTTGTCTGAAGAATATGCCTCATTTATAACTTTCGCTGCTTCCCTACCTTGAGATCCATACTTGTTTACAGGCAGAAAAACCGAGCGCAAAGGTGCTATATTCATAAGCATATCATTCACAAGAAATCTGATATTCTTATCCCCGTATTTTTCTCCCATCAACGCTATCAACCCTAAGCCGTCAAGTCCCCCAAGGGGATGGTTGGAAGCAAAGATAAAGCGACCCGCTTCCGGGATATTCTCCATCCCTTCCGGAATAAGCCTTACATTGAAATACTCATATACACCCTTGGCGAATTCAGAGCCCTCCTTCGGATAGACAGCTTCCAGAACTTCGTTCAGTTCATCCTGATGTATCACTCGTTCCAGACCACGCAACAGAAAACCGGGAATCAACTTCCCTTTCTTCCCACCCACACGATCCCGTATGATTCTTGTAAGGTCAATTTTCAGCAGTTCCACATCAATCAGGATTTACAGTGGATTCCTCATCCCAAAATTCATCACTCCAGTCCTCATCCGTCATATTAGAGAAATCATCCTCATCCGGTTCTTCCTGCTCGAAAATAAAATCGTCCTCCTCCTGAACGCGATGATGCAAGTCGAGTTTGCGATGGGTTATGGTAAAGTTATTTTTATTATCCTCTGAATTTATTTCTCGCCAAAGCAGGTCTTTCAGTTCGGTTAATCCTTGTCCGGTCACCGCAGATATAAATACTGCCTGCACTCCCTCCGGGAGCTCCTTTGCCAACTCCCCGCGCAATTCATCATCAAGCATATCCGACTTTGAAATTGCAAGCACACGGCTCTTGTCGGCAAGTTCCGGATTAAATTCCTTCAATTCTTTCAAAAGCACTTCATAATCGCGCTTTATATCACCGGAGTCCGCGGGCACCATAAAGAGCAACACGGCATTACGCTCTATATGGCGCAGGAAACGGAGTCCGAGACCTTTCCCAACACTCGCACCCTCGATTATACCCGGAATATCCGCCATTACAAATGACTGTCCGTTGCGGTATTCCACAATACCGAGACTTGGCTCCATCGTGGTGAACGGGTAGTCGGCAATCTTCGGTTTGGCGGCTGAAATTGTCGACAACAACGTGGATTTTCCGGCATTAGGAAAACCTACAAGACCCACGTCGCCGAGAAGCTTCAACTCGAGCACCACTGCTTTCTCCAGAGCTGGCTGTCCCGGTTGCGCATATCGCGGTGCACGGTTGGTTGAAGTGGCAAAGTGCCAATTACCCAAACCTCCCTTGCCGCCACGCAGCAATTTTATCTCTTCCCCATCTTCAGTAACTTCGCAGAGGAAATCACCCGTATCGGCATCAAAAACAGCTGTACCAACCGGCACCTCTATTATCTGATCCTCGCCATCCTTACCGGAGGAGCGGTTCTCTCCACCGGCTTGTCCGTTTGTGGCAAACACATGGCGGCGGTAACGAAGAGGGAGCAACGTCCACATGTGGCGGTTGCCACGTAAAATTATATGACCACCGCGGCCACCATCGCCACCATCAGGCCCCCCTTTCGGTATATATTTGGCTCTGTGGAAATGGCGCGAGCCGGCACCTCCCTTGCCGCTCCGGCAAAGTATCTTTACATAATCTATAAAATTCGATTCAGCCATGGCTATATACTTCTTTTATGCGACCTCCGCACTAAATTTTTGTGGAATAGAGTTTAACTGATTATTAGTTCATTGGCAGCCCGGAAATCATCGGGAGAACCGATATCTATCCAGCGACCCTCTATCGGAAAATACTCCACATGACCGCCATCATTTATAATTGAGGTAATAAAATCAGGAGCATCAAGATATTCCCCTACAGGAATACGTTTGATAAGTTCCCTGCGCATTATATAAACACCGGCATTGGCAAAATAGTTATATGTCGGTTTCTCCACCAATCCCTTCACCACCGTGCCCTCAGTCTCCATGATTGCGAACGGCACGGATACAGTATAAGGCACCGCGCCAATTGTAATATCCGCGCCTGATGAAACATGATGTTTCCACATCTTCTCGAAATCTATTGATGTGAGCAAGTCGGAGTTCATTATCAACACATTATCATAGCGCAACCCCTCGGCGAGCGCCACGCTGCCCAAAGTGCCAAGCCTGCGGGGCTCCAGCACACACTTTACATGCGCACGAGGAGCGGGTACCGAACTATTACGCTCGCTGAAATGCTCCTCAATCTTCTCATGCATATAATTCACCGTCACATAAACTTCGCTGATTCCAAACTGCTCAAGAATCTCGATATTGCGATCGATAATCGATTTTCCCCCAATTTTCAGCAATGGTTTGGGAGTGATAAGTGTGAGAGGGCGCAACCTCTCCCCTCTTCCTCCCGCCATCATCACCACATCTATCGGAAGAAAGGCGCGAAGATTGTCAAGGTCTATGATATCGGTCAGGATGCCATCCTCCGTAACGGGTAAAAGTTTGAGATGCCTCCGTTTCCCCTCTGCCACTTTCCTCGTTGTTTCCTCAGATGAGGCAATGGCTGTGAAAGAAGTGTTCATAGCTTCAGTCACCGGACTTTCAAGCGACACTCCGCGAAGCAGTGCACGCCGGATATCGCCTCCGGTGACGGTGCCGGATAACCTGCGGTCTTCATCCACGGCAAACAAAGTCATGGACAGACCGGAAATACTGTTAAGGGTCTCAAGAGCACTCCTCACTGTAGAGTCTGTATTTATCAGATGCTGTTTGAGTTGGTCGGGGGTCATATTCAATTATTTTATGAATCCAATTGTTCATATTGCGCAATCGACTTGTGCAGTTCTTCCATCACCATAAGCTGCAACTCTCTTGGAGAAAGCACTGTAACCTCTGCACCGAAACCAAGCAACTCATGTACAAGTTCATAGTTTAATTTCAGTTTGTAAGTGAAGATTGAATATTTGTCGTGAATCTCCTCCTGCTGGGTATTATGGAGCGGAAGAGCACGCAGATATTTTGCCTGCTGGGGAGTGGTCCGTATCTTCACAATACGCGCCGAAGCCTTGCTGAGGGTTATTCCGATTATATTGTCAAAAAAGGTGCCCGGGTCAACATTCTCAGGCATAGTGAAAGTCTGACTGACAAGCTGCATCTGCTTTACACGATCGAGAGCGTATGTGCGTATATCTTCAGTTTTCTCACGCAACCCTACCATATACCAACGCTGCTTGTAGCGTTTCACAAAATAGGGATGAAACAAAATATCCTCTTCTGCACGCGAACGGTTGAAGCCGGCATAAGTAAAACGCACCTTCTCGGTAGCAGCTATCGCCTCAAGCACCACCGGGAGAAACTCCCTTGCGGAGGGCACATCCTCCACCAATATTCGTCCTGAAGCTCCATGTGAATCCTTCATGGCACTATTTACGGCATAGGAGTCAAGAAGCCAGTTGGTAAATTTACGGTTATTGTCATCATCACCCTTGTCAATATAGTATTCTCCATTGCGGTTGCAAAGAATGTCGATATGGAAATTCTCCTCAATAGCGCGGCGGTAATGATAGAAAGTGCGGGGAGGGATGGGGTTGCCATCGCTTATGGATGAGCGCATCCACAAGCGGTCGATATCCTCGCGCGTCAGTTTTCCGTAGCGGTTGAGCGTATCGACAATCCACACATAACGACTTATAAGATCTCGTGCCATGTTGCAAAGATAATAATTTTTTGCTAATTTTGTAGTATGTGCGATTCAGAGATCTCCGTTGTAATACCGGTGCACAACCGCAATCACCTGATTATCCGATGCCTTGACAGCGTTAAGAAGCAGTTCTGGCGTCCGCTGAATGTTATTGTGGTGGACAATGCATCCACCGACAGCACCAAATCCACAACGGAAGACTGGGCAAGAATGAATTCTGCAGCGGATTTCAGCGTGACTGTATGCGAGGAACCACAACCGGGAGCCGCGCGTGCAAGAAACCGCGGACTTCAACTTACAGATACAGAATATGTACTGTTTTTTGATTCCGATGATACCATGCATCCCGAACTGGTAAGTGAGGTGATGACGTCCCTGCATAAAGATCCTCAGGCTGATATCGCACACTGGCGGTCGCAACTGATTCATGACGACAGTAGAATATCCAAGCGAAAATTCACCGATTCCGACTATTGGAGATACCATATATACCATGCTTTGCTGAGCACCCAATGTTTCGCAGTACGCACAGACTTTTTCAAGAAAGCCGGAGGCTGGAATGTCGCTCTTCCGGCATGGAATGACTGGGAGCTTGGGATAAGGTTGCTTCTTAACAACCCTGTACTGCTTCCGATAAACAAGACTCTGGCAAATATCTATCCCCAAAAAGAATCCATAACAGGTGTGGATTTCCATTCCAAAGCCGGAGACTGGGAACGGGCAATAGATGCTGCGGAAACGGCAGTGGAAAAATCGGGGAGGAATGATGCCGACTGGATCGCCGATATGATAAATTACCGCCGCGCAATACTTGCCGCACATTATAAGCACGAGGGGTATCCCCAACTCGCAGCCCCTTTGTTGCAACAGGCTCTCCATCATAAATCAATCACGCCGGCAAGAAAACTGCTCCTGAAAATATTATATCAATATACCGCCTTGGGAGGAAGAGGCGCATATCTGTTATGGCGATGAGAGTTATTACTGTTGACAGGGACGAGTTGGGAAAGCTGAGTCTTCAACTGCACTCCAAGGTAAAAGAATCCGGATATGGATATGACACGCTTGTGGCCGTAGCGTCTGCCGGCTTAAATATAGCATCATGTTTCCCTGACAACAGATTTTTCGTAGTCAAATGCCATCGCGGTGCAGATGCTTTGAAAAAAAAGAGGATGAAAAAAATCTTGGGCAGATTGCCTCAATCCATTTCTTCCTTGCTGCGGATTATGGAATCTAAAGCAGATGCTCTGAAAGAAATGTTTGCATCTCATTTAGTAAACGATACCAATTACCGCGAAGTTTCCATTGATGACATTTTGAAGACCCGGTTGATGAATGAAAAGCACAGAGTGCTTGTAGTGGATGATGCTTCCGACAGCGGCAAAACATTGATGAGTGTTAAAAATGCCGTGCTCTCCTTATCTCCACAAAGCGAAGTGCGCACAGCCGTGATTACCCAAACGCGCAAACACGCTATATTCCATCCCGATTATTACATATTTAATAATAACACACTCATTAGATTCCCATGGGCTCCGGATTTCAAACAGCGATAATCGACCTTGACGGAACTCTGCTTAAATGCAATTCGTTTACGGAATTTGTGAAATTCATTTTTCGCAATTTTCCCTCCCTAAGGATGCGTCTTGTCCTGATTGTAGCTTTGAGAAAATTCAGACTGACAAGTCACCATAAGGCGAAGGAAATGATTGTCAACATGGTATCAGGGGAAATATCAACAATCCAACTATCTGAATTTGTTGATTTCCTTAGCTCCGGAGTAAATTTGCAAGTCATGGAGATTATCAGAGATATTCCCCGTAAAATAATAGCGACAGCAGCTCCGGCAATCTATGTGAAAGAATTTGCGCAAAGAATGGGTATCAATGAATTTTGCGCCACCCTCCCGGGGCAACGGGAAAACAAAGGTGAGGAGAAACTCCGCAATGTAAGGAAGATGGGGGTAACCTTTGATGAAACCACCTTGGTCATAACTGACCATAAAGATGACACACCGCTTCTGGAGGCAAACGGCAAAGGGAGGAATATCATCATATCGTAGAGACTTTAAGGACTTTAAAGACTTTAAACCCATTTGGGTCACCAAGGACCTTAAAGTGCACTAAAAAGTAAGTCGGAGATTCTCAAAAGAATCTCCGACTTAATTTTCGACTTTCGTCTTGCTGTATGCGAGAGTAGATTACTCAGCAGCAGCTGCGCTGTCAGCAGGAACCTCAGCTACCTCAGCGGCAACAGCGGCATTTGTATCGTTAGAATCAGCAACAACCTCTGTAGCCTCTTCAACTACTACGAGTGTATCAGAGTCAGCAGCCTCAGCAGCCTTATTGCCACCGCAAGAAACCATAGCTACGCTGAAAAGAACAGCAAGCGAGAAAACTAATTTTTTCATCTCTTTAAAATTTAAAATAATAAAACAATATTCTTTGCTATCAAAAACGTTGCAAAGTTAATATAATTTTCGTTTTTCAAACAAAAATCTTCTTATTTTTTATCATTTACCCCTCTATTTTCTTAAAATTAACACTTAAATGTTAAAATTAAGTGCAATTTTAACATTTCAGATTATTTTTTCATCGTGAAATGGCGAGAGGCGAGGCGATAACCGTCGCAGAACACCTCTACTGTATAGTCACCGGGGGTAAGTGTAGTGTTAACATCCCAATAGACGGAAACGGAAAGTTCCTCATTCGCATATTCCACCTTGCGATGGGATGTGGATGAAAGAGTGGAGCCATCAAGCTGGAATGAGGGACCACCGCCAAGCAGTGTTCCTTCCGGAGAAAGGATTCGTATATAGAAATCCTTCATGCCGGGAGCAGTAGTATTATTGGGACTTACCGTGAAATGCACACCAAGCTGGCGGGCTTTGGTGATATTCTTCTCTGTTTTCCCTTTCTTATTATAAGCCTGGAAGGAGATGCCCGTTATATTGAGCTTCTTTGCAAGCTGTACGGTCTGAGTAAGCTCCACATTGCTCTTGGTGGCGGCAGTATACTGCGAGCTTAGTTGCTCATTCTTCTGCTGTACCTGCTGAATCTCCTGTTTCAATCCTTCATTCTCCTCTCCGAGACGCTTGATTTCCTCAAGGTAATGGCGCACTATATTTTTAAGCGTGGCAATCTCACCTTCGAGCTGTTTGATTTTGGCACGCGAAGCCGCCATATTGCTTGCATTCTTCTTCTTCTCATCATTGAGTTCCTGAATAAGACCCTCCACCTTCATTCTTGCCTCATTATATTGGGTTACAAGCGAGTCGTTTTTCAGATAAATCTGTTGACCCTCATACTGGTTGAAGTCGGCATTCAGCTGATTGAATTCATTTGTAAGAACAAGCTGGTCGTTGGCAATCGCAAGCGAGTCGGCACGTGCCTCTGCCCTGTTGACAGCCGCAGTGTTGCGCGAATTTGCCACAATCAGCCAGATAATCAGCCCTACGAAGCATGCAAGCACCGCAATTCCGGCGATTAGAAGTTTCTTCTGATTTTTGTTCATATCTGTTTTTATTTATTTCACAAGGTGTTTGGAGCTTTCAGCACCACTTCTTACCACATATATTCCGGCGGGAAGAGCGATGGTGACATCAGTGCCAATACCGGTATAATACAGGGAACCGGCAAGATCATAGACATACACAGGGGCAGATGCATTCCGTATAGACAGAGTTCCCTTGCCGGAAGTAATGCTCATGTTATCACTGAAATCCGCATCAAGTTCATTTACAGTCGAAACTGTGCGCGAGCATACCACCACATAGCAATTTGCGGGCACGTCTATCACACCTGTTTCCGCGCTGAAGGAGCCTGAGGCTCCATAGCTCTGTGAGTATATCTCATAAGCCGAACTGTCGGCAGTGCGGAATGCAACAGGAACACTCAATACCCCTGAGGTATTGGGATTGATAGCGCAATATAACTCTTTGTCGGAACTGCGGGCTATCAATGTGCGCCCGTTGGTCCAGTTGGAAGCTGTGCATTGCATCGCGAAGTCCACACCTTGTGCCGGTGTAAAGAGATCCTTGTTATTAAGGCGCAAAGCTATCAACTGCTGATATGATTCAAACAATCCCTTATGATCAGGATCATTCAGGAGATCCCAGTTCACAATTTTCGGATCGGTATTGTTCCCCTGGTCGGTTTTGGTATTCTGTGCATTACCCATTTCAGAGAATTGCCATATCATGTGGCTGCCGGGCACAAGGATCATCTGGGCGGCTGCCGAACCGAGACGCTGACAGCTTGCAGAAGCTACACCCTTCACCCCTGAAACGCCCCACTGATCCTGCTTGTAAGCAAGCCTTTGCTCATCGTGGCTTTCAAGATAAGAAATGGTGGAACCGGCTGTACGATTATCCTGCGTAGCCCACATACGGTTGAGATTGGAATCATCCGAATATCCCATGGCAAACTGGCAGCCTGCCTCATTTACATTCGCCCAGTTCAACTCACCATCGGCTGCCATCTGATTCTCCTCGCTTGCAGTGGCAAGGTTCTCATTTATGCAATATGCATTGGCGTTTATCTCCTTCACATAGCCATGAAGCTTCTTCATTCTGTCGATACGACTCTGATTGTAAGCATCTGTGGCGGCATCTTCGGAACTGGTATAGGAATCGTTGTCGCCAAGCCCCTTAACAAGGTCAAAGCGGAAACCATCCACTTTATACTCACCCAGCCAGAACTGCAATACATCTTTCCATTGCTGATTCACCAGCGGATACCCCTGATTCCAGTCGTTGAGCACACTATAGGCATGAGGTGCGTTAAGATTATAGAACGGATTCTCGGCAGGTGTGTACATCATATACCAGGGATGCAGACCGTCGGACTGGTTGAACACCATATCCAGTATAACGGCAATTCCCTCAGCATGGCATTTGTCAATAAACTCCTTGTAATCCTGTGGAGTGCCATAAGCCTTGTCGATGGCAAAATAAAGATTGGGATTATAACCCCATGATATATTACCATTAAATTCATTTATCGGCAACAATTCCACAGCATTGATCCCCAGGGATTTCAGATAAGGGATCCTTTCGATAGCCTGACGCACCGTACCGTTACCGAGAGCCTCCCCTTCCGTGCCGGTGAAATCGCGCAGCAGCAATTCATATACAATAAGGTCGATCTTCGCCGGTGCCGAGAAATCGGAGGTCTGCCAGGTATAATCAAGAAGATTATCTGCAAAAACAGCCACAGGGGTAGTAGTGACTTTGCTGTCAGGATATGCCGGGAGATCCGGGTAAACATCCTCCGGAATATATTTGTCGTTAGAGGGATCGAGTGCAAGCCGCGCGTAAGGGTCACAGACTGCTACCGAATTATCCACAAGATAATAATAGATAGTATTCTCATTGCGGGGCACCTGCGATTCCGGCAGCGTTATAGTAAAAAAGCGGCAAGTAGTGCCGTCCACATCCTGATCAATGTAGCTCATCATCTGATCTCCGGTAAGAGTATAGTCGTTCCAGCTTCCCACTATCATTACATTCTGCTTTCCGGGAGCAGCCAGGCAGAAGGTGACAGTGCCGTCTGAATTTCGGGTTGCACCCATTGCCGGAGCCTCCGTCAGAGTGGAAGGTTGCGACTCCCATGACAGGGAGTTTTCCACGGCAAGATAGATATCGGCATCACCCTCACCACGTCCCGTAGGCTCTCCTCCGGAACTGCGGAATACAAAGCAGAGACGTGTAATAGTCTCCGTTGACGGCACTCCATAAAAATCATGGAGATTGCCAATGTTCAGTTTCCAAAGATTTTCAGACACATATTCCAGCTTGCACTTGTCGGTATTTGTGTCCCATGCAGCTACCACATACTGCCAGTTGCCAACTTTACCATTGGCATCAATGATATCCACTCCGGTGTAGGCATACAGAGCAGCTGTAGACGGCTGTCCCATCAGTCCCTTGTTCCCTTCATCCGCATGAAAATAAACCACCACATTCTGTGAATCCTCCATAAGGGGGGAGGGTGTGGCAGTGACAACTTGTGCCGACAGCCCCAGAGCCGAGGCCATCAAAGCAATCATAGAAATAAAGTAGATTTTAAGCATATAATAATTCATTTAGTTTTACTCATCATTCTATTTTTCCTCATCATTCTTTGGGATATAGGAGATTTCGCGCATTTCGCTATATTCCAACCAATCGGGATCCTCTTCAGCCTCAATAAGCAGAGGCATCTGATCAAGCGGAGCCAGTGCACGGTTGAACACTTTGCCGAATATGTTGAGATTCGAGGTATAAAACACCCAGTCACGACGACCATCACCGGTATATATTCCTGTGAGGTATGCCACCTTGTCTTTATTGAACTCCTCCATCAACGCATCTGTGGCTTTCTCCATCATCCGTGCATCTTTATCATCGGGCATCCCGGAGGGCAGTGCATCATATTCCCATGACACCATAACCCTGTAGATGTATTTTCCCCCGGCCATGACTTCATCCATATAGTCTCTTCCGGTAACTATCACCGTGCGACCGTTGTCAGCCTCTGTAGGCGCACTCCACCAGCGTTCTTTCATTTGCGACGTTCTGAATATAGTGGTATTTCAATACAGGGTGTGTCAAGATATACACCGGGACGAAAGCAATGCGCCTTATAGAATTTTGTAAGGTCAAGTTTTTTTGAGATGCTCAAAGGGTATTTCACCTGAAATGACTTATCCTTCTTATAAGCCATGGCCTGAAATACAATCCGCTCCATATCAGCAATTGTCTGCAGGGTAAACGATGCCAGATCTATCATCTCATTAGGGGCAACCTCCCCGGTATACAGTGATTTCCACGCTTTAGCCTCATTGTCACGAATCAGTATTGAGAAAAAGAGGAAATAGTTGGAGTCATTGACAAGTGCGGCATTTATACGCGAAGTTGATAAAGCCTTGGGATTCTCAGGCTCAAAAAGAAGTGCCACTGTCAGATCCTCCCCATATTCTGTTTCCTCTATCGGAAGTTCAGGCTCCGGCTCCGGATTTGGTGCCTCTGCTTTTGGAGCAGGAACATCGCGCACTGCCTTCTTCCCTACATCAAAAGCCTTCTGGTCAAACATCATGCGTGCTCCCTTGTTGGCAGGTTCATGTCCGGCAGGAAGCACCACAACGACTTCTTTGAGCAAGACGGGAGTCTCAAAACCGTCTTCCTCCACATATACAATCTTACCCTCCATTTTGGTTATCTTTCCGCCCCCTGTTGTATTCAGGAAACGGACTGTATCTCCTATCTTTGCCATTTATTTTTCTTTGCTACTTAATTACCTTAACCTTTCACCTTCCACAAATATAATTTATCGGAAGGACGAATTTTGTCGGGTACAGGCATAGAGAAAAGTTCACCCTTCTTCACCTCTTCCACCGGCTTGAGGTCGAAGCGCAATTCACTTACCCGGAATATCAAAGCTCCGGTAGTCGGACCGGTAACAACAACCTCGTCTCCTACCCTTAATTCTCCCGCCTCCATCCGGAATTCCCCAACCCCGAGTTTTGAAAAATAGCGCATTCCCTTTGCTACATAGCTTTTTACACGGGTGGCACTCGATCCATATTTCGCACTCCATTCCCCCAGTCTTTCACCCATATAATATCCATTCCAATATCCACGATTGAAGATTTTCACAAGTCTCTCATCCCAATCCTTGATTTTCTCTTCACAATAAGTGCCATCGGCAATGGCTTGCAGAGCCTGAGAATAGCATCCTACTGTCTCAGCCACATATTCAGGACCGCGTGCTCGTCCCTCTATTTTGAAAACCCGAACCCCCGCATCTACCATCTTATTGAGGAAATGAATGGTTTTCAAATCTTTGGGACTCATTATATATTGGTTGTCAATTTCGAGTTCATCGCCTGTTTCCTTATCCCTTACGGTATAAGCACGACGACATATCTGATTGCAGGCACCCCGGTTGGCGCTGGAATTCATCTCATGCAGACTCATATAGCATTTGCCACTGACCGCCATACACAATGCACCGTGGCAAAACATTTCAAGACGCACCAATTGCCCGTCAGGTCCGCATATATTCTCCTCCACAATGGCTCGGTGGATCTCTTTCACCTGCTCCATATTGAGCTCCCGTGCAAGCACCATCACATCAGCAAATTGAGAATAGAATCTTACGGCATCCGTATTGCTGACATTCACCTGAGTGGAGATATGCACTTCCTGACCGATTTTCCTTGCATACATTATCGCAGCCATATCCGAGGCAATCACAGCAGATATGCCGGCCTCCTTGGCCCGATTGATAATCATTTGCATCACAGGCATATCGGAATCATATATTACGGTGTTAACGGTAAGATAAGTCTTTACACCTCTTGCAGTGCACATCGAAGCTATCTCCTGCATATCATCGGCTGTAAAATTGGCACTTGACCGCGAGCGCATGTTAAGTCCCTCAATACCGAAATACACAGCATCGGCACCTGCCGCCAAAGCGGCAGCCAATGATTCGCGACTCCCCACGGGAGCCATTATTTCAAAATCCTTGCGGTTCATTTTGTAGCTATATAATAAGTCACAGCCCCGAATGTGAGCGATTTCCAACGGCAATCAGAAAATCCACATTCCCTCATTACCGCAGCCATCTCTTCACGCTGGGGAGCTGCCGCTATGCTTTCGGGCAGATATGTATATGCACGTGAGTCTCCGGATACCATTTTCCCAACAGCCGGAATAATTTTACGGGAATATATATTGTAAAGGGCTTTGGTCAGCGGATTTTGCGGACAAGACAATTCTATTACACAAAGTTTCCCACCCGGTTTCAAAACCCGGAATATCTCTCTGTATCCTTTACGAAGATTTTCGAAATTGCGCACCCCGTAAGCCACAGTTATCAAATCGAAAGAATTATCCTCAAAATCAAGCTTCAGCGAATCCCCTTTGATGAATGACATTCTGTGCTGCGTTTCCTTTGGCATTCCGGAGAGTTTGGTGCGAGCTATGTCAAGCATCCCATCGGAAAGATCAATTCCCGTAATCTCCATTTGAGGATTTATGCTTCCGAGTTTGAATGCCACATCTCCGGTGCCCGTGGCCACATCCAGAGCCTTTAGAGATTCAGGGGAATACGGTATGTCAAGTGCCTTAAGCGCACGATTGCGCCACCATCGATGAAGGCCGAAAGTCATGGCAGTATTCATGAAATCATAGGCAGGAGCAATGGAATCGAACATCTGCTCCACCTGCTCACCTTTCGCTCCCTCCTTTCTATAGGGATTCACAACCTCCGCTCCTGTCTTCATCCCTCTTACATGATCTTTTTAGAGAATGCACGGCGGCGCTTGTGCTGGCGTGTGTTGAAATATTCCCATTGGCTCTGCACCTTGGAATTGCTCTCCATCTCAGGATTTGACTCGGCATATTTATATCCGTTCTTTATATAATAAGGTATAAGATCCTGAAACAGAAGCGCATTCACTCCTTTATTCTGATAGTCGGGATGTATAGCGACCAGAAGGAGGTCTACCCTGTCGTTTTTCCCTTTCAATCCTTTAAGCAGATGATACCAGCCAAATGGGAACATCTTCCCTTTTGACTTCTGAAGAGCGCGGCTCATTGACTGCATGGATATTCCCACGCCAACGAGTTTATCTTCGGAATCGACAATAAGCGTTACAAGTTCAAGATTGAGAAGCCCGAGATAAACATCTATATAATGGTCAATCTGTCGTTCGCTGAGCGGTGAATACTGGAAAAGATTTTTATAAGCCTCATTGATAAGGTGGAAGAGGGCATGTCCGTACTCCTCTGCAATCTTTTTGCGGTTGGAATATTTCAGCACCCGCAATCCGAATTTTTTCTTTACTATCTCGGCGATACGGTTATATTTTTCCGGCACAGCGTCAGGCACCTCCATAAGGAATTCGAGCCAATCTGACTCTTTTTTAAACCCCGCTGCCTCCATGTGCTCCTGATAATAGGGGTAATTATAAATGGTTGCCATTGTGGACAGTTCGTCATACCCCTCAATGAGAATACCCTCATAGTCCATGTCTGTGAAACCAAGAGGACCTATAAGTTTGTTCAATCCACGTTTACGACCCCAATCCTCGGCTGCCTTAAGCAAAGCCCGCGACACCTCCTTGTCATCAATAAAATCTATAAAGCCGAAACGGAGATTTTTTTGACGACTTATCTCGTTCAACTTTTTATTGAGAATTACAGCTATGCGTCCGACAGGCTTCCCGTCGCGGTATGCCATGAAATACGCGGACTCACAGAAATCAAAGGCCGGATTCTTATTGGGATCGAGCGTATCTACATTGTCAGAAATCAAAGGGGGCACGAAGTATTCATTCCCTTCATAAAGATCTATCTGAAACTGAACAAACTTTTTGAGGTTGCTCCTCGAAGGTGTTATCTCTTTTATTTCAATCATTTTAAAGTCAACCAGATTAGGAGTGCCACCATCAGAAGGATGAAGACACAGATGATAGTGAAGAGTTGGCTCGAATTTCTACGCTCTATCGCGAGCCGGAGATCTGAAATAGTGCTGAAAGCATGGCAGTCGTTCACACATTTATTGGCGATACGACGCAAACGCGGCATGGAAACGGGAAGGTTGTCGAGTACCTCATTCATCACCTTGCCATAGCTCTTCACATCCTCGCAACAATCTACCGGGGTAATGCTCGATTTTTGTGCATAACCGACATTTATCAACTTCAGATTCTCATTATATTCTGTAAATATGATGGTTTCGGGAGTAATCGGGAAATGCGCGAGATGATTCTCTTCAATATACACCATAGCATCCGGGAGCTGTGTCTGCAACCTCTCCACGATCTTGGGAGTCAGCCTTTTCTCATCAATGAGGCGGCGCAGTGAGTAGCCATATACATCATCTGTGATGATTGACATTCCTACACCCGGCACATCTTCGTAGTCGTTGACCATTACTATGTTGGGATGGGCAAGATTATAACGTGTGTCGAACTCGTTTTCCAGCATCTTCTGAAATTCGGGATCGTTGGCAAACTGCTTTTTAAGTGCTTTGAGCATCACCCATTTGCCATGCTTCTTTACTGTGTACACATCGTAATACTTCTCGCTCCATTCCGGAAGCAAGGTCAAATCCGACCATTTTCCACCGGGATCATCTATCGCAATCTTCCTCTCCTCTTTACTCTCGTACTTCATTTTCATCAGTATTAAATTATGTCGAATCCTGTATATTTGCGCAGGCATTCAGGGATGACAATACCCTCCGGAGTCTGGTTGTTTTCCAGAAGAGCAGCCACAATGCGGGGAAGTGCAAGCGCTGATCCATTCAGGGTATGACAAAGGTGAATCTTCTTGTCCTCATCACGATAACGGCATTTCAGTCGATTAGCCTGATAAGATTCGAAATTGCTGACAGAGGAAACTTCAAGCCAACGCTGCTGAGCTGCCGACCATACCTCAAAATCAAATGTGATTGCGGAAGTGAAACTCATGTCTCCGCCGCACAGGCGCAGTATATGCCATGGAAGTCCCAACTTCTCAAGCAACCCCTGCACATGATCCTTCATCTCCTCAAGAGCCGCGTAGGAATTTTCCGGCTTCTCGATACGCACAATCTCCACTTTGTCAAATTGATGAAGACGGTTGAGACCACGCACATCCTTGCCATAGCTCCCTGCCTCACGGCGCCAGCATGGTGAGTAAGCACAATTCTTCTTCGGGAGCTCATCGCCCGGTATTATCTCATCACGGTAAATGTTGGTAACAGGCACCTCGGCAGTAGGTATCAGATAAAGATTATCAAGTGTTACATGATACATCTGCCCCTCCTTGTCGGGGAGCTGACCTGTGCCATAACCGGAAACCTCATTGACCACAAACGGCGGCTCCACTTCGATATACCCGGCTTTCCATGCCTCATCAAGGAAGAACTGGATCAGTGCTCTTTGAAGGCGTGCACCTTTCCCTACATAGAACGGGAAACCGGCTCCCGTAACTTTCACACCGGTTTCAAAATCTATGATATTATATTTTTTTGCAAGCTCCCAATGAGGAAGAGCATCAGCCGGGAGTTCGGGTATCACTCCGCCTGACTTTTCCACAACATTGTCAGCAGCGGTCTTCCCTTCCGGCACTGCCGCGCAAGGGAGGTTGGGAACAGTGAGCAAAAGGTTTCTCACTTTATCCTCACACTCGGCGAGGCGGTCTTGCAAACCTTTGGTGTTTCCTTTGATTCGGGCCACTTCCTCCTTAACTTTCTCAGCTTCCTCTTTTTTACCCTGTTTCATCAAGGCTCCGATTGAAGATGCCAATTTCTTCAGCGATGAAGCATCGCTGTCGGTCTGCTGCTGCAATCTTCTGCGTTCGGCATCGATTTCAAGGATTTCAGTTATTATTGCCCGTCCGTCAAATCCTTTGACAGAGAGACGGCTGATTACAAATTCAGGATCAGCCTTTATAGTTTGTAGTGTAAGCACGTCTTAATAAATTTATAATACGAGACCAACAAGCAGCCTCCCTAATTTCTAATTTCTAATACCCCATACTCTATCCCAACGCAGCCAGACATTTCTTCACCATCTCAGAGACGGCGCGACCTTCAGCGCGACCGGCGAAACGTTTGGAAGCTATGCCCATAACCTTTCCCATCTCCTTCGGACCGGTGGCACCGGTTTCTGCAATGATGGTCTTTACCTCGGCCTCCAATTCCTCTGCGGATAGTTGTTTGGGAAGATATTCTTCCAGCACGGAAGCCTCTGCAAGTTCGTTTTCCGCGAGCTCCGGACGATTGTTCTCAGTATATATCCTGGCACTCTCCTTGCGTTGTTTCACCATTTTCACAAGGATTTTTGTGGCGGCTTCATCGGTCAATTCTCCATTGGCTCCCTTGGCCGTCTTAGCTTCAAGAAATTCCTTTTTGGCACCCCTGAGAGCTTCGAGGCGCACTTTTTCACGTGCGAGCATCGCTTTTTTGATGTCTTCGCTTACCTGGTCAAAGAGATTCATAAGTATGTATTCATTTTAATTTATAAGTATGGTTCCTTTCTTTTTCAAATTGAACACATACTTATCTGTCTTTTTCTTATAATTGTCTAACAAATGAGAAACAATATGTTTCAACTTGCAAAGATATTAAATTTATGCCTAAAATGAAAGATTTTTCAGCTTTTTAGACATCACCGCCCAATTTTATTTAAGAGAATTCACTTGGTCAGAATCAAACCGACACCACTCCCTTTATAGCCGGGTACGGATCATAACCGGTCAGGGTGAAATCTTCGTATTTGAAATCAAAAATTGATTTCACCTCCGGATTCAGATGCATCTGCGGCAAATTCCGTGGCACTCGGGAAAGCTGCTCCTTTACTTGCTCAAGGTGGTTGGTATAGATATGGGCATCCCCCAGTGTGTGGATAAACTCTCCCGGTTCAAGTCCGCAAACCTGAGCCATCATCATGCAAAGCAATGCATAACTTGCTATGTTGAAAGGAACGCCGAGGAAGCAGTCGGCACTGCGCTGATATAGCTGCAACGACAATTTTCCTTCCGAAACATAGAATTGAAAAAAAGCATGACACGGCGGCAGATTCATATTTTTCAGATCCGCTACATTCCAGGCACTCACAATAATGCGCCGCGAGTCGGGAGTCTCCTTGATTGCCCTTACAGCCTCCGATATCTGGTCGATGAATCCACCTTCATAATCGGGCCATGAACGCCACTGATAACCATATATATGCCCCAAATCACCGTCAGCATCCGCCCATTCATTCCATATTCTGACTCCGTGTTCCTGAAGATAATGCACATTTGTGTCTCCTTTCAAAAACCACAGAAGTTCGTAGATTATACTCTTAAGATGCACCTTCTTGGTGGTAAGCAACGGGAAACCTTTGCTCAGGTCGAAGCGCATCTGATAACCGAATGTAGAGATAGTGCCGGTGCCGGTGCGGTCTTCCTTGGGGTGACCGTCAGCGAGAATATGGCGCAGAAGATCAAGATAGGGAGTCATATTAAGTATGAGGTATTAGGTATTAGTTATTAGTTATTAGTTAATAATAATCAGGGTTTCATTTTCACTGCTTTGCGAAAGAGAGGGGTGGCCGGTCGGTTGCGGTTGGCTTGATAACGGATTGCACCCTCCTGACAGACTGCAAGGCAATCGAAACACCGCACACAGCGCGAATTGTCGACATGGCGGGACACTACTTTCACACACGATGCCTTACAGATTTCCTCACAGGCTCCGCAACTTGTGCATCGGTCCGGATCAATCTCAATGTGATAGATATTATGTTCATGAAGAAGGCCCATAGCAGTGCCTAAGGGACAAATATCCGTACAGAATGCTCTGCCCCGCAGAGCAGCGTACACCGCGAGAAATATCAGTGATACAACTCCGGATATGATTCCTGTAACAATTCCGAGTCCAAGATTTATCCATGTAGATGCAACTGCACCCGGATTAACAACAGAAGCTATATTACGCATTATGTTCCATGGCTCTATAAGGTAGGATACCACAACCAGCCCTATCAACGCGCATATCACATAAACAAGCAATATATGTATTGACCATCGCTTTGCCGGTCGGAATGTGAAGGGCCTGTCAAACCGGGGAATCTTACGTGAAACCCGTATGAATATATCATTTAATGTGCCAATCGGGCACACTGTGGAGCAATAGATTCGTCCGAAGATAAATGTCAATACCAGCCACACCAACAATGCACCGATGGCCGAAGTTCCGGCTGAAAGCAAAATCTGCACTTTCAGCGACACTACGGCCACAGGGTGCGCCTGAGGTCCGATAAAAAGATAGACCACAGTGGCGATAAAAAACATTATCGCGAGAAAAATTCGGAAAATCCGTATCTGTCTCACTTTAATCCCGAAGTCTTAAGTTTAGCGTCTTCCTCCGCGCTGCTGCTGTTTCTGCTGCTCGCGAAGCATAGCCTGCTGCTGACGCTGCATCTCCTCAAGTCTTGCCATGAATCCGGATTTCTTGCGAGGCTTCTTCGCTGCCTCTGCCATCTGTTTTCTAACATCCTCTTCCTTTATGATATAACGGAAAGCGTATGTCTGCATGATGGTGATAAGGAGAGACAGGAAATAATAATATGAAAGTCCGGCTGCGTAGTTGTTGAAGAATACAAGGAACATCAGCGGCATAAGATACATCATCCATTTCATTCCCGGCATGGAGTTGGGCTGGTTCTGCATGTTGATGTATGTATAGATGATATTCGTGGCAGTCATCAAAAGACAGAAGAGAGAAAGATGGTTGCCGAAATATTCTGTAACAAGAGGTATGTGCGCACTCCATGAAACAATAGCATCCGGAGCCGACAAGTCGTGAGCCCACAGGAAGCTCTGCCCTCGAAGTTCTATACAGCTCGGGAAGAAACTGAACATTGCGAAAAGTATAGGCATCTGCAAAAGCATTGGCAAGCATCCCGACATCGGACTCGCCCCCGCCTTGCTGTAAAGCGCCATTGTCTTCTGCTGGCGTGTCATAGCCTGCTCGGGACCGGGGTATTTGTCGTTGATAGCCTTTATATCCGGAGCAAGCACTCTCATCTTGGCCTGACTCTTATAGCTCTTGTATGTGAATGGGAACAGAATAAGCTTGATAAAAATTGTGAGCAGGAGGATAATGATGCCATAGTTGGTTATATACTTTCCGAGGAATGTGAATACCGGGATTACAATGCCGGTATTTATCCAACGGAAGAGACTCCAGCCGAGCGGTATCAGCTTGGTCATGCTCAAATCCTCTCCCACATTCACCTCCTTGTCAAGATGCGAAAGGAGCGGATAGAGATTGGGGCCGATAAACAGATGGAAACTTGCCGGATTTTCGGAATTCCAATCGTAATCATTTACAATGGCAGAAGCTGTAAGGCTCTTCAGGTAATCCTGACCTTTAAGCACTTCGGATGAGAAATCAGCGGTATTGAACGCTCTGTCGGCAATCATTACAGTGGAGAAGAATTGATTTTTGAAACCGATCCACCGCACCTTGGCCTGCCGGTCTTCAGAATCATTTTTGTTTTCCGACAGATGCTCCACGGAACCTCCGGCAAACTTATAATATAGTCCGGAATTGCGCTCTTCAAACATTTTACCCTTCTCCTGACGCTTCACATCCTGCTGCCAGTCGAGACCGAGGTTGCGGGCATTGCTCTGTACAATCGGAGCCATCCCCTGCTGCACGATGCGCATTCTCACAACATAGCTGTCACCCTTGGGAAGGGTATATTCTATGCCCCAATATGCACCTGAACCCATATCAAGAGCCATCAGCACCGTTGAGTCGTTGAGTTGTCTTGGCGAGAAATAGAGGTCGGCTGTCTCCACCGGCTGGGGAAGCGGCAACTGGAAATTAAACCTGTTGCGGTCACCTTCAAAAATCACCACTTTCTCCTTGCGCTGCATAGTCTCATCGGAGGAATATTCCGTGTCATATTTCTTCAATTCGGCACGAGTGACAGAACCGGATTTTGCACTGAGTTCAAGTTTCAAAACATCATTCTCAAGAAGCACCTTGGAATCGTTTCCCGCAAGGAATTGCGAGAATTTCCCATATTTGCCAAGCGACTCGGACAATCCTTTCACCGTAGCGATTGCCTTGCGCTGGCGGTCGATGCCAATCTTCTTGTCACCGCGAGCCACATCGCCCCATGCGAGCTTCTCTCCGTCAACCTCCACTGTGCCCCGGATAGAATCACCGGCAAGCGTAAGATTCACGGGACCCTGAGTAAGGCGATAAGCACGTGTGGAGTCAGACAAAGTTTCGGGCACACCATTTTCCACAATGTTTTTCACCAGCCACTCACGCTCTGTAGAAGTCAGAGAGTCGACAGCGGTGGCTATCGGAGTGCCTTGCGAGGTTGTTTCTGTCTGCACATCGGTCGCATTTTCCGAGGGCTTTGGCTGCAGCCACATGAAAATCAAGAATACGGCGAGCATACAAAGCAAGCCGTTTACAGTATTTTTATCCATCAACCGGAGTTGTTATTGGTTTTAACTAAAAATTCATTATGAATTGCAAAGTTAATTGAATTTCTCGGATTTTGCAACCCTCCTATTTAGCACCTTCGCTCTTGTGGTTTATAGCAGCTTTGATGAATGATAAGAAAAGCGGATTGGGAGAAAGCACAGTTGAGCGATATTCAGGATGATACTGTGTGCCCACAAACCATGTCAGTTCAGGAATCTGCACAACCTCCACCAGTCCGGTCTCGGGATTCTCACCGACACACTGCAATCCAGCATGCTCGAATTTGTCGCGATATTCGCTATTGAATTCAAAGCGGTGGCGGTGACGCTCCCTAACGTTGGTCGTGCCGTAAGCCTCAGCGGGTATCGAGCCCTCCTTCAATCTGCAATCGTAGGCTCCCAGACGCATTGTACCACCCATGTTGGAAACGCTTTTCTGCTCCTCCATGAGATCTATGACATTATATGGTGTATTGGGATCCATCTCTGTGGAGTTGGCATCTTTGAGCCCTAGAACATTGCGTGCGAACTCAATAACCATACACTGCATGCCGAGACAGATACCGAATGTGGGCATATCATGCTCACGACACCATTTAAGAGCCACGAATTTACCTTCTATGCCCCTCTGTCCGAAACCGGGAGCAATTATAACGCCATCCATGTCGCGGAGCTTCTCATCCACATCCTCTTCCGTGAGCTTCTCAGAATGTATATATACGAGTTTGAGTTTATGGTCGCAATAAGTGGCAGCCTGCATCAGCGATTCATTGATTGATTTATAGGCATCCTGAAGTTCAACATATTTACCGACGAGACCGATTGTCACCACCTCTGTTGCCGAATCCAGTTTTCGCAGGAACTCATTCCATGCTGCATGATCGGGCTGTCCAATACTTTCGGTGCCGGTGAGTTTGAGCACGAGGTTGTCAAATCCTTGTTCATGCATCATCAGTGGTACTTTATATATTGTAGAGGCATCAAGACTCTGTATCACAGCTTCCGGAGCAACGTTGCAGAATTGCGCCACCTTGCGCCGCATCCCTGCCGGAATATCTTTTTCGGTGCGGAGAATCAGGATATCCGGCTGGATACCGATGGCCTGGAGCTGCTTGACACTATGCTGCGTTGGCTTAGTCTTCAATTCCTTTGCCGCCTTCAAATATGGCACGTATGTAAGGTGTATGCTGAGGGCATTCTTTCCCAACTCCCATTTCAACTGACGCACGGCCTCGAGAAACGGGGTGGACTCGATATCACCTACCGTTCCGCCAATTTCTGTGATTACAAAATCATATTTACCCGTATTACCGAGACTTTTCACATTCCTTTTTATTTCATCTGTGATGTGGGGAATGATCTGCACGGTTTTACCGAGATAGTCACCGCGACGCTCCTTGTCAATAACCGTCTGATAGATGCGTCCGGTTGTTACGTTATTGGCACGTGTAGTCTCTATGTTGGTGAAACGCTCGTAATGACCGAGGTCAAGGTCAGCTTCGTGTCCGTCCACAGTCACATAGCATTCTCCATGCTCATACGGATTAAGTGTGCCCGGATCAATGTTGATGTAGGGATCAAATTTCTGGATTGTAACTGAATAACCTCTTGATAAGAGAAGGCGGGCAAGGGATGAAGAAATGATGCCTTTCCCCAGGGAAGAGACAACGCCGCCGGTAACGAATATATATTTTGTTTCCACGTCTAATGATATTAGTACGGGATGCAAATTTAATAAATTAATTTCAATAATCCTCGTGATTCAAAAAAAAACTTAGCGGCGGTAATAGCCGCTGCGGATCAGACGCTCGGAAAGAAACCATGCTTTTTCAGAAGGATATGTATTGGGACCGGCATTTGAAATTCCTTTTTGATCATGGAAGACTGTCTCATTACGCAAAGCACTTTTTCCTACCCCCTTCCATCCGTATTCAATTGCTCCCATCACATCAAGAATAGTAGGAAAAACATCTATCTGACCCAATTGTGCATCCGAACGCAATTCCATTCCGGAGTTCAATATTATTACCGGTATATTGGTATTCACAAATTTATCACCATCCAGGGCTGCCTCCCGTGCATTGTGGTCACCGGCTATCACTATCACGGTGTTGTCATACAATCCTTCCCTCTTCAGGGCAGCAATAAATTGGCTTAACCCGGCATCAAACTGGCGGCACTTCTCTATATATACATGCTCCGTAAGGGAATACTGAGGATCGCTCCATGCATCGCTCTTTTTCCAGCCGTATTCCTGATAGGGGTCATGCATGTCCATGGTGTTCAAAGCTGCATAAAACGGCTGCTCCAAGCCCTTGATTACCGGCATGGCGTTTTTGAACAGCGCTACATCCCTGCCTCCGAGCTTCTTCATGTCAGCGCTCAATTGGTCGCGGGTGATTAGTTCTGAAAAACCGTAACTTTGTGACAGCTCCTCTTTATTCCATTGTATCGGATTGCCGCAATCAAATTCATACCCTTTTCTTCCAAGCGCCTCCGACAACGATGGATAACGTGCATCCGTATACGACATGGCCACCGGATCATTGGGCAATGGAAGGATGCCTGTCTGATACATAAACCGACCATCACTTGAACGACCGGTGCCAACCTGTGGCATCACATTATCGAGCAATATAATGCTGTCCTGCTTAAGCAGATAATTCATAAATGGCATCACAGGCTTTCCATTAGCCGTAAACTTCAGAGCATCTGAATTCAAAGATTCCACCACTATCAGAATCAGATTCTTTCCACTATTGTCCGGAATGGAGTCAACAAGAGGAGTGATACTGCAAATCTCTTTTATTTCAGCCTCAATTTCAGCCTTTTCCTTATCTGTGAGTTTTTCATACTTTGGAGCGAAATATTCCGCTGTCTGAACAGCCATATAAGGAACAAAACCATAATATTGGAGTCTGCAGAGCCGCTCCTTCTTCATCAATTTCTTATAATAGCATTTCTCCTTTATAACAGGATTATAAGGGGGTGTATTGGAAAGGTTGTATTCCTGATTGAATTTATGCACAAGGAATATCTGCTGCAAGAAAAACAGGATTAGGGTTATGATTACGCCCCATGCTTTCTGCAATCCGGCAAACGGTCCGTCTGTTATGAAACGGTATCTGAAAATTATGAGAATTAAAAATATGGCGAGAGGCATTAATATGGCAAGATCTTTCCATGCCACGTATGTCAGGGCTGAAGATGTAACTTCTGTATTGAGGTTGCTGACCCCAAACATGGTGGTAAATCCCATCAAATCATTGAAATTCCTAAGATAAAGCAAGTTGGAATACAGGAATATCGGAATTACTATCATCGGCACAGCCACAGTCCATCTCCATCCGGGACGCAGCATAAAATATGGAGAAAGAACCACAAGGGCATCAACACATCCTGTAAATACGGTGGCCAATGACCCGAAATCATTTATTTCCGCCAAAAACATGAATGATATGATCTGCACAGACAGCAATATCCAAAAAATCAGGAAATAGCAATATGGATTTCTCCTTATATTATCAATGTTAGTGTTCATTACTGCAAATTTACAATATTTTTTGTAATTTTGCGGTAATGGAGAAAGAGGAAATTAAATTGCAGGTACTTATATGCACGATGGGCGAAGCCGGCATCCGCAGGGTTGCCGCAGGAGCGCATCCACGTGTGCCCGGGGTGGAGTATCTGGTCAGCTGGCAACTTCCCGACGGGGACTGTCCAATCCCTCCCGAACTCCGTCGTCCCGACTTCCGCATAGTTAAATCCGCGACCGCAGGGCTCTCCTGTAATCGAAATCTCTCTATCAATAATGCTTCGGCGCCAATATGCCTGATCTCAGATGATGATATAGATTACAAGGAAGAAGCATTGCTATTGATTATTTCAAAATTTGCTGAGAATCCGGATATAGATATAGCCACTTTTCAATATTCCGGTGCCGACAGCAAATATTATCCGTCATATTCGTTTAATCTGAAGAAACCGGCCAAAGGGTACTATGCAACATCGTTTGAGATTGCGTTCAGGCTCAAATCTGTCCTGAAAACAGGCATTCGCTTTAACGAACGTTTCGGTATTGGGGCGGAATTCCCGGCAGGGGAGGAAGATTTGTGGATTTTTGATTTACTCAAATCCGGATTAAATGGTGTATATTTTCCGGAGATAATTGCCGTACATGCCGGAGAGACCACGGGAACCCGCAGAGCGCTCGACCCGGATATAATACGCACAAAAGGTGCTGTTTTCCGCCATACTCACCATATCTCATGGTCCTTGCGCATGATTGCTCATGCGTTGCGTCATTCCCGCAAGCATGGAATATCCCAATTCCTACCCTATTGCCGTCACTGGCTGCAAGGTGTATTTTCCTTTAAGAAGTCCAAATAAGAGTTACTGAAAAATAAGAAGCGCTGAAAAACAGGCTCTATATGATATTATTCCAATGATTCACAAATTTCCGAGCCACAATGCCGACATCGTTATGCTTCTCCACTATCCGTCTCCCCTCTTTTGCCATCGCCGGCAATTGCGAAGGATCCTCTATCAATGACCTGAAATAATCCTCCCAATACTCCATGCTTTTCAAAGGGGAAAGAGGGATGATTGCACCCTTATCCGGCTCCTTTATGTATTGATAGAATTCCGGTTGCGCACCGGTCGCTGCCACCCTCCCCAATGCCATGGCCTGAAAACCATTGGTGCCGGGTGAATAAGAATACAGCTGGTCAAGCACGATATGACTTTTACGCATCTTGTCAAGATATTCGTTAAGAGGGAGGTTTCTGACACATGTAACAGAACATTTGTCAGGCATATCCTTCTCCAGACGAAGACACATATCGTGCAACATGGCTGTTCCCTTCTGAATCTCCATACCTCCCCGCATACCGATAAAAAGATTGATTTTGTCGGAAATATCCGGAGATGTATATTCCAGACCTGTCATATCAACCGGTATATTAGTGAAAGACAATCTGTCGCCGAGTAGCGGACGTGCAGCAATATCGTATTCGGGAAGCACTGACATCGCCCCGTTGATATTGGCATAGATATAATCGCAGAATTCCTTCATTCCCGGAGCTGTCCAAGCCATAGCATGGTGAGTCTTGAGTTCAAACTCAGTGGGAACTCCACCAACCTCAAATTCGGAGAATCTGAATATTTTACCTTCAAGACATGCCTTAATAAAATAATAATCGTCACCTGCCAGTGTAAGGAATATGGAGCGGTTGTTACTCTTCAGAATGTCAAAAAAATATTTGATCTTCCCCGGGCGCAAAGAGAGGAAATGGGGATTAATAATCTGCACCACATCATAATCTCTGAGCCTCGGAAGCAAAGAGCATAAATCATACAGATACTTGAAGGCACCGAATCTGCCTTGCTTGCGGCAAAGCAATACATCACACGCTGTATTCATATATCTTCCACCATCGGAAACTACGGTGACTTCATGACCTTGTCTCCGTAATTCCCCGGCGAGGCAAGCATGCAGATTTGAATAATCGCCTAAGAAAAGTATCCTCTTACTTTGATCCGCACTCATGGCATTTAATATTAAGAGTCTGTCTCATAAAAGGGGTCATATCCTTTCGTTTACAAAGATAATATTTTTTTTCAAATCCCCAAAATTCCGAGCCAAATTCGCCGGCAACCGCATTCACCTATGAACAAATTTGGTGTTAATTGGAGAATAGTTGAGGAAATAAACACGGGGTAGCAGGCGTTAAAGAAATATGGAGCCATTGATATCTATAATAACGATTACTTACAATGCGGCGGATGTGCTGGAACCGACAATGATGTCGGTGGCGGAGCAGACATGCCGCGATTATGAACATCTTGTGATTGACGGAGCCTCCCGCGACAATACCCTGCAGACAGCACGCAGTTTCGAGGGCGTAAGGATCCTAAGCGAACCGGATAACGGTCTTTATGACGCGATGAACAAAGGGCTGCGCATGGCGAAAGGTAAATATCTTCTTTTCCTCAATGCGGGGGATACGTTTCATTCGCGCGGTGTATTGGAGGCTTATGCCCGTAGGGCGAGATTGGGAGATGATATCATATATGGTGACACTGTTATTGTGGACACTTCGCGAAGGATTATAGCTCCGCGGCATTATTCGGCACCGGAAAGATTGACAAAGGATAGTTTTTCAAAGGGGATGCTCATTTGTCATCAGGCATTCATGGTAAGACGCGGGTTGGCACCTGAGTATGATTTGAAATATCGTTTTTCTGCTGATTATGACTGGACAATCCGATGCATAGAGGCTGCTGATGAGGATAAGTGTACCAATCTCCGGGCTATAGCCATTGACTATCTGAGTGACGGGCTGACCGACCGCAACAAACTGCGTTCACTCCGCGAGCGATATAGCGTTATGGCAGCTCATTATGGACATCTTCGCGCTTTGAAGCGACACGCAGAGTTATTGCTCGGTCGGCGCTAAGGCTCCATTATGTCAGCATTTTATGGAGGGATGTTGTCAA
>CAZEUD010000007.1:0-63580 GCA_964515455.1 uncultured Sangeribacter sp.
GCACGACCTTGCCAAGGTCGGGGTCGCGGGTTCGAGTCCCGTTTTTCGCTCCAATATAAACGCAGATAAAAGTCCGGATGGCGGAATTGGTAGACGCGCTACTTTGAGGGGGTAGTGACCGTTCGGTCGTGTGAGTTCGAGTCTCATTCCGGACACTTAAGAATCCGCAGGTATTTGAATCAAACACCTGCGGATTCTTATTTTATTCAATATTTTGGTAAAATTTGGGGTTAAGGGGGTCCGGCTCACTGAGAACAGCGAAGGATCTGAATCAGCGGGCGAGAGATACGTTGACGGCGATGCCGTAGTTGGAGTTTGAGGTGGGATAGGATGAGCTTGACACAAGCGGGGTGTTCACCTGATGGTCGAAGAAAGCATTCAAGGTTATACGCTTGCTTAATATGTAGCTCGCCATAAAATTCACAGAAAATGTACGGGTGCCGTTTGTAGCTTGTGTATAAGCGGACTCTATATTGCGTATCAACGACTGGTTGTTGCTTACCGCAAGATCCAGATTCAGCGACAAATCATTGGAAACAGCACCCTGCTTACTGCCTATTTTTATTATCTTATTGAAATTGGCTATCTTATAACCGGCGCCTATCGATATTTGCTTGCTTGTAGTCTCCACAATCTGCCCGGCTGATGTATTCAGGTTAAGAGTCCTTGAATCCCGGTATTCGCCATTAAAGGTAAGATCATTGAATAAAGTTATTTTCACGCCGAATAATGGAGCGAATTTTTCTGTAATTGAAACAGACGTAATATTGAAACGTGTGGAAGGTATCGGCATGCCGGTCTGCTCATCAAGAGTGAAACCCCGGTCACCTGAGGAGCCATCGCTTACCCAATTCATAAAACTTGAATAGGAACCAACAGAATAAGTACACTGATATGCATGTGTCAGTGTGAACGCCTTAAACCATTTCTGCAGATTTCCCAACTTAATAAGGCCATCGTATGTCACCTTCCAATTGGGACGCATGGAGCCAAGACCATCAAAATGATTCAGACTTATACGATCAGGACTCGTTCCGCTGTAAGCGGCAAGAAATGCCGGAATAAGCACATCCGGACTTGTAGCGCTAACGCTGCCGTTATCCGGATTATAAGGCGTGCCCGCGAGTGGAGAATCCTCAAGGAATCCGGTAGTCGGGTAAGTGCTTCCATAATAAGAAGCCTCTACTCTTTGAGCCACAATGGGAATGTATGTCAAAAAGCGATTAAAAGCATCCGAAGCATATCCATCCTCCGCCTTTGAATTTCTCAAAGCCGATGACAATGCAACGTGAGTACGCATATAAGAACCTGTATATGATGTAGGATTTCCTGCATACATGAATTGCATTTGCTCAGTCCTTGAGTCAGTGAGATTTGACGTAAGCACAATTTTAAGTCCCTTGATCGGCTCAAGATTTAACTCAAAATTAAACTCCTTGCTATTGGTCCACAATGCTGTTGAAACTTGGTCGGTATCTGTAATAAGCCATCCCCTGTCGAGAGCCTTGTCTACATAATCCTTATTGTAAAATCCGAATGCAAAGTCCAGTCCCGGTGACATAGGACCGTAAGATAGTGATTGACCGAACACATTCCCGACATTAGGCGAGAAAAGGGGCAAATTCAAGGAATGCCCGTTTCTCCATCTGAAAGAAGCAGACCTCGGCATCATCACAAAGCGAAGTGCATATTCTGCAAATTCGGTAGCAAAATTCTTCTTCTCCTTCGCCACTTCCTCTCTTACCGTCACCTTATAACTCTGGGTACCGCGGTCAAGAATCTCAATAGTATTCTCATCTATAATCTTATATTCGAGTTTCTTGCTCTGGCCATTGGCTACTGCTGAAAACCTTATCTTCTTGGTCTTTAGGTTATGCTTCACCAATGTGCTTGTATCCGGAGATAATTTCACAGCTATCTCATATCGCTTCTCACGCTGACGCGGTGTTCCGGAATTTCTATTCCGTGCGTTGGCATTTCGGGCTGATGTTGAGCCGGAAAATCGCTTGTTGATTTTCTGAAGATATTTGGATTTATTATATAATGTCTCAAAATTCAATCGAGCATCAGCGTTCCAAGTGGTCTGATTCTGAATTGTATTACCGATATACTGACCTTCCACTGTCGCACCTTTATCCCATCTGTAAACTGAATTATATGTTACTGATCCTGAAAGATAATCCAGCACCGGAATGCTATTGAAGGGAGCACGATATGTTCCTGTGAACGTCTGGTTATAATTCCATGGAGTTCCAAGATGTCTTAGCGAAGATAAAACTGTATCTTTCCATTGCTTATATTGGTCAGGAAACAAACGCCTGTTCACAGCCCCCGCAGTCTCCTCAATCCTTGCAGTAGTATTGCTTGAGAAGGTAAGGCTCAATGACTTTATAAGGTTCCAAGTAAGGCTGAACTGCCTGTCCCATGTCCAATTCTTGCTCACCTGCACCGGAAGCTGGAAATCCACATCCACCTCGCTGCGAGTCTGCTGCTCATAATAATAGCGGTTCATTCCCGTGTAGAATGTAAGATTATTGAACAGCCAGTTTATTTCCCAATCCTTGAAATATTTGGCGGTCTTACCCTTACCCTTCAGCTTGCTGAAAGGTTTCCACGGCTTGATATAAGGAGAATAGGAGTATTGAAAACTACCTCTGTAGTCGTTAGTATTCTCATACTCCGTGGTAGGATCCATATTCTTCTGCTTATTGTAGGAGAAGGATAATGTAAAGTTAGCGGGATCCCACGGCATCGGATTCTTGCTCTGCACATTAAAACGGAAATTGGACATTGAAAAGCTCTCCACACTTTTCCGTGTTACCGCATAATTCTTTATTGAATCCTTCTCATGCTTTGTCTGCACTGCATCAAGAGCATCCTTAAGAAGAATATCCTGATCAAGAGGATTATATTCCGGAGTAGTCGTTTCCTTAGATTTCGAAAAATAGACCGGTGCTGACAATTTTGCCTTCTCCGGAAGGAATTTACCCAAATCTCCCTGTACCGCTACGTTATACTGCTCATAATCATCCATGCGACGGGAAGAAAGAGACTGGTCTACGCTTCCGAAACCATAAGTTTCCTTATGCGCGGAAAAATTCAACATCGCCAAATCGCTCAACGATAGATTCACATTCGCATTCAGAGCCCAACCTCCTGATTCATTGAAGTCTGTCACTTTCAATTCATTCACCCATACAGTACCATCCTTCACACTGTTTGAGCGGTTTCTGATTCCGATAAGCATAACGCGGACATCACTCAAACTCGGATTACCGAGCACCGACACTGTGTTCTGCACATTATCGGGGTCATGCTCCGAATACACCTGCATATACCCTACTCCCTCCACATTCTGACTCTTGTCGCGGTTGCGCGCTGTCTTCAAGGTGGTGAACACCTCAAACGGCACATCAAGGAAATTGGCAAGAGGCCATACCTTATATCGATCTGCCGAATTATAATTGTTATAATATCCGTCAGGAGTCAATTCCAAAGGTATTTCGTATTCGTAATAATTATTCTTTACATCAGAACCAAGGCGCATGAATATGGAAAGGTCTCCATTCTTCAGGTCTGTCGTATTATCTATAAGAGCCTCTGCATGAACCCACATCTGCATACGCTTGTATATACGCAAATCAAGCTGTGTGTTTTTATATATACCTCGTGCATCACCGGGCTGCAATCCCTTCACGGTGATTGATAATGACTGTTCATTCAGTTGGGTAGCCTGCGACTGTCCGGGATCCTGGATTCTATCCACTCCGGGAGGGAGCACATAGTTGACTGGTGTACGCGCTGAGTTCTCCTCTATATTTACCACAGTCATGTCTATCTCACCTTCTGCCGGAGAATCATTGCGGCTGTTGAGGTTAAAACTATAGTCGCGCCATTCCCCTCTCACAAGTTCCAGTGTGGCGAACCGCAAATGGGTAGTCTCCTTGAATCCGGTCATGAACATACGGGCAAACCTCACAGTGGAAAAATCAGAGATTCCGCCCACCACCTTCTCCGGATCACTCAAGGGTATCTTGAACTGATACCACACCGCATGCTGACGACCATCAACAGTGCTGACCTCCCGCTCCACTTTGTCAGTTACGTAATTCTTACCAACTTCAAGATCCTCGGGACGAATTGACACCTTGTATTGGAAATACCTCTCATACTCATTCAATGTGTTGTCCTGATTGATATCCTCAACATCAGGCACAGCCCGTGCAGACTGATATAATGAATTGTCCGACTGATCCGGAGAAAGGGAGTTTCCTTCCACTCCGTTATAACGTTTGTATCGCTCAAGAATATTGGCATGTTGGGCATCATAATAATCAGAACGGAAGAAATGATAATTGTCGCCCGCAGGGTCATTGAACGGTGAGAAAGGATCCTCCTGCATCTCCGCTATTGTCGATGAGGATAATTTGTTGCGTAACTTGTCAAGATACTCGCTATATGACGGGAATGTAAACTCTTCGTCATTCTTCAGTCCGTCAAGTCCGACATCCTGCATCGGTCTGGCATTGTCAGCATTCTCGAAGGCGTAAGTCAAAGAATTCTGCTGCGACACCTTACCCCACACTGTCTCTGTAATAAAATCATTATTACCATCTACAGGCAGACCATTCTCATAACTTTTCATTCCATCCTTGAGAATATCCTCGCTGATCTCTCCGAAATTGAAATAGAGGTCACCACCCTCTGTGTTAGGATTATCCGAATCGAGGAAAGGGTCCATCATCCAGAACTGGATATATTCCACATTTGAGGTTTCGAAATTGGTATTATCCATTTTCCTCATTATTCCTCCCCACCTTTTCTCCGGCTGCAGCAATTCTCCATTGTCATCGATACGGTCGGCATCAAGATTATACGGTCCCCTTTCCTTTGGATAGAATGATAGATTGAGTGTCTGGATATAATTGGCTTCTCCGTAATTGAGGTCTCGATATGGGAAAATCTCATCAATCTTCACCTCCCTCACATACGGATTGGCAAGCATTGCCGGATCATTCTGCATATATCCCGGCACCATCGATGAATTTTTTTGAGTCCAAAGCCTGTCGATATAATACCATGCAAGAAGTGCACGGTTTTTGCCGTAGTCCACATTGTTACTGAGTTTCGCCTCCGGGAAGAGGGCATCAGCTGATGAATCATAGGGCGTAGAGGCTAAAAACCATGAATAAGGCGACCTCAGGTCTATACCGGTTTGAGTAGCTTCGAAATCATCTATATAACTTGAGCCGGCACTGCTTCCACTCTTCTGCTTGTGAGGCACCAATTGGGCGAATTCCGCACTGACATTAAGATGTGAAGGCGCAGTCGCATTAACGGTTGGAATCTTGTTGAGAAGATTGGTGAGCCACATGAAATCCTTATTATAACTAAGGTTCAGGCCCCACATGGTGTTATTGATAACTTCATCACCAATATTCACCTTTTCAGTTAGAGCTTTCTCTGAAAAATGAAGTATCGTGCCACCAAGAGTGAAATCTTCGTTAAATTTATATTGCGCATCAAGACCAAGGAGAGTTTTCCTCTGCATCGAGAAAAGCGATTGGTTCTCAAGCGTAACACTCACATTTGTACCGGAATCTATGATACTTTGGTTGGTTATGGTCACTATACCCATGGAATAATCCACAGTATAATCACTGTTCTCGGTAAGCACCACACCTCCGGCCATAACCACCACAGACCCTCTGGGCACATTCATGGCATTCAATCTGATTTGCGCACCGTTGGATGCCTGATACTCACCAACGAGGGAGTACTTGTTTTTATCCGCAAACTGTTGGGCCACTGTCAACGTTGAATCGTACAGCTCCCTATAAACATACTGTGCGGCTATGGCGGCATTACCTATTTTCTTCTCAAGGTGCGCACCAAATGGTTCTGCAACAGGAAAGATGATTTTTCCATTTGATGACTGCACGGTATATCCCTCAATATAATCGAAAAATCCATCCGAATTGGATTCCTGATTGGAATCCAGTCGGTCAAGGTTCATCACTTGCAAAAGTGGCTGATTCGATATGGTGCTTACAGGCAGGTAATTGATCTGGGTACCGGTGGTGTCGCTTAAAAACTTGATGTTTAGTTTGAAGTTAGTACTCTGAAGCTGATATGCACCAAGGGAATAGACATTCTTCATCATCAATCTCCACATCGGTAGTTTTGGTGAAACCGTTGTACTTCTCAACATTTTCAGAAAAAGGCAGTCGGAAGTGGAGGTAACATCTGAAGAGAACTCCCCTACCTGATAAACCTTCCCCTGGTAAGTATATTCAAACGCAACTGCCAGAACCTCATCCGTATTCAAGGCGGATTTAAGCGAGATATATCCCAAATCATCATTCAGAGTATACTCACTCGATTTCAGCAGTCGTGCGCTCTCAACTTTCTCATAATCCTTCCCTCCCTCAATGCCATACGTCTGAAGAGGCTCCAGAGCCTGGGTCACCATATTGATATTCCTCGCCTCTGTATATTCTGTCTTTATCTTGCTGAGAAGGTCGTTGCTTTGGTTGGAAGGTACGCTATATGACAGATTCGGTTGCCAATACGTATTGCCAAGATTTGTATTCTCTCCAAGATCCATGAATCCTACAAAGTTGCGCGACTCATTGTAATTTCCGGTCTTGTTAGTAATCCATACCTCTATGCGCGTAATCTTTATTCCGGAAGAGACATAAGGCAGTTTTGATGCAAACTGGTCATAATTCTCATAGAAATACTGGGAAAGGAAGAAATGGCGGTTGGCATCATAATTATCGGCCTTGAAATCAAATTTTGTGGTCTGCACACCACCGGATGTTGAAACTGTCTTGGACTCGGAATTCTGCTGAGACACCAATCCGGTCAACGTAAGTTTTCCAAATTGCAGCTTTGTTTTCAAACCGAAAAGAGCCGTTCCTCCGCGAATAAGACTTGATCCGGTTGTCATACTCACATTTCCGGCTTCTATGCTCTTGATAATCTCATCCTCTTTACCTTCGTAATTCAGTTTTATGTTCTTGGAATCGAAATCAAATGTGGCATCAGTATTGTATGTCATGTTGAATTTCAACTTGTCTCCTACTGAGGCATTTATTGTTGCCTGAATCTTCTGGTCAAAATCGAAATAAGTCTTGCGGCGATTTTTAAGCGACAACGATGGATTGTCGGTCTTGTTGCTCTTTATTCCCATAGACAATTGCAGCGAACCCTGTGTTGAAAGGCGCACACCTCCGGGACCAAACACCTTCTCCAATGGCCCCAAAGCAAAGTTCATGTCGAAAATATTGAATGGCTGCTTATCCTTCTGCTCATAACTTTCCGAATTCCGTTGCTTGAAATATTGCATCATATCCTGACGCATCACCATCTTGGAATACTCTTCCGGAGTTACAAGATATGGAGTCACAATATCCTTGTCACCAAGCTTTGTATGAATTACAAACATTCCGATACCGGGATCATATACCGCTTCTGTCACAATGTTTGAGGGGGTACGCAAATCTGCCGGAAATTCACCCTGCTGCAGTGGGTTGGCGTCCGACACTTCAGGTATTGTTTTCTTAACAGGTTTCTGGGAATTGGCTGCAAACGACAAGAGCAGTGTTGAAATGAACACTGCTATAAAAAATCTTATCTTGTTGTCTTTTATTCGCCTCAAACGCATCAGAGCATCGTAAGTGCCTGCTTGATGGCTTTCTCTGTGGTGAGTCCCGGATTGTCCGCAAACAACTTCATGAGCACTTTACGGCTTTGTTGGGGAGTGAATCCGAGCATCACGAGTGCAGCCACGGAATCATCATAAGATTCACTTGCCGGCATATTTGTAATTAACGATTCTGACACCCCTTTTATTTTATCTTTCAGGTCTACAATGATACGCTGTGCCGTTTTTCCCCCGATACCCTTCACCCCTTTGAGTATTGTGGCATTTTCAGAAGCTATTGCGCTCTCAAGTTGGGCCACCGTGGCCGATGACATTATAAGGCGTGCTGTATTCGGACCTACACCACTCACCCCTATCAGCAATTTGAACAGTTCACGAGAATCCTTGCCGAGAAAGCCAAACAGCACATGGGCATCCTCACGTATGGATTCATGTATATATAGTTTGCACTCAGATCCGGGAGTAATATTCGGATAATCTATCAATGTGATATTCACTTCATACCCTACCCCGTGACATTCCACCACAGCGATAGTCGGCGTTAATTCCGCCACATTTCCTTTCAAATAATCAATCATAGCGTAAAATTACCAATTTCTTCCGACATTTCCAATCTATAATCCTAAATGAACAGGGCAACCGCATCAAAATCCGGAGTTTGAAGATAGTTTTGATGCGGTTGCCCTGCCTAAATGAAACAATAAAGGGAATTTTTCCGTTAATGATATAGTGAACTTTTGAAAATATTAAATGATGAAATTCGAAGAATTAGCACAAAAGAGATTCTCCTGTAAGAAATTCAGTGATAAGAAGGTGGTTGAATCAATCATCAACTACATCCTTGAATGTGGTCGCGTCGCCCCTACAGCCAAAAATCTTCAGGAACAACACGTTTACGTTGCTCTCTCAGATGAGGCTCTTGCAAAAATAGATGAATGCACACCTTGCCGCTATGGTGCTCCGGTAGCTCTCATCGTTGCATTTGATAAAAAAAACGTTTACCACTATCCCGGTGATAAACGTGATTCAGGTATCGAGGATGCATCTATCGTGGCAACCCACATGATGCTTGCGGCAGCAGATGCGGGTGTTGATTCATGCTGGGTGAATTTCTTCGACCCCGACAAACTCCATGCTCTGCTCGCACTCCCCGAAAATGAGGAAATATTGATGATTCTCGACCTCGGTTACGCAGCTGAGGATGCACATCCGCTCCCCAATCATAGCTCCCGCAAACCGCTGTCAGAAACTGTCAGCTACATTTGAAAAGCTTCTGTAGATGTCGGTTCGTTAACTGAGACGCCACTGCCGTAACCATTCCATAATCCGGATTCTGTTGATAGTGTACCACCTGTCGACAAAATCCATGACGTGCCTGATTTGAACGACGGGGAAGCCAATAACAACGGCATCCCTTCGCAGGCAGGTAGAAATCTCATTGCATACAATGCAGTTCCTGTTGATGAAGACACGGCAAATGGCACGTATGCAGGAATATTCACGCTGTCAAAAACCTTGCAGCATGTGGATTTGCTGTCAACAGTAGTCATTGTGTATCCACCGGCTGCGATTATCGTGGCATTGCTCACTGTCAATATACTCTCCACTGAGGCGGATATCGCTTTTGGTGAATGGGACAACACTACGCCGCCGGTTACAGAAATGGCTGTTTTCGAAGTTATCGCCTCATTGCGTTGCGAAAGAGAATATACCTCACCTCCGGAAATACTTAGATTTCCGGCAGAATAAAGGCCTTTACCATAAGCATAACAATATACTTCACCTCCCGACACAGAAACTTTACCTGATCCCTTTATGGCATCTGAAGAACTGTCTTCACCATACATTGCGACATTTACAGTGCCGCTGTTAATACTGATATTTCCATCAGCCTTAAGCCCTGCAGGCGAAGAGGAGTCAATGCTGTTGGAATATTGCTTTCCTGTTGCAGTTATGGTGATGTCAGCATCTGTGACATTTATATCTGACTCTGCGGAAACGCCCTTTGCTCCATTGCCTGTAGTCTTAATTGTGATATCTCCTCCATTGATATTCACATTGGTATCACTCTTCATTCCTGCTCCGGAGGAAGTGCTGTTATCCTCTGTGTCAAAGATTGCTTCTGCAGAAGTGTTTAGCGACAGAGTGCCGCTGTTTATCACTATGTCAAGATCGCTATTCATACACTTGCCGGCATCGCCGGTGCAAAGTGCGTAAATATAACCACCTTCAACCAAAATACCGGTTTGCTCCTTGCTGCTGCCCTTTGCATGAAGACCGTCCTTTACATCGGAAGTTACGGCAAGCGTTGTGCCGGGGAGTATTCTTAACATTCCGTCAGTAGCAAGGGCATGACGATTATGCCCGTTGACTTGTAGCAATCCCTTACCACTAATTATCACATTCCCTTCCGCAAAGAAAGCTCCTTTCCTGTCTTCCAGATCCGCTGACGAGCCAGACTGATAGTAAGGATCATCCGAATAGACGGCTGCATCGGTAATGCTCGAGCTGCTACCCTCCGGAATCTCCACGAAAAGACGTTTCTTGCTCTGGCAGTTTAAAGCCGGACCCTTGGTGGAGGTTATATTGGCATTATCAAATACAACCAATGTCTTGGCGGGACTGTAAATTTTCAACGAACCATCGGATGTAGTTCCGGTTAATGTTATCTTTGTCTTTGTATCAGATGAAATATCTATAGCCACATGCGCTCCGGATACATTAATATTCACTCCCGATACGGTAGATGGAGTCACAGTGGCAGAAGAGCCGTCATAGACCACTTCTATCTCCGATGCGAATTTATTTGCTTGCCAGTATATATCATTATCCGTACCTGCTGTATAGCTGTCAGTAGCACGAATCGAACTATTGAAAGGCTCTATTGTGCTGTTGAAATCCGGTGCCACTGAGGGAGTCTCCGTCTCATCGCTGACATCAGGCTGATCCTTACTGTCATTACTGCATGACATCAGCGAAATCCCTGAAAAAAGGACAGCGATTGCAATCAGCAGTAATTTATTTATATCAGAATAAATTTTCATAATTATAGTTTATACTCGTAACCTACTCCGATCACGTTTATATTTTTTGAATTATTGCGGTCTATAAATCTATAGAATGCCGACAAGGAATTATGCTTGTTAAGCCGGAAATCAGCACCGGCAGTGTAACGCACCTTCCTGATAGAGAATCCGTCACTCAGGTTGTTATACAATTCCACTGAAACAAAAGGCGTTACCAGAGCCTTTTTCTTGTATTTGTATTCAGCCTGAAGTCTTGAGCGAAGCATATTGCGGTTTTCAGCCTCTATATGTTCGTCTTTCATCGCATTTCCGAATCCGTCAAACTTATCAACATATTGATCCGTGAAATGGGTATATTGATATGCCTCACGGAGTGATAGTTCAAACTTGCCAAATTTATGTGAACCGGTAACACTTACCTGTACACGATGACCCGGTTGCCAATAAGCCGGAATATAATTACCTTTCTTTGTAGTCTTGTCTCCATCCCTGTCATACAGGAATTTATAAGATGCGCCTACGCGCAACCATGAAAGGCATTTGTAAGACAATCCTGCACCAGCCGACCATCGCGAAGTAGCTTCAAATTTATCTTGCGAACGGTGTTCAACCTCTATTTCGGCTCGCAACCGTTTGGTTATATCAGCCTTTCCTTCCGCCGAGAGCCATAATTGCTGAGCCATGATTCCGGGAGCCGAAACCAACGTCAACAAACCTGCTGCAATTAAATGTGAAAGTTTCATTATTTAGTTTCTTTAGGGATTTTAAACATTGTGTCTACAAGATTATGCTCGTTTCCTTTCATATCATAATAAATCTTGACCATTGCTGTGTCACGAAGAAAATCAATAGCTCCTACATCAAATCGTTTTATATCCAAACCTGTCCGTTTCTTAAGATCCTCCATCATCTCATTGTAGTGAACAGGATCTATCAGGTCAATGCGGTCGTAAAGTATATGTTTCTCTGAAATATGCTTAAGCCAGCGGTTACTTTCCAAAATCCATATTGACAATATGAATAATGCATTGGCCATCAACAATTCAACATAGCAATCCTCTGCTGCAAGTGCATTAATAACTGATACTGCAATAATTACAAAGAGATATGTCATCTCCCTCACCGGCATGGATTCCGTCCGGTATCGTATTATACCGAAAATGGCAAACAATCCGAGAGCAAATCCTATCTTTAACTTGACGCTTCCGAGAAGGAATATTAAGAAAAAGATACTTATGCTTATCAGCATGAAAGTGAAATAATAGTCTGTGCGTCGACTTTTGGGGTAATACAGCAAGTGGATTATTATTGTTACCACTACCAAATTCACTAAAAAGCGCATCAACATCTCCACAGGGCCGGTCATGTTGGGCACTTCTTCCATAATTTCTGCAAAATCCATTTTGTTTTAGGTAAATTCTGAATGATGATTGATTTTTTATTTATGAAATATGTAATCGGGAAACTCTCATTTCCTTGTATAGTAGTGAAGCCGTTCTAATTTTGGAAATGGCTTTTAGCGTTGAGACGTTCCACATATCTTTTCCTCTCCTTAAAACGGTTCATTTTTATATCCGGTGATGTAAACACCATACCCATGCAATATTTGCTGAATCCTGACGCTTTGATTCTTAATGAATTCAAATGCTTTAATGCAGGAGATGATATCAACCCGTCGCGTTTGAGTTCAATGACGCAAATATTTTGCAATGACTCCGTTCTGTCGCTGAGTATATTGTGAAACTGAAGTCCGACATCTATTGTAAGCCTCTCTGTAAATGCTTTGTTAACCAAAGTTATACGATGAAATTTGTTTTCAAGATGCGGAAACAGTTCGCTTGAGTGATAATCACTGTATTTGGTGATAAAATCCTCATACATATCCGTACGGTCACTGAATCCCTCAATCTGTATGCGCTTTTTCTTTGTCCTCCCCTTGTTGTTCTTCCTCTTGATTTCAAGGAAGTGAACTTCGGAATTAACATACTCGCGCATACGGATTTTCTGGCGCACTTTCTTACCTGAATGGTGCATCATATACATCCTGTGCACCGGAGTATCGAAATATATCGTATGGTAAGGGAAAAGGCGCAGACCTTCCGTATCTTGAATAAAATATTCCTCACTAAACAACACAAGCAATTTTTCAAGGGTGGAAACAGATGCAAGAAACTTCATGTCGATGCGGTTCATAAGACGCACAGCCGACATTTCCCCCAATGTGATTGGATGAAATAATGAAAGAATCGAAGTGTCCATTTAGTCCATCAATGTTAGGTAGTGTAAGGTTCTGCAATGTTTCTCATTCACCGAAAAACATTCGAAAGTGCAATATTATGCAAATTACTTTTATTTACCAAAATTTATGAGAAGAAAATACAAAATTTCACATTTTTTAGTAATTAATTAAGCTATTTTTTAGTAATTTTGTTTTATGGATTATAATTTCAATTCAAAACTTCTTGATAATGCAGTGGCAGAGCTGGCCAAGCTTCCGGGCATTGGCAGCAAAACAGCTCTCCGGCTTGCCCTGCATCTTCTCAGACAGGAAAAGGATACAGCGATTAACCTCGGTAAATCCATAATCGAGATGCGCGAAAACATTAGATATTGCAGTAAATGTCATAATATAAGCGAGTCGGATGTATGCCCTATATGTTCCAACCATAAACGCGATGCTTCAATAGTGTGTGTGGTTGAGAATGTCAAGGATGTAATCACCGTGGAGGCTACGCGTGAACACCGGGGTCTCTATCATGTGCTCGGCGGATTAATCTCCCCTCTCGATGGCATCAGTCCCTCGGATCTTGAAATTGACAGCCTGGTGAAACGTGTGGAAAATGAAAATATCAACGAGGTTATCCTTGCCTTGAGTCCTACCATAGAGGGTGATACCACCAATTTCTATATTTATCGTAAATTGTCTCATCTGCCGGTGAGAGTAACCATGCTTGCCCGGGGGCTGAGCATCGGTAACGAACTCGAATATACCGATGAACTTACTCTCGGGCGCTCCATTCAGAACCGTATGCTCTTCTCCGACACTTTTCACGATAAAATTTAATAGCCAGTTAGAGTCTGTCTCATAAATTCAGATGTAAATATCTCCAATTCATAAAAATGCTTCTTGAAAACAACAACATAAGACTAAGAGCCGTAGAGCCGGAAGACGCCGGTGTGATGTGGGATGTGGAAACAGACTCGCGCCAATGGATACAGAACGCCATGATGGCTCCCATATCTCGTCAGATGCTTGTGGACTATGCACTCAGCTATGATGCCGACCCATTCCGTGCAGGACAACTGCGGCTTTTGGTGGAAAGGATACGCGACAAAGCTCCCGTCGGTATTGCAGATCTTTACAACATATCCGCTTCCCACAGAAATGCTTTCATAGCCATTTACATTTTGCCTCCATACAGGCATCAGGGAATTGCTACCGAGGCTATAGCATTATTGGAAAATTACGCATTCAAGCTCCTAAATATCAGGCATCTTTGTGCAAAGATTATTGACGATAATGAAGTTAGCATCAACCTTTTCTGCAAGTGCGGCTACCTGCTCAGAGGGGAGATTCCGGAATGGTATATCAGCGGCAACAAACCCCGATCCCTTATCATTCTCTCCAAAATCCTCTCTCAAAATTCATAGATAATGATTTTTTAGAGACAGATCCAAGTATTGCAATATGAAAAAAATTTATTAACTTCGCATATCGGTTTGTTTTCAGCATTCCGTGTGCTTTGGCATGATTTTTGATTGCAATATTGGATTGCAAAATCAAAGAATTCAAATAAACTGTTTAATGCAAAATAATACAGATATTTCAGACCTCCTTATAGAGGCTATTCAAGATAAAAAAGGAAGCAAGATCACAATGTTGAATCTTGATAAACTGGAGAGTGCTCCTGCATCTAAGTTTGTGATATGTCAGGGAAGAAGCACATCTCAGGTTTCCGCTATCGCTGACGGCATTCGCGAGGATATACAGAAATCCACCGGTATTAAACCTTACAATTATGACGGCTACCGCAATTCGCAATGGATAGTGATCGACTATGGCAATGTGCTGGTTCATGTGTTCCTCCCGGAATACCGCGAATTTTACAACCTTGAAGATCTCTGGAGCGATGCGGAAATCAGAGAGATTCCGGATCTTGAATAATCCATTAACTTAGAATCTGTATAATAAGAAAAAGCTATTATGAACATGTTTCAACCAAATAAGGGTCAACAGCGGCAACGCCCCAACAACAGGAATAAGAAACCACTCTTCAACATGCTGTGGATGTATGGTTTGATTATCTTGTGTCTGTTCGGATTATATTATTTTCAGGATAATGCCCAGACAAAGGAAGTGGACTGGACAGATTTTGAGAAAGCTGCCCTCAATGGCAACATAGATAAAATATATGTTTTTGCTGAAAACGGCATTGCCGAGGGCGTGCTTACCACCCAAGGGGCAAAAAACATGAAATTCCCTGTCGACAATAAACTTGGAGGAGACATAAAAATCAAAACAACAATTCCTTCCACCGACAAAATTCAGGAAAAGATAGATTTCTGGAATTCTACTCTTCAATCGGAAGGTAAGGCTGAAATTAAGGTAAATTATGAGAAAGGCAACGACCTCATGAAATTCGTTTGGTATTTCGGACCGTTGATTCTCATAGCCGCATTCTTCATATATTTTTCAAAACGAATGAGCGGCGGTCCAGGAGGTGGAGGCATTTTCAATGTCGGCAAATCCAAGGCTATTGTATTTGACAAGAACAATGGCACAAACGTAACATTCAAGGATGTGGCAGGACTTGCCGAAGCAAAAGTGGAGATTGAAGAAATCGTGGAATTCCTCAAGAATCCGCAGAAATACACCGAATTGGGAGCAAAAATACCCCGTGGTGCTCTCCTCGTTGGCCCGCCCGGAACAGGTAAGACCCTCCTTGCAAAAGCTGTGGCAGGCGAGGCTAACGTCCCCTTCCTGTCTATGTCCGGATCCGACTTTGTCGAGATGTTTGTGGGTGTCGGCGCTGCCCGTGTGCGTGATCTCTTCAAGCAGGCAAAGGAGAAGGCTCCGTGCATTGTGTTTATTGACGAGATAGATGCCGTAGGTCGCGCCCGCGGCAAGAACCCCAATATGGGTTCCAACGATGAGCGCGAGAATACCCTCAACCAGATGCTTGCCGAAATGGATGGTTTCCAGTCAAATAATGGTGTGATATGTCTTGCCGCTACCAACCGTGTGGATATGCTCGACAAGGCGCTGTTGCGTCCCGGACGTTTCGACCGCCAGATATACGTAGACCTCCCGGAACTTTCCGACCGCGTGGAAATATTCAATGTGCATTTGCGCAATATAAAGGTTAACAGTCGCCTGGATGTGGAGCAACTCGCCCGCCAGACTCAAGGATTTTCCGGTGCTGACATCGCCAACGTCTGCAACGAGGCTGCTTTGATTGCAGCTCGAAACAATAAGCCGGCTGTAGACTGGAACGACTTCATGGCTGCAATCGACCGCATTGTAGGAGGCCTGGAGAAAAAATCCAGAATAATCACTGACGATGAGAAATACTCAATTGCCACGCATGAGGCTGGTCACGCCACAATTACCTGGCTCACCCAATATGGCAATCCTTTGGTAAAGGTTACAATTGTGCCTCGCGGACGCGCTCTTGGAGCGGCATGGTACGCCCCTGAGGAGCGACAGATCATTCCCACACAAGCTCTTCTTGACACTATGTGCGGTCTGCTTGCAGGACGTGCTGCCGAAGAGGTGTTTACTGGTCAGATAGGTACGGGTGCAAGCGATGACCTTGAGAAATGCACCAAAATTGCCAGATCTTTGGTGCTCGTTTATGGTATGAGCAACAAGCTGCCCAATCTTAATTACAACGACTCTACAGGGCAGGATATGGGCTTTACCAAGCCGTATAGTGACGAAACCGCTCAAATTATAGATGCTGAGGTGATGCGCATCGTCAATGAGCAGTATGAACGCGCAAAAGACATACTCCGTCAGTATGTGGAGCAACATAACAAGATACGCGACCTGCTTATCGAAAAAGAGGTGATTTATCATGATGACGTGGAGAAAATCCTCGGAAAACGCAAATGGAAATCGCGTACTGATGAGATAATTGAGATCAACAAAAAAGAGGAGGCTAAGAAGGCATTGCCGGATTCATCTTCAAAGACCCCTGAAAATACCGAAGCCCCTGAAGTTGCGTCTTCCGATACAGATGATGAATTTGATGATCCCGGCACTCCCCCGCCATTTACAAAAATTTGATTTTTAACACACTTTTAACAAAACCCGGTTAAACATTAAGCCGTGATATTTGTCTAAAAGTCAAAACAAAAAGATAAGAAGCTATGAAAAAATTATTGTACTGCCTGACAATCATGGCGCTCATAGTTCCTGCAACCGCCACCTTTGCTCAGGAATATGATGACATTTATTATAATCCCAAGAAGGATAAGACCACTTCTTCATCTTCATCTTCATCAAAGAAGAAGTCAAATTATATCAAGGATTTCAGCAGCATGGATGTTGACGAATACAATCGTCGGGGTCAATACTACACAAGTCCGATTGATACCATCGGCTCCGCTGCCGAAAGTGACGAGGATTTTGTATATACCCAGCAGATTCAGAAATATTATAACCCCACCATTGTAATCGACAATGCCGATATCCTTGAGGATGTTCTTCTAAACAGCTACGGAAATGTTGATATCGTATTCGACAATGGTCTTCCAACATTTGCGCCATATTACGCATACGGCTGGCCTTACTACTCCGGCTACTATGGTTGGGGTAATCCCTGGTATTGGGACTGGGGCTGGGGATGGGGCCCGTCATGGGCTTGGGGTCCTTCCTGGAGCTGGGCATGGGGCTGGGGTCTCTCTTGGGCTTGGGGTCCTTCCTGGGGCTGGGGTCCCGGTTGGGGTGGTCCCGGACGTCCTCTCTTCGCTGACTATCGTCCCGGAGGAAGATTGCCTGCCAATCCCGGAAGCAATTGGGCTGCCGGCACACGTCCAGGCGCAAGTGGTAATCATGCATCTGCAAGCCGTCCCGCTTCAAGGGTTCCGAATTATAATGCCGGCAGTGCCAACTCAGGAGTATATGGCGGCAACACCACCAATTATCACCGCACGTATAGCGGCAGCGGATATGCCAACAGCAGTAATCGTGTCAACTCCGCTACTAAGCAAAGCAGTACTAACAGAGGCAGCTACAAGGTAAACAGCAACGGACACCGCACATACAACAGCAGCAATTCAAATTCGAATTCGAATTCCACCACAAGGAGCCGTTCATACAACAACAGCTCCAACTCCAATAGCTACAACCGCAGCACTTACAATTCCGGAAGAAGTTCCGGTGGTTTTAGCGGAGGCAGTTTCGGTGGCGGTCACCGCAGCAGCGGTGGCGGTGGCGGAAGTCGTGGCAGTCACAGATAAAATTACATATATTGCAGCGACAAATTTTTTATAAAAGAATTTTTGTCGCTGCAATCCTTTATCTGTTATTTCGTTATAATTATATAAAACAAACCACTATAGAAACTAAAACTCATCAACATGAGAAAATTATACTTTATCTTAACCATGGGTTGCATTTCGGCTGGTGCTTTCGCACAAAGTGCCATTGATGCCTACCGCTTCTCGCAACCCGACCTCAGAGGAACAGCTCGTTTTATGGGTATGGCAGGTGCATTCGGTGCTCTCGGAGGTGATCTATCCACATTATCACAGAATCCGGCCGGCATAGGCGTATACCGTAGTAATGAACTCGGTTTTACGCTCGACCTTGATTTCCAAAAATCAAATGCAACAGCAGGTGGTGTTAAAACCTCAGACAGTCAGACTAAATTTTATCTTGACAACATCGGAGGCGTTGCCACGATGAAAATCGGGAGCGATGTTGTGCCAAATATCAACTTCGGTTTCACTTACAACAAAGCGGTTTCTTTTAATCGCCGTTACCGCGGCAACATCCCCTCCTTGCAGACATCCATGTCAAATTATATTGCAGGTATAGCAAATGATCAGGAACTGACAGTGGCAGATGTTGAAACCACTAACAGTTATGATCCATACAATCCGAACGATGGAGGGATACAGGCTCCATGGCTCGCCATCCTCGGTTATGACTCATATCTTATAAATCCTAATGGCGATCCGGATAACCCTTCATGGACAGGGCAGTTTGGCACCGGCACTTCCGGCTCAGGCTATTTCTACGTTACAGAGAAAGGAAGCGTTGATGAATACAATATCGCAATTGGAGGAAATATTGCCAACAAAGTGTATTGGGGCATGAACTTCGATATCATAAATTTCGATTACAGCCTTGATGCCCTGTGGCGGGAGAACCTTGCTGATGCGTACGTCTACAATCCTTCCACCACATACGTTGAACAGACTACATCCGACTGGAATATGCGCAATCTGTACCGCGCAAGCGGCACCGGTTTCAACTATCAGCTTGGTGTTATTGTAAAGCCGATCCAAGAACTTCGTCTCGGTCTTGCTTTTCACACCCCGACATGGTATAATCTTACGGAAACATATTCTGCCGGCACAAACATGTATTATTATGGTCAGAACCTTTCTGCAGCTACCAACAATGGATACCCCGGAAGTCAGGACTATAATTTCAGCTCCCCGTGGAAAGTTATCGCGAGCGTGGCAGGCGTAATAGGCAGCAAATTCATAATATCCGCCGACTATGAATGGGATGGCTACAAGACAATGAAATTCTCTGAAGCCACCAACTACGGCAGTGGTTATTGGGACAGTCCATGGTATGACTACGATTATTATTCTGCAACCCCAATGGCTTCCAATAGCGATATTTACCAATATGAGAATCAGGATATCAAGGATGTTTACCGTCATACAGACACATTCCGTATAGGTGCTGAATATCGTGTAACAGACCATGTGAGTGTTCGAGCAGGCTACAGCCACGTATCCTCTCCGGTTGAATCCAAGGCAAAAGACAACAGCTTGACAATCTACACAGCCGGAACAATTCCCAACTACCGCTTTGATAATGATACAAATTACATCACATGTGGTGTAGGTTACCGCTATAAAGGATTTTATATTGATGCTGCCTATGTTTACAAACACATGACTTCCGTGTATCATGCGTTCACTCCGGATCCGGGCAGTTCATATGCAAGTCCTCAGGCCAAACTCGATTTTTCCAACTCTCGAATCGTCTTGTCTACCGGCTTCAAATTCTGATACAACACAGCAATTCACTCAGCTTAAAATATCTGAAATATATCTGGAATATCAGAATTTAAGATAGAAATCTTTGCATAAAGAGATATATTCTTTGGTGAAACTTCCATCGGCATGCTCAATTATGAGTGTGCCGATTTTTTCATCACCATTCAAATCTTTGGATTCCGGATTAACTTTAACTTCAGTCCCTGTTTTTTTTAATTCTATAAAAATCCTCTTGGGTTTCCTCCCCTCCCTTCCAGTCATGATCAATTTCCGGTAAATACAAAGACCATTTTCTGAAGCAACACGTCTTAAATCATCACACTGTTCCAAAGGCACAACCATACCCAATATTCCATCCTCAGAGAGTAATCCGTTGCATTTACCTAATAAAACCGCAGGAGACAGACCATCCTGATGTCTTGCCTGCATTCTTGCTCCGGAAGGATTCTCGACACCGGCATCGAAATATGGCGGATTTGAGATTATATAATCGAATACTTTTGTTTCTTCAGAGTGTATATGCGATGAAACCAAAGAATTAAAATCAATCTCTTCCACATCCAACCGTTCGCTCCATGGAGACATCTTGAAATTCTCTGCAGCTTCCTCCACAGATCCATTATCAATATCAATTGCCAGAATATGCGCAAACGGATTCCTTTGTGCACACATCAGGGAGATAACACCACAGCCGCAGCCCGCATCCAATATATTCCTTGCACCGGCAATAGCAGCCCATGCTCCAAGGATTACAGCATCCACTCCTATCTTCATGGAGCTTCGATGATGCGATACAGCAAACTGTTTGAATCTAAACGGCAGGTTGTGACGGCTCACTGGTTACTTTCTTTCGGTTTCTTTTTCTGTTCCTGTTACTGTTCCTGAATTTACCAGACTTACGCGCAGCATTGCTGTCTTCCGAGGGCAACTCTCCGAATTCGTCTGCACTAATCTTCAGCCGTGGTATCCGGCACTCCAAAAGCCGCTCTATTCTTTTCAGCTTATGGTGTTCATCCGGTGAGACAAACGTTATGGCTCTCCCCTCTCTGTTGGCGCGTGCTGTGCGACCTATACGGTGCACATAATCCTCAGCTTCCCTCGGCACATCAAAATTCACCACCATCTCTATAACATCCACATCTATTCCTCTGGCAAGAATATCTGTCGCTACAATCACCTGAATCTTGCCGGCCTTGAAATCAAGCATTACACCATCCCTTTTCGTCTGGTCAAGGTCAGAATGCATCTCAGCGATCTTTATATCCTTCCCACGCAATTCCCGGGCAAGAGCTTTTACCTTTTGCTTGGAGGAGGAGAAAACAATAACCCTTTGAGGTGGATTCTCCGAAAACAGCTTCTTTAATATAAGCATCTTCTGTGGCTCATAGCAGATGCAAACCTCCTGCTTGATTTTCTCTGCAGGCTTTGACACAGCCAGTTTTATCTCGGCTGGATCTTTCAATATGGCTTTTGCCATCTGCTGGATCTTTGGAGGCATAGTGGCTGAGAAAAGTAATGTCTGACGCTCCTTTGGCAACCGCGCTACAATCTGCATGATATCATCGTAAAATCCCATATCGAGCATCCTGTCTGCTTCGTCAAGAATAAAGAATGACACCTTCGAAAGATCAACATACCCCATGCTAAGATGCGCCAGCAATCGCCCGGGTGTGGCAATTACAATATCCGCTCCCAATTTCAAAGACTTCCTTTGCTGTTCGTATGTATAGCCATCGGTGCCTCCATAAATTGCCATACCGCTTACAGGCATGAAATATGCGAACCCCTGAAGCTGTCTGTCTATCTGCTGCGCAAGTTCGCGGGTAGGAGCCATTATAATGCAATTGATGGCATCATCAGGGTATCCTCCGTCCGACAGCATATTTATTATCGGAAGTAAGTAGGCTGCCGTTTTGCCGGTGCCTGTCTGTGCGCAAGCAAGGAGATCCCTCCCCTCCATTATTAATGGAATTGCCTGTTCCTGAATCGGAGTACATTCGTCAAAATGCATATCCCACAATCCATCAAGCACATCATCATTTGTCAATATATCTTCAAATCTCACTTTTTCAGAATTTTGATGCAAAATTAACTATTAGGCACCTATAAATAAAAAAAATTTCAAAATATTTGACAATTTTCGAAATAATTGTTTAGACACTTTTGTTATACATACATCAACAACAATAATTCAACGACATGAAAACAAATGATTCTTTTAAAAACAGAGTAATAGGATTACAAAGTAATCTGCTTAGTTTCGCTTACCAGCTTACATCAAATCGCGAACAAGCTGAAGATCTCCTTCAAGATACCACTCTCAAAGCTCTTGACAACGAAGGTAAATATGTTGACAACGTTAATTTCAAAGGCTGGATATTCACCATCATGCGTAATATCTTCATCAACAATTACCGCCAGACTGTCAGGAAAGCCACAGTTATCGACCAGACTGAAGATTTATTCCATCTTAATATCTCACAAGATTCAGGACTTGACACCCCGGAAGGCTCTTACGCTGTAAAGGAGATTTCATCGGCGCTCAACAGCTTCACCGATGAATACCGTATCACGTTCAATCTGTTTGTAGCAGGATATAAATACAATGAGATTGCCGACAAGCTTCATCTTCCCCTCGGCACTGTTAAAAGTCGCATTTTCTTCGCACGCAAACGCTTGCGCGAACAATTGAAAGATTACAACTGATTAATTTTTTTCATTCGTCTGAATTATTGTTAAAAAAAGAGATGCTCGCGCATCTCTTTTTTATGGAGCAGATTCATTGAAAAAGAATATTAATCATGAAGAGGATTAACATCCTCTATATTCACAATCTTGTGCAGAATTGCAAATATTGTCAATCCTGCAGCCGAATGAATTCCAAGTTTTGATGCAATATTTCGCCTGTGGGTGGCCACAGTATGCACTGATATAAACAACTCATCGGCTATCTCCTTATTGGATTTACCCTGCGCCACACATCGTATTATATCCTTCTCCCTGTCGCCAAGTGCAAACTCAGCATCTTTCATTCCGGAATTATCCACCTTCTGAATTTCATCCTTGCTGGCGATACTTGAACGCACCTTATCCTCAAGCTTTTCCACCGCAGGCACAAAAAGTTTTTTCTCCACCTCAAAATGCGACATCATATCCTTCTCGCAATTTATGATATCATACAATGCGGCACTCAGGCGCATGCTGTCTTTTTGATTATAATGATAGATAAATATATCCTTCAGCTCATTAAGCTTCGTAACTGTATGGCTGTGATTGCCGGAAAAATCATCTATACTGAATTCATCATCTATTTTCCCTTCAATAAGATTCTCAACATATCTGAAAATAGTGTCGTTTTCATGATCCATGTGTCTTTTCACTTCGGCAGTATAATCGTCAAAGAAACGTATAAGAAGGAGTGAAATCTCATTTGTCTCTGAATAATTGATAGCTTCTATTATACGATGGCGAATCTTGGGCAGTTCAAGATCAAGGAAAGATACATGCGCCCTGCGCAGATAACCCATAAGTGAAGGCAGGGATATCTTTTCTACGTCATAGTCATAACCGCTCAGAAGATTGCACACGGCAAGGAAGGTATTCTCATCCACATTATTCTCTCGGCACACTTCCTCAACTGAATTGTCACCAAAACCAAAAGCTATGTCAAATCTGCTGATTGCCATCAGCACAAGATTGTTGTCGCGGATCAAATCCCGCATATTGTTGGAAGGTTGATAACCGGTATGCTTATCTATCATAATTATCTGCTATGAGTTTCTTTTATACAAAACCGATACAAAATTACAACATTTAAGTTATTGCACAAAATAAATATTAGTATTAACTTTGCTGTATGGAAATATCATTACTCAACTGGCAGGGACTCGCAATCGGTGCCTGCACATTTCTTATAATCGGATTATACCACCCGCTTGTGATCAAGGGTGAATACTACTTCGGATTGAAAGTGAACTACGCGTTTGCACTCACCGGCATATTAGCTTCAATAGCAGCATTGATGCTGAACAGCATCTTCTGGTCGGCAATCGCAGCTGTCGTGGCTTTCTCTTCATTCTGGGGAATAAAGGAGGTATACGAACAGCAGGAGCGTGTGCGCAAAGGCTGGTTCCCCACCAACCCCAAACGCACCTCCCAAAAACTCACCTCCAATAACTAACAACTAAAAACTAAAAACTAAAAAAAGCTGCCCGATACTTCTCAGTGTCGGGCAACTTTAGCTCTTATAGCTTACGACTATAACTCAAAATCTAAATCTAAATATCTTTGTTTGCAAAATTATAAGATTTTATAATTTATATCAATACCCTATTTTAGGTAATTTTCAAAGTTAAGCCCCGCTTCAGCCTCTTTAGACGGCTGAAACGGGGAAATAATAAGTAGTCGTTCAAATTTAAACACCCAACTTTACATTTTAGGGTATAAAATTGGGTATTTGTTTTGCAATCACCTGATTATTAGGCATTTTGCGGAGAGACAGGGATTCGAACCCTGGGTGCTTGAAAAGCACAACGGTTTTCGAGACCGCCCCGATCGTCCACTCCGGCATCTCTCCTGTGGAGTTTTTGACAGCTTGCAAAATTAGTAATTTTTTCTAACTCATTCCAAATTTTAATATATATTTTTCTTTTCTTTTCTTTTCATTTGTGGATTTTTTGTTACTTTTGCATAACACCGCAATAAAATATAATTAGCTACTTAAATATCTTTTTATGACATTTCGCAATATTTTTATCTGCAATATTGTTTTAATATATGGTAATACCTAAAACTCAAAAAAAAATGACAGACGATAGAATTATCCCACCTTCTGAGTTGATTATCAATGATGACGGCTCAGTTTTTCACATTCACCTTAAACCCGAGCAACTACGCGACAACATTATTTTTGTTGGCGATCCCGGACGCGTTGATATGGTTGCTTCTTATTTTGATTCAATTGACTATAATGTTTCGTCACGCGAATTCCATGCAATAGGTGGAACGTACAAAGGCAAACCTATAATGGCAATTTCCCATGGCATTGGTCCTGACAATATTGAGATTGTAGTGACTGAACTTGACGCCCTTGCAAATATTGATTTCAATACGCGTAAGGTAAAACCGGAACACCGCACTCTAAACATAGTGAGAATTGGCACTTCCGGTTCTCTGCAGGAAGAGCTCCATATTGGAGACTTTGTCATAGCTGAGAAAGGCATGGGATTCGATGGTATCCTTAATTTCTATGCAGACCGAGACAAAGTATGCGACCTTGAATTCGAACGAGAATTCTGCAAACATACCGGATGGAAATCCACATGGGCTGCACCTTATACTGTGGATGCCGATGCAGAGTTGGTAAATAGAATCGGGCGCGATGATATGGTACGCGGTTATACAATAGCAGCCGTTGGCTTCTATGCACCTCAAGGCCGTATGGTACGCCTGAAACTCGCGGATCCGAATCTCAACGAAAAAATAGAAAGTTTCCGTTACAACGACAGACCAATCACAAACTTTGAAATGGAATCAGCTTGTCTGCAAGGTCTTTCAAAGCTTCTCGGACACAAAGCAATGACCGTCTGCTGCATTATTGCTGAAAGACGACTCAACAATGCCAACACCGACTACAAACCGAAAGTGCGTCATTTGGTTGAAACAGTACTTGAAAGATTCTGAGAAACAGGGAATAAACATTGATGAGGGCATATCTTATATGAGATATGTCCTCTTTTTTTAGGAAATGGAATAACTATTGCCCGGATGACGGTTGATTATGCCATCGAACTCCAACTCTGTAAGCGTTGACATTAGCGTTGCTACGTTGATACCGGTGCGCTGATGAATTTCGTCTATTGCCACAGGGTTTGACGCAAATTTCAACAACTCGTAAATTTTAGAACAGTCTCCAGTCAGTTCCGGAAACAGATTACGCTGTTGTGGAGCAATCTTCTTTCCAAGAGGTTGCCATCCCATAATCTCTATTACATCGGCAGCAGCAGTTAGAAGATGTGCCTTCTCCTTACGAATAAGGTGATTGCAACCTTCATTCATCTCATCATTCAACCGACCCGGCACAGCCATCACTTCCCTATTATAATTAAATGCCGAATTGGCGGTGCTCATAGCGCCACCACGCAGCGCTGATTGCACAACAACTGTAAGTTGAGTCAATCCCGCTATTATTCTGTTACGCTCAAGAAACCTGCCTTGATAAACAGGTGTACCCGAAGGATATTCTGAAACTATAGCACCTCCGTTATTAACTATGTTTCGTGCAAGGTCGCGATTTGCTGCCGGATATATCATATCCAGGCCATGTGCCACCACTGCTATTGTTGGCAATCCATTATCAAGAGCCGCTTGATGGGCTGCGGCATCAATTCCGTGAGCCAGTCCGCTTACCACGCACAAATCAGGGAAATAAGCGCCAAGATCTCCGCAGAATCTATTGCAAAAGTCAATACCATATTGGGTACATCTGCGTGTTCCTACAATACTTACCGAATATTTTGGATTAACATCCGTATTGCCAAGCATATAAAGTGTTACCGGTGCATCCGGAGCTTCGGAAAGAAGCCACGGATATGTATCATCAGCAAGTGACATAACGTTTATTGAATGTTTTGCCACAAACTCATATTCCTCTCGTGCCTTAGCCAGCGCAGTTTCACGGGCATTTGACCCAAAACCTGTCCTGCTGTTCATCCCAAGAGCATCATAAACACTCAACAGATCCACATTAAAAAAATCTTCAAGTGTCACCCCCTTTTCCTTGATGCGGCGAACCATATCAGCTCTCATCCCCGGCACAAGACCCAGAGCAATCTTATATACTGTATTCTCCATACTTATCAGAGATATTTGGCAAAAACTTTGGCAACATCATCTCCGCGTGTCAGTTTGCCATCCTTTAGAATTACCACAGTAACCTCCCCTTCTGCACAAACCTCGCCATCAGAACGAATTATATCCTGATGAAAAATAAACCTGGCTCCTTTCCTTTCCAGACGCAAACAACTCAGAAAAGTGTCATTTCCACGAAGTGAAGTCTTATATTCAATCTCAACTTTACGCACCACTGCATCAATACCTTTCTGATGCATTGCGATAAACGACAGACCTGCATCCATACAGAATTTATGGCGGGTATGCTCCATATAATGGAGATAATTGGCATTATTCACTATCTGCTCGCAATCAAGCTCATAATCGCGCACCTCCATATCCATTATGAAGCAATACTTCTTATTACTTTCCTTTAATATCCGCATATTGTGTATGTTGTGTAATACAATCTATTATTTCTTGAAAATCTCCTGATTCGTTAAAAGCCGATTCCGGAAGCCATAAAAAACCCACTTCGGGAGAGCCGACAGGGAATATCGCTGACCTGAAAGATATATTGCATCTCCCCAGATCCTCATATCTTATCTTATACTCAAGAGTTTTATATTCAACACTTTCTTGTTCATCACCATTAACTCTATCCTCATCAACCTCCCTATCGGCATCCTTTTCCATTTTTACAGGGAAGTACATTACTACATGCAGGGCATCATCTCCAATACGGATATTGTGATCCACTACATTGAAATGATAATATTTTCCCAAAGCATGATAGTAATACAAATATCCTATAACCATAGGTAATATTATGAAAACAATCATGGCAGATAAAATCAGAAAACGAATATCCACCAGACTTCCGAAAAAAATCCCTGTGATAAACAACAAGAAGAGAACACATGTTGCAGTAAGCCCCTTCTGCATGAACAAAGTCCTTGCAAACTCACCACGCCCCATTCTGAATGGCCTTGTACAGATGAATCCTGTATTACCGGTCGGCTCTGTCACGCTTCTCTCTCCCCTTTTTATAATTTTCCTTATTTATTGCCTTCATCTGCTGGATGAAACCTGTGCCATCATTCTTCAGCAATACATTCAGATCAATATACTTGTCACCATTCCCTTTATGGATAGGAAACACCTTGTCGCGCATCTCCCTTGCACGATCGGCAAGCGGGGAATGCCCATTTGGCAACGAACCACGCAATTCAACATCCACTCCATCTGCACTGCATACCACTCCCCTCACCTCCGAGCATGGAGGATAACCGAGACCGGTCCACATAACATATTCGTTCCTTACAAATTCGGGAGTAACATCATTTATATCATCAACCGGGTGGCAACCCTCAATTGCAACCGTTGCCGAAGACTTATATCGCGGTATGAAATCCTGATCTATTATCCACCGGTCTTCCCCAAGTGAATAATCCCTCTTGTTCATATCATGATAGAAGCTGCGGCTCAACTCCTCTGTAAGCACTTCGGGGGTAACATTATTTCCTTCAATATAGGGAGCAAGAAGATGACATGCGTTTGCCTCTCTTACAAATCCAAAGCCCTCGTTGTCACGACCGGAATGACTATAGTTTGTACGAACAAGCACGCCTGATTCAGAATCTTTCAGATCAAACCTCTTATAAGAGTGATTGTTGGTTTCAAAATAAGCGCCATTCCCGGAAGCATCAATAACTCCGAAATTAGCTTCCACTCCCATCGGACGAGGCAAAGTCTCCAGCAGGTGTGCAAAATCATCTACCGTTTTGCAAGTCCTTAAAGCTTTAGACATCACGAACCCCTCCTTGTCCATCTTTTTAGCACTCACATTGTCATCCTTGATATTATAGGAAGCAGTGTTCATAACGGCAAATCCATACTCATTCATCCCCATCCAAGCTTCCTTCAAATCTTTGTCAGAAGCATTGAAAAGAGCCACATAGGAGAATTCCCCGGACTTTGTCGCAACATATTCCACTTTATTATCAATAGCGCTCGTATCGCGGTGTTTCCACAATATGGGGCGCCCATACGGATTCTTTTCCGCAGATATTATGGCAGATGTGCATGCATTGATCCTGACCGGCAGAAGCAATGACACGCACACCAACAATAACATTATTAAACTCTTTATCTTCATTCTATTATCTTCCTGATTCTGAAATCCGCCGGCGCATTGTAGCATTAAAAGAATCTTCCGCAAGCAGCGACTCTATTGAAAGATGCATACGATATCGCCAATAGTGACGCGGATTTGCCGGAACGTTAATCTGCTCGTCATTTGGATTCTCCCTGCGCAACTCTCCATCGCACGACAGCCAGTCTTGCAACGGAAGGATACACAGCATTGACGGGCTGCCAAGATGCAAGTCGATAATCTTGTCACAAATCCATGGTTCGGCATACAAGGGAGCTTCTCCACCCTCATGAAGCACCTGATTATAGAATCTTTGCGTAATCTCCCTGTTGCTCTCCCACCATCCTCGAATACCTGACATATCATGTGTGGATGTGGTGCACACTGAATAATAGGGATATTTCCAAGTGTCACCAAATTCAGCATCAGGGTCCTTCGGCATACGCTGTATCTCAAGCGACAATATCTCCAATCTGTACATTACTTCCGGGACACAATCCGGAATCATGCCGAGGTCTTCAGCACACGTGAGCATCGATGTGGCATCAAGCAATGGAGGCAATTTCCACATAGCCTTGTCATACCAGAAATAATTGTGCCTGTGATAAAAGAAATCAGTGTATAGCCTGTTGAAATTCCATTTGGCGTAATCTGAAAGGATTCGGTACTGATATGTGTACTGAGCCGCTATACGGGGATGGAAAAGCCCCTTGCGATAGGGATCTTCTATAAACAACACATCATCTATCAGACCCAATAATGCATTCTTAATCTTATCATTCTTCTCGTCATGGGCTTTTGATTCAAAATAAATCTCCACCTTCTCCTGAGTGTTCACATATTCTCTGAGGCAATACCTGTCGGAACTTACACGGTCAAGATATTCATTCTTCGCCTCCTCTTTCATCTCACCAAAGAAATCATCAAGCATCCATTCCATAATCAGAGGATTAGTCATCAAATCCTGATCAATCCAAAAATCATAGGAATTTCTCAATTCATCTGCAGAATATGGCAAAGCGGGATTGAAATATCCGAGCAGCCCATGCACAGCATTCATTGGTATCTCCCAAATGCGGAAAAAGCCGAGAATGTGGTCTATACGGTATGCATCGAAATATTCCGCCATCTTGCGGAAGCGGTTTTTCCACCAACGGAAACCGTCTTTCGACATCTCTTCCCAATTATATGTCGGGAAACCCCAGTTTTGACCCAACACGGAGAAATCATCCGGGGGTGCACCCGCCTGAGTATGCATGTTGAATAATTCAGGAGAAACCCATGCATCGGCACTGAAGCGGCTGATACCAATAGGGATATCACCTTTCAGCACTACTCCGTGACTATGAGCGTAATCTCTGGCATCTCTTAACTGTCTGTCAAGACTATACTGTACAAAATAATGGAATTCAAATGCATCTTTATGCTTGTCGAAAAGCTGCCCGATTTCTTCCTCATCATAGTGGGCATAATCTCCCCAAAGATTATTATCAGGAGTGTGGTATAAATCACGGAGCACACACCAGGCGGCGTACGGTTTCAGCCAATATTCATTGGTTGTAACAAACGCTTTGTAATCTTTTTTTCTCTTGGTAGTACCGCCTTGTTGAGCATATATCTCCCGAAGATACTCCATTTTACCTGAATTGACTCTTTCATAATCAATTGCCTCAAGAGAATTGAGTTCCTCTGCAAGTTTATGATAATACTCTCTGCGGGCACGATCCTTGAGTGTGCCAACCTCCCAAAGATTAAGATACATCGGATGCAAAGCAAAAGTAGAATTCGCCTTATAAGGATAAGAATCAATCCATGTTCCGGTCATCGTAGTGTCATTAATAGGGAGAATCTGCAATATTTTCTGACCAGTGGATGCACACCAATCCACCATCTTCTTTAAATCTACAAAATCTCCTACCCCGAAGTCGTTTGCCGTCCTGAGAGAAAAGACAGGTATGGCCGTACCGGCCCCTTTCCATCCGGCTTTTGGATTGAAGAAACGAAGTCCTTCAATAACCACCTCCTCATATTTAGTATCAGGAGAAACACCATAAACACGATTTTCAAGACTTTCCCATCCAACAAGATCTTTAGAGCCTTTTTTCAGGATTACAAACTTATATTCGAATGGTATTTTCAATTCAGATACAGGAATATTGACCTCCCATGTAGGGAAATTGGCATCATTCATAACAACTCCGTCCGCAGGATTCCAGTTGCCAAGTATATTCCCCTCTCCTGTTATAGCAAGCACCTCATCAGGCTCTATCATCGGTGCATTCACAAGAAATTTAACTACCCCGGGGCGAGCTTTCAATGGTTGATCTCTGAATGGTCTGCGCAACATACCATCCACAAAAGCCGATGAATAAAACGGTTTATCCTTTGGCTGGTCTTGCCATGAACAAAACACCCTATAGTCGGAAACTTCATCAGATGTGAATAATGTGTGTGGTTTTCCCCATTCAAAGCGCCACTCTTTTTCCGGTGACTTCACTATGAATACAAATTCTATGTTTCCCGGATTACGCCTCAAACCGAGCGTAAGTTGCCATACATCCGGACTCACAAGGCTCATCTCCACAGCCTTCGAAGGATCTCCATTACCCAACTCAGGCAAATTGCTGCAAATATAAAGCGACTCGCCCCATTCTGTATGGTAATTAATACTAAACGTGATTTTCATAAATGTAAGAATTTATTATACAAGCTCTATGCCATTATCCACACTTTGAACTGCCACAAGAGGTACATATAAGACAACCCTCCTGATATATCAGGGTCTCTGCTCCGCATTTAGGACATTTCTGACCTGAAGCTGCTGTGCCATTAGGAAGATATTTTTTCAATGCGCGTTCAAGTCCATTCTTCCACGTGTTGATATTTGTGGAATCAAGTTCAAGACCACCTACAAGTTTGAGCACCTGATCTATTGGCATTCCGTATCTTAACACACCCGAAATAAGCTTTGCATAATTCCAGAATTCGGGATTAAACTTCTCACTCAGTCCCTCGATTGTAGTTTTATATCCGCGCTTATTGATAAACTGGAAATCATATCTTTTCTTACCATCGGCATCCATTGCCTTGATGATTTTACCATGGTTTACACTCTTGGGGCAGAATATACCATCCTCATCATCTGCAAGACCAGTGAATATCTCATAAGGCTTACCATCAACAAGTCCGACAAATGCAATCCATTTTTCCTTATTATTCTGGAAACGTACTACGTCCGCCTCAAGTTCTACCGGGCGTTTCATAATATGTTCCGGAGTAGCAATCAAAGTCTCTTTGGGTTTAGCCGGTATTACAGCCGCAAGCACGTTATTACGCGAACCATCGCGATAAACCGTGCATCCTTTGCATCCTGCTTTCCATGCTTCAACATAGAGATTTCCCACAAGTTCCTCAGTTACATCCGATGGTAAATTGATAGTAACACTTATAGAATGATCCACCCATTTCTGAACAGAACCTTGCATCCGGACCTTCTCCATCCAGTCAACATCATTACTTGTGGCCTTATAATACGGAGATTTTTTTACAAGCTCCTCAATCTCCTCAGCTGTCATTTTATCTTTCCTTTCGATACCGTTTACCTTCATCCATTCCAAAAACTTATGATGATAAACGATATATTCTTCGAAAGCATCTCCAACTTCATCCACAAAATCTATGCGGACATTTTCATCTGACGGGTTAACTTTGCGCTTGCGTTTATAGACCGGCAGAAAAACCGGCTCAATACCTGATGATGTCTGGGTCATTATGGAAGTAGTGCCCGTAGGTGCAATTGTAAGACACGCAATATTACGTCGCCCGGTTTTCACCATTCTGTCATATAATCGGGGGTCAGCCTCCTTGATGCGAAGTATAAAGGGATTTTCTTTCTCTCTTTCAGCATCATATACGTCAAATGCACCTCGCTCAGAAGCCAGATCCACTGAGGAGGAGTAATAAGCCAGAGCAAGATTTTTGTGCACCTCCGTGGAGAAAGCTGTCGCTTCCGGAGTGCCGTATCTATAACCAAGAGCTGCAAGCATATCCCCCTCGCCGGTAGTGCCGCAACCGGTGCGTCTCCCTTTTAATGTCTTGCTGCGTATCTTCTTCCACAGATTTAACTCTGTGCTCTTAACTTCCTCTGTCTCCGGGTCTTCCATAATCTTAGCAATGATGGTATCAATCTTCTCCATCTCAAGGTCAATGATATCATCCATTATTCGCTGCGCTTTCCCGGCATGATTGCGGAAAAGATCGAAGTCAAATTCAGCTTGAGGAGTGAAAGGATTTTTTACATAACTGTAAAGATTGATGGCAACAAGGCGGCAGCTGTCATAAGGACACAAAGGAATTTCACCACATGGATTGGTAGATATTGTCTCAAAACCAAGATCTGCATAGCAATCAGGCACAGACTCCCTTTGGATAGTGTCCCAGAACAATACTCCCGGCTCCGCACTTTTCCATGCGTTATGCACAATTTTATGCCAGAGTTTTGAAGCATCTATCTCATTTACAACTTTGGGATTATTGCTCTTTACCGGGTATTGCTGGCGATAAGGGGTGCCATCAACCACTGATTTCATGAAATCATCATCAATGCGAACTGATACATTGGCTCCGGTAACCTTCCCTTCTGTCATTTTGGCATCTATGAAATTCTCGGCATCGGGATGTTTGATACTGACTGTCATCATCAGAGCACCCCGACGTCCATCCTGTGCCACCTCACGCGTGCTGTTGCTGTATCTTTCCATAAATGGGACAAGACCAGTGGAGGTAAGGGCGGAATTCTTCACGGGACTCCCTTTCGGACGGATATGGGAAAGATCATGACCAACACCTCCCCTTCGTTTCATCAGCTGAACCTGCTCCTCGTCTATACGGATTATTCCCCCGTATGAATCGGGATGTCCATCAAGACCTATAACAAAACAATTGGAAAGGGATCCTACCTGATAATTATTGCCTATTCCTGCCATAGGGCTTCCCTGAGGCACGATGTATTTGAAATCCTTAAGCAAAGAATAAATCTCCTCTTCCGACATGGGATTGACATATTTGCTTTCTATCCGGGCAATTTCGCAAGCAATACGGTGATGCATCTCATCAGGCGATTTCTCATAAATATTGCCTGAAGAATCCTTCAGTGCATATTTGCTTGACCAAACACGGGCGGCCAATTCATCGCCCTTGAAATATTCAAGTGAGGCTTCATACGCCTCATCATAGCTGTAAATTTGTGTGGACATCTTGATAAATATGTTCTGATATTTTAATTTTTCATAATGCAAATATCGCACAAATTATTGAAATATGAAAATTGTAACCTATACATTTCATGCAAACATTTTTTATTTGTATGAAATATAAATTTTTCGTATATTTGTATTTGTTTTTTGACATTTACGTTTTTAGAGTCTGTCTCATAAAGGAATCAATGGAATTTGGATATAACTATAAAGTAGACCTGCCTGAGGATTTACCCACCATTCTAGATCAGGATTTCTGGGTAGCGGAAAATTTGGGAAGAGAAATACTCAGCACACTTGACGAACCCATGAAATTCTCAGCTTATACGTGGATATTTTTGAAGCAGGGAGAAGGAAATGCAGATATTAATCTTATTAATTATCAGCTAAAGGGTCCTGTATTGGTTATGGTGGAGAATTCTCAAATCATGCAGCCAAAATTTTTGGGCGAAGATTTCTCCGCATCATTGCTCGTTATGTCCAAGAGATTTCATGACAATCTGTTCCTTTTCATGAACAGTATGCCGATATATGCTATCATTACCCGACATCCTGTAGCAAAGATTCCGGAAGAAGACATTCCCGAGATTGACGAATTTTTCAAACGATGCAAAAAGATAATCGCAGATACTTCGAATCCCTATAGGTCACAGGCATTCCTATTTGAGGTTACTGCTTTTGTTTTCAAAACCGTATATAAATGGTTTGAACCATACATGCATGAAGTACAGACCAACCATGGAAGATTGTCTGACCAATTCATCATGCTTGCCCAGCGCCATTTTAAACAAGAGCGTTTTCTTGATTTCTATGCCGAGAAACTTGGAGTGACTCCCAAGCATCTTTCAAGAACTTTGAAAAACCAGACAGGATTTACTGCCGTGGAATGGATAGAAAGGTTCGTAATATTGGAAGCCAAGGTGCTCTTGAAGTCCTCCACTCTTAATGTGCAACAGATTTCTGATGAACTCAACTTCCCTTCGCAGTCCTTCTTCGGCAAATACTTCAAAAAGTTGACAGGTATGTCTCCCAAAGAATTTCGGAACTCATGACCCATTCAACTCTTATAAATATGTAACTCTTATAAATCAGATATTATTTTTTCCACTTGTCGGAAATTATAAGACCTCCGATTACAAGAAGACAACCTATATATCCCATTATAAATATTTGCTCTCCAAGGAAGAAATATCCGGCAACCATCGTAACAGGTGCTTGCAGATAAAGGTAGTTATTTGCAATCACTGACCCCAACGATTTCATCGATTCATTCCAAATCAGATACGCAAATACAGAACACATGCATACAAGATAAAGGAAGTTGATTATATAATCCGGATGGTTAATATCAAACAGCAATGCAAAATGATACGGTTCATTCTGTATTAAAAGCAGGGGTATTGCTATTACTACTCCATAAAAAAACAACTTTCTTGTGATGAAAAGCGATGAATACAAAGGTATCACTCGCCTTACTGCCACGGTGTATATACCCCAGCAAAGAGATGCCGCCAAGGCCAGCAAATCTCCCTGAGGACGGAATGCGAGCCCCGTACCATTACTGAGAATAACAAACGCTACACCTGCCATAGCTACCACCGACCCGATCCAGACACCGGTCTTAACTTTCTGACGGTAGAGTATGGCGAGAAGCAGTGTGGTGAACAGAGGAGAAGTAGATACAAGCAAAGATACATTTCCCGCTGTGGTAAGGGTCAAGGCATAATTTTCAGTGACAAAATATAGAGAGCCGGCACACATTCCGCTAATAAACAATGTAAGCTCATCCTTCCATGAGCGGCTGCGCATTTGCCTGAAAGTGAGAAGGAGCAAAAGGAGATATGCAAAAGCAAACCTGTAAACATACATCTCAACCGGGGTGAATCCACCACGCTCCATAAGCACCTTGGTGCTCAAAAAGGATGTGGCCCAGAAGATTACTGTAATCAATGCGCCCAAATGCGCGATTAACAATATAAATCGGGAATTTCCCTCCTTGTTAAACCTCATGTTGTTGTGTCTTAAACGGTATATATGAAGGCTCTTTGTTAATTGATGGTTTCATGATTTAAGGTTAGAGCCTCTTAATTTCACTCTGCAAAGGTAAATAAAATTTCTCTATTTTTACGTTCGGCTAATAAAAATCAAGAAATTTTATTTACCTTTGCAGCGAAATGAAAAGGGATAATATCGACAACTCGATGCGCAACCAGCTTAAGGAAACTTTTGCCGCATTCATGAAGACAAACAATATGCGGCAGACACCCGAAAGATTTGCCATCCTGGATAAAGCCTTGAATCAAAAGATGCACTTCGATATCGACAGTTTATACAATGATATCGAGAATGAATACCATGTTTCGCGCACCACTGTGTACAACACCATGGAGCTGTTATGCGAATGTAAAATTTTCAGGAAACATTTCATAAATGACAGCCAGGCTGTTTATGAACTATATTCCGACAAGCATATACATTTAATATGCTCAAATTGCGGAAGCATGACATACGTGCGGGATGACAAAGCTGATGAATACTTTTCATCCCTCAGATTCAAAGGATTCCACACATCATTTTCAACCATAAATATTTACGGACTTTGCTCCAAATGCTCTCGCAAGCAAAAGCGAAAACCAAAGACTAAAAAACTAACAACTAAAAACTAAAATAAATCTAACCATGGCACGTGTAAAACCTTTCAAGGGAGTACGTCCTCCCAAAGAATTAGTGGAAGAAGTGGCTTCACGCCCTTATGATGTCCTTAACAGCCAGGAGGCTCGCAAAGAGGCTGAGGGTAATGAAAAAAGCCTTTACCACATTATCAAACCAGAAATAGACTTTGAACCCGGATTTGATGAGCATGACCCTGCTGTTTATGATAAAGCAGTGGAAAATTTCAAGAAATTTCAGGAGAAAGGCTGGCTTGTTCAGGATGAAAAAGAGAACTATTATATCTACGCCCAGACAATGGACGGCCGTACACAATATGGCTTTGTGGTATGCGCATGGGTACCTGACTATATGGAGGGACGCATCAAAAAGCATGAGCTTACTCGCCGTGATAAAGAGGAGGACCGCATGAAGCATGTAAGATGCAATAATGCTAATATCGAGCCTGTATTCTTCGCTTTCCCCGATGATGAGGTTCTGGAAAAAATCATCCGCGATACTACCGCTACAACCCCGGAATACGATTTCGTTGCCCCGGATGGTTTCGGACACACTCTTTGGGTAATCGATAATCCGGACACTATCAAGACCATTACTGAGGAATTTGCAAAGATTCCTAACCTCTATATCGCTGATGGTCACCACAGATCAGCTGCCGCAGCCCTTGTAGGAGCAGAAAAAGCAGCCAACAATCCCAACCATACCGGTGAAGAGGAATATAATTACTTCATGGCTGTGGCTTTCCCGGCTTCCCATCTCCACATCATTGACTACAACCGTGTGGTAAAGGATCTTAATGGTCTCACCCCCGATGAATTCCTCGCCAAACTATCAGAGAATTTCACTGTAGAGGAGAAAGGAGAGGAAATCTACAAGCCGACAGGATTGCATAATTTCTCACTTTACGTTGCCGGTAAATGGTATTCTCTCACAGCAAAACCGGGCACATTTAATGACGCTGATCCTATCGGCGTACTTGATGTAACGGTTTCAAGCGACCTCATCCTCCGCGATATCCTCGGCATTACTGACCTTCGCAGCGACAAACGCATTGACTTTGTCGGTGGTATACGTGGCTTGGGCGAGTTGAAACGCAGGGTAGACAGCGGTGAGATGGCAATGGCCCTGGCCCTATATCCTGTAACAATGGACCAGCTCATCAACATTGCTGATACCGGCAACATCATGCCTCCCAAAACCACTTGGTTTGAACCTAAACTCCGTTCCGGTCTCGTAATCCACAAACTTGACGATTGATTCGTTGATTTTGCAGATTTGACATTTGATTTGGAGAATTGTGGCGTTTCAACTAATTTTGCATTATGAAATTCAAAATAGACGCCACATGCCAGGGGACAAATGCCCGCACCGGTGAATTCCATACTGACCATGGCATCATCCCTACTCCGATTTTCATGCCTGTAGGCACAGTCGGAAGCGTCAAGGGTGTGCATATGCGTGAGTTGCGCGATGACATTGATGCAAAAATAATCCTTGGCAATACATATCACCTCTATTTGCGTCCCGGACTTGACATTATCCGCGGAGCAGGAGGTCTGCACAAATTTAATTCCTGGAATCGCCCTATTCTTACAGATTCGGGCGGTTTTCAGGTTTTTTCATTGTCCTCAAACCGAAAGCTGAAAGAGGAAGGAGCATATTTCAGAAGCCATATAGACGGAAGCAAGCACCTGTTCACTCCGGAAGGTGTGGTGGATATCCAACGCACTATCGGATCAGATATAATGATGGCTCTTGATGAGTGTTCACCCGGAACTTCAGACTTTTCTTACGCCCGCAAGTCGCTCGATCTTACTCTCAGATGGCTCAAACGCGGCTGGAAGCGATATCAGGAAACTGAGGGTATGTATGGTTATTATCAGTCATACTTCCCTATAGTTCAAGGTTGCGTATATCCTGAACTAAGGAAAGAGTCGGCAAAATTTATAGCTGATCTCGGTGCTGACGGTAACGCCATTGGAGGTCTCGCTGTAGGAGAACCGACAGAGAAGATGTATGAAATGATCGAGGTTGTTAACGAGATTCTGCCTCAGGATCGGCCTCGTTACCTCATGGGAGTCGGAACGCCGGCAAATATTCTTGAAGCGATTGACAGAGGCGTTGACATGATGGACTGCGTGATGCCTACAAGAAATGGAAGGAACGGAATGCTTTTCACTTCCAATGGTATCATGAATATGCGCAACCGCAAATGGGCGGATGAGTATTCCGAACTTGACCCAGACGGCACCGCTTGGGTTGACCATGAATATTCAAAAGCTTATGTACGCCATCTGTTTGTGAGTCAAGAGCTGCTTGCCATGCAAATTGCATCGGTGCATAATCTCGCTTTCTACCTCAAACTTGTGAAGGATGCACGCCGACACATTATTGACGGAGACTTCCCTCAATGGAAAAAGGTTATGGTGGAAAGAGTGACACGCAGACTCTAAACCATTTATTGGAGCTCATGAAATCAAATGTTTTCGCAAAAATATGGAAAAAAGTAATTTCAGCCTTCAGGTTGAAAGTGCTCGATATTTTTATTCTCAAAAAATTTCTGGGTACATACCTTATGGCCACACTCCTTATTCTTGCGGTAATATCAATGTTTGATATCACTGAAAAACTTGATGCTTTCCTCACAGCTCCGCTCAAGGAAACGCTCTTCGACTATTTCGCCTCTTTCCTCCCCTACTTCGCCAATATGCTCTCCCCTCTTTTTGTGTTTATCTCTGTAATTTTCTTCACTACAAAACTTGCCGGTAATTCAGAAATTATAGCAATTCTGTCAAGTGGTGTCAGTTTCGGTCGTCTGCTGCGTCCATACATGATAGGGGCAGCTGTGATTGCGGCTCTTACGTTTGTGCTCAGTAATTTTGTAATTCCTCCAGGCAATCAGAAACGAATTGCATTTACCAACAAATATGTGAGAAACAAGAGCGTGCAGACAGGCATTGACATTCAGCTTATGGCACGCCCCGGCGAAGTGGTATATATTGGTAGGTTTGAGAACAGCAGCAAAACAGGTTATCGTTTCTCATTTGATAAATTTAATGGTAAAGAACTCGTATCAAGGATGACTGCGCAGAGTGTTACTTATGATACAACACGTAATTATCATTGGAAAGTACGCGACTATATGATTCGCGATTTCGATGGCATGAAAGAGACCATAAGGAGCGGATCAACTCTGGACACCATCATACCTATAGAACCTCGCGACTTCCTTATTTCTGCCAACGACTGGGAAACCATGACCACGCCCCAGTTATCAGAATATGTCGACAAGCAGAAGATGCGCGGTGTGGCCAATATCAAATCTTTTGAAATTGAGAAAGAGAAAAGGTACGCTTCAACAGCGGCAGCTTTTATTCTGACTCTTATCGGAATGTCGCTGTCATCCAAGAAATCAAAAGGGGGCATGGGATTGAACATAGGAATTGGACTCGCCCTTAGCTTCAGCTATATACTCTTCACCACCGTAACAAGTTCTTTTGCAGTATCGGGACTAACCTCTCCATTCATCGCAATGCAAATCCCCAACATCATTTACCTTGCAATAGGCATCTTCCTCTATCGCCGCGCCTCCAAATTCTAAAACAATTTTTTTGACATTAGAAGATTTAAATTTGCGAATAGCCGATCTTGAAGAATTCACGGCTATAGTCGAGTGGGCGGAGTATGATAGAATTCCAAACAACTATGTCGATATCTATCGGAACCATCCCTTTGGAGCGACATTTCTCATCCCTGCCATTATCCCTTTCAAAAGCCTTGGTGAGAAGTTGCATGGTATCCAAAGGATTGGATGTGTATAACCTTACCACTGCATTCATATACGGGTCTCCTTTGCCGTGAATCTCCGGAGTTTCATATATTGATGAACATTTAAAATTATCGGAAAAACAATGCAACCACTCTATTGCCTTTGCCACATTGCCAATACGGTTGCCATGGTTGGAACCGAGACTGATTATTACCTCCGACAACTTAAAATCCCTGTAATCCATTATTTAGCACTGCGTAGTGTTATCTCCGTTATTTCAGGATATGCCGCTCCGAATCTTGCTGGGATACCCACTTCCCCACAACCTATATTTACATATATATTCATCTTATCGCCCTTGGTATTCTCGCGTTCATACATCCCCTTCCACTGCTCATATTTATATTTTGCGGGACTCCACTCTTTTCCAAATATTCTGAATACCATCTGCATTGCATGTGTGTGTCCGGATAAGGTAAGATCTATGTTGGATATTTTGGAAACCTCCCTGTTCCAATGCTCCGGATTATGAGACAGAAGAACTTTGAATCTATCGTCATTTACATTATAAACTGAATCACGACTCAAAGGGTATGCCTTACCCAAATCACCATATTGATGGAACGGTGGCTCCCCCCAGTTCTCAACCCCTATAAGCACAAGCGTATCTCCTTGCAAAGTAATGAAATCATGGGCGTTGTTAAGCATTTTCCAACCAATCTGCTTTTGCCATACCTTCATTAACATATTGTTGGAATCTCTCTCGGAAGGATATTTCCAATACATATAATCACCATAGTCGTGGTTTCCGAGAATCGAATACACACCATCTCTGGCTTTAAGCCTTCTAAAGACTCTGAGGAAAGGTTCCATCTCCGATGTTTCCCTATTTACAGCATCTCCTGTGAATACAATCAAATCCGGATGCAGTGAATTGATTTTGTCTACAAGTTCACTTACAAAAGTTGTATCAGTGCCCCATGTGCCTACATGGGCATCACTGAACTGAACGATCCTGTAACCGTTGAATGCTGCAGGCAATTTTTCAGACACAAAATCGAATTTCTCAACAACAATTTCATTGCGCGTGAATAAAACTCCCCACCACATCAATATGAACACAATAAGAGCCACCGGGATTCCGGTCATTATGCCGTAATTTACCTTTCTGCCACGCCGCCTGCTCTTGAATATTCTTCCAACAGCAGAAAATATAAGATATATGAGTTTGGGAACATAAATGGAGAAATAAATATATATCATCCACATCAACGGAAGCAGGGAATCCGCTGTCCCGATTGGATAAAAAGATATGAAACCAACCAATATCAGACAAGCCAAAGTAGCTATGCCATACAGGATACTGTAAAGTTTTCGCCTGCCACGGTTGCAATATGTATTGATATCGCACAGGATATATAAATCCACAAGCAATGTCAGCACATACATCACTATTATTGATATGACAGGTATATCTCTCATACTTTTAGTCTATATTATTCCATTCCTCCCAAGATTGTTTTCAATTTGTTTTTCAACGGATTTGCATACATTGACAGTATCATCTCCATCATGTAATCCCTTTCTTCATCCGTAATATTATCCACATCTATCTTTGCAAGCTGATTATTGAAATAATCCATAGTCTCCTTTCTCTGCTCCTCTGAATAGAATCTGGAGAAACGGCTCGTATGGTGAAGAGTGTCGTATGCTACATAATTTATAACAAATATTTCGTAACTTCTATGTATGGCTTGATCTATAAGACACCCTACATATTTGGCTGCAGTATTGTTATCCCTGAAATCTCCAAGCTGGTCAAGTTTGGTATTGATTCGCGGTGTCAACTGGAAATGGACTTTCCCTTTAAACTGTAACAAACCGGTTTCCATACTGAACAGGTCGTCACGTTGTGATTTCTTGAATTGAGGATCTCTTTTGCGGAGAAGGAATTCCTTTACTTTCAAATAGTCATTCGGGTCAAACTCGTAAGAAATTGACACAGGCATAAGGTTGATTTCTTTCAATCTTTCCATGAATGTGCCCTCTCCTCCAAGTGCAAGCATCTTTACAAGTGATTCCTGCGTACAGTCTGAACTATCCTTTGCCCTGCCCTCCCTCTGGGCAATCCAAATGGATTCCCTCTTGTCAAGTATGACATGATGTATGTATGCAGACAACTTCTTGGCTGCTTCCAGACCTTCACGAAGACCTGTGTTTCGCTTCACAATAAAACTTTTGTTAAGGCGCACAAGATCAGTGATCCAATCAAATATCAGCAAATTGTTACCTATAGCCACCTCCGTTGTGGGCAATCCTTTCCGCAATAAAGCAAGATTGAGGAAAGAGGCATCAAGCACAATATCCCGGTGATTGGTAATATAAGTGTAATTCACCCCGGGGTTGTTATACTTCAATCCTCCGAGTGAAATTCTTGAAGTTGTGGTCTTGGCAAGCATCTCCAAAAACGGAAACATCACCTGGGTCTGAAAATCATATTTATTGTCAATCTTCAGCAATTCATCGATGAGAACAGGCACATCGTCCTTGGGCATTGTATAATTTATTGCATGAAGGAATCCAGGCTCCTTCACGAGATTTACCATTTTCTCATGAAACACCGAGTCGTCATACGGTGATATGTCACTGAAGTCGTAATCCTGGGCTTTCATATCTATCATGAATTATTTAGTTCTGCACCACACAGAATTAATTTACAAATTTAACAATTAATTTCCCTTATTTACGAAATAATTATATGTTTTTTAACATCCACGATAAGCACGCCATTTTTCTATGAGGCTTTGCATATCTTCGGGAATGGGACATTCGAAATTCATCTCTTCTCCGGTATACGGATGTCGAAAGCCCAATGTGCGTGCATGCAATGCCTGACGGGGACACACTGCAAAACAATTCTCCACGAATTGTCTGTATTTGGCAAATGTAGTGCCTTTCAATATCTTATCTCCACCATACCGCGCATCATTGAACAGAGGATGACCCTGACTGAGCATGTGTACACGGATCTGATGAGTACGACCTGTCTCCAGCACACATTTAACCACAGTAACATATCCGAATCTCTCCACTACCTCATAATGCGTAACGGCATGTTTTCCCATTTCCGGATCGCTCATCACCGCCATTTGAAGCTTATTGCGCGGATTCCTGCCGATATTTCCGGTGATAGTACCCCGGTCTGAATCAAAATCCCCCCATACCATAGCAACATATTCACGCCTTGTCGTCTTATTGAAGAATTGAAGACCGAGATCGGTCTTTGCATCCGGTGTCTTAGCCACAACAAGCAGTCCTGAAGTATCCTTGTCAATGCGGTGCACCAATCCCAGACGGGGGTCGTTTACATCATAGTCGGGTGTATCCTTGAAATGCCATGCAAGAGCATTCACCAAAGTGCCGTTATAATTGCCATGTCCCGGATGCACCACCATGCCGGCGGGCTTATTTACCACCAGGACATATCGGTCTTCATAAACTATATCAAGAGGGATATCCTCTGCCGTAATCTCAAAATCATAGCGAGGCCTATCCATCACCACGCTTATTACGTCCAGAGGTTTGACCTTATAACTTGATTTTACAGGCTTTCCATTGGCAAGAACACAATTCGCATCTGCAGCCTGCTGCACTCTGTTTCGGGATGTTTTTTCTATGCGGTCTGTAAGGAACTTGTCAACACGCACCATTTGCTGACCTTTGTCAGCAACAAAGCTGAAATGTACATAATATTCAGTTCCTTCCTCATCTATATAAAATGAGCTGTCTTCTTCTGCCATCACTCCAAATATGAATTGTTGGTCTGATCATCCGGCTCGTCGGTGGTGACATCCGGAGATGTAACAGACTCCTCTTCTGGAGTATCGTAAACTTCAGGATTCTCCTGATAATAACGCATTAATTCCTCATTCTGGAGAGAATCCCTGACTGCTCCGAGCCTTCCGTCTGACACTTCAAGCACTATAGTGGCTGTAACCGGTATTTTCTGCATTTTTCTCACCGGTTTTCCATTTGCACTAACCTTGACAACCCTGTCGGTTGTGCCAAGCACTTTTACCACCCTGACATTCTTGAATCCGAGTTCATCAAGTTTAGCCATTGCCGACCGGAACGATTCCCCCTTCATGGCAAGTTCATTAGGACGGTTATTGCTATCCAACACCACCTCACGGGGATGGACTGCGTTTATATACAGAAATACTTTACGCCCCGGCTTCACAATTGAATTAGCTTTGGGGAATTGCTCAATGACATACCCGGGCTTCACATCTTCCCTATATAATGAATCGCGGATATCCACTTTGAATCCATGGTCGTGCAGTATATGCACAGCCTCGGTGTAGGTTCTCCCCTCCACTCCCGGCAAACGGTCACTTCTTCCATGCTTGGTAAACAATGCTATAGCCACATACACAGCATATATTCCAAGCACAGCTATAATGAATATTATTCCTATGTTGGCCAATACCGGGTGACGCGATATAAAACTGCTTCCCCAGTCGTAGGGCAACTTACCCCCTTCTCTCGTATCATTATTTGATTTCCTTTTCACAATTTCATGACTTTTGGACTTCAAAGTTAATAGAAATAAATGAAATTTCTGAGAAGTTGCATAAAAATCTTGTGAATTTTTATCAGCCACTTACTTTTTTGTCTGTAAAAGTTAGTTTATTCAATCTTTTTTATTAACTTTGCAGTTCAAAGTGTATTGACAATGCGTAAATTATTATATCTTCTACCGCTCCTTTTAGCCCTGACTTCGTGCGGGGAATATACCAAGGTTCTGAAGAGCAACGATGTCGACTATAAATTCGACTTCGCAAAAAGAGCTTACGACCAGAAAAAATTTCTTCAGGCATCTACAGTGCTTGAGAGCATTGTTACCCCTCTTCGTGGAGGCCCCAATGGAGAAGAGGCTCTTTTTTTGCTGGCCATGTCTTATTATGAAAATAAGGACTACATGAATTCTGCGGTATATTTCAAAACTTACTACAACAGGTATCCGAAAGGGAAATATACGGAACTGGCCCGTTTCTACAGCGGATACGGGTATTATCTTGATTCACCGGATCCTCAACTTGACCAGTCCACTACTGTCAAGGCAGTAGAGGAACTGCAGGCTTTTCTCGACTATTATCCGAAAAGCGACCGTGTAACTGTGGCTCAGAATGCAATATTTGAAATGCAGGACAAGCTGACGCTGAAGGAGCTTCAGAATGCACAGTTATATTATAATCTCGGAAATTATCTTGGCAACAACTATGAGTCTGCCATCATTGTTTCTCAAAATGCTCTGAAAACATATCCTTATTCAAAATACAAGGAGGATTTTGAGTTGATTATTCTCAAATCTAAATTTCAGGAGGCAAAGCAAAGTGTTAATGAACGTCAACCCGACAGGTATCGCGATGTTGTGGATGAATATTACTCTTTCATCAATAATTATCCTGATTCCAAGCATTTGAAGGAAGCCGAGGCAATATATAAGATTGCGAGCAAACATGCCAACCTCTGATAAGTATGTATTCAATTTAAAAGAAACAAAGGAACATTACTTCATACTTATTGTTTATAATTGAATATTTTAAGTAGACATAAATCATAATAGAACTTATGGATTATAAGAAGACCAACGCCCCGCTTAATACGGTGACACGTGATATGATTGCCATGGCGGAGCAAACAGGAAACGTTTACGAAACTGTTTGCGTGATTGGAAAACGCGCCAACCAAATTTCTGTAGAACTTAAAAAGGAGCTTGAACGCAAACTTCAGGAATTCGCCTCCACTGATAATCACGAGGAGGTTTCGGAAAATCGTGAGCAAATAGAAATTTCCAGATTTTATGAAAAGCTCCCGAAACCAACACTGATAGCAACTCAGGAATATATAGAGCACAAGCTATATTTCTCAAATCCTCTGAAAGAGAAGGATCGTCTGGACGATTAAATAGCAGACATCCTGTTAATTCTATTGTATGTCAGGTTATTCCTGACATATTTTTTAGGGGTTTGTTATATTTAATTACAAACTCAATGACAGACTCTAATTGTAATAACGGATATTTGAGATGGTCATCCATATTTTTAATCCCGACACTGATTACGCAATGGCTGCGAACACGGAGAATTATACTCCTCCGGCATCTGTCGAAGCCATAGGCAGAAGTCTGGCTCTTATGCCGGCACTTTACGCAGCTCCGGGAGATGCTGTGCTGATGCCTCCCGGCACTCCTGACCAGATCAGAAGCAATAATCCGTTTGTACAACTTATCAAAAAGAAGGAAATCAAAGTCATTTTGCCGGCACATATCGTCAGATTCACCATGGACTTTCAAAAATGTGAATTTCGTCCGTGGGGTTGGAACAAATCTCTGCGCCGTTGGCTTAAAGCCCTGGGCGTTAGGGCTGCTTTGTTACCTAAGAAAGAAGCGTTGACGAATCTGCACAATCTTTCCCACAGAAGACTTACCATCCCCTTTTTAATGAATTTTGCAGATTTGCGAAGTCCCGGCATTTCGATTCCAAGAGAATTCACTTCAGTAAAGGATGCTCTCGATTTTTGGAAATCTTCCGGAGATGTATATTTCAAGGCTCCATGGAGCAGTTCGGGGCGTGGAATTATGTCTACTCGCGATCTGCAGCAAAGACATGTCGAACCCTGGCTTCGGGGAATTATAAAATCACAAGGGAGTGTAATGGGTGAACAGTTGTATAGCCGTAAAATTGACTTTGCTACAGAATGGGAATGTCATCAAGGGAAAGCTCTTTTTGCAGGCCTGTCCACATTCATAACTTCCGAACGTGGTAAATACAAATCGAATGCGGTTATGCCACAGGAAAATATTGTAGCATACGTAGTGCAGAATACCGATGTAAAACAGCCCTATAACAATCTTGCTAACATAATTGAACGTCAAAAGTTGATGCTTGAGAATTATGTAGCACAGTATTACGATGGTCCGCTCGGTATTGATATGATGGTTACGGAAGATGGCAACATTCACCCTTGCGTGGAAATAAATATCAGAGATACAATGGGGCGCGTAGCTGTTGATATACAGAACAGGATTGAATCCCAGGACGCATCAAAAACAGAAGTTAAATTCCTTAAGAATCTCACTGTCGGCGGCATATTCTCCCCAATGAGTCTGCTCTCGGTGCTTGGTGATATTGAAAACAACTGAGAGTTATGATTAAAATTAATATTATAGGCACGGGAAATGTCGCCACGCATCTGTCAAAAGCGTTTCATAACAAAGCATTGGTGTATGATGTAAACCCTCACTCATTCAATGGCTTTAATCCTGATGCCGATTTCTCAATTATTTCTGTATCAGATAATGCAATAAAGGAGGTTGTATCAAAAATGCCGGAATCCAATTCCATAATCGCGCATACTTCAGGCACAACTCCTGTCGACATACTTAAGTTTAAAGGAAACAGCTACGGTGTGTTTTATCCATTACAAACTTTCAGCAAATCCCGGAAACTGAATTATAAAGAAATCCCCTTTTTTATTGAGGCTTGCGACAAAGATACTGAGGATAGACTCTGCGAATTGGCACGGTTGATTTCCGACAATGTGTCCGTTGCCGATTCCGAAAAACGGAAGGCTCTCCACGTGGCTTCCGTTTTTGCATGCAATTTTACCAATCACATGTGGGTCATTGCCGAGCAAATTCTAAAAAACAACGGATTGGATTTTAATGACATTCGCCCGCTTCTTATGGAAACGCTTGACAAGACAAACTATCTGTCTCCATCGGAAGCCCAGACAGGTCCGGCTGTCAGAAAAGATACCAATACCCTGGTGGCTCACCTTGACTTCCTTGCCGATAATATAGAATGGTCGGAACTTTACAGGATGATATCCTCTTGCATTATCTCTAACTCTAATTCAAAAAAATTATGAGCGGAATTAATTATGACCTCACCAAAATCAAAGCTTTTGCTTTAGATGTGGACGGCGTGCTTTCACCTTCCGTCATACCTATGGATGAAGATGGAACACCTCTAAGAATGGCTAACATCAAGGATGGATATGTATTGCAACTTGCAATAAAGTTGGGGTATAAAATTGTTATAATATCCGGAGGTGAGTCAATTGCCGCAAAAAGAAGATTTGAAGCTCTCGGAATAAGTGATATATACATGAAGGCTTCCCACAAACTCGACATTTTCACCGATTGGGTACATGATAACGGACTCTTACAGGAAGAGGTGGCATATATGGGAGATGATATACCTGACTTGAAATGCCTGCGGTATGCGGGGTTGCCTTGCGCCCCTCGCGATGCAGTATGGGAGGTAAGGGAAACCGCAATATATGTCTCCAAATTTGACGGTGGTTATGGCTGCGTTCGTGATGTTATGGAGCAAGTACTTAAGGCACAAGGGCATTGGCTTTCTGAAACGCATGCTTACGGATGGTAGGCAGACTGGTCGGTTAATGTTGATTGTATAATGGGAATTAGTAGTTTGATATGCTGGAAAATCTTGAAAAATATCATATATTGCTTGCAAGCAAATCGCCGAGGCGGCGTGAATTGCTTGCAGATTTGCGCATACCTTTCAATTGCGTGAATATATGCGGCATAGAGGAGTCTCACCCTGACGATATGCCGGCTGACAAGGTGCCTGAATACCTGGCCAACATGAAGGCGGATGCCTACATACGAAATATTATGACCAATGAAATGGTTATCACCGCTGATACTCTGGTAATCAAGGGTGATAAAATATACGGCAAACCACATTCTCAACGAGAAGCTATGGATATGCTCGGAGAACTTTCAGGAGAAGTACACAAAGTTATATCCGGAGTTTGCATTCTCACCAAAGACAAACGCATTTCATTCTCTTCCGAAACAGAAGTAAAGTTCGCTGAATTATCTGATGAGGATATACTGTATTATGTTGATAATTACCTTCCTCTTGATAAGGCCGGGGCATACGGAATACAAGAATGGATTGGCTGCGTGGCTGTAGAATGGATCAGAGGCAGTTTCTATAATGTGATGGGACTTCCGGTACACCTGCTCTATCACCAACTCAAGAAATTCTGAAATTTCCGATTTTATTTTAAATATCGAATGGCTCCGGAATTATTCAAAATCCGGAACCATCATTATATTTTTAGTTTATATCTTTAGTTATTCCACCACTACAGGCTCTGCCGTGTGTGGATCCGTATAGCTGTATTTTGCTTCCCAACCAAGTGCGGATGCTCCCAAAACAGCAGCATCGCTCTCCTTCAATTCTGAAAGCAATATCTTTGCCTTACCTTTGAAGATGCCAAGCACATTCTTGTCGTATGCCTCTTTCAATGGTTTCATCAGCAGGTCTCCGCTCTTAGCCAATCCTCCGAAAAGGATAAATGCCTCCGGACTTGAGAATGCTGCCATATCAGCCATGGCTTCTCCAAGTATCTTGCCGGTATATTCAAAGATCTCTTTGGCAATCATATCTCCGGCAATTGCTGCGTCATATACATCTTTTGATGTTATGTCCTGAATATCAATATTTCTTAGCAATGATGGTTCAGACCGAACTTCAAGAAATTCCCTTGCCGTGCGAGCCACACCTGTAGCTGAGCAATATGCTTCAAGACATCCTGTGCGTCCGCATCCACATATTCTTCCATTGTTTCTCTTCACTATAACGTGACCGAGTTCACCGGCGAATCCATCGTGTCCATATACCAACTGTCCGTTGATTACAATACCGGAACCAACACCGGTACCTAAAGTTATCATAATGAAATCCTTCATGCCGCGTGCTGCTCCATAAGTCATTTCTCCCAAGGCAGCAGCATTCGCATCGTTTGTAATAGCTACAGGTATGCTGTCAAACACTTTGCTTATAGTTTCAGCAAGAGGAACGACCTTACCCCATGGTAAATTGGGTGCATCTACAATCTCACCGGTATAATAGTTGCCATTAGGAGCTCCAATTCCTATACCTTTGATTTTGTCTACTGCATCATTGTCTTCGAGCAGACGCATCACTGACTGGTGCAAATCCGCTACATAGTCCTCAAACTTTGAATGTTTCTTGGTCTTGATTGAATCGCTGGCGATTACCTGACCACGTGCATCCACAATACCGAACACGGTATTGGTGCCGCCCATATCCATTCCTATAACATACGGCTTCATATTTCTTGATTTTTAGAAAATTTGTTCCCATTTATTCAGGCAATTGTGCACTTTCAGCCCCAATTGCCACAATATTCCACAAAGATATAAAAAAATTATCAATTATATATACTGCTACCATTAATTTCAAACCAATTTGGCACACGACTTGTTATCTAATTAGTAAAATTTAAAATCTTTGCAAATTATATATTATGAATTTTAACAATTTCACTATCAAATCGCAGGAGATTGTACAAAAAGCAATTGACCTTACAAAACAAGCCGGTCAACAACAGATTGAACCTGTGCATCTGCTTAAAGCCATTATCTCTGAAAGCGAGACTATAGTTAATTTCATATTCCAAAAACTTGGCGCCAATCTCAACGGAGTCAGGATGAGTGTGGATCAGACTATCGCCTCTTTTCCCAAGGTTAGTGGCGGCGATGTTATGCTGAGCCGTGAATCAAATGATGCATTGCAAAAGGCAGTGGATTTCTCCAAATCCATGGGCGATGAGTATGTATCAGTGGAAGCAATGCTTATGGGTATTCTTAAAACCCGATGCAAAGCTTCTCAGATTCTGAAGGATAACGGTATGACAGAAGATGGACTCAAGGCTGCCGTAACGGAACTACGAAAAGGTAATACAGTTAAAGACCAAAGTGCAGAGGAATCATATCAAGCGCTGAGTAAATATGCTATCAATCTTAACGATCGTGCACGCAACGGCAAACTTGACCCGGTAATCGGAAGGGATGAGGAGATACGAAGAGTACTGCAGATTCTTTCCCGACGCACCAAAAATAATCCGATGCTTGTCGGAGAGCCGGGAACCGGTAAAACAGCCATCGCAGAAGGTCTCGCCATGCGTATAGTTAGAGGCGATGTGCCGGAAAATCTGAAATCAAAACAGATTTTCTCTCTTGATATGGGAGCCCTTGTTGCAGGCGCAAAATATAAGGGAGAATTTGAGGAAAGGCTTAAAGCTATAGTAAATGAAGTGACTCAGAGTGATGGCGAAATAATCCTTTTCATTGATGAGATACATACCCTTGTAGGAGCTGGTAAAGGAGAGGGAGCAATGGATGCCGCCAATATACTTAAACCGGCACTTGCACGTGGTGAACTTCGCTCTATCGGTGCAACTACTCTTGATGAATATCAGAAATACTTTGAAAAGGATAAGGCTCTTGAACGACGTTTCCAGAAAGTGATGGTGGATGAACCGGATGAGATGTCGGCAATATCTATTCTCCGTGGTCTTAAAGAACGATATGAAAACCATCATAAGGTGCGTATCAAAGATGAAGCTATTATAGCAGCTGTACAGTTGAGCGTAAGATATATCACCGACCGTTTCTTGCCTGACAAGGCAATAGACCTTATTGATGAGGCTGCCTCAAAACTCCGTCTGGAGATGGATTCTCAACCACAGGCTCTTGACGAGGCTTCCCGTAAAATCAAGCAACTTGAAATTGAACGTGAGGCTATAAAGCGTGAAAACGACACTTACAAATTGAAAGAGATTGATGAAGATCTCGCAAATCTAAGAGATACAGAAAAGTCTCTGAGAGCCAAATGGCAGGCTGAGAAAACCGAAATCAATAAAATTCAACAGAATAAGATAGATATTGAGCAGCTGAATTACGAGGCCGACCGTGCGGAGCGTGAAGGCGATTATGCAAAGGTGGCGGAAATACGCTATTCCCGAATAAAGCAGAAAGAGGATGAAAATATAGAAATCCAGAAGAAGCTTCGCGAATTGCAAGGCGAAGGCGCCATGATTAAAGAGGAAGTGGACGCAGAGGATATTGCCGAAGTTGTAAGCCGATGGACCGGTATACCCGTAAAGAAAATGGCTCAGAGCGAGAAGGAGAAATTGTTGCATCTTGAAGAGGAACTCCATAACCGCGTAGTAGGTCAGGAGGATGCCATAAGGGCTGTTTCTGATGCTGTGCGCCGTTCCCGCGCCGGACTTAACGATCCGCGACGTCCTATTGGCTCGTTTATTTTCCTTGGAACGACCGGTGTCGGAAAAACCGAACTTGCAAAGGCTCTTGCAGAATACCTTTTCGATGATGAAGATATGATGACGCGTATTGATATGTCAGAGTATATGGAGAAACACTCTGTCTCCAGACTCGTTGGAGCGCCTCCGGGATATGTTGGATATGAAGAAGGCGGCCAGCTTACCGAAGCCGTCAGACGCAAGCCATACAGCGTTGTCCTCTTCGATGAAATTGAGAAAGCAAACCCGGATGTATTCAATATCCTTCTGCAGGTGCTTGATGATGGCCGGCTTACTGATAATAAAGGTCGTTTCATAAATTTCAAGAATACTATTATCATAATGACTTCCAATATGGGTTCCGATATCATCCGCCAGAATTTCCAAGGCTTTGCCGAGAAAAAGGAGGATGAACGGGAGGAGATAATCGCTAATACAAAACAGGATGTGATGGACAGGCTTAAACAGATTATCCGACCTGAATTCCTCAACCGTATTGATGAAACAGTTATGTTCACTCCGCTCGACAAGAAGGAGATTCTTGAGATTGTTGAGTTGCAAGTTAAGAGCGTAAAGAAAATGCTTTCAGCCAATGGTATTACATTAAATATCACAAAAGATGCCCTGGATCTTTTGGCCGAAGACGGATATGATCCTGAATTTGGTGCCCGTCCGGTGAAGAGAACTATCCAGAGACTGGTGCTCAACCAGCTTTCAAAGGATATTCTCGCCCAGATAGTTGACAGAGAGCATCCGATTACTATTGATGCACAAAACAATGAATTGATCTTTAAAAATTAGTATTATGGAAAAATTTGAAGATATTATCAAATCAGAGAAACCTGTTCTTATTGATTTCTTCGCCACATGGTGCGGACCTTGTAAAATGATGCATCCTGTTCTTGAAGAATTACACGGGAAAGTCGGTGAAAAAGCAAGAATTATAAAAATTGATATAGATAAGAATCAGGATTTGGCGGCTGCATATAATATACGCTCTGTTCCAACATTCATGATTTTCAAGAACGGGGAGCTTAAATGGCGTTCTGCCGGTGCCCAACCCTTGCAGTCTCTTGAACAAGAACTTGAAAAATATTATTAATTAGACCGAAATCTTAAAAATCAAACAGGAGAGACATCAATTGGGGATGTCTCTCCGTTTATATATTGATATTGCTTTATAAATATTGACAACACACCTTATAAAAGTATATGTATAGGAGAGGTTTCATATTCTTTGTGGTAACATGCATTATGGCATTCGCATCTTTTGCCTCAGGATTCTCCGACGAGAATCTTCACTATGTCATTTCATATAAGTGGGGACTCATTCACAAAGATGCCGGGGATGCCACTCTTTCACTTCTTAATAATGGTAACAACTATCAGCTTATACTCGCTGCAAAAACCAAACCCTGGGCTGATAAGGTTTATCAGGTACGCGATACATTGCTTGGCACTATTAGGAAATCAGACTTCAAACCGCTCTCCTATTCCAAAATCACCCACGAAAAAGGGAGATATGGCAAAGACCATATCACCTACTCCTACTCCGGAACAAAGGTTACCGGAAATTGCCATCGTATTCGCAAAGATAAAGCCGGGAATCTGAATGAATCAACAAAAACACTTACAGCATCCGGTCCTGTCTATGACATGCTGTCGGTATTCTACTATTTGCGCAACATAAATTATGACGACCTGAATGCCGGAAAAGCAATCAAGGCTACCGTATTTTCGGGATCCAAAGCAGAAACTATCACGATTAAGTCGTTGGGAAAAGAGCAGATACAATTGCGCGACAAAACCAAACGTGAAGCATACCATATTCTGTTTAATTTCACTACCGAAGGGAAGAAAAAATCAAGTGATGATATCAACGCTTGGATTTCGGCTGATTCCGTCCATATTCCTTTGTATCTTGTAGGAAAACTCCCTGTAGGACAAGTTCGGGTTTATTTTCTTGGCAATTAAATTTTTTTGATTAATTTTGCACCTGATACTCAAAAAGGACATTAAATCCTCATCAAAGTATTAACATAAAAAATATTTTAAATCTAAACCATATTTTTTAAAACACCATGAATACGAATGTGACACTATGCCCTAACCGGGTAGTGCTGTATCTGGAGAAAACCCCTGATCAGTTTCGCAAAGCGGACATTATCAGATTCATCAAAGAGAATGACATAAAGATGGTTAACTTTATGTATCCCTCAGATGACAACCGTCTCAAAACTCTCAATTTTGTAATAAATTCAGAAGAATATCTCGATTCTATTCTGACTTTCGGTGAGCGTGTGGATGGTTCAAGCCTCTTCCCTTTTATTGAGGCCGGCAACAGTGACCTGTATGTAATCCCGCGTTATGCCACTGCATTTGTAGATCCTTTTGCCGAGGTGCCGACAGTCACAATGCTCGCATCATTCTTCGACAAGGAAGGACACCCTCTGAAATCTTCCCCCGAATATACATTGCAGAAAGCCTGCCGCTCTTTCAATGAAGTTACAGGTATGGATTTCTATGCAATGGGTGAGTTGGAATATTATGTTATTTCCGATGATCCGGGACTTTTTGAAGCTACAGACCAGAAAGGTTACCATGAATCCGCTCCTTTCGCAAAATTCAATGATTTCCGCATGGAATGTATGTCATTGATTGCACAGGTTGGCGGTCAGATCAAATACGGTCATAATGAAGTTGGTAACTTCACTCTTGATGGCAAGATCTTTGAGCAGAATGAAATTGAGTTCCTTCCCATCCCCGCACATCAGGCTGCCGACAATCTTATGCTTGCAAAATGGATTATCCGCACTTTGGCAATAAAGAAAGGATACGATGTCACTTTCGCTCCAAAAATCACGGAAGGTAAAGCCGGTAGCGGACTCCATATCCACTTCAAAGTGATGAAGGATGGACAGAACATGATGATTGAGGATGGCAAACTCAGCGACATTGCAAAGAAGGCTATCGTGGGTATCCTTGAAAATGCCGATGCAATCACCGCTATGGGAAATAAAGTGCCGACAAGCTATTTCCGACTTGTTCCGCATCAGGAAGCTCCTACCTCCATTTGCTGGGGTGATCGTAACCGCTCTGTGCTCGTACGCGTACCTCTTGGTTGGACCGGAGAGACCGATATGTGCTCACAGGCAAATCCTCTTGAAGAACCATCTACAATTGATCCGCAGAAACAGACTGCAGAGCTTCGCAGCGCTGACTGTTCTGCCGATGTTTACCAGCTTATTGCTGCCATGGTTGTTTCTGCCCGTGAAGGCTTTGAAATGGAAAATGCCCTCAAACGCGCTGAAGAACTATATGTCAGCGTAAACATCCATTCTGATGAAAACAAGGCTAAACTTGCATCATTAAAAGGACTGCCCGACAGCTGCAAAGCTTCTGCTGCACGTTTGGCTGAAAAACGCGATGTATTTGAGAAATATGATGTATTCTCTCCTGAAATGATTGAGGGAATTATCAAGAAACTCGAAGCTTTCAATGACAGCGCATTACGTCAGGAAGTGAAGGGTAATCGCAAAGCTATGCTTGACCTTGTCCGCAAATACTGGCATTGCGGATAATTTGATATCAGTTTATATAATTTCCGGCATTTGGAAGATATCTTCTGAATGCCGGAAATTTATTTACTTGGAAATATGAACATCTAATTGCGGGAACGGGAAGGAGAATCCGAGTTTTGGCAATTCTGTGAAGAAGCGCTCATTCATCTCAAAGTATACATCCCAATAATTGGCCGATTCGGTCCATGCGCGTACAACAAAATTAATACTGCTGTCTGACATCTCATTTAATCCTACAAATGGTTTGCGCTCAACTTCTTTCGGTATTGCCGCATCCATGTCTCCTTCTACAGTATATTTGTGTACAATTCGGGAATCCTCATTCACCATATTGAGCAAAGCCTCCTTGGCTGCTTGCAAATCCGTATCATAGGAAAGACACACAGTCCAGTCTACACGTCTGTAGTTTTCAAGGGAATAATTGTTTACCGTACCGGTCGATAACCCTCCGTTCGGTATGATAATTGCTTTATTGTCTACTGTATTGATTATTGTGTGGAAAAGTTGGATAGACTTTACTGTACCGGCAAAACCTTGTGCCTCAATATAATCCCCAACTTTATATGGTTTCATGAGCAATATAAGCACTCCTCCCGCAAAATTCTGCAATGTACCACTCAATGCCATACCAATGGCAACACCGGCTGAGGCGAATATTGCAAGAAAACTGCTTGTCTCAATACCTAAGATTCCTATAATGGTGATAATCAATATGAAATATAACACCATTTTTATCAATGAAAGGACAAATGTTGTGAGCGATGCATCCATGTGCCTTCCTGTCATAATCTTTAGCGTTATATTATACAACTTCTTGATTATGAACCTTCCGATATAAAAAACAAGAATGGCTATCAACAATTTGAAGCCAAAACTCACCAGCCCGTTGGCCATCTTTTCAAGCACATCATTCAAACTCAATCCCTTGAATTCATTGAGCATTTCCGCTCCGTTGACCAAACCTTCTACCACCGGAACATTAGTAACATCTGTCTGTATCATTTATCTGAATTATATATTGTATCCACTGTATTCCATCTTTCTCTTACAAAATGTTTATGACCCAAATCTTCCTGAAATGATTATTTACCACTCAGCAGCAACGTCATCAAACATTTAAATTACTCTTCCCAAACCGCATTATACCATGCAAGAGTCCTGTAAAAATCCTCCCTGTATGTCTTCACTCCGTTATAGGGATGAATACTGAGTCCACTGAAATTTTCAGGCAAAATTTCTTTCCCAACAGGATAAGAGAAATCAACTTCAGATGCAGCCGAATATACCACAAAATCTTCCAGAGATTTTTTTAACAATTGTAAGTATGTATCATCACCTCCATTTGCATCTGCATATTTTCTAAGATACTGACCAAAGTCATAATATGGAGTACCCGAGAAACGAGAATAATTTTGCAAATCGCTCGTAGTCGGTCTTTTGTTGCCCAAAGCAAATATAGCACGAGCTGCATCTGCAACTCCCTCAATTTTACTCATATCCATTACAGCAACTGTGACAGGATCCGGTGAACTCTTCCCGGTATAATACTCATACAATGTTTCGGCTGCTTTGCTTAAGTCTTGGTTTGAACCAATAATATATGGAAGCACTTTATTATATGGCAAACCCTCAGCCATTATTTCTGTGGGATAAGCAACTATCATATAACTCTTGCCACGCAACTGATACATTACTTCGATAGACGACATGTAGCAGCAATCAAACCATATTGTTTTGAATTTACCATCAGGAATAGCTTCGGCAAGAAGGTCAATATCCAGATATTCTAATTCTTTTGATCCATTTTCGTCGTAATAATATTCACCACCGAAACTTTGTGCATCAGGTAAATCTACTGTTACAATAAAATCCCCGGCTTCATAGGAATAAGATGCTGCAGACTGCACTGTAGCTGATGAACTATTAGTATATTTTGTCGGGTTCACCCATCCGGTTCCATGTCCCCAGAAAAAGAGGGTTGACTCTACATCCGGATACAAATCCAGTGCATCAGCTATCACTTCCTGCATCCTTACTTTGGTTGCGGACAAAACAGATTCATCATACTGCTTAATTAGTGAGAATTCGAGTTCTCCTTCTACCTCTGCTACCTCATAAAGTGCCGGACCCTCTGATGTATATTTATATAAAAGGAGTTTATACACCTCTGAATCCACATCCTTCATTGCCTTTAGCATCTGATTTTCATTATTGGTCAAATCAGCAGATAGATTATTGTTGTTGACGGCATATACAAGGGTAAGCTGCTTCACACTCTTATCCTCAGGAATATTATTAGCAACATCTTCACAGGAAGACAAGGATATGAATACAGAAAGAAGTAGTGTTATAAAAGTAAAATTGAAATATTTCATATAATAGGTTCGGTACAAAATTAATTGACTGCAAAATTAATACCTAATCTCTGAATATTCAAGTAATTTACAAGAATACGTATGCCTCTTAACATATTTTTCAAAAATATATGTTGTGATTTTAACATTTTGTGTTAATTTTGCATTTAATTGTTAAATGATAAATAAAATTGCATTATTGCATAGTTTTTATGATTATTTGACAGTCTCTTTAAACTCTCTACGTTATTTTTTGTTAAAAAATAGATGGAAGTTTAAGAAAGAATACCCACATATACTGAAATATGAAGAAATCACTCATCTGGCTGCTGACTATTGTAATGGCTCTCACTTTTGGGGTGCTGTTATATTTTCAGATCATGTATCTTGAAAACATGGTCAAAATGCGGGATGAGCAATTCTCAGAAGGCGTGATGCGCTCCCTTTATGCCACATCTGAATTTCTTGAACGGGAGGAGACACTAAGGTTTCTTGAAGCTGATGTCAATATTATAGAGTCAAGTTTCTATGACGATTATCGGAACACATCCTCAATGGAAAACCAAAGAATTGAATCACAACCGAAAATACCGCCACCGGCACAAACTGCGGCAGAAAGATATCGGAATCTTCAGGAAGTGATCCGAAGCCAGTATCTTTATCAAAAGGGTTTGCTGAATGAAGTGATTCTCTCCATTTTGAGAGATGCAGGATCACGACCTGTGATGGAACGTGCAGACTCTACCTTGATACGTAATTGTCTGCATGCAGAATTGTCCAATAATGGTGTGAATGTGCCATTCGCATTTGCTGTTTACGGAGTTAGAGGCAACATGATATATGCAACTGAAGGATTTCAGGAGAATTCAAAAAGAAATGTCTACAGTATTCCCATATTTTCAAATTCTGATACTTACTATAATCTTACTGTAGAATTTCCTACCAAACATTCCTATATATTCTCTTCGGTGAGATTTATTATCCCCACTCTCATTCTGACAGTCATTCTCTTGATTATATTCCTCTATACTATCATCTTGGCATTCCGGCAAAAAAAACTGTCAGAGATGAAAACCGATTTCATCAATAATATGACACATGAGCTTAAGACTCCGATCTCAACAATCTCACTTGCCGGACAAATGCTATCAGATCCGGTCATGAGCAAATCGCCGGCTACAATGCAACATTTGTCGGAAGTAATAACAGAGGAATCGAAACGTCTGAGATTTCAGGTGGAAAAAGTTCTCCAAATGTCAGTATTTGATAACACCGGCTCTGCACTCAAATTCACTGAAGTGGATGCAAACACTATCATTGCCAATGTTGTAAACACTTTTAAAATCAAAGTTGAGAAATATGGTGGAACCCTGTCGACTCTCCTTGAGGCTGATAATGCTTATGTGCGGGTAGATGAAATGCAATTCACCAACGTTATCTTCAATCTCCTTGATAATGCAGTGAAATATATGGATCAAGATCAAGAGCCTAATCTGGAGATAACAACTAAGGATATTGCAGGCAACAAACTGGAAATTAGAATAAAAGATAATGGAATCGGCATACGCAAGGATGATCTCAAACGTATTTTTGAAAAATTCTATCGCGTTTCAACCGGTAATCTTCACAATGTCAAAGGTTTCGGATTAGGATTGGCTTATGTCAAGAAGATGATAACACTGTTCGGTGGAAATATTTCTGCCGAAAGCGAATATGGCAAAGGTTCAACCTTTAATATAACCTTACCTTTGGTGAGCACCATGGAAACTGATTCCATAATCAATGATGAGGAAAATAAAAACGCAGCTGAATAACTTTCCCTCAAAATTTTAACCATGCTGAAGAAAATGTTAAATTCCATGCGGAATTTCTTCACTTGGTTTGTTATAAAATTATAAGAATGTGAAATTTCGTTATTTTTGACTTTTAGGATTATAAATAAAAATTATATACGATGGATGAAAAATTGAAGATTCTGCTCTGCGAAGATGATGAGAACCTGGGAATGCTCCTCCGGGAATTCCTGCAGGCAAAAGGATTCAATGCAGATTTATGTCCCGATGGAGAAAAGGGTTATAAAACTTTCCTCAAAGGGAAATACGACTTGTGTGTGCTTGATGTGATGATGCCGAAAAAAGATGGCTTCACCCTCGCCCAAGAGATACGCAATGTCAATAAGGATGTGCCCATCATCTTTCTTACAGCCAAGGCTTTGAAAGAGGATGTTCTTGAAGGTTTTAAAATTGGAGCTGATGACTATATCACAAAACCCTTCTCAATGGAGGAACTTGTGTTCCGTATCGGGGCAATTCTCCGCCGCGTGAAAGGGAAACGCGATAAAGAAGTCACTCTTTACAAGATTGGCAAATACACATTCGACACTCAGAAACAGGTGCTGATAGCTGATGACAAGACTCAGAAACTTACCACCAAAGAATCAGAGCTTCTTGCACTTCTTTGCTCGCATGTCAACGACATACTCGAACGCAACTATGCATTGAAGTCAATATGGATTGATGATAATTATTTCAATGCAAGAAGTATGGATGTTTACATCACCAAACTTCGCAAGCTTCTTAAAGATGATCCTACCATTGAAATTATCAATATCCATGGCAAGGGCTACAAGCTTATTGCTCCCGAAATGGCACAAAGTGAAACTGATGCATAATTGCTGATAATGAAATACAACAAGTCCCGGAAATTCAATTCTTCGGGGCTTGTTGCATTTATTCCTTAATTTATATTATGTAACAATCTGCCACAAACTCACCTATTGGAATTTGGATTTTTTTGATTAACTTTGTGCTTACGAACTTCATTACGTAATGAAAATAATAACTAAAGCACTCTATTTTGTATATCAATGGCTTATTGCCGGTCCTGTTTTCGTTGTCTTGACAATCGTGACAGCTGTAATTACCGCTACAGGATCAATGCTTGGCAACCGCGATTTCTGGGGATACTATCCTCCTCATATATGGTCACGACTCACATGCTATATCTTCCTGATGCGCGTTAAAGTTACAGGTCGCGAAAATATTGACAAAGATACATCCTACGTCTTTGTGGCAAACCATCAGGGTGCTTTCGATATATGGACTATATTCGGCTTTCTCAACCACAATTTTAAATGGCTTATGAAAAAAGAGCTTGAAAAGGTGGCATTTATCGGTTGGGCATGCAAATGTGCAGGACAAGTATTTGTCGATGATTCAAGCATTGGTGGAATCAAGGAGACCATAGCCGAAGCTGAGGATACATTGAAACATAGTATGTCACTCGTAATTTTCCCGGAAGGAAGCCGGAGCCGGGATGGCAACATGATCCCATTCAAGCGCGGGGCTTTCATGCTTGCCGGAGAATTCAAGCTTCCGGTTGTGCCAATTACAATTGACGGCAGCTTCAAAGCAATGCCACGATATACATACAATATGACACCAACCACTATCCGTCTTACTATCCATAAACCCATATATCCGGGTGAACGCGGTTTCAACACCAAGCAACTTATGGCTGATTGCCGCGAAGCAATCTCATCCGCTCTCCCTCAAACCAACACGCCAACTTGAATGTTTTATAAGTAAGTAGCTAATAAAATATATCGATATATGCTTCAGTTCATAACATCAAGCAAATCGCAAGTACCGGTTGCCGAGCAGGTGCGACGGGTTATTGAAGGTGGCTGCCGTTGGATTCAGATTGACATGCCGGATGCCACCGATGAGGAAATTGGGAAAGTTGTTGAAGAGATAAAGCCTTTATGCATAGAAAAAGAGGCATTTCTTATTTTTACAGGTAAAGCTGAATTAGCCAAAACTTTAGATGTTGGCGGCACACTGCTTGGTAAAAAGGATATGCTTCCTTCGCAAGCAAGATTACTTCTCGGACCGGCAGCAGTCATAGGCGTTGTAGCGGAAACAGAAGGAGATATAGATGCTATTCAGGCTCTTGATATAGATTATGTTTCATTCCCTTTTTCACTTGGGATTGACAAAATCGGCGAACTATGCAAATACATGGAAAACAAAGAGCTCGTGATGGGACGTGTCGCCGCCGGAGATATTTCCATTGAAGAAGTGACAAAAGTAATGGATACCGGAGTCAATGGGATAGCAGTAAGTGACCCTATCGCCCTCGATACAAATATAACTGCCATAACGCAACAATACCTTAAATGTAAAAACTGAAATCTGAAAACTATTTTTTAACACTCGGGATGGTGTTGGTATAATTTTTTTTGTTACCTCACATTCTGTAAAGTAGAACCTATTGATAAACAATTCATGATGATTTGGTCAGGTTGTTTACCGACTATTATTTGTTTACAGCCTCTTGTAAAGTCTGTTGCTCACTGTTAATTACGCCAGTCTGTGATGGTAATGTAACGGTAGTTGCATTGTTATTAGAACTTGTGACTTGCTGTTGATTTTCACCGGTAGCCGCTTGGGCTGCATCAGAGTTAGCAGCATCAAGGGCAACAGCTTGGGCTTGCCCTTGATGTTGTGGCTCAGTTTTTGAATGCGATTGACTACGTTTGCCTCCGTTTTCTCGTTTGGGATTATTTTGTTTCCCATTTGGTAAGTCAACCTCATCTGGAATCTTTTCCCCTGAACACGATGGAATATAGTTTATACCTACAATACAAACGGCAACAATAATTGCCACAAGTATTCCTCTTAATATCAATTTTGATACTCCGGTAGATGGTGCTTCTTCTTCCAAATCATCATATTCAACCACGGCCATGTCATACTGAGGAAGGGTTGCTTTTTCTTCCTCACTTTTCACAACATCACCATCAACACCCTCAATATGGATAATCAGTGCAGTATGATTGTCTTTATTGTGTT
>CAZEUD010000008.1:0-55722 GCA_964515455.1 uncultured Sangeribacter sp.
CTGTAAATTTTACAATTTGTCACCCGCAAGTTGAACTTGCGAAACTTAAATTAATAATTAATAAGGTATTATGGAGTGAAAAAGTAAGATGCATTATTTATGGCATCGTGGCACTCCCCGGTTGTAGTTGTCGAATATTTTTTGAGCCCCGCGGTCGAAAAGCATCCAGTTTTGCCATTGACCGGAAGGAATTTTTTCAGGCATCCATGATGGGATTACGGTGAAATTCGAGTTGCCGCCCGCAGGCTTTGCAGAGAAGAAAGTGTCATAGTCGGCGGATTTAAAACGCGCTTTGCCCTCTTTGTCGCGTTCTATTACTGCTCTGACCAAGGCTCCGCCCCTTGTGTCGGCTGTCTTCATGTTAGAGATAAAATTGCCCAAAGAGTAAACAAGGAGCACATCTTTATCCTCCTTCTCATTTCTAACTATCTCCATGGGTTGGATTACGTGGGGATGACCGCCGATTATCATGTCAGTCCCCTCGTCTATAAGGAATTGTGCTATGTTTTTCTGCTTGCTGTCAGGCAGAAGCACATATTCAATGCCCCAATGGATAGTCACCACAAGAATTTCAGCCCCGGCGTTGCGAGTCTTTTGCATCTCTTCCGCGATGCGGTCTTTCTCAATGAGAGCCACTTCCATACCATCGTTTGGCGGAATGCCGTTTGTGCCGTAAGTGTAATTAAGGAATCCTACTTTGAATCCATTAATATCCTTTATGAAAGGTACAAGCTGACACCTTGCGATAGAGTCATGGTAAGTGCCGATATGGTCCACTCCAAGCGAGTCGAGGGCAAGCAGAGTGCGTCTTGCAGCCTCGTCTCGGCGGTCAAGACAATGATTGTTGGCGGTAAGGAAAAGGTCGAAACCGGCATCTTTCAACGCCTTGGCATAGGAGTCGGGGGCAGAGAAACATGGATACCCCGTGTAGTCCGGACCACCACCGAGGGGCACCTCAAGGTTGCATACTGCATAGTCGGCAGCGGTGATCTCCGGGGCGATATATGTGAAGCATCCCGAATAATCGTAATTTTTGCCTCCTCCCAATTCCAGAGCGCGGTCAAGCTGGGCCTGATGCTGCATTGCGTCTCCGACAAACAGGATTTCGGCACGCTGCGGCTCACCCGGAGCTATTGCTCCGGTGATAAAAGAAAGAAGGCTGAAAAGGAGAAGATGCATTATATTTTATTCAAGTGTCTGTCGGGAGAAAGAGAAGCAGACTATGGCATGGTCAGTGTCAAGTTCTGTCACCGTGGGTCTACCTATATATGGCGAGCAGCCTGTTACATAGGTGGTGGAACTGTAATAGCCGGTTACATCCTCTGTTGTTACTACTACCGGGACAAGTACAAATTCTGTTTCAGACTCATCGGGAGCTTCCCCTTTTTCAATCAGTTCAAGGATATAATCCCTCATGCCGCTGAATGTATAGCTTTTGGTATCGCTGTCGTAAGGGGCATAGAAGGAAGTTTTGCCATCAGGCACGCTGTTGTTGTTGAAGAAATCTTCAAATTCGGAACTTTTCACCATCAACAGGTGCGGGGCAGCTTCCAGACCGTAATCGTTTTCAACGGCTTCTGCCGGAATCTCAAAACTGAGTTTTGACACAATCGACATCCTGTACAAATCCTTGTTGTATTTTTCGATAAGGTCAGCTGCCGGGAAGTTTACCTTGACATAATATCCGCCGGGAGTAGTGATTATGGACTTGCCACTGTCGGCGAGTCCTTTCAGATAATCAGAAACCTTATATGTTACCATGTTGGCGGAAAGCACCTCCGGCTGGGAAGAGAAAAGGCATACGGAGTCGCGAACCACTTGTGATACGTATTCATACTCACCGGAATCATCATCCTTGAGCTGGTACACCTGTGTAATATAATTCCAATAGGTGTAGAATCTCAGGGCTGAAATCAATCCCACGCAACCATTTCCGAAATTTTGCTCCACATATACTCCGGGGAACTTCTCGACAAAAGTCTGGGGCCACTGGAAGATCTCATCGTCCTCGCGATAAGCTGTGAAAACATCTGTCGCCATCTTCTTGGGCATCATTACAGGTATTCTGATGCTTTCCTGAAGCTGGAACAAAGAGTCGTTCATTGACAGGGCCGAGAGGGTATAACTCTTTACTCCCAACGGATTGGACGGGTCGTAATAACCGGTAGGGTCAAAAGAGTTGTCTATGTCATCGGGAAGTTGTTTGGTAAGTGCGTAGACCTTAAGCTGCTGCGGAGCGAGGGAGTCGCCGGTGAGAGATCCGCGAGGCACGGTGAGCACCATTCTCATCGAGTCCACATCATTTACTGTTATGGAGTCCGGGATATTCATGGCCGTGGCGCACATAAGCTGTGTGGCAAACGAGCAGTCGAGCGAGCCGTATTCAGGCACATTGATACGTCCCAGAAGTTTGGTTTGTGTTCGTGAGTCGAAATCAGCCTCATAGATAGTGGATGCGGCGAGTTTCATTTCGAGAGTGTCTATGGTAATCGTGACTTCACTGCTAACAAGCGATGAGCCGATAGTGCTGACACTGTCCTCGCAGGAACTGAGGGAAGCGAGGGGTATTATTGCGGCTGCAAAGGCAGCAATTAAGTGTTTAATTTTCATTAGCAAGGAGTGATTGATAGAATTCGTGATATTTGTCTGTGTTGTCTTCTTCCGGATTCAGGAAAAGGGTAGGAATCCCCGACTGTTTTGCGTATTCCACAAGTTCGGGATCCGGAGTCAGGTTGTTGAAAATTACAGCATCGGAGTTTGCGATGCCCATTTTATGCAGAAGATTGCAGTTTGACTCCATTCCTTCAAATGCGCTGAGGTCATCCTGACTGATGCCGTCTTCGCGCAGCTTGTCGAGAATGTTGCCATCGATGTGTTGCGCGGGATTCTCATCGAGAATGGAATAGACAATCTTTGTCTCTTTGAAAGAAACGCCGTCGGAAAATATTTTTTTTGCATATAGGGGTACAAGAGCGGCAATCCATCCGGATGTATGGAGGATATTCGGCTCCCAGCGGAGTTTGCGGGCAGTGTCGACGGTGCCCCGAGAGAAGAAAATCACGCGCTCGCCATTATCCGGGCGGTTGGAGCCAATGTTGTCAGCATCATCATCGAGTTTTTGAAAATAGTCGTCATTGTCGATGAAATATACCTGTATTCTTGAAGGTTGCATGGAGGCCACCTTTATAATCAAGGGATGGTCAGTATCGCGGATAGAGATATTGACACCGCTGAGACGAATCACTTCGTGGAGTTGGTTGCGGCGTTCGTTCACGTTGCCGAAATCGGGCATGAAAGTTCTCACCTCATATTTTCTTCCGTGCATAGCTACAGGGAGATCCCGCCCCAGACTGGCTATGTTGGAAGCCGGCAGATACGGAGCGATTTCAGGAGAGACAAATAGTATTCGTTGTTTTGCCATACGGTTCAGTTTTGTAAGCCGGTGGGCGTAAAAAATTGACAGAGCGCACCAAGCGTATGCAAAGTTAATAAAAAAAATTGAGAAATAGCTTGTTTGTCTCAAGTTTTTAGTAATTTTGCAAGTTGAAAAAACCAAATAACCGTACTCATAGCCTTGAAAAAGGGTATGAAAAAAGGGAAAAATAGAAAATGATTATAATCAGGAAAGTTGCAGAGCTCCTCGATTTTGTGGAGCATTGCAAGGAGAAAGGGGAATCTATAGGGCTTGTGCCGACGATGGGAGCTTTGCACGAGGGTCATCTCTCGCTTGTAGAGCGTGCTGTCGAAGAGAATTCCTGTGTAATAGCGAGTGTTTTTGTTAATCCGACCCAATTTAATAATCCGGACGATCTGGCCACTTATCCCCGAAAAGAGGAGGAAGATTTCCGCTTGCTGGCGCAAGCCGGAGTCACCGTTGCATTTGCTCCCGAGGTGGAGGAGATGTATCCCGGAGGGCCCGAGTCGCAGCCGCGCCATGAGTTTGATCTTGGCACAGCAGCCGAGGTGATGGAGGGGAAATACCGTCCCGGTCATTTCCAGGGAGTGGCGCAGGTGGTGAGCCTGTTGTTACGTCTGTGCCGTCCCACACGAGCCTATTTCGGAGAAAAAGATTTTCAGCAGATTGCCGTGATCCGCAATATGATCAAGACAGAGGGTATAGATGTGGAAATAGTGGCTTGTCCGATAAAGCGTGCTGATGACGGACTTGCTTTGTCAAGCCGCAACGCATTGCTCACTCCAGAACAGCGGGAAGTGGCACCTGAGATTCACAAAGCTCTCGCATATAGCGTGGAATATTCAAAGGAACACAGCGTAAGGGCAACCCACGACACTGTGGTGGAACGCATAGATGCTGTGCCGTTTATGCGTGTGGAATATTTTGAGATAGTGGATGCCCGGACATTGCTCCCTGTAGAGGAATGGGAGGAGAGTCCATGGATTGTAGGATGCATTACCGTATATTGCGGAGATGTCCGTTTGATAGATAATATCACATATAAAAAAGAAATCTGAAAATTCTGATTTGGGATGTTGATAGCGATGATGAAATCGAAGATTCACCGCGTCACAGTGACGGAGGCGAATCTGAATTATATAGGCAGCGTCACGATAGACAGCAGGCTGTTGGAAGCTGCAGACATCTTGCCCGGAGAAAGGGTATGGATTGTCAACAATAATAATGGGGAGCGTTTCGACACGTATGTGATTGCCGGTGAGCCCGACAGCGGTGTTATATGTCTTAATGGAGCCGCTGCCCGCAAGGCGCAGCCCGGAGATATAGTGATAATTCTGGCATACGCGCAGATGACACCTGAAGAGGCAAAGGGGTGGAAGCCGAAGATAATCTTCCCCAATACTGCCACCAATCTTCTTTTTTAACAAGACAATAGCAGAAGAATAATTGCATGTTTGAGAATTTATCAGAGCGGCTTGAACGCTCATTCAAGATATTAAAAGGTGAGGGGAGGATCACGGAGATTAATGTGGCCGAGACCCTCAAGGATGTGCGGCGCGCGTTGCTCGATGCGGATGTCAACTTCAAGGTGGCCAAAACCTTCACCGATACGGTGAAGAAGAAAGCCATGGGTCAGAACGTCATCAATGCTCTGAAACCAAAGGAGCTGATGGTGAAGATTGTGCATGATGAGCTGACGGAGATGATGGGAGGGGAGGAAGCTCCTCTGAATCTTTCCGGAAATCCGACAGTTATATTGATGTCCGGTCTGCAAGGTGCCGGTAAGACCACTTTTGCCGGCAAATTGGCTCGCAAGCTTAAATCATCCAAAGGGAAACGTCCTCTTCTCGTAGGTGCCGATGTTTATCGTCCGGCTGCGCGCGAGCAGTTGCGTGTTTTGGCAGAGAGCATAGATGTGCCTGTATATACTGAAGAAGACAGCAAGGATCCGGTAAGGATAGCGCTTAACGCCTTGGATCATGCCCGACAGAATCATCTTGACCTTGTGATTGTCGACACCGCCGGACGTCTTGCCGTGGATGAGGAGATGATGGATGAGATAGAGCGCATCAAAAAGGCAATCAATCCGCAGGAGACGCTCTTCGTTGTTGACGCGATGACCGGTCAGGATGCTGTCAATACAGCCAAGACATTCAATGAACGCCTTGACTTTGACGGTGTGGTATTGACGAAGCTTGATGGTGATACCCGAGGTGGTGCCGCGCTTTCCATTCGTGCCGTAGTAAACAAGCCGATAAAATATGTCGGTACGGGGGAGACACTTGAGGGTATTTCAGAGTTCAATCCCGAAGGTATGGCAAGCCGCATTCTGGGCATGGGAGATATCGTTGAGCTTGCCAAGCTGGCTCAGGAGATCTACGACCAGAAGGAGGCGGAGCGTATACAGGAGAAAATAAAGAAGAATAAATTTGATTTCGATGATTTCCTGAAGCAAATCGAGAATATCAAGAAGATGGGTAATATCAAGGATCTTGCCGCCATGATTCCCGGAGTTGGCAAAGCCATAAAGGATATGGATATAGACAACTCGGCATTCAAAGGGATCGAGGCTATCATACATTCCATGACACCCTACGAGCGTCAGAACCCTGACGTGATAAAAGGTTCACGCCGTCAGCGCATAGCGAAAGGATCCGGCACCTCACTTCAGGAGGTTAACAAATTGCTGAAGCAGTTTGAGGATACCCGCAAGATGATGAAGATGGCGACATCGGTAAAGAATCCTGTGAAAATGATGCGGCAGATGAAGCAGGGTGGTGCCGGATTCCGCCGCTAAGAGGTCTGAATTTGAGCAATTCATTTTATGAGATAATGGTAAATTAAGAGTCCCGGGCTGAGAGTGATCAGACCGGGACTCGCTCGTTTATTTGATCCGGATAGTGTCAGTCGCTGATTATCTTGACCGGACGCATACCGTCTGAAAGGATTACAAACACACCCTGCGGCAATTCATAGAATGCGCCGTCCTCGGGAGTTTCAATATAGAGGACTTCCATACCGTTGACATCGAATACATGTATCGGTTTAGGATCAGCGCTTACCTTCACATAGAATCCTCCATTGCCGTTGAAAATCTGCATCGGAGCCGATATGTAAAGATTCTCCACGGAACTGTTGGCAGCGACATATATCTCATTTGAAGGTTCGGAAAGCATGCCGAGGCGTGAATACTGCACGTAATAAATCTCCGTTACAGAAGGATCGCGGTCTGCTATCTGGTAGCTTGTTTCGACGGTTTCGTATGTTTCGGTTTCCTGATTGTCATCCACCAAGCGAGTGCGTGTCAGCACATAATAGTCAGCTATGACATCTGAAGCCACAGGATTCCAGTTGGCTGTATATGAATTGTCGGTAAGGTCGGTAGGCTGGAGTGCCGTCAGAGTGGTGAATGTCGGCATTTCAAGAGCTTCGCCTGTGAGAGTTACGGCAATTGAGCCTTCAATGCCGCCATCATAAAGCACAATCTTTGCTGTATGTGTGCCAACTTCCGTAGGAGTGTATGTGATGTTAAGCAGATAACCCTGATTCTGGTTGATGGTGGCAGCCGGAATCTCCTTGGTTATTTCCGGCACAAAGAGGTCTTTGTTGGTACCTGTGACGCGGACCGAAAGAGAGGAAGTCAGATTTTTTCCGACAATCTGCAGCACGCGGGTTTCCGAGCGACCTGCTGCCACTTCTCCGAATTCGAGAGCATTGCCATTGACGGGCTGGGTAATTTCAGGATCTCCGGTAATAGGAGGCGTCACATCCACACCTTCTTGCTCGCTGATGTAGAAGGTCTGGGTGGTTCGTGTGCCCCAGATGTATTCCGCAAGTTCGGGGAAGTCAACAAAGGGATTTCTGTTGCCCTGATATTGCTCTACGACATTATTGCGGTCAATCTCCTTTTGATCTACTGGATCCATGCGGCACCATTGCAGGAGCATCTCTTTTGCCCAGGGTGTGAGGGTGGGATATTTCTCCAGCTTGTACATGTAGTTTACTACCCAGTTGATGTCATCATAGACAGTAGCCACATACATATATGCACGGGCAAAGTCTCCCTTGTATTCATCTGCAGGCTCAAAAACATACCGGCAGCCACCGCCGTATCCGGTCTGAGCCTCTCCCACTTTGGTAATGCCATTATCGAAGATTGTGGAGGCGGCAGGTCCGAGCGGGTAATTAAGCTTCGCCTGGTTGGCGGCTCCGTCGGATGGATAGAGGTTCCACATATCGGAATAGCAGGGGGTGTATTCCACGCCGCCGTTTAGTTTCCACCAGGATTTAGGCACGCTGTGTTCGCGTTGCATCTTGTTTGCGGAGAAGCTGCCTTTGGCATTCTGATTATATCCTATGAGATATACCGCATCGGAATACATATCCCACCAGCGTTTGCATCCGTTCACAAGTTCAGGATAAACATCAGAGTATTGCCAATAATTAGGCAGATCCGAGTAAACAAGAGTCTGGTGTGTTTTCACACACTCTTTGGCAGCGGCTTTCAGGTCGGCACCACTTTTGCCGTCCATCTTGTCGTAATAGCCGCTTTTGAATTCAGCGGAGGCTCCGGCAGTCACAGCCATAACCAGCGCAACGGTAAGGTATAATTTTTTCATCAGCAATATTTTTTAGATATAGATGTGGTGTTGAGGTGTTATCCCTCAACTATATATAACGCATAGATTGGGAAATATTTTTACAGCAGGTTGATGTCTTTAAACATTTATGGTCTGTTTTAATGTTCTCGGTATACATACGATTAGAATTCCGTAAAGCAGAGGGGCAGCAGGGAAGCCACGGAGGGGAGAATATATATGCAGTCAAGACCATAAAGAATCACCTCGATATTGCCGTATAGAGCCTCATATTCGAGAAGAGCCTGACGGCAGCCGCCACATGGGCTGATGGGATGTTTCTGAAAACAAGCCTCATCAGAATCCTTCTCATCATGGTGCAGACGCGTCCAGGCAGCGATAGCTATCTTCTTCATCGCCATGCCTGGATAGTTGGCGGAAGCGTAATAGCAGGCAGTGCGTTCGGCGCATGTGCCGGACGGGTAAGCGGCATTTTCCTGATTTGCTCCGGTTACAATAGTGCCATCCTCCATGCGGATCGCGGCTCCTACATGAAATTTTGAATATGGTGCATAGGAATTGCGTGTCATGGCCTTCGCGCGTTCCACGAGTTCACGGTCTTCGGCATTCAGCTCGTCAGGCTGACATACCTTTATCACAGTCTTGATCTCTTTATTTTTCATGGTTTTATTTTTTTTATCGAGCCGGATTCAAACACAATTATAAAATCTCCCCCAATAAATAGAGAAGTGCATGTGCGAGCCTTTGACCGATACAGTTTTTATTAATAATAACGCAAAAGTAATAAAAAATGGCTAAATTTGCGTACGCAAATCATGTTAAAGATTCGGAAATAATTCGGAAATGATTCTGGAAAGATACGAAATGCACATAAATCGGCTGCTGATATCAGGGATTTTACTGCTTGTGGGGATATTATCCACGACTGCCGCACATGCTGATAAGCGGAATCCCTATCAGGAATATATCGACACTTATAGCGAGATGGCAATAGAGCAGCAGAAGGCTCACGGCATCCCTGCTTCAATCACTCTGGCGCAAGGGTTGCTGGAGAGTCGTGCGGGTCAGTCATCTCTCGCCACTCTTGGCAATAACCATTTCGGTATCAAATGCCATAATGAATGGAGGGGTGATACTTTGCTCAGAAATGACGATGCCGCCAACGAGTGTTTCCGGTCGTATGCTTCAGCCAGGGAGAGCTTTGATGACCATTCGCGCTTTCTGCTCCGCAAACGCTATGCGCCTCTTTTTAATAATGATGTTACGGACTATGCGGCGTGGGCGCGAGGATTGAAGAGTTGCGGGTATGCCACAGATCCGAATTATGCGGTAAGGTTGATAACGATCATCGAGCGGTATGCACTTTATCTTTTCGACACTGAGGCCGGCAGGCGCAGCGAAGAGGATGCTGCCTTTATCCATGAACTTTTACGCGCCACGCATCCGGTACGGCGGTCGCGCGGATTACATTGCGTTATAGCTTCCCCGGGAGATACATACTCCTCCATAGCCAAAGAATTAGGCATAAAAGTGTCCAAATTGATGAAATTCAACGATGTCTCCAAAGATGCCGAGATAAAAGCATGGGAGGAGGTATACCTTGAAGAGAAGAGGGATACGGGTCCGGAAGATACAGCTACCGCTACAATAGGGGAGGGGGAAACCATGCATTCGTTGTCGCAAAGGTTTGGCATTAAGCTTAGTACGCTAAAACGACTCAATCCCAAGACTCCGGATTTACCAGGCAGCACAATCCGTCTCAGGTAAAAGACAGACACTAAATATTGAAATGGGAAATATTTTAAAAGGTAAGAAAGCGGCGTTGATAGATATGGATGGCGTGATTTACGACTCCATGAAATATCATGCAATAGCCTGGGAGATGATGGCGAAAGAAATTGGTGTGTCTCTCACCGCTCAGGATGTATATCTGAATGAAGGGATGACCGGACCGGCATTGATTAATATGATATTCAACCGTGCCTGTGGTCATGGCGTGTCAGCAGAGAAAGCAAATGAACTGTATACTCTCAAAACCAAATATTTCCGCCGGATAGGTAAGAATGATCCTATGCCCGGCACTGACAGGATGCTTGCCTCTCTGGCGAGGCTTGGAATACGCCGGGTGCTTGTCACCGGTTCATCGCAGGCTTCCTTGCTCGACAGCATAAACCGCGACTATCCGGGAGCTTTCCTTCCCGGTGATCGTGTCACAGCACAGGATGTTGTCAAAGGGAAGCCTGATCCGGAGCCATATCTAAAGGGGTTGGAGATAGCAGGAGTGTTGCCGGAAGAGGCCATAGTGATAGAGAATGCGCCATTGGGAGTAAGAGCCGGGAAAGGAGCGGGAGTATTCACTGTAGCCGTCACCACGGGGCCGATACCTGAGGAGGCATTTGAGCGGGAAGGGGCGGATGTTATTTTCCGGTCAATGCCTGAATTTGCTGATTATCTCGAAACAATCAAAGTTGTATAGCCATGAATAGCAGAATCGTGGAAACCGACAAGATAACACCGGCATTGGAAGCTGTGCTTTCAAAATATGATTATAGCGGATTGTATGTGGTGACCGATACAAATGTGAAGGCTTGTGTGTTACCATTGGTTGAAGGGTGTCTGTCAAAATATGATGCCAAGGTTATCACATTTGAGGCAGGCGAGGAAAACAAGAATATCAACACACTTTCGAACGTGTGGCAGACATTGTCGGAATGCGGAGCCACAAGAAAGTCGATGATTATAAATATCGGAGGAGGGGTGGTTACGGATCTTGGAGGATTTGCGGCTGCCACTTTCAAACGGGGAATTCGATTTGTCAATATACCGACCACTGTCCTCGGTGCGGTAGATGCTGCAGTTGGAGGAAAAACCGGAATCGACTTCTGCGGACTTAAGAATGAGATTGGAGCGTTTTATATGCCGGAGGCGGTGATAATCAGTGCAGAACCGTTGTCCACACTTCATGAAGAAGAGACTGTTTCCGGATTTGGCGAGATTGTAAAGATGGCGATGATTACCTCGGAGGATTTCTATCGGCTGACACTTGATGAGAATATACTCCGTGACAAAGCCAGACTTGCCGAAGGGATGTTGAAGAGCGTAAGGGAGAAGGAGAGGATAGTGGAGGAGGATCCCAAGGAATCGGGTCTGAGAAAAGTGCTGAATTTCGGACATACGGCAGGGCATGCTTTCGAAACTCTCATGCTTGAAAAGGGGACGCCCGTAAGTCATGGTGTGGCAGTGGCAAATGGGATACTCGTATCGTTGATACTCAGCCATATGATAGAAGGGATGTCATCTTATGAGATATTCAGGTATAGGGATGGCGTGTTAAGAAGGCACTTCAAGCCGATACAATTCAGCTGTAATGATTACGACCACATAGAAGAGATTGTAAGTCATGACAAGAAGAATCCCTCGGCAGGAGATATACGTTTTGTGTTGCTTGAAAAGATAGGAAAGCCGCATATTGATGTGCCCGTATTGAATCCCGACCTCCGCTCAGCCATGGATATCTACCGCGATCTCCTCTCGCTATAGCGTAGATGGACAGCTGGTAGTACACTTTTCGTGCGGTCATGAAAATAATACTGTAGATCAGTTATTATTGCCGCATTAAGAATGGTGGTCAACAATTAAAAATAATTGGGTGATAATTTGGTCACATTTAGATTGTTTTGTAATTTTGTTGACTAAAAATGTAACAATTAACTTTTTTAGTCATTAACTATGCGTATCAATCGAGACACATACCTGCAAAAACTTCTTCGCCGTCGCCACAAAATCAACATTTTATAGGTGTTGATAAGTCACCTACAACCACTTTGGCTGAACCATCATATATCAACCCTGAGTAATCAGTACTATCAGAATTATATTTATCCATATTCATATAATGGAATTTCTTTATATATTCCCCTTTCTTTTTACAGGAGGCTGATATGTGTCAGCCAAATCATCCCAACGAGGAATGGTTAGAGTTTTACCATAGAACGATTTATAAGCAGAGATAATTTTCTTTCTCCAACCTTTTGAAAGCTCGTGAGTATCGGGGTAAGAAAAAAGTGTTTCTTCTATTGCCGACAGATAATCTTCAAGAGAAGTGAACATCGGAAACTTTGAACGAGTTCCGAACCACTTGGCAGGACGGATTTTATGAATGGTCCTATTTTTATACTGTACGTTCAAAGCCCAGCCGTCCATTGAACGACATATTTCCCATACATTTTTGAGCCACAAATCTTTAATGGTGACAATACCCTCATCACTCATGCTGTAACCAAAAATAAGGTACTTTGTATGTAGCATATAGGGATTTTCAAGAATTTCACTGGCGTAAGCCCTGAAATCGGCAATATCAAATCCTGGAGAAGCAGCGTAATTAAACGCTTTGACTTCAAGTAAGCCCTCGGTGCGATTATCAGGATTAAGGAATATGTCAGGTGGCATTTGAGTGTTGATATTGGGTGCAAAGGCAATATTATTCTTGCGTAACCAGCCTTCAAGCCACTCTTGAATGATGTTTCCGACAACATCTTTTTGTCGTACAATTATATTTACGTCACCAAGAAAGAAGCGGATTTGACCTTCAACAGTCTTGATTTTATCTACATTGAGCAGACGGTCGTACACCTTTTCTGCGGTAAGTCTGATAAGTTCAGCCATATTTAGTTTAGATTTAATGCATTAATAAGACGAGTACAAACAGCTTTGATAACCGGGACCACAACTGTATTACCGAGAAGATCAAAACCATCTTTTTCTGAAACATTGAGTTTCATATTATCAGGATAACCAAATAAGCGCAGCCCCTCTCGAAGTGTTAATCTACGTAATCCTCCGTTGTCGCTCACATATAGTTTTTGCATATCCATAGCAACTAATGTAGGAGCTATTTCGGTAGGCCCCATTACTTTGCTAATAGGGAAGCTTAATTTACCTGCAACAATATTATATCCCTTAGGTAAGGTAGTGTCTTGCAGTCGACGGGTAACAGTAGTGCCGAATAGGTCTGAAGTTGTAACCTTGCGTTTAGGGTGCTCGAATTTAATATAGCCCTTTTGAACAAGGTCGTCAAGCATCTCTTGCAAATTAGGGTGTGGATAAAATGAATAGATATGTTCATACGTCAATGGCATACCATCCATCCAATCAATGCCTATTTCTTCTGCCCATTTCTTTTTTCTGCGTTCACGCAGAATCATATTAAGCAACTTTTTTTGTTCCTTAGAGACAAAACCCTTTACTTCCAAATCCCAACTATGGATATTGGTGTCTCCACCACGTTTGTCTTTGATGGATTTCCCATACAATTCTTCAACTTTGAAATGAGAAAGTAGTGTTTCTATAAAGGGGGTATTTTCAGTGGGCTGACCCGATTCTAAAATATCGCCAATAGTTTTCGATGATTTCTCAAAGCCATCTAAATTGGGAGTTTCATGCAGCGAGCCAATAATATAGATGCGTTTTCGGTCTTGTGGAACTCCAAAATCAGAAGAATTGAGGACTTTATAATTTATAAAATAGCCTAATTCGAGAAGTTTCGTCAGTATAACTTCAAGGGTTTTGCCTCCGTCGTGATTAACCAAGCCCTCTACATTTTCAAGGATAAAACCCTTTGGAGTCTTTTCGCGTAATATACGCTCAACCTCAAAAAAAAGTGTTCCTCGGGTGTCGGCGAACCCCTGACGTTTTCCGGCAGAAGAGAATGCCTGACAAGGAAAACCACCACAAAGGATGTCAAAATCAGGGATGGAAGATGCGTCAACTTGCGTAATGTCACCAACGATATTCTCTTGCTCGTAGTTGTCTTTTAGGACTTTTATGGCATAAGGTTTAATCTCCGAAGTCATAACGCACTTCGGTTTGTACCCGGCTTCCTCTAAGGCTTGGGATAAACCTGTGCGTATGCCACCAATACCAGCAAAGAGGTCTATGAAACGGATTTCTTTAGCCATATTATGAACAAGAAAACTTCCAAGTAGGCAGACCGGCGACCAAACCGTAATACGACTACAAGGATGTTCCTCAATATGTTGAATATAAGTTTCTACTTACATTATAGGGTCTTTTGTCTGCACAAGTGCATATCAATTGTAAAATTACAAAATTATTTTGATACTGCCGAATGATTTCTGACAAATCTAAAATTTTATGTGCGGAGGAGGCGTACAGCGGAGGATGTGGCGGAGATGAGGGGGTGGAGGAGGCTGCGGGGGATGTTGAGGATGTCAGGGTATCGGGTATCGTAAGGGAGGGGGAGGTAGGAGGCTTGCAAGATATATGCACCGGGTTCTGTGGAGCCGATGAATTCGAGCTTGCGGCGTGTGGCGCCGGCAGTGATGGCTACCGCCGGCGAGCAGCGGTAGCCACGACGATTTGGCCGCGGATTAAAGATAAGCGGATAATTGTCGGAGTCTTCAAAAACCACCGATGAAACCGAACGTTTCCAGTCGCTCATGCGGAATGATATCAGCCTTAGAAAGTCTTTCGGCAATTCGAGTTCGCCATGTCCCGGCTCTATCCATTCCACATCGGCTGTCATCTCCTGCCATTCGTCAATATCATGCAGCGAAGCCTCCCGGATTGTTTCCTCAGCGATATCCGGTAGAATGTCGCTGATAAGTTGGGGAAGACACGTTTCCGGATATCCATACTCCATCTTTTCAAGGATGATTTCCTCGTTTTCATCGAGGTTTTTTATAACTCTCGAAACTATCTCACTTATCTTTATCTCCATCTTCAAAAATCTACTTTTCGGTTTTCAGAAGCAGGATTTTCCTGCTTCTGAACCAATGACTGTGTTCTATAATGTGAATCACTGCGGGGTTGTCGGTGGTGAATGTGGCGGGAGAGACGCCATATCCGGTCACTGTGCCCCCTTTAAAATGCACTCTTAAGGTGGTGCGTCCCGCGGGAATCAGGGCATTCCATTCCATCATCCCGTTTACTCCATAAGTCTTTTTCATCAGGCAGTTATTTCTCCGGTGTAAGGAATCCAGCTTATCTGTTCCATACCGTCATCATCATTTGTAATTGTTGCTTGCCATATTTGTCCGCAGCGTGCAGCAGAAGAGATTCCGGGGCAATCAGCTGTAAGATAGAAGATATCTCCATCAGCAGCATCCTCAGGCGCTTCCTCACTATTCCACATGCGGAAAGCGAAAGTGCCGTCGGTTGGTGTGTCCCCGTCACCATCAATCCATATATGGCAGCTTCCTTTCAGCGCAAGAGCATCCCAGATGAGTATGCCATTGCGTGTGGCCTCTTCACCGTCCACGCGGTCGCTGAAACTATGTTCCGCAGAATACACGTAATGCACAAGGCGGTTTTCGCCGATTAAAGCGCCCGAATTGCTCCATCCAAGACGGTCGAGAGTCGGTTCGCGCTTGATTTCAATATCTCCAAACACTGTATGGAAATTGGTGACAGTCCATCCGATACTGTTGGTTTTTGTCGAGATCTGAATTTCCGGATGTTTTGAGAAATCGATACACTGGATTTGCTCAAGAAGATTCTTCCCTGCAAGGAGGAGGGCAGTCTTGGGCACATCCTCACCGGTGAAAAACATCTTGGCCAAAGCGATGATATCCTCTATTGTCCATTTCCCCTTGTGCATCAGTTCACGTTTGAACTGCCAGCGCAATCCCTCTGTGCAGTATACATATTGCAGACCCATGCGCGGTACATTCATTTTGAACTTCCCGGCACGTCCCGCCCAGAGTGTGCGGTTGCCGCGCACTTTGAAATTGGCAATGGCCTGCTCGGCAATCACCGCCTTTGAGAAAGGTATACGTTTGCGCTGCGATTCAAAATAATCCGAAACCACCTGGTTCATACCGCGTTTCTGAAGATAAACTTTTGAAGGCTGCGGCACTATCAAATCCGGATCCACCTCCTTCTGAGTCTCATAAAGAGAGTTGGCAAGGATCACTATTTTAGTACCCTCGGGAATTGCCGGAATACATGAATACTCATCTTCACTTTGCGATTTTTTGCCGTTTACGGCACGCACCACAGGATTGTTTGTTGTGGGATCCACACCAACTACAAAGAGCATCAATTCCTTGCCCGTTGTGCGGGTGTTTCCATCGGCAGAATATCCGTCCACGCCCTTTACGAGCAATGTGGAGAATGGTCGCGGAAGATTCTGATCCTGAGCCTGAAGCGGAAGAATCACCTGCATGTTGTCCTGAGCCGCCACGTTTTCAGCCACCGTGACCTGGCTTCGCGGCTCATCAATCATGTAGTGTTCCACCTCCGGACTGTTCACCTTCACGCGTTTTGCACGAAGCATCAGATTCATCAGAGGGGTGTCATCGCTGTTGAAACTAAACAACTCCTCATCAATGTCGCTGTCAATAAAACTTCCCGTTGCAATGCCGCCGGTGGCTTCTGCTGCATTGGATACTGTTGCTGCCTCTCCGGGCACATGCGACTGGATGCCGGCAGAGCCGGTAGTTACTGTTAAACTCATAAAATTTAAATTTTAATAGGGCGTGTTAGCCCTGTGATTTTTGAATAAATACTTAATACCTTATACCTAAAACCTAATACCTGATTAATGCCTGATTAAACTCTGCTGCTTCTTGCCAGATCAAAAATCGATGCAGCTGATTTGGAGGATTTGGAAACATTCCCCTTGGAAGAGATGTGGGGAAGTCCGTCAGAATCTTCAGGGTTAAGATAAAGTTCTTCGATTCTGGCATTTCTGCCGGCAATCTCCCCTTCATTACGGGCATCGGAAAGATCCTGACTGTAGCGAACTCCATTTACCACTACCTCAAGCATCTCCATTGAAAGATTGGCGCCGGTCCAGCCTTCACCTATCTGCTCAAGCCATGCAAGAGCAGCGTTCAAATCCCCTTCGGGGACGTTGCGCCCGAAAGCATATGCCCTTGCGTTTTCCTCAAACTCCTTTGTAAATCCCGCAGGAGCGGGAATTTCATTCCCAACTTCCGGTTCTTCCGGATTCTCTTCATTGGAAATATCGGAGGCTTCCTCATCCGAGACCTTTCCCTCCTCAATTTTCTCATCCCTCTCCTCTACGAGCTCTTCGAACGAGGCTGATTCATCCTCATGAATTTCCACCAAGGCTTCAGCATTGCCGGATAAAACAGGGAGGGTTTCCTTTTTCTTGAAAATTTGTAACATAAACTTGTAAATTAGTGCCTTTCGGCGTTTTTGACGATGCAAAATTAGGGTTGCGAAAATAAGAAATAGTTTTATTTATTGACAAAGTTAATATTTATACTTGCAAAATATAAGCAATGTTATTAACTTTGCTGTGCGAGTCTGAAAAACGGCTCGGATTAACTTACAAATTTATATTGCTATATTATGAAGAAGAAAGGTTCGGTGGTGGAATTCACACCACAGAGAGACAAAGAATTGCTTGATGCATTCAAGGCGCAGTTTCTTAAATTAGGGGATGTTCCAACTCAGGAGTTGTTTACAAGGGCTGCTCTTTCGCCTGCATCGCGGTTTTGGGTCAGTGAGAAGCGCGCGATGATAGTTGTTTCAAAAATGCTGAAGGGGGACAGAATTCTTTCGATGAATGCGAAAAAAAGGGAGATGTATTTTGAGATTGCAAGGCGCGTGAAGGAATATCTTCGTGCCGAGCCGGGACTCACATTGACAGAAGCCACATTCAGAGCGGTAAATTCACCGGCTCCGGAGTTTTATCTCACTCCAAAATCGGCAAGGGCGATGATTTACAGGATAAGGAGTTAGTCAGGGATTAGGGATTAGGTATTAGTTATTAGTTATTAGTTATTAGGTATCAGGTATCAGGTATCAGGTATTAGGTTTTTCAGAATGGAGGTAATAGATATATTGGAGGAGAATTTCAGGCGACAGGAGAAAATCGGGGAAAGATTTGATCCTGTAAGCGGGGAGGGGTCGGTAGGCAGGCGGTTTGAGAGCCGGCGACCTGAAGATGCAGCGAAAGTATGGTTGCCTGAATCAATGAAAGGTATCACGCTTACCAAAGAAAACTATGAGGAGGAACGTTGCCGTCATGATTTCGCATATTGGGCTGCGAAGTATGTGTATGTCAAGAGAAAAGGCGGAGGTGACGATGTTCTGTTCGTATTAAATCGGCCGCAACGCAAATTTGTGGAGAAGCTGGAAGAGATGCGCCTGGCATCAAAGCCTATCCGCCTTATACTGCTGAAAGCCCGTCAATGGGGAGGGAGCACCTGCTCGCAGCTATATATGGCGTGGCTCCAGCTGATACATCAGCGAGGTCTTAATTCCTTGATAATTGCTCATCAGGGAGTAGGTTCGGATGAAATCAAGGATATGTTCGACCGTATGCTTGATTCATATCCTGCGGAACTGCTGTATATAGATGAGGACGAGACTCCCGCAAAACGCGACATCAAGAAGATGGAGGCGGTGGGTCGTTCACGGGCCATATTCAGGGTAGGGTCTCGAAATTGCAAGATAAAAATCGGTACGGCAGAGCGCCCCGACTCATGCCGGGGAGGTGATTATAACCTTGTGCATTGCTCCGAGGTGGGTATTTGGCGTAAGACAGATGGTAAATCTCCCGAAGATATCTTGAGATCAGCATGTTCGGGAGTGTTGCTAACTCCCATGACCATGATTGTGTACGAATCAACGGCCAACGGCACCGGTAATTTCTTCCATCGGGAATATGAGGCTGCCAAACGTGGAATCTCCCAATTCGAGCCGCTGTTCATATCCTGGTTTGACATTGACCAGTATTCGCTCCCTTTTGCATCCGATCAGGATAAGATGATTTTTGCTGAAAGACTCCTTAAGGGGAGATATTCAAACGTGGCAGCCTCCGGCAGAGAGCAGCCCGGAGAATACCTGTGGTGGCTATGGGAAAAAGGGGCAACTCTTGAGGCTATCCACTGGTATATGGCTGAACGCTCCAAATATTCCGAGCATGGATTGATGGCGGCGGAGTATCCGAGCGACGATGTGGAGGCGTTCGTTCATTCTGGCTCAAGAGTGTTTGACAAATATAAGGTTGAAGCCTTGCGACCGGAGTGTGAGGATGCGAAAAACATCGGTGAAATCGGAGAAAACGGGTATATGGCGTTGGCTTCAGGTGGATGGCGGATATGGAAGCAACCCTCCGGAGATTTCCTGAATGTGGACAGCAGGTATGTGGCAGTGGTGGATGTTGGAGGGAGATCCGCCAAGGCAGACTGGAGTGTGATAGTGGTTTTCGACAGAATGCCGCTGGCAAATGGTGAGCGTCCGGAAGTCGTGGCCCAATGGCGCGGACATGAGGATTTCGACCTTTTGACCGAGAGAGCGGCGCATGCGGCAAGATATTATAATGATGCATTGCTGGTGATAGAGAGCAACACATTGGAGACACATGATCGCGACAGAGATACAGACGGTGACCAGTCATCCTTTATCCTCAACCGTCTGCGGGATTCTTATCCTAATCTCTATGCCCGTCAGCGAAGTGAAGAGGCAGTGGTAAGAGGTTTGCCGGCGCGGTATGGTTTCCACACCAACATAGCCACCAAACCGATGATAATAGCGACTTTGGTAAAGGTGATTCGCGAAGGATTGTATATAGAGCGCGATCAGGATTGCCTTGATGAGTATCTTAATTATGAGAGGCGGCAGAACGGCAGTTATGGAGCCATAGCGGGATGCCATGACGATTTGCTTATGACCCGCGCCATAGGATTGCATATAATATTTCATGAGCTGGAGATGCCCGTAAAACCGCTGCCGGTTGCGCCCCGAAGAATCATCAGGGGGCGCAACCGGCGAAACGGATTCTCTTCCTGGTAAATAAAATTACCTTAATTAATCTCTATTTCTTAGGGATTACCGGCGTCAGGAAGCAGGTGTAAGTGTAGTCGCGGGGAGACATGATATAAGGCTTGTGGGGGTTGGCTCCCCAGCTGGTGTCTCCGCCGAGGCCGCGCTGACCGAGATCCACATTCAGGTAAACGCTCCATAGATTCGGCCATACATCGCTCTGGTGCATGTTATGCTTGCTCATGCCGGGGTCAAGGTCTGCCGGTGTAACGTCAAGAGCACTGACATTCAGCAAATCCTCGCCGGTGACTCGGATTCCGAAACCTTCGTTGTCGGTAAGCTCCGCCCAACGCACATCGGTCTTGTTGCCCGACTCCTGAGGACGAATATAGGGGAAATACTGGTCAGCTACCTTGCCATCGTAAATTCCCACAAAAGAGGAAGTCTTGCGGTCGGAATAATTCTCCCACGGACCGCGGCCATACCAGCGGAAATTATCATATTGTTTTGGAAGTTCTATAGATGTTCCGAAGCGCATGAGTTCCGGGATATGTGAATCGGCATGGGTCAGCAATTGCTCGGTTACGCCCAAAGTGCCATCGCCATATACTGTGTATACGGTTTTGAGATCGCAATTCACATCCGGCATGGAGCGTACGGAAGTGATAATGACAGTGTTCCCCTCTTCGGAGATATTTGCGGAATTCACAGTGGAATTATCGAAAGCATAGCGCCAGGCATTCATGCGTTTGTGAGCATTGGCACCCCGGTCGTTGTCGGTTGGTGCCCTCCAGAACGAAGGTGTAATGCCATTTGACAGGATCTGCCTGCCATCTGCAGAGTAAGAATTAAGCCATCCCTTCTTATTGAAAATCACCGATACATTCCCGGCAGTTATGTTCCAGCCGTTTGATGTTTCGGTCACCTTCGGTGCCGAGCCGGCTGCCTGAGGTGAGTATTTCTTATGAGAAGAAAGTTCCACTTCCCCGCGAGCCTGCTCATGACCTGAAGGGATTATATCATCGCCATTTTTTATATTGGCAAAAATATTGAAATGATATTCAGCTCCATCATTCAGGTTTACATCATCAACGGGCATTTTTACGGAAACGCTCTTCCCCGGAAGAGGATTTACTTTTTCAAAAGTGCCTCGCTTCACCACTTCACCATTGCGCAGCAATTGCCAGTTGAAATCATAGTTTGACAGATCCTTGTGAGTAAAATGATTCTCAATGGAGATTACTCTTTTTTTAACGTCGGGAGTGAAGCGGATATCCTGGTAAACCTTCTTTACCTCATTCAGTCCGGGATGCGGTGTGCGGTCCGGGTTCACAAGACCGTTGATGCAGAAATTATCATCATTATCATAATTACGCGCACCGAAGTCACCACCGTATGCCCAGTATTTTCTGCCATCCTCATCGTAGCGGATGAAACCCTGATCCACCCAGTCCCAGATGAAACCACCCTGCATGTGCGGACTCGAACGTATTATATCGAAATATTCCTGGAAATTACCGGTGGAATTCCCCATGGCATGTGCATATTCGCACATGATATAAGGACGCGTCACATCCTTGCGCGCAGCATACTCCTTCATATATTTGATGGAAGGATACATCGGACATACAATGTCGGTGTTCCAGTTCTCACTCGCCTGTTCGAATTGCACCGGGCGCGTCTTGTCGCGTTCCTTTATCCAGCGGTAGGCAGATTTGAAGTTCTCGCCATTCCCGGCTTCGTTTCCGAGACTCCAGATAATTACCGATGGGTGATTCTTGTCGCGCTCCACAAGAGCCATTTCGCGGTCAAGGATTGCATCGTGCCAATCCGGCCGGTAAGCCGGATGAATGGTAGTGTCGGGATAATTATATACAACACCCATGCCATGAATCTCCACATTGGCCTCATCAACAATGTAAAGTCCGTATTCATCGCATAAATCATACATCAAAGGTGTCTGAGGATAATGACTTGTGCGGATTGCGTTGACATTATTCTGCTTCATCATGCGGATATCCTTGAGCATGGTTTCCCGGTCAATGGCATGTCCGGTAAGCTCGTTATGCTCGTGGAGATTCACGCCATGCACCTCAATGGGAGAGCCGTTCACCAGCAATTGCGCATCCTTAATCTCAACGGTACGGAATCCCACCTTTGAAGATGAGGCCTCAATCGTGTTGCCGGCATTGTCGGCAATTGACACCACCAGAGTATATAGATTGGGAGTCTCGGCGCTCCATTTTGCCGGATTCTTGAGAGTTGCGGAGTAATTGACTGAAGTCTCGCCATTTGCAGCAAGTTTTACATCTTTTCCGGAACTCCACACCTTGCGTCCCGCCTTGTCAAAAAGCGTGGCATTGACTTTTGCGTCTTCACCCTTTCCATAATTCATTACATCCACATCGAGCGACAGGATACCGTTGCGGTATTTGGAATCGAGAGATGCGCGTGCGAAAATGTCCGCAATGCGCACATCAGCTGTAGAATATAGATAGACATCACGTTCAAGTCCGGAGAGGCGCCAGAAATCCTGGTCTTCAAGGTAAGAGCCATCGGTCCAGCGATACACTTCGCAAGCCACCTCATTCATTCCGCTATGCACGTATTGTGTTATATCGAATTCAGCGGGGTTTTTCGCGCTTTGCACATAACCGATTTTTTTGCCGTTCACCCATACATACATGCCGGAAGTGGCTCCGCCGAAATGCAGAAATATCTTGCGGTCGGTCCATGAGTCCGGGATGTTGAAGCTCCTTTTGTAGCTCCCCACCGGATTGTCGTCATGCGAGGTATATGGCGGATTTTTAGGGAATATGTATCGGATATTCACATATATAGGCGTTCCGAACCCCTGCATTTCCCAGTTCCCCGGCACGTTGATGTCCGCCCATGAGGAAGTGTCATAGTCGGTAAGGTAGAAATCCTTTGGTCGGTCAGCAGGCTTTTGCGAGTAATGGAATTTCCATTTGCCATTGAGACTTTCATACCACGGGGATTTTTGATAATCCCCTTTAAGGGCATCGGCGATAGTAGGATAGGGGTATGCCGTGGCACGATGCGGAAGACGTCCCCGGGCGAATATTCCGGGGTTTTCCCAATCCTCCGAAGCATTTGCGGAAATGGCAATTGCCATAATTCCAAGAGATAAAAGAAGCTTTTTGGGGTTCATGTGTTTGAATTTAAGGGTCTGTCTCATAAAAAGCTGCCGGAAATGAAGATTACTCAACAGCGGTGGTGTCAATCTCAATCTGGTCAGAAGTGGGAATTTCCGGGTCGAAACTCTCTTCCAGAGAGACAGTGTCTTTCTCTTCAAGATCCTGCATAGTGTCTTTCTCCGGCTCCTTGGGTGTCTGATCCTGATAAGTAAAAATCGGCTCCTCCCAGATGCTGTCATGTACGAGAATAGGGTTTGGCGAACCATCGCCTCCATTGCGGGGGGTCATGTCCAGCTCGCCGCTGTTGAGAGTGGTTACAGTCATCAATATTCCGCAAACAAGAAACAGCACGCAGACGACCGACAGTAAGTTGTCGATACCTAACAATGACGGTTTCTCAGGCTGGTCTTCATTGCCGGAATTGTGCGACATCCTTGTAATCATGGCGATGAAAGCTAATACAGACCAACACAGCCACAGACCGCCGATTATGGCAAGGCTTATAAAGCCTACATCGGGACCGAGCAGCCCGACAAGGCCTAAAAGGGCGCCAACGATGCCGGCGGTAACAATGAGCCAGGCGAGAGCTGAATATCCGGCGTTGCGGCTGCTCTCCGCACCGGAGAAATCTCTGGCTTGCCGGAAAAATGGGGATATGAAATATTTATCGAAAAAACCTGTATGAGTCATATTGCAAAATTAACAATAATTTTGTTAAATAAGCATCTTCCGCCAAAATTTCTCCCGGCATTGTTACATTCATCGTAACCTTGCCCTTTACGGGGCTTTCATATTTCTAACGAAAAAAAAGAGCCATCCGGTTCGGATGGCTCTCAATATTTCAACATGCTTTGAAGCATGCGGGTTGCGATGATCAGATGTGAGGACCTGCGGCTTCAAGGGCTTTCCCTGCAGCGTTGGTCTCAAACTTCTTGAAGTTGTTGATAAACATCTCAGCGAGTTTCTTTGCCTTCTCGTCCCATTCCTTGGGATCAGCGTATGTGTCGCGCGGATCGAGAATCTCAGGGTTCACACCCGGAAGTTTTGTCGGGATAACAAAATCAAAGTAGGGAAGCACTTTTGTAGGAGCTTTCTCTATGTCACCGTTGAGGATATCATCGATGATACCGCGGGTGTCAGGGATGGAGATACGCTTACCTGTACCGTTCCAACCGGTGTTTACAAGGTATGCTTTGGCACCGTTTGCACTCATCTTCTTCTCCAGTTCCTCAGCATATTTAGTAGGATGCAGGGAGAGGAATGCCTGACCGAAGCAAGCGGAGAATGTCGGAGTCGGTTCGGTGATTCCACGCTCTGTGCCGGCGAGTTTTGCTGTGAATCCGCTGAGGAAGTAATATTTTGCCTGCTCGTTGTTGAGGATGGCTACCGGAGGAAGCACACCGAAAGCGTCAGCACTCAGGAAGATCACCTGTTTTGCAGCCGGACCTTTGGAAACGGGCTTTACAATATTCTCGATGTGATAGATAGGATATGAAACGCGGGTGTTCTCTGTAACGCTCTTGTCGGCGAAATCGCATGAGCCGTCAGGATTTACAGTAACATTCTCCAAAAGGGCATCACGCTTGATAGCGTTGTAGATATCCGGTTCATTCTCCTTGGAAAGATTGATAACCTTAGCGTAGCATCCACCTTCATAGTTGAATACACCGTCATCATCCCATCCGTGCTCGTCATCACCTATAAGTTTGCGTTTCGGGTCGGTGGAAAGTGTGGTCTTTCCTGTGCCTGACAAACCGAAGAAGATGGCTGTTGATGTCTCGTCCATGTTGGTATTGGCAGAACAGTGCATTGAAGCTATGCCGCGCAGAGGATTGAAATAGTTCATCATTGAGAACATACCTTTCTTCATCTCGCCGCCATACCAGGTGTTGATGATCACCTGCTCACGCTGTTTGATATTGAAAGCCACTACAGTCTCCGAGTGCAGACCAAGCTCTTTATAATCCTCACATTTTGCCTTTGATGCGTTGAATACAACGAAATCGGGGGTGAAATCCTCCAACTCCTCTTTTGAGGGACGGATGAACATGTTGGTAACGAAGTGAGCCTGCCATGCCACTTCCATGATGAAGCGCACTTTCAAGCGTGTGGCCTCGTTGGCACCGCAGAAGCAGTCTACTACATAGAGAGTCTTGTCGCTGAGCTCTTTTACAGCTTTCTCGCGGATCTTATCCCATACCTCTGTGCTGATAGGTTTGTTGTCGTTTTTATATTCTTCGGTTGTCCACCATACGGTGTTTTCTGTCTCATCGTCTTTTACAAGATATTTATCTTTGGGAGAGCGACCTGTATATTCACCTGTGAATACATCAACAGCACCGAGATCTGTTACGATGCCTTTCTCATAACCCTCAAGCGCAGGGTTTGTTTCGTCCTTAAACAATTCTTCATAAGAGGGATTGTAAATGATGTTTTTCACATCTTTGATCCCATACTGGGACAAATCCAATTTTACCATAATTCTTTTAATATTATTTGGGTTTATATTTATTTCTATTGCAGTTTATAATTTGACCTCAATATTCCGGATATCTGTTTCCCGGTTAATTGATTCATCTTCATAATCACGATGCAAAATTAATTAAAAAAATCAATTATTGACAAAATTAAAGAAAAATTTCCGTAATTTTTTGACAAATAGGGTGATTTTGCTCGCAACTTTCGGTGTATGTGCAATTTGTGTTACGTAATGACACAAAAGACCCACTTACTATTTAACAACGAAAAGGGGTGTTTTGCTTGCAGAAGTTACAAATATTTTGCAATTTTGCAAAATTTAAAAACTATAAAAGCCGGAAATTTGAGCAAAACAGATAAAATAAAGAGGGTTATGACTGCTGCCGCCGACTCGGCTTCATCCCTTTTGAAGGTGGCATTAATGTCGCGAAAACCATCACGTGGTTCCACGCCTTCGGACACGACTCTTATCGTGATGGGAAACGGACCATCTTTACGCGATGCGATGGATAACGACCAGGATACATTGAGAAAGTATCCGTTGCTGGCAGTGAATTTTGCTCCGTTGACTCCGGAGTTTTTTATTCTCAAACCTAAGATCCATGTTCTTGCCGACGGTGTCTTTTTTAGTCCTCACGGAGATGAGAATGTAAAGAAAATGTGGAAGGCTCTTGAAAAGGCAGATTGGGACATGATACTCTATGTGCCGACAAAACAGAGGAAGTATATGAAAACGCAAAAGCTCCCTTCAAATGTTATAATAAAGTACTTCAACCTTACTCCGGCATCAGGATGGCGCTGGTTGACACGAAAGCTTTATGACAATGGTTTGGCAATGCCGCGTCCGCGCAATGTGCTTATTCCTGCCATAATGTCTGGAATAAGGGAGGGATACAAGAGAATTGTGCTGACAGGTGCTGATCACAGCTGGAGCAAAACATTGTGGGTTACTGACAACAATGTGGTGGTTTCAGTTCAGCCGCATTTCTATAAGGAGAATGAGAAAGAGAGGGAACGTGTGGAAAGTCTCTACAAAGGTATCAGGCTGCATCAGATTTATGAAAGTTTTGCAATCGCCTTCCGCAGCTATTTTGCTGTAAAGGAGTATGCTGATTCAAAAGGGGTAAAAATTCTTAATGCCACTCCCGGTTCATTCATCGATGCATTTCCACGCACGAGTTTGTCGGAAGTTCAATGATTTTCATACTCCTTATCAGCTAAGGTTGATACCGTTTGCTCACCAAGAAAACTTAAAACTTAAAACTTAAAATTTAATACTTAGATAAAATGGATAATAATATTTGGTTAACAATATTCGGATATGCAGCTGCTGTCTGCATGGTGCTCGGCTATCTGCCGCAAGCTATATATACGATTCGTACGCGCGACACCGACGGCATCGCGCTCCCTACCTTCCTGCTGATGTTTTTTGGTTCGGTATTTTTTGTGATTCAGGGTTTCATGCTCGGCAATGTGCCTTTGTGGATTACCAACCTTATCACCGGAGCATCCTCGGCGATAGTGTTCGGTATAAAGATGTATAATGACTTCATCAAACCGAAAAATCGAAAGTGAGGGCTTCCAGAAAGTCACCTTCGCGCATTTCGCAGTCAATCTCCACCTGCATCCAGCGGAACCGTGAGCGGCAAACACCGCGCAGATAGGCTCCCTGCGTAGCAGCCAGCAAAATTCGCCTGTCGCGATGCTGAGAGCCATACAGGCGGATACGTACATTTTTGCGGTCGAAAACGCCCCTTAAGGTGACATTGCGGATGCTTTTCTCATTTTCAGGATAATCCAGATGCAGATATTCTGTAATGAAGCGTGTCCACCCGGTGACGGATGTCTCATCATCAGTTGAGCCGGAAGACCCGTCTTTCAGCGAAGAATATGCGGGAAGACCGGTGAAATTGGAGAGATTGCCGGCAGCTATGGGAACATTGGAAAATTCAGCGAATTCCTCGATCTCATCGAGAGAAATTGATGCAATCCGCCTGAAAGTGGTGGATTCTGTAGTTTTTAATTCCACCTCGTCGGCAGAATAATAATCATATTGCCAGCACCTGACGGGAGTGTCATCAACTGTGACCGAACGTACTCCTGCCACATTTCCGTCATCATCATAAGTTTCTGTCTGCTCTGTGGCGAAGATCTCTATTGCGGCAATCCTGTCGCGGTATGACGCGAGTTTTGCTGCATCGCTTGTCTGCATCTGTACGCGGGCGGGTACATTCCGTATTTGTACCAGTGTGTAAAGGTAAGTGCCGGAAAGGGTATTGCTTATGATTGGCAACACAGGAGCTGTAAGGAAGGTATGGAATATCCCCATGTCGTTTAAGGCAGTAAGAGAGCCGTCGGTGAGTTTGAAGCACCAACCCAGACGGAAAGGGGAGGTGAAGAGATTATGGGATTTGGCAGTGGAGATATAGGAGTTAAGGGCGTTGAATAACGCTGTCTTGCGATTCTTTATAAGAGTAGTGCTTTCCGGATCAGACACACCCCCGTAATTGGTTTCGAACCATGCCGTAACCCTTGGTATATCCGTTTCGGTAATGTTGAAAGCCACATCCATCTCCGGCCAGCCTCCCATTTCGGGATGAACAATCCCCGTTTCATCGGTTACTGCAGCTGCGTATGTGGGTCCATATCCGCTGAGGGTCTCTCCACGAAGGCGGAATCCGATCTCTATATCGGGTAAAGAAGATATATCTTCATTGTCGGTGTTGTCGTTATCAGCCGATTCTATTATGCTTTTGTAAACATTTATCCCACTCAGTTCAACTCGTTTCTTCATACAGCATTTTTGCCGACAAAGATACGCCCGGACATCCCTCCTTCTGGTTTATCCCTTGACATTGGTGCGTTTCTCAACAGAGTAGCGTGGACGGTGCTTTACTTCGGTGTAGATTTTGCCGATATATTCCCCGATTACTCCTAATGACATAAGGGTTACACCGGTGCAGAACCATATAGACAGCATCAGTGATGTCCACCCTTCGATAGTCTCTCCCGTGAAGTGTCGGATCATGACGTATATGAAGATGCCAATAGCCACAAGCATGAAGAGAATTCCTATGAAGAAAACCATCCTTACCGGACGCACGGAGAATGAGGTAATGCCGTCAACGGCAAAATTAATCATTTCCTTCAACGGATATTTTGATTCTCCGGCAGTGCGTGGTTTCCGCTTATAATAAACCTCTGTCTGAGCGCGTCCAAGTCCGGGGATTATCCCCCGGATAAACATGTTGCGTTCTTCATAATTCAGGAAATCGCGGATGGCATCAGCGCTGAGCAGCCTGTAGTCGGCATGATTATACACATATTTCACTCCGAGGCGGTGCATGATATGGTAGAAGCTTTGCGCAGACTCCCGCTTGAACCAGGTGTCTGACTCACGGTTGTCGCGCACACCATAGACCACATCATATCCCTCCTTGAATCTTTTCACCATCTCCGGGATGGCATTCACATCGTCTTGCAAGTCTGCATCTATGGATATTGCGGCATCGCATTCGTCAGCTGCCGTTTCAAGTCCGGCAATCAGGGCATTCTGATGGCCGGAGTTGGCTGCGAGTTTCACCCCTTTTACAAGGGGTGAAACGGCAGAATATTCCTCTATAAGTGCCCAGGTGCGGTCGAGGCTCCCGTCATCAACATAAAGCAGATAGCTGTCGGAAGCAATGTCATTTTTGCCAATCATGCTGCCGAGCAATCCTGTCAGCACCTGATTGGTGATTGGCAATGCCCCCTCCTCGTTGTAACAGGGAACCACAATCGCGATTCTTGGATGTTTGTTGTTCATGGTATATCGGTCAGAGGATTACGTGGATAAAAGAGATTTGCAACAGATTATTTGCGTCCGAAATCAGCGGGTACTTCCCCCCACCTTTCAGTTTGCCATTTGAGAATTTTTGTGGAGTAGGAGTGAGTGTTGAGCCATGAGAGTGCGCGTTCCATCATGCGGAAGCATTTCTCATTTGCCGGCTCGCGTGTGAGCTGGGTTTTGATCTTGCGGTTTCTCACCCATGCCATTCCTGTTACTGAATCGCTGTATATGGTATGGTTTTCACCTTTCTGCTGCATGAGAGCCAGTGCGTGCACAATGGCAAGGAATTCACCGATATTGTTTGTGGATTTTTCAAAGGGTCCGACACGAAAGAGTTCACGCCCGCTCATCAGCTCCACACCGCGATATTCCATGCGTCCGGGGTTCCCCTGACAAGAGGCATCCACAGCCCAACCATTCAGGTCAATTTCAGGATACGAGAAATAATCAGGTTTGCCGGAAGAGGGGATATTATCGCGTGAGGCATTGAGCAGAAGATTAGCAAGGTCATTCTTGTCTTCCCTGATTTCAGCCTTGCGATAGGCCGCTGCGGCAGCCTGGGCGGAATCATAGCTCTTGAAAAGGGCACCGGGATAATCGTCCACCTGTTCCATGGCATCGTCAAGATTGTCATAGACTCCCGGCACACGTCCCTTCCAAACCACATAAAATCTCTTGCTGTAGGTCATGACACTTCTTCTCTGTAATTATAGTTTCTGCGCAGGATATCGAAATCTTCGGGTGCCTTCCGCAGAGCCTCCGTATCAACATAAGGATTATATGAATCCATTATCTGTGCGGCTGTAACGAATCCGGGATGAATATAAGCCGGAGCCAATCCGGATTTGTCCACTTCAAAACCGAAGAAATTTTCCATCTCTTCCAAAACCATTCTTGTGGCACGTTCCTTCCCTTGTCTTGAATATCCGGCGATGTGGAAGGTGGCTATATCCGCATAGTCCAGAAGATTGATGTCTATTTCCGGCTCCCCCTCCCACGTGTCAATGACAGCGCGGATATTTTTCTCTTTAAATACGGGCAGCGCGGTTTGCGTGTCAAGCACCGGACCACGCGCTGCATTCACCAGAATCGCACCCGGTTTCATGAGCGAAACCTCTTTACCCGAGATAAGATGATAAGAGGGATGGTTTCCTGACTTTACAAGAGGGGTATGAAGCGTGACGGCATCGCACTCCGCCATGATTTCTTCAAGGGGAGCATAATTATCGGGAATGCCCGCTTCCTGTCTGGGAGGGTCGCTGACAAGTATTTTCGTGCCAAGCAACCGTCCCCATTCTGTCACTATGGATCCTACATTCCCGCAACCAATCACTCCCAGTACATCCCGCCGAGGGTCAAACCCTTCCCGAAGAAGAGATGACCACACATATTGCGCCACGGCCGGAGCGTTGCATCCCGGACTGTTGGCAATCTTTATCTTATGCGATTCGCACCATAAAATATCGATCTGATCCATACCTATGGTGGCGGTGGCAATAAGTTTTACATTGCTTCCGGCGAGCAGAGACTCATCGCATCGGGTGCGTGTGCGGATTATCAACGCATCAGCATTGCGGACGTTGTCGGGGTTAAATCCGAATTGATCCACATACTCCACATCCGCAACCGGCTCCAGTCTTCCCTTGATATATGGTATGTTGTCATCAATTATTATCCTGGGTTTCATGTGGGGAATTCTTTTATGAGGCAGACTCTAAAAATTCAGGAATGACAGGTCGAGACCCGTTTCCATCAATACAAAGGAGATGATGTATAAAGCCACTATGATGAATACCGTGGTGTAGGGATATTTCACATTATGAAGCACGAAGAGATTGGCGAGCTGTGCGGAGAGCACCATATAGAGGGTTGCCATATATACCGGGATATTGTCAACATCGCATACGCAGCATATTGCACATGTAAGTCCGAGCACGATTATCGCGTTGTTGAGCAAGCGCCGGTGCGTATTTCCGGCATACAACTTTACTGCGTTGTAGAGAGCAAGGAGAAGGGACAGGACTATTGTAACAGCGCAGTTCAGAAGCCCTACAAGCAAAGCCTGCTTGCTGTCGAAACCATCAAACAGATTAGAGAATGATGGCATTGAGAAGGATTCGAGGGGTATTAGTCCCAAACCGATACCTATCCAGTAGGGAGCCGCAACGCCCATCAGCATTGCCAGGAAGCTCTTGAAATGCAAGCATTTTATCACCAATGCAATGATCACATATGCAGGAATGAGGAACACAAAGGCATACTGGAACATCGAGCACAGCGACAACACACTTCCAACGATGAACAATGGCTGCATACCCTTTTCCGAGCGGTAACAGCCAAAGATAAACTGGAGGCATATAAGGTTTGCCGCCACCATAATCACCGATGACGTAAGCAGGGCATTTATCCATGGGTTGGAGCCGCACAGGAATATGAAAGCGGCCGGAAGAGCCGTGTCGCTGCTGTTGACGAAATTGTAGGTCTTGTTGAAAATATGCAGGAATATACCCAGCAATATTATCATGCCGAGATTAAGAATCCAGGAACCTATAGGAGAAATTTTCCATAGATTAGGGGAGGACATGCAAATGCCCAGCTCTCCCTCAAGATGCTGCGGATTTCCGAAGAAATATACCACAGCACTCATTATGCAAGCCATCAGAATGGCAAGCACTAATCCTCCATTGCCTATGATTCTTGAGCGCATTATCTAATTCTTCAAATTATTCATCAACCTCATCAAATCCTTTGGATGGTTTCTTGCGAGAACGGAGTTTGTATTCGGAAAAACGGTAGGCGTTGCTTTCCGGAATACTTGGTCCTTTGTCGCTCAGTTCCCTTGTCGGACGCGAATATGGCTTCTTGTCGCGGTCGAAAGGTTTTCTGTCGCGGTCAAAAGGTTTTTTGTCGCGGTCGAAAGGTTTTCTGTCGCGGTCGAAAGGTCGTGGCTCAGCGTCAAAAGTCTTCTTTTTTCTATCGAAAGGTTTTTTGTCGCGAGGCTTGTCGTGTCTGAATTTCTTTGTCTCTTTTTTCCAATCATCATCGGAAATATGTTTCATCTTTTTCGGACGGCGCATCTCTTCGGATTCATCTTCCCCAAGTTTGCCGAGTGAACCCCCTTCAGCGCGGAAAGAGTCATAGCGGCCATCGAAAAGCACATATTCCCTGAGCGAACATTCAATGCTGCCATTAAGCAGAGGAATCTTGATTGTAGGTTTCAGACCTATATTGCTGAATTCCTCCTTGTCCGGTCCGATAATCCAGGCCGTCCATCCTGAGAAATTCTTCTTCAAGGCTGTGCCGATACCCTTGTAGAGGGCGGTAAGGTCATCGGGTTTCAGACGCTCTCCGTAAGGCGGATTCATGACAATAATACCGGCTTCTGGATTTTCAGTCCATTCAATCATTGGACGACATGAGAGTTCCACCATGTCATCAACCTTTGCTTCGCGCACATTCTTGCGTGCTATAGCCACAGCCTCGGGGTCAATATCACCGCCATATATTTTAAAGGCAAATTCCTTTTCGGCACTATCATCGTTATATATTTCCTCGAAAAGCTCTTTGTCGAAGTCGGGCCATTTCTCGAAGGCAAACTGCTGGCGGAAGATTCCGGGATTGATGTTGGCGGCAATAAGGGCTGCCTCGATCAGGAATGTTCCGGAGCCACACATTGGATCCACGAAATTGCAATCACCTCTCCAACCGGTTTTCATGATTATTCCGGCGGCAAGCACCTCATTGATTGGAGCAGCGGTATGCTCCACGCGGTAGCCACGTTTTGAAAGCGGTTCGCCGCTCGAATCCAAAGAGATGGTGATTCTGTCATCGAAAATATGCACATTAAGCATCAGGTCGGCTCCGGAAACACGTATTGAAGGGCGAGTGCCGTATTTATCGCGGAAATGGTCTACAATGCCGTCTTTTACACGGTAGGTTACATATTTGGAATGTGAGAATTCATCACTGTTTACCGTGGAATCAATCGAGAATGTGGTGTCGGGAGTAAGATATTTTTCCCATTCGATATCGCGCACAATATCGTATAATTCGTCAGGATTTGTTGCCGTGAACTTCTCGATTGGTTTCAAAATGCGCAGTGCGGTGCGGCAACAGAGATTTGCACGATACATGGTTTCGAGATTACCCTCGAAACTCACCATGCGGCGTCCCATCTCCACATTTTCCGCACCCAGAGATATCAATTCATCGCGCAATACATCTTCCAGCCCCTGGAAGGTCTTGGCGACCATCTGAAAATTATTATCAGTCATAATTTTAGGCTTCAGGCCTTTTGTTCAAATTTATATATGTCAGAATGTGATCGGAGCTGCTCCTTTGTCAAATTCCTGATTCTCTTTATCTTTATTTCCGGTGGACTGATCCATATTGTTGATTTCATCCTTAAAACCCGGGGAGCGTCCGAAAGCCGTCGTGCTCTCAAGTTTGGCTATCACTTCGAAATCATCAAACTGTGAAGGCTTGAGCACCACGTATTTCATCTCATCGTTGGCGCGGAAATACTCTCTGGTCTTGTCGTGACCATAGACATCTGCGATAGCGGTCTGCATCTCTTTCATCTTGATGGTATCCTGCATTGCCTGCACACCCGCGGACACTTCAGGTTCCTTTTCGTGAGCCTCAAACTTTATTTCACCGTTTTTGACTTCGGGAACGGAGGAAATCTTTTTATTTTTATCGGTCCATACCATATCGAATCCGGATGCAAGCACCGTGATTTTCACTCTGTCTTCCATCGAAGGATCGTCACCGATACCCCATTTCACATCCACGCTTGCAGGAAGTTTGGAGGTGAATTGCGTGATCTCGGCAATCTCCTCGGCACGCAATGGATTGGGGGAGTCTTTCCAGCATACAAATTTTAGCAGAAGACGCTTGGAAGTGGTAATGTCATGTTTCTTCAATAGCGGTGAATGAAGAGCATTGTCGATAGCTTGCGTGATGCGGTGCTCTCCCTCTCCTATGGCTGTGGATATTATTGCCGTGCCGGAATCTTTGAGTGTGGTCTTCACATCCTGAAAATCCACATTCACATAGCAATTTTCAGAAATTATTTCGGAAATGCTTCGTGCCGCGTTTGCAAGCGTATCATCTGATTTATGGAAGGCGTTGAAAAGGTTATAATCAGGGTAAAGGTCAATGATATTCTCATTGTTGATCAGCAGCAGGGCATCCACATGCTGCTGCATCTCCCTGGCTCCCTCAAGAGCTTTCAGAATCTTTTTCTCACCTTCGAAAAAGAATGGTACGGTGACAATGCCGATGGTTAGCATACCCGCTTCCTTTGCCAGACGGGCCACAACAGGAGCGGCTCCTGTGCCGGTGCCTCCACCCATTCCGGAGGTGATAAACACCATCTCCGTATTGTCAGTGAAAAGATCACGTATCTCTTCTTCCGATGCTTCCGCACATTCCTTACCCTTTACCGGGTCATTGCCGGCACCCCTGCCTCCAGTGATACCCATACCTATAAGCAGTTTGTTGGGTATTTTCAGTGACTTCAGGTGCTGCTGGTCGGTGTTGCAGACCACGAAATTTATATTCGGAATCTGCTGCTCATACATGTATTCTACAGCGTTGCAGCCACCACCGCCCACGCCTATCACCTTTATGATGGATTCGTTTACATCCTTTACAAACCCTGTGTCATCGGTAAGATCTTGAAAATCCGATGTGTATAAATTATCTTCCATGTGAATCTCTTTCTGTGTTAATCAAGTGGACGGTTAATCAAGCAGGTCGGAGTCATCTTCCTTATCGCCAAACATCCCGGCTATACGGCTCCCTATTTTAGAGAAAAATCTGTTGCCGGGTTTGGGAGGCTTTTTATCAGTTTTTTCCGGCTCCGGTTCAGGTGTTTCCTCATTGGGTGTGCCTGATACCGGCAAACCTTCTCTTTCGGGCAACATCAGGCAATCCTGAGGATTACCGGAGGCTCCCGCATAAAGCACGCTCGCCACTTCTATGATATCGTATGAACTGGTTTTTGTGTCATCGAGTCTGATGTATTGCGGCAGCGATCCGCGACGCACATTCAGGTCGCTTTTGCTTTCGAGCAATTCGATCATGCCGTTCAGCTTTGCACCTCCGCCAATAGCAATGATACCTCCGGGCAAGTCGCTGTCTTTAAGCTCGGCATATTTTATCTGTTTCAGGATATTGATTACAATCTCCTCCGCCCTGGCTACAATCAGGTTGGAAACATCAACCCCTCTTATGCCATTATAGTTGATGGTGGAAACAGTGCTTCGCGGGATGGCGTTACCGTTTACAATTTTAATATCTTCGGCTCTCTCTTCCAGAAGATTCAGGGAAGTGAGGTCGCGAGTAATATGGCGTCCTCCCAAAGGGAGGGTGGCAAAATAGCGGAGATGACCATTTTTATAAATTGATATGGTAGTGGTTTCTCCACCCATATCCACAAGCATACAGCCGAGACGTTTCTCGTCAGGACTCAGTATGAGCTGTCCTGTGGCAAGAGCTGTAACAACCACACCTTTGATTTCAAGATGAAGTTTGTCATTAATGGTGCGTATAAGATTGCGGTTGATTTCCGGACGGCATACAATCAGGTCATATTCGGCACTTATGTTGTTACCGGTAACGCCCTTGGGCTGTTGGGTTTCAGTCCTGCCAATCATAAAAAAGCGGGGCACGGCATCCACTACCTCCAACGATGAGTCAATGGCGGAGGTGCGGGCCTGCTGAATCAGCCGCTGCAGGATATCTTCAGTGATTTCCGTATCTTCGGGAAGATTCATGGAGACACGTGTAGGGATGGAACGCAAGGATTGTCCGGACAGCCCTACATACAAACCGGAAATTTTGCGCGGTGACAGCACTGCTTTCTGCTCCAGCTTGCTGATTATGCGCTGGATCCTCATTGCTGTCTCCTCAAGATTCTTGATTACTCCATAGCGCACGCTTTCCACCCCCTTCTCTTGCTCGGAGGCTATTATGTTGAGCTGGCCATCAGGGCGGTATATGCCCACTACAGCCACTATCTTTGTGCTGCTGATCTCTATTGCCGCTACGTATTTATCTTCGGTCATTGCCTTTATCGGTTTTCAGTTTTCAGTTTTCAGTTATTTCCGGGAGGGTATGCTCCTCAAGGTCTATCTCTTCTATATAATCCTCGCCATGCTGAGGTTTTGTCTTATCGCGGCGCGTTGCCACTATCTGGTTGCGGAATTTTACCGATATGGTGTCATATTCCGACCAACCCTTGTAAGGCATCACCTTGCGGTAGAAAAGGAAAAGATTCCTGCTTTTCTCCTCCAAACGCGAGGTGTCGCCGAAATTCACCACATGCCCTATAATGCGGGGCACAAGCAGGAGATTATGGCTGTCATTTGCCATTATCATCCCCACAAGGTTGGAAAGCCTGGCATCACTCTCAAGATATTTCACCAGCGGAAGCACATCGCGCGGTGTGAAATTCTTGTTGAAGTTGCCGCTTACCACCGGCACATCCGTGAAGAATTCAGCCTTTGCCTCAATGTGTTTTCCGGCACGGTTGATATAGTAGGATTTGCCATTGTCAAACACGCGCATCACCGGCTCCAGAGGTTTTGCCTCCACAAGCAGGTGATTGTCGGAACTAATCATGCAGTGCACTTGCTCAAAGTTGGACATGGAGGAGAGATAATCCTCGATCCCCTTTGTGTCAACGTTATGAACAGGCACCCCCACAATCGGTTCTGAATAATCCTTCAGCTCCGAGATGATGCCGCTTTTGGTGCGCTCCGATATTACGGGATTGTTGCTCCCGGTGATCCTGACGGTGATGCCTGTGCATTTATGACTTTCCGCCTGTTGGTTGGCCCATACGGCAATCCAGCAGGTGTAGCCCATCAACATCAGAAGCAACAGCCATTTCAAGACGGTATTTCTCATTTGCGCATCAGAATCTCCCTGATGTCCGGAAGAAGCCGATCAATGTCAGCGGCTCCCAAGGTCATCAGAATTTCAAAGTTAGTATTTTTTATCAGATTCAACAAATCTTTTCGCTCGCAATATAATTTTTCGGGCGATTTTACATTTTCAAGAATCGTATGTGAAGTTATTCCGGGGATAGGAACCTCTCTTGCAGGATAAATCTCCGGCATAATCACCCGGTCTGCCTCCGACAGGGCCTCGGCAAACTCAGATGCGAAGTCGCGGGTGCGCGTGTAGAGATGAGGCTGGAAAATCACGCTCAGTTTTTTGCCGGGAAATAATTTACGGATGGAGTGTATGGAATTCTTAACCTCATTCGGACTGTGGGCATAGTCATCCACAAGTATGGGCGCTCCGGGATGATCAGAGCCGTCAAGCCAGATCTCGAACCTGCGTTTGGCACCCATGAATGTAGCGAGTCCCTGTTTTACCTCTTCAGGAGTGGCTCCGGCTGTGATGGCGGCAGCGGCTGCAGCTACGGCATTGTCTATATTTATTTCGACAGGCACACCCGGCTGAATACCCTCGATACGCAATCCTTCAGGACCAATAAGAGTGAATGTAATCCTGCCATCGCCAAAGACAATATCCTCGGCATGCCAGTCACCTTCAGATCCTCCGCTATAAGTCTGAATGGTTACATCCGGATTTACATCGGGTTTGTATTTGAGTCCTGTATGAGTTATGAGCGTTCCTCCGGGTCGTATCAGGGATGTGAATATGGAGAAAGCTTCCAGATAATGCTCCTCATCTCCGTAAATGTCGAGATGATCCGGATCTGTGGATGTGATTACTGCGATATAGGGGGTGAGCTGATGGAAAGAGCGGTCGTATTCGTCAGCTTCAATCACCGAGAATGGTGATTTCTCATTAAGGACGAGATTGCTTCCGATGTTGCGGAGAATTCCGCCGAGAAAAGCTGTGCATCCTTGCGGAGTATCACGTAAAATATTGGCAATCATGGAGGATGTGGTGGTTTTGCCATGAGAGCCAGCCACGCAAATGGCTTTGGTTTTCTCCGTGACTTTACCGAGCAGTCTGGCGCGTTTCACCACCTCAAATCCATTCTCCCTGAAGTAGGAGAGAATATCGTTGCTTTCAGGCACTGCAGGCGTGTAGACTACGAGTGTATCTGCAGGATTACGAAATTCTTCCGGAATCTCATTTCGCGAATCATTAAAAGTAAGGAGTGCCCCCTCTTTTTCCAGCTCAGCTGTCAAGGCTGATGGTGTGCGGTCATATCCCGCCACTTTTGCGCCATGACGCAGGAAATATATTACGAGATTTGCCATGCCGATCCCCCCTGCTCCTACAAAATATATCTTATCCATTATTTCCCTATAATCTTTACAACCTCATCCACTATTTTCTCATCGCTGTCGCGCAAAGCCATGGCAGAAATGTTGCCACTCATCTTCTTCAACTCTTCAGGATTTCCGGCAAGACGGATTATCTTATCAATGAGTTTTCCACGTGCATCCGCATCTGCAACCATCTCCGCCGCTCCCCTTTTGACAAGGGCGAGTGCATTTTTGGTCTGGTGGTCTTCCGCTACATTGGGTGACGGCACAAGAATGCACGGTTTGCCGAGTATCTGCAGCTCGCTGATGGATCCGGCACCGGCACGCGACACTACCAGATCCGCTGCTGCATAGGCAGCTCCCATGTCCGTTATGAACTCGGTGACTACCGCCCCTTTCAGCCCTTTGGCGGCAGCGGGACCTCTGTTGCCGAAAGATTTGCCTGTCTGCCATATAACCTGAATGTCATTTTCAAGGAGTTTCTTCAGCCCTGACTCCATACTTTCGTTAAGGGTGAGCGCTCCAAGGCTGCCACCAACCACAAGCACCGTGCGCTTTTCCGGATTCAATCCGAAACTAGCACGCGCTTTGCCGGTATCGCGCATTGTATCGTATAAATCTTTACGCATGGGATTCCCGGTAAGCACTATCTTCTCTTTCGGGAAGAACCTTTCCATATCCTGATATGCCACACAGATGCTTTCGGCCCTGTCGGCAAGAAGTTTGTTGGTAACTCCGGCGTAGGAATTCTGTTCCTGCAAAAGAGTAGGCACTCCGGCACGTTGGGCTGCCTTGAGAGTCGGTCCCGAGCAGTATCCTCCTACACCTATTGCTATATCCGGCTTGAAATCTTTTACTATTTTTCGTGCCTTTCGGATACTCTTGAAAAGTTTCAGCAGCACACTGAAATTTTTGAACAGGTTTTTACGGTCGAATCCTGCCACCGGGAGTCCGATTATTTCATAGCCTGCTGCCGGCACTCGCTCCATCTCCATGCGGTTGTCTGCTCCCACAAACAGAATATCTGCGTCCATGCGGCGTTTGATGGCATTGGCTATCGACAGAGCCGGAAATATATGTCCGCCCGTGCCTCCACCGCTTATCAGTATCCTTTTTTTCATTATATGAAATCCTTTTAATGTGCTACTGGTTTAGTTGGTAATCACTGAAGTTGGCTGCCTGCATATCTTCTGGAAGCTCCTTGAGCTCGGCACGTATCTCCTTTTTGTCGCCGGATGTCACGGCAAACCGGCTTACCGACAACATCATACCAATGGCAGCCGACATAACGAGCACCGAGGTGCCCCCTTTCGATATGAATGGCAGCGGCTGACCGGATACTGGGAATAATCCCGTAACGATGGCCATGTGGACAAGTGCCTGTAATACTATCATTACAGCGCATCCCATGATAAGGAATGCAGGGAAGGCCCGGGAGCATTTATATGCTATGCGTCCCGCCCTCGCCACAAGCAGAAGATACAGAAGCAGCAATAGGGAGCCTCCCACAAAGCCGGTGTCTTCCACAATGATGGAATATATGTAATCAGAGAAGGCGAGTGGAAGGCGTGCGCTTTCACGCGAGTTGCCGGGTCCCTGTCCGACAAGTCCCCCGTTTGCCTGCGCAAACTTGGAGAAAATCACCTGGCGGTTATGATCGTCAATAGGGTCTTCGGGATGAACACCGGCGAGCCACCGTGATATGCGGTTGCCACGGGTTTTATCCCTCCCTCCGAAATCACCGGTCTGAGAGGATGCGTTTGCAGAGACCGGGGCGGCTGCCTCAATGTTTATCTGCTCGAACTCAGAGGCTGTAACCTTCTTATTGATATTCTTTATAATGAACATCGAGCCGGCACACAGCGCATAAATGCCGAGTGTCATAAAGAATTTGGACCATTGTATACCACCGATGAGAAACATGCTTATGCTGACTCCCATCAGGAGGATCGTATTGGTGAGTCCGTCTTTATACAGCGACAGGGCAAACACTACCACAACTATTGCTGAAGTGATGATTCCACGGTTGGTAACCCCTCCGGGTGTCTGGTTTTTGGAAAGTATTGATGCAAGCATAAGCACCACGGAGAGTTTTACAATCTCCGCGGGCTGTATGGTGAGTCCGGCAATGCGAAGGGCTCGCTGTGCTCCATTGATTTCCACACCGGCAACAGTGGAGAGAGCAAGGAGTCCCAGTGAGAGAATGCCGAATATCCATGCAAAGCGACGCATAAGAATATAGTGGGTGTTCTGCAGGGCAAGCACGATTCCAAGTCCGAGCACCAAAAATATGGCATGGCGTATTAGAGGACTGTAGACATTGGAGGAAGATACCTCTGTGCTGGACGCGCTGAAAAGCTCAATCACGCTTATCAGCAGGAACATGATATATATGCCCCAGATGTATGGGTCGGGACGCGACCGTTTCACTGCAGCGGCTGCTGCAGTTTTTTTTGGCGCAGACGCATTGTCAACGCTGCGGCCATCTATCGTCTCTCGGATTTCGAGACCGGGTGTTGTATCTTTCATAATGCAGGGTTAATCATTCTCTTTGAGTTTGCGCACACATTCCTTGAACTGACATCCTCTGTCTTCATAACTCTTGAAAAGGTCGAAACTTGCACAGCAGGGTGAGAGAAGCACCGTATCCCCTCTTTCAGCGAGGCGTGCACATTCATTGACAGCATCCTCTATGGAGTGGGTGTCGGAAATTACGGGCACCTTGCCATGGAAGAAATCAAGCAGTTTGCTATTGTCTTTTCCCATGCAGACTATAGCTTTCACTTTATCTTTGACAAGGTCTTCAATCTCAGTATAGTCGTTACCTTTATCCTTCCCCCCAAGAATGAGCACTGTAGGAGTGGTCATGCTTTCCAGGGCATACCATGTGGAATTTACGTTGGTGGCTTTGGAGTCGTTGATATAACGCACCCCATTCACCATCTTTACGTATTCAAGGCGATGTTCCACTGCTTCAAAATCTTCAAGAGCCTCGCGGATTGTATCTTTGCGTATATCGAGCAGGGATGCCGAGAGACCGGCCGCCATGGAGTTGTAAAGATTATGGAGTCCGGTAAGCGAAAGCTTGTCGCGGGGTATCTCCCACACCTCACCCGGAGTGACGAATTTCACAATTCCATCCTTAACAAACGCATGGCTGCCCTCCTCCTCAAATTCACTGAAGGGCATCTGCATCGCCTCTATCTGAACGCAACGTATCTGTTCGCGTACAACAGGGTCATCCTGCCAGTAGATGAAGTAATCCTCGGGTGTCTGATTCTGCAGGATGCGGAATTTTGCCTTGACATAATTGTCCATCTTATGATCATAACGGTCGAGGTGGTCGGGGGTGATGTTCATTATCACGGCGATGTTTGCCTTGAAGTCGTACATGTTTTCAAGCTGGAAACTCGAGAGTTCTATAACATATACCTCATGAGGATCGCGGGCCACCTGAAGGGCAAGACTTTTGCCGACATTTCCGGCAAGTCCCACATCCATTCCGGCCTTACTGAGTATATGGTATGTCAGCAGGGTAGTGGTTGTTTTACCATTTGACCCTGTTATGCATACCATCTTTGCATCGGTATATTTCCCGGCAAATTCAATTTCTGACAAAACGGGAATACCTTTTGCCGTTATTTTCTCTACCATCGGGGCATAGGGGGGAATACCGGGACTTTTCACCACTATATCCGCATCAAGAATCTTCTCTTCAGTATGCTGTCCCTCTTCAAAGGGTATATTTTCCTGAATGAGGGTTTCTTTATAATTGGGTTTGATGCTTCCCATGTCGCTGAGAAACACTTCCATACCCTTCTCTTTACCGAGGATGGCAGCTCCTGTGCCGCTCTCTCCTCCTCCCAACACTACTAATTTCATTATCTGATTTTCAGCGTTACAAATGTTAATGCGGCAAGCAGGATTCCGACAATCCAGAATCTTACCACTATCTTTGATTCAGGAATCGCATTTGCCGGGTGTTTCCAAAGCACATTGCTTCCCGGCTCAAGCGGTTTCTGGAAATGATGATGCAAAGGGGTCATTTTGAAAATTCGTCTCCCTTCGCCATATTTTTTCTTTGTATATTTGAAATACCCCACCTGCATCATCACCGACACATCCTCAAGGAAGAAGATGAGACAAAGCAAGGGAATCAACAATTCCTTGCGGATGAGGATTGCAAACACGGCGAGGATTCCACCGAGCGTAAGGCTTCCCGTATCGCCCATGAAAACCTGAGCGGGGAAGGCATTATACCAGAGGAATCCCACCAGCGAGCCGATGAAGGCGGCGGAATATACCACAAGTTCTTCAGAACCCGGAATATACATGATATTCAGATAGCTCGAATATATCACGTTACTTCCAAGATACCCCATTATCAGGAGCGCCACTCCGATTATGGCAGATGTTCCTGCACATAACCCGTCGAGACCATCCGTAAGGTTGGCTCCGTTGCTCACAGCGGCAACCGCTATTACCACTACCAATACAAACGCAAGCCAGCCCAACGTGTTGGCTGCGTGTTTGTCGGGTACCCATGAAGTGAGCCATTCGTAGTTGAAGTTGTTGCCCTTGACAAAGGGAATGGTGGTCTGCGGTGATTTTATCTGATCAGTGGAAACCACAATCTCTGTTTCGTTGGAGTCATCTTTCTGCACCTCGAAGTTCTCACTCATCACGATAGCGGGGGAGAGCCACATGGTTACTCCTACTATCAGACCCAATCCAACCTGTCCTATTACTTTGTATTTTCCCTGAAGTCCGTCTTTGTTGTGATATTTCAGCTTGCGGTAGTCATCAAGAAAACCGATACAGCCCATCCATATCGTTGCCACAAGCATCAGTATCATGTAGATGTTTGTGAGATTACCAAACAGCAGGCAAGGAATGAGGATGGCAAGGATTATAATAACCCCTCCCATGGTGGGGGTTCCTGTTTTCTTCATCTGACCCTCAAGACCGAGATTTCTGACAACTTCCCCGACCTGCATGCGCTGCAGACGTTCGATTATCTTGTGTCCGAAAGCCAAGGCGATAATCAGAGCCAAAGCGAAGGATATGCCGGCACGGAAGGAGATATATCCCATAAGGTTATGTCCCGGGAATTTCAATCCGTCGAGTAATTCAAGTAGAGCGTAAATCATAATCTGTTATTCAAATCCAACAACTTACGTTAGGCTCTAAAACGCTGCCAGCAATTCTTCACGGTCGTCGAAATGATTGCGGATGCCTTTCACTTCCTGGTATGTTTCATGCCCTTTTCCGGCAACGAGCACCACACTTCCCGGTTTTGTCATCCTTACGGCCGTGCGTATGGCTTCTCTGCGGTCGGTGATGCAGATGGTACGACGCAACTCTTCATTGCTCAACCCGGCTTTCATGTCGGCGATTATCGCCTCCGGATCTTCATCGCGCGGATTGTCGGAGGTGAGGATTGTCAGATTCGAGCGTGATGCTGCTTCTTGTGCCATCATAGGGCGCTTGCCGCGGTCGCGGTTGCCGCCGGCTCCTATTACGGTTGTAATCTCATATTCGGCACCGATGATGCCGCGTATTGTGTCAAGCACGTTTACCAGTGCATCCGGAGTGTGGGCGTAATCCACAATGGCAGTGATTCCTTCCGGAGAACGAAGTGTCTGGAAACGGCCGGAAACCGGAATCAGGCGGCTCATGTTTACCAATACCTCGTCTTTGTTCCATCCGATAAGTATGGAAGCGGCATATACGGCCGTTAGATTGTAGGCATTGAAACGTCCGGTGAACGCTGTTTCCACCTCGTTGCCATTGAATGACAGCAATGTTCCGTCAAGCCGCATGTCAAGGACGCGGCATCGGAAGTCAGCGTCACTGCGCAATGAGTAGGTATATATTTTTGCTTTTGTGTTCTGCACCATATAGCGTCCGGTCTTGTCGTCAACGTTGATAAGCGCAAAGGCATCTGCCGGGAGCATATCGAAAAACATTTTCTTTGCATTCATGTAATTCTCCACAGTGCCGTGATAATCAAGGTGGTCGCGGGTGAGGTTGGAGAATATTGCGCCGGCAAATTTCAAACCTGCGATGCGGTGCTGATGTGCGGCATGCGAGGAAACCTCCATAAATGCGTAATCGCATCCGGCATCCACCATCTCGGCAAGCAGCTCGTTGAGAGTCAGCGGATCCGGAGTGGTGTGGGTGGTAGATAAAGCTCGGTCCTGAATGTAATTGCATACCGTGGATATCAAGCCGGCTTTGTAGCCTTCATATTTTGCCATCTCATATAGCAGGGTGGCGGTAGTGGTTTTACCATTAGTACCGGTCACTCCTACAAGTTTCAGCTTGGCAGAGGGGTGCCCGTACCAGTTGGAGGCAAGTTGACCGAGTGCTTCCGCTGAATTGCCGACACGGATATATGTGATCCCTTTTTCAAGCGATGCCGGCAATTGCTCGCACACTATGGCTCCTACATGGGTACTTGCCACTACGGGGATATATTTATGGCCATCGGTGGTTACACCGCGCACTGCTACAAACATACCGTCTTTGACTGCTTTTCTTGAGTCGCTCTGAAGGTCGGTGATATTCCTTTCGACATCACCGATCACTTCCAATGTGCTAACTCCTTCCAGAAGGTGTGATAATTTAACTGACATAACCTTATTTTGATGCATTATGCGTAATTTCTATTTGTAAAAGTTGTAACTGATAATTCAAGGTAAACCGGGATTTTTTCAGCAAATGGGGTCTAAATCCTCAAATGCAGTGTAATGGTCTGGTCGCCTGTGGCTTTTGTGCCGGCAGGAATAGATTGAGCCACCACATATCCGGTGCCTTTAAGAAGGACATTTATCCCACGTTCTTCCAATATCTTTACTGCCGACGGGGCATCGTACCCTTTAACATCCGGCACTGTTCCCTCTTCAATGCTCCCGGATGTCTTGTAATGTTTCATCCCTGAAACGCCAAGGGAGGATGCGAGCAACTTATTGTTGCACTTGTCGGAACCAACCACAAGCGGCTTCTCTTTCTTGCTTTCGGCAAGATAGGATGAGGAGTTGTTGAGCCTTCCTCTTGAATACATCTTTACAGCCATGTTCTTGACAACTTGACCTGAGGTGCGGTTGGCAGATGTGCCGCTCGGACCAAGCACCAGAGCCATACAGCTGTATTGCGGCTCATCATACGGGAAGAAACCGGCGAAAGCGTAGCGGCGTTTAGATGTGTTGTAGACACCTTTTTCCACCGGGTAGGCAGTGCCTGTTTTGCCCACTACCTTGACGCGGTCATCGCGCACGGCACGTGCTGTGCCATGATCTCCCCATACCACCTCATGGATACATTCCCTGACTTTACGCGCTGTCTCCTCGGAGCAAATGCGGTCGCGGATATACTGTATCGGTATGATGGAGTCGTTGCCGTTCTCATCAATTAGTCCCTTCATAAGATGCGGACGCACGAATTTGCCACCATTGGCAATGGCATTGTAAACAGCTAAGGTGAACAGCGGTGGAAGCTCTGTGTTGTAGCCGTATGCCTGACGCGCAAGGTCGAGATGGCGCGCGGTCATTGTTATGTTGTTACCCTTGGAGTCCTTGTCTACAAGTTTTCGGATCCGGGGAGTACATTCACCTGCAATTCCGGAATGCATGGGCTCGAAGAATCCCAAACCTGCCAGTCTGTCGTAGAATGTGGAGGGGTCTTCCGAGTATTTTTTGAAAATAACGCGAGCAATGCCGGGATTTGAGGATTGTTCTATTACCTCTTTCATTGTTTTCATTCCCGAGCCGTGAGGGTCGCTTGTCCTTTGGAATGGGGCGCAACTGATTTGGTCGTTAACGGAGTTGACAAGACCATCCTCGAATGCTATCATAAGAGATATCGGTTTCATCACAGAACCCGGCTCAAATGGAAGGACAGCACGGTTAAGAGCCTCCCCGTAAGTGCCATCATCAAGCAACTCAATATTGGAGATGGCTTTGATTTCACCCGTTTTCACCTCCATCAGTATCGCGGTGCCCCATTCCGCGTGGGCTTCAGTGCATATATTGTGGAGCTCCTCCTCCAGCATATCCTGAAGGTCAATGTCGATAGTGGTGCGGATATCATATCCCTTCACAGCCGGAGTTGCCACCCAGTTGGAGATACCATTTGTCAGAGCCACTTTCTTGGCAAGACCCGGCTGACCGTATAAAAGGCTGTCAAGATCCTTTTCGAGTCCGGAATAACCATGAATCTGGCGGGTTGCGGCATTTTCGTTTACACGACCTATACTGCGGTAAGCCATTTTGCCGTATGGATACATGCGTATATTTTTCTCTTCCCGGTAAAGAGGATTGAGGAATCCCCTCCCGGCGAATCTGTTGAGGAAGGGGAATGTGTGGATCTTCTGGTAGTCCTCGAGCGTTTTGTTGCGGGCAAGACGTAACGCGCGGGGGCGATTGTCCTCATCTTTTTCAAGTTCGCGGCGTAATCTGGTGCGCCATGAGTATTTTGCAAATGTATCCGGATGCTCACGCAGATTTTTGATGCGGGGGTAGTATACATCGAGGGAGTCGGCAAGAGAGTCGACAGATTCCCATGGAATGGAACGCAACTCTTTTATCTTGTTGTGGCGCAGGTCTACTTTGATATCGTACACCTTGAGATTGCATGCAAGAATGTTGCCATTGTCAGCAAGGATATTTCCGCGCTCCGGACGGATGGTGTCGATTTTGGACAATTCCCTGTGGGCGCGTTCATTCCACGCTCCGGCTTCGATTACGGTGGTATCAAAGAGCTTCACCATCACTAAGACGGCAAAGAAAATGAATGCAAGGCAAATGATACCGTAGCGGAAAAGTATGTGTGTCTTGTTATTTTGTTTCGTCATTGGTCAATTCGTAAGGAGGCTGTTCTTGAAATTCGAGATTTAAATTTTTTTCCCTCACCATTTTTACCATCTCTGTTTCGCGGATGGTCGACATGTAAAGTGATTTTTCCTGAAGTTTGTGGCTTTCTGCACGTTGCAACTCCACGGTGAGCTGCTTTATCTCACCCATCTTGGTTTTCGTTTTATACCGCAAGCCTATCAATGCTATAATGGCAACTACAAAAAGGAGCATAAGCCATCCGTTGGCCCTGAAAAATTCAATGGAGAGCGACCGTCCGTAGCGGAGTTCGCTTATCCATGTCATTTTCTTTTTCTTTTCTTTCCCTTTTTGAGTCTTTTTAGCCATATCAAATATTTATTTTATTTTACTTTCAAATGCCTGATACCTAAGACCTAAGACCTAACACCTAATACTTAAATCAATTCTCTCCTCTCCGCGATTCGGAGTTTTGCCGAGCGTGAGCGGGGATTTCTTTCGATTTCGGCATCATCGGGGGTGATTGGGGAACGGGTGATCAGCTTCCAGGGTGAGGATGCTTTCCCAAAGAAATCTTTCTCTTCCTTGCCTTCAATATTTCCGGTCTTCATGAAATTCTTCACCATCCGGTCTTCAATGGAATGGTATGTAATCACAGCAAGCCGTCCCCCCTCTTTCAATAGTTCGGGTGTAGAGAGAAGGAAGCGCTTGAGGGCATCCATCTCTCCGTTCACTTCAATGCGGAATGCCTGGAACACCTGTGCGAGTTCTTTCTTTTCTGACTTGGGATTCAAGACGGGTCTTACCGCATCGGCAAGCCTGAATGTTGTATCAACCGGATGTGCTCCCCTTGCTTTTACAATTGCAACAGCCACTGCACGCGGACGTTTTAAATCCGTATATGTGCGCAGCATGGTTTCCAGCTGGCTGTCGCTGTATGTGTCGGCAATTATAGCGGCTGTCAGATCAGCCTTGCGGTTCATCCTCATATCCAGCGGTGCGTCAGTGCGGAATGAAAAGCCTCGTTCCGAGTCGTCAAAATGATGGAATGAGACTCCCAAGTCGGCAAGAATGCCGTCAAGATATTTCACACCGTAGAATCTCATGAAGTTTGAGATGTAGCGGAAATTGGAATGTACAAATGTAAACCGGGAGTCTTCCGGAGCATTTTTAAGAGCATCAATATCCCTGTCAAACCCATACAGATGCCCTTGGACAGAAAGATTTTCCAATATGGCACGCGAATGACCGCCTCCGCCGAATGTTACATCAGCGTAAACGCCATCAGGCCTGATATTCAATCCGTTGATTGATGATTCGAGCAGGGCGGGAATATGATAAATCTCCGGAGACATTCTGAATTATGAGCTGCAGTGTGAAAACCGTTGTAAAGTTAATTATTTTTTGTAAATTTCAGAAGTAAAAAATGCAAATTTTTTTGAAAAAAATAATGAATGAATCCGGCTTTAGCGGATCAATATGTATAGAACGATGCCGGAGGGGTGTCTGCTTCTGCCGCTTTAGCAATCATTTTCCGTACGAGACACTTTAGTTGCAGGGGCAGATTTATTTTTTTCTCCTCCATCACTGAAGATGAAATCTCCTCGCATGAAGCTGCCACGATGAGGAAGATTACACCGCCAATAATGCATGCCGCAATTATTCCCACTATCGGTTAATGGTTTAGACCCCTGCATTATCATTTTTTAGGGGAATGTGGTCCTGACAAATTTTTTATTTTTTGCGCGTGCGCGGCTTCTTGGCCGGTGCAGCATCCTGTTTTTCCATCAGGACCTTGATATCATCAAGTGTCAGGGTTGAAGGATCTGTGGTTTTGGGAATCTTATAGTTGGTGGCTTTGCGTGCCCCCTCTTTCTTATATGCGATGTAGGGACCGAAACGACCGTTGAGCACTTCCAATCCGGGCATTTCCGGGAAAGTCTTGATAAGTTTGTTAGCCTCGGCTTCCTTCTTTGCCTCTATGAGAGCAATGGCTTCCTCTAAGGTTATAGTCTGGGGGGCAAGATCTTTGGGAATGGAAACAAACATCTTGTCGAAATGGATATACGGACCGAACCTACCTATAGCAGCCATCACAGGTTTCCCTTCGTGTGTGCCGACTTGCCGAGGAAGTTCAAATAATCTGAGTGCTTCCTCAAGTGTAATGTCCTGAATACTCTGTCCCTCAAGCAGACTGGCGAATTGCGGCTTCTCTGCATCCGAGGCATCCCCGATCTGCACCACCGGTCCGAATCTGCCAATCTTGACAGAGACGGGTTTCCCGGTTTTGGGATCAGTGCCAAGCACCCGCTCTCCAACCTTGTGTTCCATACGCATTGAGTCCACTTTCTCGATTGCCGGGTGGAACGCAGTGTAGAAATCAGACATCTCCGTTTTCCATCCCAATTTCCCTTCCGCAATGTCATCAAATTTCTCCTCAACCTTGGCTGTGAAGTTATAGTCAAGGATATCCGGGAAATATTCAGTGAGGAATTCGTTGACTACCATGCCTACATCCGTAGGTACAAGTTTCCCTTTCTCGCTGCCGGTGTTTTCCGTAAGCGTGGATTTGGTAATCTCCCCTTTGGAGAGTGTAAGCACATCATAATCACGTGGCGTTCCTTCTTTTTCACCATGACGGATATAGTCGCGTGTCTGGATGGTGGAAATTGTGGGGGCGTATGTGGATGGACGGCCAATACCGAGGTCTTCCATTTTCTTGACAAGGGTAGCCTCGGTATAGCGTGCCGGTGCGAGGGTAAACCGTCGGGTAGCTGTAATTTCGTCAGCCGACAGCATCTCTCCTTCCTGCATTTGCGGAAGCATGGTGAAATTGGCAGAGTCGGTATCAATCTTCCATGCTTTCATGAAACCATCAAATTTCACTACTTCACCTTCGGCTTTAAACTCTTCTGATGAATTGCTGATTGTTATATCCACAGTGGTTTTCTCAAGCACAGCATCGCTCATTTGGGATGCCACGGCACGTTTCCAGATAAGCTCGTAGAGCTTCTGCTCCTGGGCAGTTCCGGGGATGGTATGGTTGCTGATATATGTAGGACGTATGGCTTCATGTGCCTCCTGAGCCCCTTTGGAACTGGTATGATAATGTCGCGTCCGGAGATATTCTCTGCCATATTCGGATGTAATGGATGCTGCTATATCCCGCAATGCGAGTTCGGAAAGATTGGTGGAGTCGGTACGCATGTATGTGATGCGTCCGTCTTCATAAAGTTTCTGGGCGATACGCATGGTGGTGTTGACCGAGAAACCGAGGCGTTTGCCTGCTTCCTGCTGCAGTGTGGAGGTGGTGAAAGGGGGAGCCGGTGTGCGTCTCGCCGGTTTTATGCTCAGTGCCGATATAGTGAATTCACTCTTTTTGCATGTCTCAAGAAAATCGGCGGCCTCTTTTTCTGTGGATAATCTGCGTTTCAGCTCTGCCTTCAAAGGCTGACTATTCACTGTGGAGAATAAGGCGTTAACGCGGAAGAATGGCTCTGGCTTGAATGCTTCAACTTCCTTTTCGCGTTCACAAATCAATCTCACGGCAACGCTCTGTACGCGACCCGCTGAAAGTGCCGGTTTAATTTTTTTCCAAAGTACGGGACTCAGCTCGAATCCTACAATGCGGTCGAGCACGCGTCTGGCCTGCTGGGCGTTGACACGATTGATGTCTATTGAGCGAGGATTCTCTATGGCATGGAGAATTGCCGGCTTTGTGATTTCATGAAAAACTATCCGTTTTGTATTATCAGGCTTCAACCCCAACACTTCATAGAGGTGCCAGGCAATAGCCTCCCCTTCGCGGTCCTCATCGGAAGCGAGCCATACCATATCTGCTTGTTTGGCGGCAGTCTTCAGTTGCTTTACAAGCTCTTTTTTTTCTGTCGGTATTTCATATTGAGGAGCGAAGTCAGAGTCTATCTCCACGCTCATACCGCGTTTCTTGAGGTCGCGGATATGACCATAGCTTGACATGACCTTGAAGTCTTTGCCGAGGAATTTTTCTATAGTCTTCGCTTTTGCCGGAGACTCGACTATCACAAGATTTTTCATGAAATGTAGAAAGTTTTAATTTATAACAACCGCAAGAGAATTTCTATCGTGTTATTTGTATGGATTATTCTTACGGGCGAGCAGAGTGTTGGACATTAGCGAACATATTGTCATTGGTCCAACTCCTCCCGGCACGGGGGTGATGAATTCGCATTTGGGCGCTACCTTCTCAAAATCCACATCTCCGCTGAGTCTCCAGCCGCTTTTGCGTGATGAGTCAGGCACGCGGGTGGTGCCTACATCTATTATGGTTGCTCCCGGCTTCACCATGTCTTCTGTTACGAATCCCGGCTGTCCCAGGGCTGCAACAATAATGTCTGCCTGGAGGCAGAGCTCCTTTATGTTGGGAGTGGCGGAATGACATACGGTTACGGTGCAGTTGCCCGGTTCTGCTTTCTGCATCAGCAAAGTGGCCATTGGTTTTCCTACAATGTTACTGCGCCCGAGCACCACGGCATGTTTCCCTCGTGTCGGCACTCCGTAGCGTTTGAGCAGCTCCATGATGCCGGTGGGGGTGGCTGATACAAACCCCGGCAGACCAATCGACATTCTGCCTACATTAATTGGATGGAAGCCGTCTACATCTTTTGCGGGGTCAATGGCGCGGATTACATTTTGCTCGTTGATATGTTTCGGCAATGGAAGCTGGACAATAAAGCCGTCTACAGTCTCATCTTCATTAAGACGTTTGATTTCCTGTAGCAGCCGCTCTTCGGTCACATCATCATCAAAACGCAACAGGCTGCTGGTGAAACCGCATACTTCGCAGGCTTTCACTTTGTTTGCAACATAAGTCTCGGATCCACCATCATGACCCACGAGAATTGCTGCAAGATGAGGAGCGCGTTCACCTCGCGACATCATATCGTTAACTTCAGCAGCTATTTCACTCTTGATTTCTGCTGCCGTCTTTTTACCGTCAATAAGTGTCATTTTTTATTAAAGAGCCTCTAAGATTTTTATCAGACTGCAAAATTAATAAATTTTCGGAAAATCATCAGAATATTTGTAAATTCTGAAAATCTGACTTACCTTTGCGCAATTACCAGCAGGAAACTAACCTCCCCTGAAGCTATTTATCATGAGACGGCTATGAGGTTGAATCGCTTTGTATACAGGTGAAAATAATAATTTGATGAAGGGAGAATACAGATATGACGGTGCATTTGCTCTGGAAGCCGGTGGCATGCTTGACCAATTGACAATAGCTTATCATACTTATGGCGAGATGAATGAAGACCGCTCGAATGTGGTATGGGTTTGTCATGCCCTTACCGCCAACAGTGATGTCCGTGACTGGTGGCCGCACACGGTGGAGGAGCATGGTTTCCTTAATCCCGGCAAATGGTTTGTGGTATGTGCAAACATCATTGGCTCTCCCTACGGCACTACATCTCCTTTGTCGGTAAATCCAGCTACCGGCGCCCCATATTATGATGAATTCCCTTTGGTCAGCATCCGTGATATCGTGAGGGCGCATCGTCTGCTCGCCGATCATCTTGGGATTGGAGGAATATATGCACTGGTGGGTAGTTCGGTAGGGGGATTTCAGGCTTTGGAATGGGTGGTTCAGGAACCGGAAAGATTCAAGAAGCTTGTTCTACTTGCTACAGACGCGTATGCTTCTCCATGGACTATTGCCATAGATGAAACGCAACGCATGGCGATAAGATCAGACTCCACATATGGCGATAAAAATGCAGATGCCGGTCGTGCCGGTTTGGCAGCAGCCAGAGCAATAGGTTTGCTGACATACAGGGGCGGAAGCGGGTATAACATATCCCAAAGGGAACATCCGGGATTCAATGTGTTTTCGGATGAACATCGTCCTTGTTCCTATCAGAGGTATCAGGGTGAGAAATTATGCAGGCGGTTTAATGCGTATTGCTATATGTCGATTCTTGACTCGTTCGATACTCATGATATAGGACGCGACCGCGGAGGGATAGCCGAGGTATTGAAATCTGTAAAAGCGGAAACCATAGTAATCGGGCTTTCTACAGATATCATATTCTCACCGGATGAAATGAAAGCTTTGTGCGCTATGATTCCGGGCGCCAGATATTATGAGATTGATTCCGAGTTCGGTCATGACGGATTTTTAGTGGAGCATAAGCAGCTCAACAATATATTAATACCTTTTATAGAAAATGAATAAGACCATCAATATAGGACTTTTCGGCTTTGGCACAGTAGGGCAGGGCGTTTATCGTGTAATCGCAAATGCAAAGAACGCACACGCCGGTATACGCCATATCTGTGTCAGGGATATAAATAAAAAGAGAGAAATCGAGGTGCCGGAAGGTATGCTTACCGACCGTCCGGAAGATATTTTTGAAGATCCTGACATCAATCTTATCGTGGAGGTGGTGGATGATGCGGAGGCCTCATACCATATAGTCACTACTGCCCTCAAGAGAGGTATACCGGTAGTGTCCGGTTCCAAGGCCATGGTGGCGGTGCATCTTCCGGAATTGATTGAGTTGCAGAAGAAACATAAGACAGCACTGCTATATGATGCCTCTTCATGCGGCTCAATCCCTGTGATCCGTAATCTTGAGGAATATTATGACAATGATCTTCTTTTGGAAGTGAAGGGTATTTTGAACGGATCATCCAACTATATTCTTTCAAGGGTGTTTGATCATGGCGAGGCATACGACAGTGCGTTGCGCAAAGCCCAGAGCCTTGGTTTTGCAGAGAGCGACCCGACATTCGATATCAGTGGCAAAGATTCGTTGTATAAACTTATAATCATCACGGTGCATGCTCTCGGAGTTTATGTTGATCCCAAGGATGTGTTCACGTATGGAATCTCCACAATCCATGAGGCGGACATTCAGTATGCACGCGAAAAGGGTGTGAAAATAAAGCTTGTGGCGCAGGTGGTAAAAGTGGGAGAAGATCGGTTCACCATGTTTGTTATGCCGGAGTTTGTCAGCCCTTCGCGCTATATTTACAGTGTGGATAATGAATATAATGGAGTTGTAATCCGAGGTGAATGTTACGACCGTCAGTTTATGTTTGGCAAGGGAGCAGGAGGTTTGCCTACAGCATCATCGATTTTGAGTGATATTATGGCGCGACGTCATGGCTACCGCTATGAATATAAGAAGATGAGCTATATAGACACTCCCGTCTATACTACGGATGTTACACTGAAGGTATACGTCTATTTTGAGACTACGGATATACCATCACAATTGGAATTTGAACGTGTAAGGGAGATGTACACTTCCGACAGAGGTAATTATATAATAGGTGATGTCAGACTCTCAACGCTGATAAAGTCCCGCAGACTACTCGAATCGCCGGACATCTTCCTTGCCAATATCCCCGTCTTCTTCCTCGACCGCGACAACTGATTTCCAACTACGTAAAGGAACATTGTGTGCTGATTGATAACTTGAAATTAAATTTAAATTAATATGAAAACTGCGTATTTGATTAATGTATTGTTGGCTGTGGCAGTGGTGCTTCTGTCAATAAGACTTGTTACTGATCATGCAGGAAACAAAGAGTCTGCAACAGAAGCAACAGAAACATCCGAGGTTTCCGCCATGGATAATATCGTTACCCGTACAAGTATTCGTGATTATACGGATAAGACTGTGTCGGATGACACAATAGAACAATTGCTGAAGGCTGCAATGGCAGCTCCTTCGGCGCGCAACCAGCAGCCATGGAGATTTATTGTTATTAAGGATAAGAAAACCCTTCAGGCTGTCTCTGAAAATTTCCATACTATGAAGATGGCAGAAAAGGCACCGCTGGCAATCGTAGTATGTGGTGATGTGAGTTCAGATTATTGGGTGCAGGATGCCTCTGCAGCTACGGAAAATCTTCTGCTTGCAGCTCATGCCATGGGGCTCGGTGCAGTATGGTGTGGCATATATCCCAAGGAAGACAGAGTTGAAAAACTTAAGGAAATGCTTGATATATCAGGAGATATAATGCCTCTGAATGTTATACCTGTTGGTTATCCGGCAGAGAATCCACTTCCCAAGGATAAATGGGATCCCAAAAAGATTTGCTACGAAAAGTGGGATAGGGAGGAAAAATGACGCTTTTTCACAAAAGCGCCAACCTCCTTATAACCAAAATTTAAAAATTCTCTTCCAGATATTATTGGATAATCTTGCCTACTTTCAAAATTCCATCAATCCGGAAGAGTCCGGCAACCTCTCCTCACGAATCAGCTGCCGTTTACCATTGAGCAATCCGCCTGTAGTTTCCCAACTATTTTTGTAGGCGCATTTGCCCTTTTTAAGCAGTTATCAATTTATATCTATGTAATCGTTAGCAAAAATAATGCAATTTTTTAAATATTACTAATT